>NZ_JBALNF010000060.1:26036-51067 GCF_036962465.1 Neobacillus vireti
TGGCGCTGCCGGTTGCTGTAGTGCTTCCACTGTAGGTGTCGTCGTCTTAGCAGTTTCCACAGATTTTTGTGGCACAGCCCCAGTGGTTGTGTTATTAATCTCGCCACCACCACTAACATTTAACGTCTGCCCAGGATAAATCGTGTCAGAGTTTAAATGATTGTTAGATTTAAGCTGAGGAACCGTTACATGAAAGCGAGCTCCGATTCCAAAAAGAGAGTCACCTTTTTGAACAGTATAAGAAGAATCACTTTGACTCGTTTCGGCTAATTTCAATTGCTGTCCCATACGAATCAAACTTGAAGTCATACCATTCAAGCGTTTTAGTTCACTTACCGTTGTATTATTATCTCTAGCAATCTCCCAAAGGGTATCACCTTTTTTTACCGTGTAGGTAAGGGAAAGTTTTTGATTCACATAGATTGTATCACTAGAAAGAGCATTCCACTCTTTTAATTGATTAATAGACAAATGATTTGTATGAGCAATTTTCCAAAGGCTGTCTCCTGGACGGACCGTATATGCTGGTTCTTGTGCACTCGCTGAAGCTCCAAACGCTGTGAGAACAAGTCCAGCGGTTGCAGCTGCTGTTACTAAATTTTTCTTCACTTTTTATACTTCCTACCTTCCTTTATTTACTTCAATAGACATAATAATGCAATTTTCGACAAATAACCATCCGACAAAAGTGGTAGTTTACTAGAGCAAATACGTAAAAAGGTAGGACTTTTTATTAAGAAAATGTTTTTAGTTCACTAAAAAAAGAGAAGTGATAAACACTTCTCCCTGCAACATCAACCATTTTCTAGTTCGATCCCCGGTGAAAACATCCCGCCCAGATACTCGGCATGCGCCAAGTACTGCTCTACAAATTCTGTTAAAGTGATCGGTATTCCGGTATCTTCTAACCAATAATCAAAGCTGAGTGCTATATTCTTTTTGATGATATCATTTTGGCTCCAGATGGGGGCAAGCGGATGATCCATACCAGTCAGAACCTCGGAAATCTCATGGATGGTGGTAATTTACAACACCCTCTTTTCAAAAAATGGAAACCTTTTAATTTAATGTATGTAAGAAATGAAATTTAACTCACTCTTTACAAACCTTAATACCTATTTTTAAAAAGTGCTGATAAATGGATGAAAACTGCCGATAAAATCCAAAAAACCGCCGATATATTTGCGAAAACCGCCGATATGTTCCCAAATACCGCCGATAAACCTTCTCTAAGCTTAAAAAACCCTGCAAGACTGAACATCTCGCAGGGCATTTCATTAATTTTCTTGCTCTTCGCTTCGATTCTTCTTAAATAACTTCGATAAGACCTCATAGACAATCGGAACTACGAACAACGTTAACAACGTCGAACTAATTAAACCACCAATTACGGTAATACCAAGACCTTTCGAGATCAAACCGCCGCCGCCTGAGCCGAGTGCCAATGGAATCAGCGCACCAACCGTAGCAATGGCTGTCATCAGAATCGGACGTAAACGTGTGGCTCCGGCTTCAAGAACCGCAGCACGCATTCTTAGTCCATCTCGTTCCATATGAATAATCCGGTCGACGAGTACAATCGCATTCGTGACGACGATACCAATCAACATCAAGAGACCCATCATAACCGAAACAGAAATCGTCTCACCGGCTATCAATAGACCGACAAACGAACCGATGACCGCGAACGGTAACGAGAACAGAATCGCAAACGGCGCGACCCCTTCACGGAAGGTTACTACAAGGATGAAGTAGACGATCGCAATCGCCGCTAACATCGCAGCACCAAGCTGTGTGAAGGTATCGGTCATATCTGCTTGGACTCCGGCAGTGCCGACCGTAACACCTTTTGGCAAATCAAGTTTATCTACTTCTTTTTTGAGACTATCGGTTGCCTTTTTAACATCCTTACCGAGAATGGTTCCAGACACACTCGCATAGTATTCACCTTTACTGCGTGCCAGTGTATTTAACGTAGTTCCTTTTTCCACTTTTACAAGCTGTGAAAGCGGCACAGTCATACCCATCGCTGTTGGTACAGGAGTTTTTAACATTTCATCAATCGATGCCGGCTGTTTCGACTGTTCTTGCTGAACGATCACATCCAGGGATTCACCGTTTTTCTCGATCGTCGTTAACACATCCTGTGTCTTCGTCGGATTCAACATCATCACGAGCTGACCAGTGGTTAATCCATATTTAATCAAATCATTCTGGGCTACTTTAAAGGTGTATTCGACATAAGGATCTTCCGCACTAGACGTAACATCTTTAAGTCCCTTATCCTTCTTCATGACCTTTTCAACCTTATCAACAAATTGGTAGAGTTTATCTAAATTTTCACTATAGAAAGTGTAGCTGACTTCATTGGAACCAACAGACGTTGCACCAAAGTTTTGGCTCTTCCATGTGCCTGATTGGCCAAGGTTTTTTACATATTTTTCGATTTTTTCTTTTACCTTAGGAAAATCCTTTGTATCTGGGTCAAAAATTAGATACATTAATCCCCCGCCGCCGCTGCCGCCAAACATGGCAGTAGATGTGTCCGCTTTATCCGTTACTGATACCTGAACGATATCAATATCATCACGTTTCATCATCTTTTCTTCGACGTATTGGACGTTATCTAACGTCTCATCCTTTAACTCACCTGCTTTAGGCGTGTAAGTTAAATACATGACCTTATCTTGTTCACTGCCCATAAAACTAAAGCCGATTAATGGTGTCAGTGCCAAACTGCCCGCCAATAACAACACCGCAATGATCGACGTAATCACCTTATGATTAAGGGCCTTTTCCAACCCCCACTTATACCATTTCGCTAGCTCGCCAACCTCCTTATGACGTTTACCTGTCTTTTCACTGTATAACTTTTTCTTAAATAGGGTGTGGGACAAGGCTGGTACAACCGTAATCGCGACGAGTAACGAAGCACCAAGCGCAAACGTCATCGTTAAGGCAAACGGAGCAAACAGCTCCCCGACCATTCCGCCGACAAAAATTAATGGTGCAAAGACTGCAACGGTTACTAGAGTAGACGATAGAATTGGTTTAAACATCTCAATCGTCGCCTCACGCACAAGCGCACGTCCAGTTAATTTCTCGTCTTTTAAGTGTAAGCGGCGATAAATATTTTCCACGACAACGATTGAGTCATCGATGACCCGTCCAATCGCAACAGTAATCGCTCCAAGTGTCATAACATTAAGCGTAATATCGAGCCAGTGGAGAATCAGTAAAGCCATGAAAATGGACACTGGAATCGAGATGATCGCTGTAATTGTTGATTTCAAGCTGCGTAAAAACAGCAGGATAATTAAAACAGCAATGAAACCGCCAAAGACAGCTTTTTCCACCATGGTTGAGATGGATTCTTGAATTGGTTTACCTTGGTCAAGGGTCACATCAATATGAAGACCATCGATTTTTGTTTTTTGCTCTTTTACTAGATCCTTAACACTATTAACGACATCAACTGTGTTGGCACGCTGCTCTTTCACAATTTGAATCGCAATTGCTTCTTTCCCATTTGTCCGGGAAACCGACTGCACTTTTCCCACTGTTTCAATTTTTGCAATGTCACTTAATTTCACAAATGGTGATGGATGCGTTTTAGTTGGTGTGACAGGAATGATCGTATTTTTCAATTCATCCGCCGTCATATATTTGCCGTCAATAGCAACAGCCTGCTCACCTTCTTTAAACTGATAAAGGCCTAAAGAAACCGCCATATTGCTGGCTTGAATCATTTGTTTTACTCTATCTTCCGTTAGGCCAAATTCTTTCAATTTGGCTCGGTTATAAGTCAGGTCCACTTCATCGATATGCTGACCTGTAATAGTGGCCGACGCTACACCATCAATTTTTTCAATCTTCGGAACCAGGATATCTTCTACAGTTGAAGTTAAATCCACGATATTTTCTTTTGAACTGCTTACACTGAGAGCTACAACCGGCATCATATTCATACTGATGGCCGTAACCTTTGGTTCTTGCGCTCCCTCTGGTAACTTTACGTCATCTAACGCTGATTTTAAGGCACGTTTTGCCTCGTCCATGTCGATTCCGTATTCATATTCGACCTGAATACTTGACATGTTTGAATATGAATTTGAGTGTACTGATTTTACATGATCAAGACCTTCTGCTGCTTTCTCGATCGGCATCGAAATATCTTCCATTACCTTTTTAGGCGTAGCTCCAGGATAAACACCTGTGACCATCAAGTATGGAATCGATATATTCGGGATAGTTTCCATATTCATTCGCGTACCTGAATAGATTCCAGATACTGTAATGATAATCGTCAGCAGCCAGACGGCCAGTTTATTTCTAAGGACAAAATTTGCTATACCTTTCACGGTTACACCTACCCTTGATTGACTTACTAAGCTCAAGTATTTATACTAATGACCAACCAGTCATTTGTCAATAAATGACGTTAGGAGCAGATGCAATGAAAAAACTATTCATTATGGAAAAAGCACTTGAGCTTTTTGCAAAGCAAGGGTTTGAAGCGACTTCCGTTCAACAGATAACCGAACATTGCGGCATATCGAAAGGGGCCTTTTATTTATCCTTCAAATCGAAGGATGAATTAATTTTGGCCTTAATTGAACATTTTATGAATCAACTCATTTCGAATATTGACTATGCAGTCAGAAACACGAACAAGGACGAGCTGCTATATACCTTTTATTACACAACGTTCCATACTTCATATCAGCATTCAGATTTCGCGCGATTACTGATGAAGGAGCAGTCCCACACCTTTAATCAAGACCTTTTGGTAAAATTACATCATTACGACCGCATCCTCGAGAACACGATCTTAGTTATGCTCGACCAATTATATGGGGAGCAGGTCAGTGAGACGAAATATGATTTAATGTATTGCATCAAAGGATTTATGAATACTTATTCCCAGTTATTTTTCTTTTATCATGTCCCGCTGGATTTGGAGCTTCTGGCGCAGTCATTAGTGGAAAAGACAAACCTGTTAGCGGAGCATACAACGGTTCCGTTTATTTCGGAAGAATTGATGGAGATGGTTAAAACTCCGCTGAAGGAAGAGATCAGTAAGGAACGGATTATGGAATTATTGGAGCAAAAGATTGAGGAAATGGATGAATCAGTGGAAATGGAGTCAATGCTTTTACTCAAGCAGCAGCTGGCTGAGCCAACCTATGGTCCTGTCATTATCCGAGGGTTACTGGAAAATATCCGAAATCATCCGCATTGTAAGTGGATTTCCTTTTTATTACGAAGGTATTATGATTTTTAAAAAGCAGACACGTAATGTGTTCTGCTCTTTTTGTGAAGTTAAAACCCGTACTCATACAAAAAAAGAGACAGAGCGCAATCTGCATCTCTGTCTCTTTCCTATATTAAGCTGCTAATTTACTTTCATCTTTAAGCTTATGACCTTCCCATTTTGACACCACAACGGCAGCCAGGGAATTACCAACGATATTAACACAAGTACGTGCCATATCCAGGATACGGTCAATACCAGCGATAAACGCAAGGCCTTCAACAGGAATCCCAACACTTCCTAATGTCGCAAGAAGGACAACGAACGATACACCTGGAACACCGGCGATACCTTTAGACGTTACCATCAAGACAAGCACTAACGTAATTTGATGTCCAATGCTCATATGAATTCCATACATTTGTGCAATGAACAAGGCCGCAATCGCTTGATAAAGCGTAGATCCGTCAAGGTTAAACGAATAACCAGTTGGAATAACGAAAGAAGTAATCGCTTTTGGACAACCGATCTTCTCCATTTTTTCCATGATTTTCGGAAGAACCGTTTCAGAGCTTGCTGTGGAATAACCTAACAATAATTCGTCTTTTAGATAGGCAATGAACTTGAAGATATTGACTCCCGCAATTTTAGCCGTAATACCTAAAACAACTAAAATAAAGAAGATCATGGCTGCGTAAACGACGATAACTAATTTTCCTAATGGAATAAGTGACGTTAAACCGAATTTTGAAACCGTCACGCCGATTAGGGCAAAAACACCAAGTGGAGCGAATTTCATAACTTGGTTGGTTACATAGAACATGGCATCGGCCGTACCTCTAAAGAAGTTGATAATTGGCGTACCTTTTTCGCCAATCGCCGCTAGACCAAGACCAAACATAACCGAGAAGAAAATAATGGCTAACATATCACCATTTGCTAATGACTGAATAATGTTCGTAGGAACGATATTAACAAAGGTATCGACAAGGGAATGAGTTTCCGTTGTTTTGGCTGTTTCCACATACGTATTGATATCTGTTTTCGTTAAGTGGGAACGGTCGACCCCAGTTCCAGGATGGAACACATTAGCAAATAATAACCCTACGATAATTGCAATAGTGGTAATAATTTCAAAATATAGAAGCGTTTTGCCGCCAAGTTTACCAAGCGATTTCATATCGCCAGTACCAGCAACCCCAACGATAATACTTGAGATAACAATTGGAACAACGATCATTTTAATAAGGCGAATAAAGATATTCCCAATTGGCTGCAGGAAATCAGCTACATGGGGATTCCCGTAAAATATCGCACCTACAATAATACCCAGGGCTAGACCAATGAAAATTTGCCATGCTAGACTTATTCTTTTCATAACCTCTCTCCTTTTCCTTTAAACTCATTACTATATTTACAAAAGTATAAATTAGGTTTAATCAATATCATATCATGATACTACAATATAATTCTAGATTTTTCTTTCGACATACACAACACTGAAAATAATGGCAGTTCCTAATTTAAACTAATTTTATTACTATTGTATTAGTGTAAATTCCCCACAAACTGTGCTCGCGTTAGGTATTTTAGGATAATGCTCCTGGTTTGATATTCCTGTATTGGATCAATTCTCCACGTTAAATCGCTTTCTTTTGAAACTGAATAAAACGGGAAGAAATGGTCCATGCTGTTATTAGAAAAAGAAATCGCTTTGGAGGTTGTGCTAATGGGGAGAGATTTAGAAAGTATTTTTAGAGAGTTAACAATCGTGAAAACAAAGGAATTAGAAGATTGCAACCAAGAGCTTACCAATCCTGATTATAACAACGTGGTAAGGAAAGCATTATTGGTTTATAAACACGGACTTTTAGAGAGTTTAGATATGTACGACCTTTATCTTGAAAAAAGAGATTCGCTCCTTATATAAAGAAAGGCTCCTATAGTGGAGCCTTTTTCATTTCCATTTATTAATACATCCCCTCGCTGCTGAATAATTATAACTAAGGAGAGGGGTAACATAATGGACAATCATGGTTTCTTTCAATTTGTACTATATAAACTCATATCACTCTCAGTCGAGCTAATTTCGCTTTATATCCTCGTCCTATTATGCGAATGGTTTGCTGAAAAAAAGGGATATAACATCTTTGAACGGTCCTTCATAGTCACACTCGTCACGCTGCCAGTCGTAACATTGATTATTTGGACAATCCTGATTGCTAGATTTAAATTGTTTTAAAAAAAACAAATTTGATATCAAATTCTGCTGAAAACGCAAAAATCAGCTCCAAATTTCTCATTTGAGGCTCAAAAAGTGGTTTTACACCCCAAAAACACCTCCAAATTCGAAAAAGTGGAATTCGAATTCCCCCGCAAAACCCGATATCGTAGAGATGCCAGAAATGTCGGAGTCGATAAGGATGGCATCATTCTCTGCGGTTGAAAGGGTGTAAGTAAATGCTCCACTTAAAATCAGGTAATATCGAGAAATTCGAACAGTATTCTCAATTTCGTACCCTTCAGGAATTTAATCACCATATCGAAATGTGGCTGTTAGAACATAAGCAAACTTTTTCAAAAGCTGAATTAATAGGGCTCAAAAGATTGGTCCGATATGCTGCCAAAATTCCTGGTGTTTGCAATGCCAAAATCGGCACTATCTTAAAATCCATCCACGAGGAATACCATGACAACGGCATCTCGCGCTCAACTTTTAAGCGGATGATCTTGAAGGCCAAAGAATTAGGCATCCTCACTGTCTTTGAAACGGAAAGAAAAAACGGTTCACAAACCAGCAATCTCTATCAATTTAATCGTTTTCCTTCAAATGAGCCACCTAAAGAAGAAACGATGAACCACCCTAAAGAAGCTAGTAATCTTTTAAAAACTGAAAAAGATCAAAAGATAAAAGAACGTATAGAAGAGCCAAAATTAGACCATACATATGCAAACGATCGTGTTCCGCAGCCGTTTGTCCAACTCGTTAAGTGCTTCTTTAATGATGCAAAGACAATCGAGGAATATTGGAAAATGGCAAAAATCACTGCCTACCAAAACCTTTGGGAGAATAATCCTGCACTTATTCAGGATGTCGCTATTCAGTCCTTTAAGCAGCTAATCAACAAGCTGAAGTTCAGCCGTAACATCCAAAATCCGTTCGCCTATTTTTATGGAATCTCCTACAATAAATTTTGCAACCTTTTCCATAAAAAAATGCAGGACGAGTATGAGCTGAATGATGCAGAGGTAGAATTCAGGATTGTTTAACTTCACGTCCGAACTTCTGATATTATTATGAATAGAATCTATCCATTTAATAGGAGTGGACAACATGAAAGCCATTTTCTTCGACCTAGATGATACCTTATATGATCAGCTGCAGCCTTTTGAAGCGGCTTATCATCGGGTTTTTTCAACCATTACCGATATTACGATTCTAGAACTCTTTAAAAAAAGCAGAGAATACAGCGATAAAGTGTTTGCCCTTACAGAATCAGGAGAAATGTCTTTAGAGAAGATGCATCAATATCGGATGATCCATGCTTTTAAAGATTTGGGTTATTCGATCTCGACAGATGAGGCCGATGCCTTTCAAAAAGAATACAAAGATCACCAGTACAAAGTTTCGCTTATTCCGGAAATGAAGAATATCCTTCATTATTTAGCCGCGAAGGACATTCCGATTTATGTTACCACCAATGGACCCGCCCACCACCAGCGGTTAAAGCTCGCTTCATTGGATCTGGATGACGTGATTCCCGATTCCAATATCTTTATTTCAAGTGAAGTCGGTTATGCCAAACCGCGCAAGGAATTCTTTGAGTATGTTAATCAAAAAACGAATACCCATCCTGCCGATTCGTATATGGTGGGAGATTCTTTTGCGAATGACATCATCGGGGCCAATCAGGCTGGTTGGAATTCTATTTGGATTAATCCCACGAACAAGCCAAAGGCGATGGGATCAATTCAGCCCACTTATGAGATAAATTCTTATCCGCAACTTGAGGAACTTATTAAATTATTATTTTAGCTTTTTCAATAATCGGTCAGGACGTAGGTTTTGAGTCAAATAGAGTCCATTAGATGGACTCACTTCATTTTTTGTCTATTTGACGAGCTCTATTTGACAAAACAGGGGGGCTACTTCATTTTTTGTCCATTAGACGAGCTCTATTTGACAAAAACGGGGGTCTACTTTATTTTTTGTCCATTAGACGGGCTCTATTTGACAAAACCCAGCGGTCTACTACATTATTTGTACATTAGATAAACTCAATTGGGCAATATCGTCAGGTGGCCAATCATACTATCAAATAACCACTTGTTAATAGACTAAATATTCAGATATTCCGAACAGACGTCGAAAATTCCTGCCCGATACTAAACTTATAATAAACTTTTCCGGCCTACTCTAACCTTCATAATCCTCCGTGAACTCAACCTCGGGTTATTCTTCTATATTTCGACAAATTCCAATAAAATTCAACGCCTACATTTAACGAAATCTACAATTTAGACATATTTTTTCCAATTAATGTATTGCATTCGACAAAACTTTTTGATTAGATAGATATGTTATTGTAAGAATATTTTTCCTTCATGGAATTTTTGCGCTTTTATTACTAGTATTATATTCTAGCATAGGCAGGTTAAATCGATGGTATTTGATGGCATCATTATTTCGTTTATTGTAGGTTTTCTACGCAAAGGGAACTTAAGAGCACTTGCACAATTAAAGTTAAAGTGGGGGTGGATTTTTCCTCTGCTATTAGTCGTGGAATTAGCTGTTTTTAAACTTCAGAACAGCTATAAAATTCTAGGGCAATGGAGCGGATCTATCTACATAATAGTCTATGTTTTAGGCCTCCTATTTTTATTCATAAACCGAAAAAATCGAGGGTTTACGCTCATTCTGATTGGGGTTTTTCTTAATTTTATTGTGATGATTCTTAACGGGGGAAGGATGCCAGTATCGGTCGAAGCAGCATCAATTTTAGATCCAAGCTATACCGAAGTACTAAAAAAAAGTTTATATGCTAAACATACAATGTTAACGTCCTCAACACATCTTGGGTTTTTAGGTGATGTGATACCTATCTCAAAACCCTATCCTAGGACACAAATTATAAGTATTGGCGATATCGTGATGAATATCGGAATCTTCCTTTTTATTCAGTATCTTATGACAGGTCATCGACTGGCGAAAAAGGGTGTCACTGCCTCCCTTTCCTTGAAAGGGGGTGAAAAGTGATGAAAAAAAGTCAAAAACAAGGCATTAAATTAACTGGTATTCTTTATAATGCAATCATTATTGGTTGTGTTATTATTGCATTAACTTCTGGCTATAAATTAGTATAAAAGCAGTACCATAAGGGGAAGTAAATATTTATTTACTTCTCCTACATTATTTATATGAGAGTGATGAACATGCGCATCTTAAAAACACCTGCAAATACATATCTTTTTCTGATTTCAGCGTTAGGCTTATTGTCTTTTGCTTTTTTAATAAAACTTCCGGAATCCTCCCATTTGGATTTGATTATGATCCTTGCTCTAGCAGGATCGATCCTGCTACTTAATTATTACACTATTTTAATACCTCCAAAGGGCAATTCTCTTTCGATGGACTCGTCAATCTATTTAGCAAGTCTATTTATGTATGGACTAGATACAACTCTACTTGTTTTATTCATTTATTCATTCATTTTCTTTATTTCACAAAGAAAGATTGCCTGGTGGAAACACCTGTTTAATTTCGCAGTCTACTCGTTAATGATTATATGTGCCTATTATTCTTTTGTATTTACAAGTGGTTCGACTGGTCCCATCCGTCTAAATAACATCTTTCCCTATTTAATTTCTTTTTGTACTTATTTTGGTTTGAATCTATTATTAGTTGGTATTTATTTCATAATGGCGGCCACCGTAAGCATCATCAACTATTTTAAGGAAATTGTAAAAGAGACCATTGCTACCTATTTTAGTACCCTTGTTCTTTCCTTAGTACTAGTTATTTTAATGAGGCCCGATGAGTTATTCGGTCTATCATTATTTACCTGTATCGCATTCTTATTATCACTAGCATTCAAACAGCATTTTAATTTATTTAAAGAAGTAACCGAGAAAGCAAATAAAGATTATCTAACCGGGTTGAATAACCATGGTTATTTTAAAGAAATCCTAGCGAAGCTGGTAAAGGATGCACAGGACGATGATGAGTCACTAAGCGTAGCCATCCTCGATATCGATGATTTTAAAAAATACAATGACCTGTACGGGCATATCCAAGGAGACCATCTTCTCCAAGAATTCGGGGCCCTCTTGCAAACAGAAGCCGACAAGGCCAATTATATAGTGGCCCGGTATGGCGGAGAGGAATTTGCGATCGCTATGCCCAATACAGACCAAAATAAGGCATATTCATTTATGAACGAGTTGAGAAAGAAAGCCAATGACACTTATTACAGCGGGGTTGAACGTCTCCCCTACGGCTGTTTTTCCTTTTCATGCGGAATCGCTGAATGCGAAAAAGAAACCTACAGTATTTCAGAACTTCTAAACAAAGCAGACCAAGCCATGTACGCAGGGAAAAACCAGGGAAAAAACCTAGTACAAATTTACAATGCAAATTCAGAGTACACAGTCCATCATTCTTTGTTCCTTGAAAAGGAGCTCGAAGAAGCGGAATATCAATTGAAAATTTTCCTCTCAAAGGATGTTTATACCTATCGGCACAGTAAGCGCGTCTACCAATATGCCGTGGATTTTTCACGAATGCTGAATCTAAGTGTGCACGAACGTAAAACCTTGATTCTTGGAGCACTGGTTCATGACATTGGAAAAATTGAAATTCCACGGGAGATTTTAACTAAAAAGGGAAAGCTTGACCCGAGTGAATGGGAAATGATGAAAAAACACGTGACTTTTGGAAAAGAGATAATTTCAACGAACAAGAGGTTAGAAGACTTGATTCCTTTGGTCGAACTTCATCATGAGCGGTACGACGGTAAAGGCTATCCCTATGGACTTGCTGGGAAGTCGATTCCAAAACTAGCACGGATCCTTTGTTTGATTGATTCCTTCGATGCGATGACCACCGAGCGGCCATATCAAAAAACAAAAACGTTCCAAGAAGCCATTGTTGAATTACGCATATGCTCTGGAAAGCAATTTGATCCGCAGTTTATTGAACCGTTTATTTCGATGATTAAGCAATTAGAAGATTCGGGAAAAGAATTAGAAAAAGAATTGATTGCAGTGAAATAGAATTTTCATAGAAACAAACAAATCCTCTTCCTTGTATGAAGAGGATTTGTTTTATTTGTAGTAATAAAGATCAACCCGTGATGAACAAATTTTTAAGCATTTCTATTAGTTCAGTTTGTATAGGTTGACTTTATCTTGTTTTTAATAATAAAGGAGGTCACTTATTACTTTCGGATGGTACTCTATGATTTAACTGCAGCATCTGTCTTTTTCTTATCTATGAAAAAAGAGACACTAATTAGGATTACTAAAATTCCTAAACAGACAAAAATACTTAATCGATTCTCTTCACTGAAGGCAAATGCCACACAGCTAATAATCAATGCTGCTGCCGTAAAAACTGTCACATAAGGAAATCCCCAAACTCGAAAATGAGGCAGTTCCCGATATGTTTTACGAAGCTTGACCTGCGCCAAACAGATGGAAATCCATACCACTGAGACCGTAAACCCTGGTATTGCCATCAAATACCCAAACACACGGTCTGGTGAAAAATACGCCACAAACGTCCCCCCGACAAGAACGACAGCACTCAAGATTACACTGTACAATGGCACCCCGTTCTTAGCCAAAAAGGAAAACTGTTTTGGTGCTTCCCCTTCTGCAGCTAAGGAATATAACATCCGAGTACAGCCATAGATACCGGAGTTCGCTGCAGACAATACAGCCGTAATAAGAACAAAGTTCATAATATGGGCAGAACCGGGAAATCCAACCGCAGATAACACTTGGACAAACGGACTATCCTGATGACCGACTTCGTTCCATGGAATTAACCCACAAATGATTAAGATAGGAACTGTATAGAAGATCACAATCCTCCAGATCACTCCTTTAATCACCTTAGGTAATACCTTTTCGGCATCCTTTGTTTCTGTTAACGTCAAGCCAATCAGTTCTGAACCACCATAAGAAAAGATTACTATTAATAGGGCAGAGAGCACGCCTGACCAGCCATGTGGAAAAAATCCCTGGTGCTGCGTATAGTTTTGGAAGTAGTGAGTTTGATTGCTTGGGATTAGTCCTAATAAAATACCGGCACCTAGGATGATAAACAAAACAATCATCGTAATTTTAATACCAGCGAACCAAAATTCAAACTCGCCATACTTCTTAACATTCATTAAGTTGATCGCCACAATAAAAATGGCGCTAATAAAGCTTAATGACCATAAAGACATCGAAGGAAACCAATACTGCAGAAAGCTTCCTGCTGCGATTACCTCAATCACACAAACGGTGAGCCACATGAAACAGTACAGCCACCCAATAACAAAGGACACTCTAGCTCCAAATGCTAATCGAATAAATCCTTTCATATTCAGCCCGGGATAGGCAATCGCCATTTCGGCAATCGCACTCATGACAACAAGCAGCAATATGCCTGCGAAAAGATAGGAAAAAATAACAGCTGGCCCCGCAATCGATACGGTTTCCGAAGTCCCTTTAAATATACCTGTGCCAATCGCTCCCCCGATTGCCATCAATCGGATATGCCGAGGCAATAATCTCTTTTGTAATTCCAAAATAGTATCCTCCTATTAATTATAACGATGAGAGAGCCGCTCATATACCGCGATGGTAACGGGGCACTCTCTCGGGCAATGAGAATCGCCCAATAAATACAAAAAGTCCCTACTGATCAAATCAGTAGGGACGACAATAATCGCGGTACCACCCTAGTTGCAGACGAAGTCTGCCTCTCGCTTTGTTAACGGTCTAATGACCGTCTTTCCCTCATAAAGGTCTACTTTATTTCGAAAAAGATGCTCAGGGATCGAAGTTCATCCTTATCTTTGTACTGATTTGCACCTTCCATCAGCTCTCTAAAAACAGTGAGATAAGTACTACTTAATATTCCCTTCATTGCTCAATTATGTAAATTTTAAAGAAGTAGTTCCAAATTTCAAGTATGTTCTGTATTATAGAATTTGAATTATTATTCTGTCAATATTTTTTCAAAATACTATATTAAGAAAGATTTATATTAGCAACTCTTATAGCTTACTACTAAAAAAGGTGTTAAAATGAATCAAATTCAACAAGAAGGAGCACATATAATGCAGCAAAAAATATCATTTTCAACCTACGCCATCATTGGGACCATGCTGTTCGGAATGTTCTTTGGCGCTGGAAATTTAATTTTCCCTATCCAGATGGGACAGCTTGCCGGGACGCACTTTTGGCCGGCCTTAATCGGATTCCTCGTAACAGCCATTGGTCTGCCATTTATGGGGATTTTGGCGTTCGGGCTATCCGGGAGTAATGGACTGCGTGACTTAGCGAGCCGTGTTCATCCACTATTCGGTGTCATTTTTGCCATGGCGCTTTACTTAACGATCGGGCCGTTTTTCGCCATTCCGCGGACGGCAACCGTTCCTTTCGTGGTCGGTTTTGAGCCGTTTATTAATCCAGCGCACACAGGACTATATCTCGGCCTTTTTAGCTTTGTGTTTTTTGCAATTGTTTACTATTTTTCATTGAATCCTGCGAAAATCATTGACTATATCGGTAAATATTTAACACCGGCATTTTTAGTATTTTTATTTCTTTTAATCGTTATTGCTATTGTTAAGCCGATGGGCAGCTTTGGAAAGCCGACGGGCGATTATAGCGGATTGGCCTTTATAACTGGGTTTAAAGAAGGCTATAACACGATGGATGCCCTTGCCTCCCTTGCTTTCGGGATTGTTGTCATCAATGCCATCAAGGGACAAGGTATCACAGATACAAAAATGATTGCCAAAGCCACTTGGAAATCGGGGATTTTCGCGATGGCGTTGATGATGCTGATTTATGGATTGATTACTTATATGGGGGCATCGAGTGTATCTGCAATCGGGACCTTCGATAACGGCGGATTGATTTTTGCAGCGGTTGCTCAGCATTATTTCGGATCATTCGGGGCTATTCTTTTAGCGATTATTATTGTACTGGCTTGTTTGAAAACGAGCATCGGATTGATTACTTCCTGCAGTGAATTTTTTAATGGTGTCTTTCCAAAAGTAAGCTACAAAATGTTTGTGTTAATTCTTTGCCTTGTATCATTTATTATCGCGAACTTCGGCTTAAATAATATCATTCAATTTGCGGTACCGGTATTAATGCTATTGTATCCTTTAGCGATTGTTTTAATTTTATTGGCTCTTTTTTCACCACTATTTGGCCATAAGCAAAGTGTGTATGCAGTTTCTATGTTTTTAACTTTTTGCGTGAGTTTCTTCGATGGATACAGCACGTTAGTCGGCAGCTTACCAGGTGCGACGGTCTCGGTATTCGAATCAATTAAAACATTCTATATGAATAACTTACCACTCTATGATATTGGGCTTGGCTGGATTTTACCGGCTGTGGTTGGCGTGATTATTGGCTACTTTTGGCCGACAAAATCAAAATAAGCAGAGGGACGGTTCTTATGCTTCGGAAGCACAAGAACCGTCCCTTTGTTTTTTAGCCATTTGTTTTTTCTGCAAGGTTTGCGGCTGTATTGGCAACGGTTAAATCAACTTGCAGCTGCTCGCTCAGTTCGTGCGGATGGTAGTATCCTTTTGCAATCATATAGTTGGTAATATTCTCATGTGTTTGAATGGCATCTCTTAACTGTTCTCTTAAAGCCGTTCGTAATTCTGGAGTAGCTGCTTCAGTGAGCGCAACGGTATAGTTTCGAACCCCCGCTTTTGCGGCGATTAAAAAGTCGGTGGCAATTACCTGTTCCGTCATCCCGCCCATCCCCATTAAATTTTGAATAAATCCGTTCATTACTGTGCCTCCCGATTGGTGATAAATTGCTGTAATTGTTCAATATGCCGCTGTCCTAAAGTGACATCATTGGCAAGGATGGTTTTTAATTCTTCATCCTGTACAAGTGCACTCATCGTGGTGGATTTTGTTAAACAAAGACTTTTAAAAGTTAACAATTCGTGTAAATCGGTCGTTTCATGAAGCCCTAAAAATTGAACCATTCTGCTCACTCCAATATTTCGGTATTTTCGTTCCCTTATTTTTTCAATAAATAGTGGTCCATATTCATTATTTTTTTAGATAAAATTTATGAAATTGATTTGTTTGGAGAAAATATCTCTGTTAAGAAATGTTAGAACCGGAGGTGCGGAAATGGAACAGGATAAATTAGCCTTACATGAGACATTAGAAACGCATGAAATCATCAATTTTAAAACCGTCTGTTTGCTCAGGTCCAAACTAATGCAGGGAATTTGCTTCAATAATGAGTTGAAACAACTCATGGAAAAAGATGTAAAACAATCAATCCAGGATATAAACGAACTACTTCCCTTTTATAAACAAAGCCAAATACTTCATTAAGCCGGAGGTGCCAACATGCAAGATTACCTTGACCCTCGTAATGCGGAAGGCATGCCCAATTTAGCAGACTCCACATTTGCGATGGATTTTTTACTAACTGTTAAAAATGGAATTCGTAATTATGGTTTTGCCATTACAGAGACGACAAGCCCTGAACTAAGAAGAGTTTTAACAAAGCAGTTGGAAGCAGCCCTTGATTTACACGGAGATCTCTCCGATCTTATGATAAAAAACAAATGGCTTCATCCTTATAATTTTAAAGATCAGTACCCGATTGACCTCAAGGGAGCCGAAACCGCTGTTCAAATTGCGCAAATGACTCTCTTCCCTACTGACACGGATAGGGGCGGAATGTTTGCGACACCAAACCAATAAAAGGAGGGATATTTGAACATGAAAGCTGTTACTTACCAAGGGATTAAAAATATTGAAGTGAGGGAGGTTAAAGACCCCACAATCAAGAACTCCGATGATATTATTGTAAAAGTTACAACCTCTGCCATTTGCGGGTCAGACCTCCATTTAATTCATGGCATGATTCCCAACACGCCTACAGATTTTGTCATTGGCCACGAACCAATGGGAGTGGTAGAAGAAGTGGGCCCCGATGTCCGAAACCTAAAAAAAGGGGACCGGGTCATTATTCCTTTTAATGTAAGCTGCGGATCCTGCTGGTATTGTCAGCATGACCTAACCAGCCAATGTGATAACTCCAATCCACATGGTGACATGGGAGGTTTTTTTGGATACTCCGAAACAACGGGAGGCTATGCTGGCGGGCAAGCAGAATATATGCGGGTGCCGTACGGAAATTTTACTCCTTTTAAAATCCCTGAAAATTGCGAGATGGAAGACGAAAAACTCGTATTGTTGGCGGATGCTGCCTCTACAGCTTATTGGTCTGTTGACCATGCGGGCGTGAAGGATGGAGATACAGTTGTCATTTTAGGCTGTGGTCCCGTTGGCTTGCTCGCCCAAAAATTTGCCTGGTATAAAGGGGCAAAACGGGTCATTGCGGTTGATTATATTGACTACCGCCTGCAGCATGCGAAACGGACCAACAACGTGGAAATTATAAATTTTGAACAGCATGAAAATACGGGACAATATTTAAAGGAAATCACCAAAGGCGGTGCGGATATTGTGATTGATGCCGTTGGGATGGATGGAAAGTGGACACCGATGGAGTTTTTAGCAAGCGGGTTGAAACTTCATGGTGGAGCAATGGGTGCCATTGTTATTGCCAGTCAGGCAGTTCGAAAAGGCGGCACCATTCAAATCACCGGTGTCTATGGCGGCCGTTACAACGGTTTCCCACTTGGGGATATATTCCAACGGAATATCGACATCAAAGCAGGACAAGCACCCGTCATCCCTTATATGCCTTTCCTATACGATTTATTTGCAACCGGAAAAATGGACCCAAGTGATGTAGTTACCCACGTCCTCCCATTAGACCAAGCAAAACATGGCTATGAAGTGTTCGATACAAGAACAGAAGACTGTATCAAAGTTGTATTAAAACCGTGAAGGAATCACGGGGACGGTTCTCATGCTTCCGAAGCATGAGAACCGTCCCCGTGCACCTTTAAAAACTCCTCAATCTCATTTTTTGACGGAATCGATTGTTGGGCTCCATGTTTGGTGACCGCTAAGGCGGATGCGGCTGTGGCAAATAATATGGCTTCCTTGGTATTGTTACCTGAAGCTTTAGCAGCAGCAAATGCGCCGATAAAGGTATCTCCGGCTGCCGTTGTATCAACTGCTTTTACCTTGAAACCGGGAGTAATCAAACAGGTTTCCGTTTTGGAATAATAGTGCGATCCCTTTTCACCAAGTGTAAGAATAACGGATCTCACTCCATGATCCACCAACCAGTTAAGTGCCTGCCCTCTTGCTTCTTCAGTCTCAATCCTTATGCCCGTGACCACTTCCATCTCTGTTTCGTTCACGATCAGAACATCGATCAATTGAAGAATTTCACTTGGAATCTCCAATGCTGGTGCCGGATTAAAATAGGTTTGAACGTTCCGCTGCTGTGCTTCCTTTAACAAAAATAAAGTGGTTTCTAATGGGATTTCATTTTGGACTAACAGAATTTCCGCCTCATCTAACAAACCTAACTGTTCTTCTACATCTTTTATCGTCAGCCTTCCATTTGCGCCTTCAGATAAAATGATCGTATTTTCTCCAGACTCACTAACGGTGATAAACGCCATGCCGGATGTTCCCTCTTTTTTCTTAATGGCTTTCGTATCGACATTCGCTTTAGCCAGTGATTCTACAAGTTCTAAACCATACGGATCACTTCCAATGGCCGCTAACATGCCTACCCGGCCTCCTGCTAATGCAGCTGCTACTGCCTGATTAGCGCCTTTACCTCCTGGCGAATAAACAGTCGACAACCCTTTAATCGTTTCTCCCGGAATCGGATGGTTGACTACCCGGTTTACGATATCCATATTGATACTACCAACTACAAGAATATTCATCTTATCCGCTCCTGTTTAAAATTCGTTTTATAAAAATAGTGTTCCCATTTCAGACAACTCTTCAACTTTTAACAACTAGAAGTATGAGCAGTACTGGAGATGAGGTTAATTTGTGTTTACTACAATTGAAACTATTATACAGTCGTTTTCAACTATATTAATAGCTAAATGAAAAGCCTAATGCTTAAAAAATATTCTTTGCGGGTCCACCCCTAACTGGATTGGTTTACTATCCAACAGGGTAAACACCCTATACTCTACTTTTACATAACCAAGGGGGAAACAGAGTATGGAGAGAAACAAAACCATCATGCAATTTTTCGAGTGGCACCTAGAACCAGATGGCACCCATTGGAGCCGGCTAAAGGAACTGGCCCCGCAATTAAAAGAAAAAGGAATTACTTCCGTCTGGATACCACCAGTCACAAAAGCGTCCACCCCAGACAATAATGGCTATGCCATCTATGACCTATATGATCTGGGTGAGTTTGACCAGAAAGGCTCCGTCCGAACAAAGTTTGGGACCAAGCAGGAACTGCTAGATGCAATAGATGCTTGTCATAATGTCGGCATAAAAGTCTATGTGGATGTAGTCATGAACCATAAAGCAGGAGCGGACGAAACGGAAGTCATTGAAGTCATTGAAGTGGACCCAGAGGATCGGACGAAAGAATTATCTGAACCCTTCGAAATTGAAGCTTGGACAAAATTCACCTTTCCAGGGCGCGGTGAAAAATATTCTTCTTTTCAATGGGACCATACGCACTTTAATGGAACTGATTATGATGCCAGGACAGAAAAAACAGGGATCTTTAAAATCGTGGGCGAGCATAAGGATTGGAGTAAACATGTCGATGATGAATTCGGCAATTATGATTATCTCATGCTTGCCGATATTGACTATGAACATCCCGAAGTAAAACAAGAAGTGATCGAATGGGGAAAATGGCTTGCGGATACCCTTAATTGTGATGGATACCGCATGGATGCCATCAAACATATTAATCACCAATTCATCAAAGAATTTGTAGTCGAGATGCTTAATCATCGTGGTGATGATTTTTATTTTGTAGGAGAAGTTTGGAAGACAGATCTTCATGCCTGTCAAAAATACTTGGATCATATCGATTATCATATCGATTTGTTTGATGTTCCCTTGCATTATAAACTGCATCAGGCCTCCCAAGAAGGCAGCGGTTTTGATTTAAGCACAATATTCGAGGATACCCTTGTAAACACTCATCCTCAGAATGCTGTTACCTTTGTGGATAATCATGACACTCAGCCCCAAGAATCCCTGGAATCATGGGTACAGGAGTGGTTTAAGCCAAGTGCCTATGCCCTTATTCTCTTGAGGAGAGATGGGAATCCATGCCTGTTTTATGGTGATTATTATGGAATCAACGGCCCAGAGCCTGAAGATGGAAAACAGGAATTCCTCGATCGACTTCTGCTGGCCAGGTACAATAAGGCGTACGGGGAACAGCATGATTACTTTGATCATCCAAATACGATCGGCTGGGTTCGTCTTGGTGTAGAAGGTGTTGAAAAATCCGGATGTGCAGTCGTCATCTCGAATGGAGATGACGGGGAGAAAAGAATGTATGTTGGTGAAGATAAGGCGGGGGAAACGTGGGTCGACTTAATGGATTCAAGGGATGAGCAAATCCTGATTGAGGAAAATGGATATGCTACTTTCCCAGTGAACGGCGGCAGCGTTTCGGTTTGGGCTTGCGATTCACAGGAATAAGATAGAAGGCTGTCTTTCTGAATCCACTTTCAGAAAGAGCAGCTTTTTTTCATGGTCATTTTTCATTTGCCGGCGGATTCGATCTATTCATCCGCTTAGGCACGGCAAACTCAATATTGTGCCCGCAGGATTACTTTTTTCGAGAGCTTATTGACGACCGGATTCCCCAAAACATTGAAAAATAGAGAAAAAACAGTTTGAAAACCTGAGAGCCGGGTACATAAAGAATGTAAGTCAATAGCAATTCCAAACTCAAAAAGGAGGAATCTATGATGAACAAAGATCGAAATGAAAAAAACGGAAGTATGACGGTGGAAGAAGCAGGTCGTAAAGGCGGAGAAGAGACTTCTAGAACCCATGACAGAGAATTTTATCAGGAAATCGGCCGTAAAGGCGGAGAAGCTACAGCCGAAAACCATGACAAAGAATTCTACCAGGAAATTGGCCGTAAAGGCGGAGAAGCCACATCTGAAAACCATGATAAAGAATTTTATCAAGACATCGGCCGTAAAGGCGGAGAAGCAAGAGCTGGACAACGGGATAACGATGATTAAAAGGTCATAGATAAAGGGAGAAGATCACTCTTCTCCCTTTTTTATTCGAAAGTAATTGGAAACCGGACTTCAACGGTTGTACCTTGATTTTCCATACTTTTTATGGTGATTGTCCCATTATGTTGTTTTACAATACGAAAGCATAACATTAAACCCAGACCCGTCCCTTTTTCTTTATTGCTATAAAAAGGCTCACCGAGTCTTTTCAGACGTTCTTCACTAATCCCGATACCATTATCGATTATCTTAATCAGAACATACTTACCTTCTAAACTTCCAAGGATTTTAATCCTGCCTTCGGTTACCATAGCTTCCATACTGTTTCTAATAATATTTATGAAAACTTGTTTCACTTGATTACGATCACAGATAATTTTCGGAATCAGGCGATTATATTCTTGATCGATTTGAACATTTTTCAGATTAGCTTCTGGCCGAAGCAATTTCACGACATCTTGAATAATAGAAGTCAGATCGTCCGGTTTCAATTTGAATGGCTGTGGCTTAGCCAAATTTAAAAATTCTTGAAGAATATCCTCAAGCCTTTGAAACTCATCAAAGATGACGTTAAAATATTCCGGTTTTTGAATCCCTTGCTCAAATAGCTGGATAAAACCTTTTATGGAAGTAATCGGGTTTCGGATTTCATGGGCCATACCGGCTGCAAGTTCTCCTACTATCGCTAACTTCTCTGATTGGGCCAATTGTTCTTCTGTTCTCTTCTTTTCTGTTATATCACGTCCCGCAATGATAAAATGTTCCATTTTACCATTACTGCCTAAAACAGGTGTACCAATACCCTCAATTAATACCCAGCTGCCATCTGAATGCAGGAAGCGTGCTTCCATTCGAGCGGATGGTATCTTATTTAAGATTTGTTTATATCGGTCCATGACTTGATCTCGGTCTTCGGGGTGAATTAACAGAAATGAGCTTTTCCCTTCGTAGGATTTTGTTGGGGTGCCCAGTACCCTGCCAAGTGAAGGTGATGCATATAAAATCCGTCCACGATGATCCAGCAGCATAAGGATGTCACTCATATTTTCTGTGATAAGCCGATACCTGGACTCACTTTCTCGTAAAGAAATTTCTGCCTGTTTACGGGCGGTTATATTCACACAAGACCCAATGACCTCGATGACTTCGCCGCCTTTTCTGATGGGGCGTAAACTAGCTAGATAATCAATTCCATTAATCTGGTCTTCATATTGAACCAGTTCTTCTCCAGCCCATGCCCGCTGATAGTAGGGGTTTTTTTTCAAAGCATTTTCCAATGGGAGAAATTCATCTAATCGTTTCCCCACCACCTGTGCAGGGATCAATCCCATTTGATATAGTAATTCCCCATCACAGATGGTGTGAATAAATTGCCCATTTATTCTTTTATACTTAAAAATCATGCCTTGTTGCAAACGGACTGTATCTTGTAACTCTTTTTTGGCTTTATTCAATAATTCCTCATACCAGATCCGCGTCCTTGTATCCTCTGGAATCCCTTGATGATTGACAACTTGTTGAACCTCGAAAAGGTTTTCTTTCAACTCGTTTGCCGGCATCGGTCTACTAAATAAATATCCTTGCCCCTGATCACACAAATGCTGTTGGAGAAAGATGAGTTGTTCCTTTGTTTCGATCCCTTCAGCCACAACCTTTAGGTTTAAATTGTGGGCGATTGAGATAATCGTTTTTACAATCGCTTCATCATTCAGATTTTGATGAAGTTCCCTTACAAAAGACTGATCAATTTTTAATGTATCTATCGGGAATTCCTTTAAATAGTTTAAGGAACTATATCCTGTCCCAAAATCATCAATACTGATTGAAACACCCAGCTTTTTCAATTGCTGTAAGGATAGGATGGTATGATGAATATCTGATTTTATACTTTCAGTTAATTCAATTTCTAAATAGTGTGGTTCCAGCCCTGTTTTTTGCAGAACTTTTTCAATCGTCTTAACAATATTGGAATGAATAAACTGCTTTTGTGATAGATTGACAGAAACGACCGTGAATAATCCTTCCTTTTGCCACTGTTTGATTTGTGTACAAGCAGAAGTTAGCACCCATTCTCCAATCGGGATAATTAAATCTGTATCTTCGGCAATCCCAATGAATTTATCTGGTGGTACCATTCCCCATTTTGGGTGATTCCACCTAATTAACGCCTCTACTCCCACTAATTCACCTGTTCTTAAATCGATCTTCGGCTGATAATGGAGGGAAAATTGGTTCTGTCCAATGGCTTTTTCTAGTTCTACTTTTATACTATGATTGTCTATTGATTCATTCACAAACGATACCCCATCACTGCTGTTTTAAAAAAGATATTGTCAGTTTATCACATTTTTCATCGTAAATGGCTCTATTTTTACCTGAATTTACTAGTTCAAAAGAAGGAAAAAACTTCATACATTACGTAGAAATAAGGAAAGTTCATTTTTATTTGTTTAGTAAACAACTAATGTCCAAAATCATCTGATTCTTTGTTATAATTTTTAAGTTAAGCAGAATCGCATCATTCATTACGAGCATTCATACCTTTTAAAAAAATAGTAACTTATGAGGAGGAAATTATGGAGATTAGTTTTCTTTCCATTCTGGCTTTAGGATTTGTTCTTGGAATCAAGCATGCAATTGAGCCGGATCATGTGATTGCTGTTTCTACCATTGCCAGCCAAAGTAAAAAATTAGTCAAATCCACTTTAGCGGGCGTTTTCTGGGGAATTGGCCATACGGCGACATTATTTATCATTGGCGTTATTCTGATTTTGATGAAGGGTGATATACCGGAGAAATGGGCGATGTCATTAGAGTTTTTAGTGGGAATTATGCTTGTTTACCTCGGTCTAACCACTATACGTTCTTTTAAAGATATTCACATCCATCAGCATGGGCATGATGGTGAACATCATAAACATGTCCATTCACATGTTAATGCCGGTCAACATCAGCATCAGCACCAACACCGAAATGTATCCTACTTGAAATCTTTGTTTATCGGCTTAGTGCACGGTCTTGCTGGAAGTGGAGCAATGGTCTTACTAACGATGAGTACAGTAAAAAGTGTATGGGAGGCTGCCATTTATATCCTCATATTTGGGGCCGGAACCATTTTGGGAATGCTTTTCTTTACAACCATTATTGGAATTCCTTTCGTTTTCAGTGCCAAAAAACAAGTACTAAACAGAACCCTTACCCGGCTGACAGGATTCATTAGCGTCGCTTTTGGGGTCTATTACATGTACAACCTAGCCATAACAGAAGGTTTATATAAACTTTGGCTGCAGTGAGCATAGGTGAGCATGGGGACGGTTCTCTTGCTTCCTTCGGGAAGCAAGAGAACCGTCCCTTTGCTCCACTCTGAGCCCTTCTTATCTGTCGTAGCC
>NZ_JBALNF010000061.1:0-30091 GCF_036962465.1 Neobacillus vireti
TTGTTATTTTAATGTTAATTTTAGAAAATACTTTGATTTTTTTAGGTTTCTATGATCAAAATCCCCTAAAAAAAACCCCTTAAGGGGGATTTTTTATCCAACTTAAGGGGGACACATCAATATGCAGGCTTTTTATATTTTCGTAAACTGTTAGTATAAGTGGAACAAGGTAAAATTGTTTTGAAAATTGCTAATCATGGTCCAAAAGTATTCATATTTTGCATCGGGTTTATTACTTCATCTGGCTTTCCACCCAGTTGACTCGCTTCTGGCGGAGTCATCCCGGATTTTTTTCCCAAATAAATTACTATCGCACTAACAATCATTACTGGTGACAGTATCATTAACCAAATCAAAACAACACCCCCAAGTATATAAACACACGAATTATAGCTATTATATAATAATGGTGAGCTTATTGGTGATTTTTCAGTCTCTTTTCCATTTGCTCGGCAATTTGTTTCGAATTGAAATTTCCTTCATTTTGTAATTTTTCAATGATGTTGGTATAATCTGTTTCATTTCGGTTCTGGCTTAATTTATAAGCAGCCTGGACTTCTTCCACTTTAATCTTAAAACCAACAATTCCTTTTAGTTGATTTTCTAGGAGTTCAGGAGAAAGTTTATCCCATAATACGGGATTTTCTCGATTATGTTCATATTTTTCCAACATTCCTGATAATTCTTCTATTAACTCATCTTTCTCTAAAATACTAGCTTTTCCGTACATATGGATTGCCTGATAATTCCAAGTCGGCACATTTTCGTGCGAATACCAGGAAGAAGAAACATACGCATGAGGTCCCTGAAACATTACAAGCACATCTTTACAGGTTTTAAATGTTCGCCACTGAGGATTTCCATAAGCCATATGCCCTGTAATATAGTAATCATCACCTTTTTTATTTAACCCTAAAGGCAAATGAGTGGCAATTGGCCTCCCTTGTTCAGTTGTAACAATCGTGCCAAAAGCGTTTTTTTGAACAAAATCCCAAATTTCATCCATATTTGAGACCTTAAAATAGTTTGGGATATACATAATATCCACCTTTCTGAAAGAGTTATAGGAGAGCTTTGATCATGATAAAGTCCATTTGTTCTTCATCACCCATATAAAAAAAGTGGGCACCATTTTGAACAAACCCCATTTTCTTATAAAAAGCAATCGCATTTTCATTTTTTTCCCATACACCAAGCCAGATTTTTTTCTTATTATGTTCCATTGCAATGTCCATAGCTTTATTAAATAATAATTTACCAAGCCCATGTTTTTGAAATTTGTTCCTTACATAAATCCTCTCGATTTCAAGTGATTCATTTCCCATACCTTCAGACTGAGCTTCATTGACATTAACCTTTAAATATCCAGCGACTTCATTATTAACATAAACAAAGAAGAACTGTGACGAACTATTTGATAATTCCTGTTCTAATTGGTTTACGTTAAATGCTTTATCCAAATAGGCATTCATATTCTCGGGTGTATTCTGATCCTTAAATGTCTCATCAAATGTTTCATAACTAATATCTTGAAGTATACGTAAATCGTCAAGTGTGCATTTTTTTATAGTTATAGTCATTTTATAATCGCTCCTTTTGTGTGATCAATAATTTCTCTTGTTTCCTTTTTTCACATATTCCCAATCTAGTTCAATATTTTTTCTAACTCTTTGAAGAAGATTGAAGATGGTTTCTACTTCCGTTTCAGATAATCCAGCTAATGCGACATTATTGGAATAGTCATTTTCTCGTCTTATAAAAGGATAAACATTTTTCCCTTTCTCTGTTGGAAAGAGCTTTTTTATTTTTTTGTTTTGCTGATCATCTTTCTTGTCAATAAAGCCATTCATTTCAAGTTTTTTTATCGCGCGAGCTGCTGTTGTCCGATCAACTTTAATCATCTCAGCTACCTTTTCTTGAATGATACCTGGGTTTTCATATATTCGCACAAGGTATAAATACTGTCCCTTTGTTAGGTCATATTCTTTAAATTCTATATTGCTTATCGAATCTAAGGCCCTGGCAATCATTCCAATTTCACGTAGAATCTCCTTCATAATAAACTCCTAAGCATATGATTTTGTTGCAAATGCAATAAAAATTACTATAAATTAAATTTAACCTAACTTTGTTGTATTTACAACAAAAAAATAAATAAGTAGTCAAGTAAGATGAGAGATGTTTTTTGTTTTAGAAATATTATTATTACCATAGTTATATCTAGCCAAATGTTAAAGATAAAAACGAATCAAAGTGAAAGTGGAGTAAATTGAATGGAGAAGGCTATCCCAGAAAATGAAATAGCCGGTGGAATTTTTCCTGATAAAAAAATTCAGAATTGGAAGGGTTTATAACTTAAATTATGTATAGAGCTATCTTCAAAAATACTACTATACATAGGGCTTTGTTCTTTTTATGTATAAAAACGTATCTTTGCTATCAACACGAAGTGAGTTTTAAGTAATAAGTTATCCGCTAGTTTTATAAATTAAGTCTTTACTTTGTGGTCATTTTTTGATTTCCCTTTAATTTATCCAACATTTTTACCATTCCAATAAAGCCTCTTATTGTAAACAAAGTAAAGTTTACACTAGCAAAGGTATGAAATGGAGTCCATTTATTCCACTTAAATAATCTTGTATTCTTTTCCATATACCACTGACCTAAACTCATGGGAACACTAAATATTAAACTTTTCAGTAATATTTTCCATAATTTATCATGGTATGAAATTCTCACCCAAATAACACTTAAAATTGGGAAAAATAGTATGTCATAAATAATATTGGTTTTAAAAATTTTTGGAAAAGGACGAATTGGATATTCAACTCTTTTTGTTCCAACAACATAAGCATCAACAAGTGTAGCAAGTACCCCTTTTGAGAAAAAAATGACAAGGTTTTCTCTCATTTTTGAGCCTTTAAATAAAAATGGCAAGGAAACATAACATAAAGAGGTGAGTATATTTAACAGTTTTTTCTCCATAAAAAAACATCCTTCCGAAGGGAGTTTAATCGTCAATATTACGATGTCCTTGTCAGTTCAATATTATTCTATAGAATATCCCTTACAATTTCTGTAAAATTTTATTAATGATTGGTTAATAATTAATAAAAGCCAATGTACTATGAGCTATCTCATTTGCTTTTGATCACATTTTTTTAAAGACTCCATATTTCACTATATTAGTCATTTCTTGTTTGCTTTTGACGCTAATTTGATTTTTAGAATGGAACCTCACTCTTGGTCATATATTAACTTGAGGTGATTGTAATGGATAGACATCTAGAACAAATATTTGATGTCCGTTATTTAAAAATTGGTACAATGGTCAATGGCGGAGTTTTGCAAATTGGTTGTGGTTCTGGTATTGTTCATCAAGCTGCTCCGATTGGATATACTACCGTGGGAACTACCTTAGTTGGACTATCAGCTCCTCAACAATTTAGTGTCCCATTACAAGCAGCCATTCGGACGAATAATAAGACTTGATCCAAATCTAATTTAATAAAAAAAGCCGCCCAGTGGCAGCTCGATTTATACAAAACTTTTAATTACGTCATGTTTACTTTTTGATTAATCCATTCAAGAGCATGCTTGACATGGGCAAATGTTTTATAAGAGGACATGTCCATGCCACTTCTTACAACTGTCAGGGCTAGCTCTGGTCGCATCCCGGTAACAATAACATCTATATCTAGCAAACACAAAATATCTCCGATTGATTTTAAGTTGCTAACTAGTTCTTGATTGAGATCTATGATACCTGAATAGTCTATGATTAGGAATTGTAATTGCAACTCTGCGATTTTAGGAACACCCTTATCTAAAATATAATGAACCCTATAAGAATCTATTTTACCAACTAATGGAAGAACAGCGACACCCTCCTGAATCAGAACAACGGGTGCCGACAGTTCTGCCAATTCTCTCTTTGTCTTTTCCTCGTATCTTTCTGAAAGCATTTCAAATGCTAAAATCGTCTCGTTTAAACTGACGTCGAGCATGGAGTTAACCTTTTTAATAATCAATTTACTCTCTTTTAATGAAATTCCAAAGTCGTCGCTGAGTTTGGTTATAAGGTCAGTAAATACTTCTCTGGTGGGCGGATACCTAACTGTAATCTCAGATATTTTTCCTCCTGAAGTAACTTGTTGCTCTGCGTTCTTTTTACTCCATGATAAAATGTCCTCAGCTACATCCACTGAGTCCTCTAAGATTGACTGTCCTAAAAACTCAAAAAATTTTATGTACATGATGATTGCTTGCTGCTTTTCCTCTTTGGAAATGATTAAGTTCATTTTTTGAAGAACACCTTCAACTATTTGTACTGCTAGTATAGATGCATTTTCTGTGAAATAGGTAGCTATTTTATTATCTAGTCTCACTTATCAATAACCCTCCTTTTTCCATATATTAAGATTATACCTTAAAAAAGAGAACACTTCAGTAACTGTCTATTATTCTGATATCATTTTTCAGCCAAATAGGATTATTAAGGGCAAAAAAAAAGCTACAGCCCTATTTATAGTAGTTCTGTTGCCTCAAATGAAATTTCTCCTGATGGTAATCCTTTATCATCAATTATTATATGCTTATACAGTTTGCGAACTAAACTTTTCATCTCTTCAGGAGAATAAGCTATTATGACCACCTGTTCTTCCTGATTATTCCCGTTCATTTTTACATGGTACCTCTTTCTTTTTCTAACTTGGTGCAATGATTCCATTAATAATCGACCTCGCCTTGATGAAATAATCAATATTATATTCCCAGTTAGCAAGATTTTTAAACAATAGAAAATGCAATAAATCAATAAATTTGACTACTCAAATTAAAATACTTTTAGAAGAACAGCTTAATTAGTACACCTTGAAAGGATTAATATTCCTCCAATAATAATAACCACAGTGATCATCTTGGTAAGGCAGCCGCCTTGTGATAATGCTCCCAAGTTACCAATCATTGAACGGTTTATAGAATCCCCTATGTTACCCGTTGGATTTTTTTTATTTTCTTCTATTTGTTTTTTTTCTTGTTCGTCTCCTTTACTCACAAATCTCCCCCCCAAATGAGTCCTATTAAACGTTTATTCTCTACAATTCAAAATTAACCCTTCTTCCACTAGAATGATCGTTCCAAAAGAAAAGCCGCCAGAGGATTGGCAGCAAGTTTTAAAATTTAGGGTTGTTAAGTTAATAAATTTAAAATAATCATTAACAAAATGGTTAGTGATAAGAAACCAGCAATAAAGAAACCAATAAGTTTTATCGCTTTTGGCAGCTTTTTTATAGCATCCTTACTAACATATGCCATATTTCCTTCTATCTTGTTAATGTGGTCTATTACATCATTAAATGGTTTATTTTTATCCATCCAATCACTCCTTTACCATATTTTAACATATTTACTTTTTTATATTGTATTCTCTTTTATTAATTCCTTTTTACTTTTATCTTTTCCGGGATAGTCGACCAGTACATTGGGTCCTTCCTGGCCAACAAGCCATCTCAAGTATAATTTTTGATGGTGCTACTCGATGTTTTAAAGCATAACAAATTGTGGCTTTTGTCCAATGGACTATGCATGTAACTTGAATTATAAAACTACTACATTTTGTCTCATAAACATACCAAAACATTTAGATTAAATGGAAGCAATTTTTCCACCATTTTTTGTAAGCATAAAATTGCCAAGAGTGATTATCTCCAAAGGAACACACAATTAAACTGAGGGAGTTGAATATGGATAAAAACGTTTGCCCCCTAATCATTAGGGTAAAGTAGTATAGATTGCAAAAAATTTAAGGAGGATTTTTTTATGTCACATGAGCAATATGAATCAGTAATTGAAGCACTACATGAATGTATGATTGCATGTAATCACTGTTACGATGCTTGTCTAATGGAAGAAAATGTGAATATGATGGCGGAATGTATTCGCTTAGACAGAGAATGTGCGGATATTTGTGCTTATTTAGAACAAGCGATTGGCAGAGGGACGCCATTTATTTCTGAATTAACACAAGTGTGTGCAACCATTTGCGAAGCATGTGGTAGCGAGTGTAATAAACATCAGCATGAACATTGTCAAAAGTGCGCAGATGCTTGTTTAAAATGTGCAGATGCTTGTAGACAGTTAATTGTGTAATTTCGTGGGTATCACACTACCAAATAAACGGTGCTTTCCTTTTTTAGGAAAGCACTTTTTTAGTTTGTACGATGAAAAGTTTTAAATGTGTTTGAGAATGAACTACTGAAAAACAAACTATAAACCCAAAATTTATTGCCGTATAAAGTCTTTACACCATTTAATAGTTAATCTTACCCAGTTATTGGCCAAAAAATAAAGGAGAAATTCGTATTAATTACCGAATAAAGTCCCAGCCGATCCTAAGCCACCTATAAAGAAAAAAAGCCTCACACAAAGGCCTTTTTCTTCATAACTATCCATATTCTTCGAAAATTATAATGAAGTGATTGGTTATATGTTCCCTCCTCCACCAATATTTGGTTTAATATCTTGATCAAATATAGCACCATCTACCATTTCCAAGCTATCTACTATGTTATTTAAATTCCCTCCGTTAAGATTACTAATACCATAAACCCCCCCCATATTTAAATTATATTTTCTATTGGCATCCATTCCATTAATCACCATTTCACCTACATTGACAACCGAACTTGGTTGTTGAGAATTTACAATTAAGCCTCCAAAATTAATTACTGATGGCACATTGTTTTCCTCCATTCCCCTTCTATCCTGTAACATATTTTATGTAATGTCATATTTATTGTGGTGGAAAAAGGCAGCCGTTATTTTGTTAACGGGGAAAAGCTACAGGGGCATTGGTTGAAAGCCATTCGTTGCAGAGAATGCCTTTTTAATTCCACTAACAGGTACGGTTTTATAGGTTGAATTTATCAATCAAGGATTAAACCTTCGAGTTTGGTTTTGTTATGTAGATTTAGGTTAATTAAATAACATAACTAAAAATGGGTGTTAAAAGATGTTTATATTTCCCTGCTCACAGCCTTCTTAGCTGGAGGGATAATATTAAATGTGCTAAAGGAAGAGTTGCCAGAAGAAAGAAAAAGTAGCTTCTTTGCTTTTTTCCTTGGTTTGGTGGGTTACTCTGTATTGTTATTGCTTGTTTAGTCAGATTTTTAACATTCATAATAGGAGGACCTCGCGCAGCGTAATGGTCTTTTTTTATCTGAAATTAGGAACATTATGATAGCACTTGCTGTTTTGATAAATAAGGTGGCTGATTAGGATGATGAAAATCAGATAGGGTTAGAAATTAGGGGCGTTTGTTGAAAAGGATGGCTGCTTCAGCAGCCAATTTTATTTGTTGTTTCACTATATCAGCTTATAGATTGTCAATATTTCTCATTAAAAAAGTTTAAAATATCCCAGTTTACACAAAAAATGTATGTCAAATAAACTTCATGAATCTTTACATAATCCTAAATCGCCCTAAATGAAGTATGTCTTCCTCGATTGGAATTGAATAATTTTTTAGAGTCTTCCTCACATTAATTACAGAGGTGGATATAAAATGAAATTAATTAGGCTTGTTGCTTTTATGACAATCGTTGCAGGAATTATAGGATGGGTAATTACTTTTAGTGCAGACCCTTATTCTAGTCCAATTGCCACTGCTTGGCAAATAACATTGATAGCAAATCCAATTGGGATTATTTTAAGCATTATCCTGATTGTGAAGAAAGTAAAATACTCAACAATCCTACTTATACTGAATTTTTTATTTACTATAAGCGTTTTTCCAATGTGGTTTTTGACTGACCTTATTAATATGTTAACAGGTAATCTGTCACATTAATTTTTTTACTAAATAACGTATTCATATCAAACTTTTTCTGGTAGGAGTTCCGTTTGGAAGAACTCTCTAGTACAGATTTAATAATTTTCCCTAGATTTCCTTCATTTTTCTTATTTTATTATCCCTGTTCCCTTTATGGTTGTTTCAACTTCAATATTAAATTGAATGTCAGGATAAATTCTTTTCCATTTCTCCCATTTTTGATCCTCAGATCCTACTCTTGAAGCTCTATACATTAGCCCGAATCCTAATGGATCAACCCTGTTATCCTTAAATTTGGTTAATAAATTTCTTATTCTTTTTTCGGAGGTTTTTGAAGCTAACTTTCCGTATTTTTCAAGCTGTTTATCATCAAGAGTGTCTGTTGACTCTTCCACTGTTCCTTTGATATTTGTTTTTAATTGTATCACTGGCTTATTCTTATTAGCTTCTTTCATTGAAAAATCACTTTTAAACATTTGAGTTGTTACCATAAATGATAAACTCCCTTGTTCAACTTTTATATCTACCTTTTTATTATTACTTTGAATAGCATTAAAAGTCTTTGTCTCATCTTGAGATAAGATTAAAGCTTCTTTATTTCCTTTAAAGACTGAGACCGTATTAATAAAAAAACTATTTTTATGAACATCTATTATAGGAAGGTACCCATCAATTCCTCGATCACAGAGACTCCTGTAAAAATTAAAAAGATAGTTGGTAGAGATATAAGGAGTTTCTGTACCGGCATCCCCAAAATAGAGGAACAGAGAATTTGCAGGGATATTTTCATCTTTCGGTTTAACTTGTAAAACTGTTTTTGCGTATGGTTTTCCGATTGCAACATAAGCGACTTTTTGTACATCTCTTCTCCGCATAAACCAATCCATAACTTTGCGAAGATCTTTTTTTACAACGTCACTTCCAAAAATAATCGCTTTGGTATGTCCAAAATCCAATTCCCTATCTGTTTTGGATTTTAAAACTCTTATAGCTTCGGTAATCGATTTTGCCTCTTCAGTTATAACATATGACTTATCTTGAGTTGATGCATCCGAACTTGGTATAGCAATCTTCAAACTAACACTGTACTCGTTTTTTCCCTCTTTGGGTTTGTCTACTCCGACAGCAACCACAAAAGCCCGTTTATCTATATCTTTAAAGCCAGTCTCAAACCCACATAAAATACAATTCATACCTAACATGGATAGCAAAATAACAATCTTCATTCCACTTTTGCCCTCCTTTTAATCCAAAACATAAGTGCTGTAACAAAAACATTTACAAATACCAATAAGGAAAAATATAACTTCGTTATATAATAAACATCTGTTTCATCTAAAAAATTACTACAGATAAGGATTATTGTAATAAATATAAGAACATAACAATATTTGACCACATTAATATTTTTCCAATTTATTTGAGGCGTACAACTTTTAAAATACTCTAGACTTACATGCCAAGAGATGATTACCCCTACTAGAGCCATGCCAATATATAATAATAAAAATAAAAAAAGGACTCGTTCAATGAATCCAAATTCCATATGCATAGAGTCTGCAGTTGCAATCCAAGGAAAGGTATAATTATCAATGGTATCAATCCCGTTCAAGCCAAGAGGTACGAATACAGATGTAAATAAATTTAATAGACCAACAATTCCTATTCCAAACGCTTGATAAAATTTTAAAGGTTTTACTTTCTTTTTAAACGACCTATTAAAGATACCTAAATAATAATATCCAAGTAAAGAATAGGATGCAGTACCAATACCAGTAAAAGATGGTTTTTCTTGAAAATGAGTAAATACAATTTTTACACCATCCCACTTAAAATAGGGATTGAAAATCGACTTAAAAAATATAATTATGATTAATGGAATGCTAAATAAAATGACAATTTCCAATGCATATAAAATTCGTTCAGTTTTAATCATAGACCCAAAGCCAACTAAAACTAAAAACAAAAAACTGATTAAAAATGTGGACATTTCGGGGCTAATAAACATTTTTGAAATATTGATAAAAGCTAATAAAACAAACCATCCCGAAACATAAAAAAGGATTCCTACAAAAAACAAAAAAGGTACAGAAAACCATTTTGAAGTATACTTTTTTATAATTTCTGGTTGTCCTAGTCCAGGGAATTGGGAAAGGCTATTAGAAAAAACATAGAGAAAAACAATTGTAATGATTACTCCAATAATAATCGACATAATCGTTCCATTGAATCGTTGTTCGATTAAATATCTCGGTACATACGCCACAACATTTATTAGCATGTTGACAATAATTAAATAATAAAAATAACGATTCACCTTCCCTTCTTCCTCCCTTCCTAATCAAAATACGGATTATAGTCTAAGGTCTTTTCTTTTCAGAATAGACTACTTTTAAAAATGGCTGACCTAAACTATCTAAACTTATAACGTAAAAAAGTAAGCCTAGACAACCTACTATTAATCCAATGATCCCAGTGAGTGTCGTTAATAAGAGTAAAAAATACTTTGCGACTCTGATTGTTAAGCTCATTTCATTGATTGGTATTACAAAATTACTTATTGCTACTGCGGAAACAATGATAATCATTATATTAGAAACCATGCCTGCTTCAGTAGCTGCTTGGCCTAAGATTAACCCACCAACAGTAGTTGCTGTTGACCCAATCGTTTTTGGTAAACGAATGGATGCTTCTATGAGCATCTCCATTGTTATAAGCATAAACAATACCTCAATAAAGGATGGATAAGGGACATTAGCTCTGCTTCCAGCTATTGATAATGCAAATTGTATCCTAAAAATTTCAGGGTTATATGACGTGATGCCTACATAAGCTGCTGGTAAAACTAAGCTTGTAATAAGACCTACATATCGCAAAATAATTAAGAACTTAGAAACCCAAAAAGGTTGATAAAAATCTTCCATGGTACTCATAAAGTCAAAAAACGATGCAGGACCCAAAAGTGCAAAAGGCGTTCCTTCAAGTAAGATGACAATTTTCCCCTGTAAGAGATTGTATGCTATTCTATCCGGTCTTTCCGTAGTTATCAAACGAGGAAACAAAAGATGTTTCCGCTTCATCAAAATACGAGAAAGTTCTCCAGTCGATTGGATAATATTTGCGTCAACATGATTTATCTCTTTTTTAACTTTCTGTAAAGTCTCAGATTGGACAACTTCAGAATCATATAAAATAGCTACTTCTAAATTAGTTCTCAAACCTATTAATTGAAGTTTTTCATATTTAAGAGTGTTTTGATGGTAACGATTTCTTAATAAATTTAAATTGACTTCTATGTTCTCGCTTAAAGAATTTTGTGGACCTAGTATGGTTGCTTCAACTGTGGCAGGAAGTACATTATTATTTGATGATTTTTTTAATTCAACTAGGTGGACTTGATCTCTTAAAAGAAGAACAATGCTTCCATGTAGCAAACTTTTAATTGTTTCTTTTACATCTTTATAGGGATTAAAAACTGGAAGGCTTTGAACATATTTTTCATAAGTCTCTATTTTCCCAATTTCAAAAAAAGGTTTAATAAGCAATTCTTGAACTTTATTATTATCAATCACACTTTTCAGAAAAATCATTTCAAATTCTTCTTCTCCATTATCAACCTGACGGAAAACACAATCATCGGTATCCTTAAAATTCTCTTCTAACACCTTTTTCACTTGTGTTACTTGATTTTGTTTTCCAAACATGACCCTTAACCCCATTTGTTAAAATCTTTTAAGAATATTCTTTCCCTATTTTTCTTAATTATTAGGATTTTTAGAGTGAGTGTTAAGGAATCTTAATTTACAAGGTCATTGTGGCAATATAGAAATTGAAAGTGCTCGGTGATAAATAACTTCTGTCAACTTGTCAATAGGGTGGCGAATTATGGTGAAAATTCACTCTTAATTTCATTAAAACCGTTTTATATCAATAGAAGCAGTCCAAATCTGTTGCGAATTGGACTGCTAAAGGGTGTGTTAATTTAGTATTTGCACTCGATATTTGCACTCGAAAACCGAAGCCGTTATTAGAATCTTAGGGTATTTTTATTTGTTAACAATACAAAAATAAGATTAATTAAAAAATGGAGGAATTAAAATGTGGACATATTTTTGGGAAGCTATACTATTTGCAGCCGTAGGAACGTTTATACTTCGATTAGGAGGAAGAAAATCCATTTCACAAATGACGGTTCCACAATTGGCAATAATCATTTCATTGGGAACTGTACTTGGTGGAGAAGTAGCTGGAAAGGGGGTTGGCAACTCCATATTAGCTGCTGCTACTTTTGTTGGATTTCTGGTAGTTACTGAATGGATTTCTCTCAGCTGGAACGGAGTAGAAAAGGTTTTGAAAGGAGAAGCAGTGCCTGTAATTTCTGAAGGGAAACTCTTAATAGACAACTTAAAATCATTAAGAATTTCTGTGGATGACTTGGAAAAACGGTTAAGAATGGCAGGTATTAATCGGATAGAAGATGTTCAAATTGGAACGATTGAAAATAATGGAGAATTAGGTTATAGTTTGATGCCACATGCCAGGCCAGTCACGATGGGAGATTTGGAACGGGTTTTGAAAGCTACTTTTCCACAAATAAATATAGCTAATTCGAATAACAAGGATGACATTTTTAATGAAGTAATTATAGGTGAAAATTCTAAAGAAGTTCCTAATCAATTACATTAAATACAATCAAGGATAGGGCTGCATTGCAGACCCTGTTTTTTCAAAATATATATCACCATTTCGGACTAAATATGGATGTTAAAAACAAAACAAACGCAAGCGAGATAATTAGTGTGACGTAAGGTCTTTTATTGTGGAGTAATAATAATGGGAACATTACACAATCAAAACCAAGAGACCACCAAAAATTCCATCCTCTATTGTAACTAACCAGACCAAAATGATGCCATAACAATTCCAAGCATGAGTAAATTACTATCCATAAAATAATGTGTAGTAATTTTTTTGTTTTTGTCTGAGGCATATTAGATAAATAAAGCAAAATACTGCATGGAAAAGCTATAAATATATATATAATTTCACGTATTTTATCCCATTTTTCCGAGAAATCGGGCGTAAAATCCCATAACATATCTTTGTCATATAAGTAAAAATACAACAAGTTTCCAACCAGCAAATAAAGCAATGTGGGATAATACTTGTTAATGTTTTTCCAGTCTCCCCACCTTAAAGCTGCTAATATTGTTAATAAATTAATAACTATATGCACATAAATCACCAATAAAAGTATTTACCAATAATTGTAAATTAATTCAGCGAATCATGGAATCTCTTGTTAAATCATTCAAAGAACTGCCCTTTTGCCTTCCTATCAGTGCGGTTGAAAGGTTAAAGCAATCTTCACTTTTTCCTAAAACTTCTTAGTCTAACATCATTTTCTTTGTATGCGTCCAGGGTTGTTGAAATTACTGGAAGGTGTCCGATCACTTACAACATTCATGACTTTTAATTCTTCAGATTTACAAAATCATTTATTTTATCCCGCCGCCCGATAACGGCAATTTTATCTCCGTCATTTAAAATTTGATCAGGAGAAGGTGAAATGATCAGATCCTGATTTTTAACGATTGCAATGACATTTAAATTAAACTTTGCTCTTAAATCAAAATCTCGTAGACTTTTTCCTGACATACTTGGAGGGATTACAATCTCCTCTATATTATATTCATTTGATAATTCAATATAATTTAATACATTAGGTGTAAGGATTTGATGTGCTACACGTGCCCCCATATCTCTTTCAGGATAAACAACCCAATCAGCACCCACTTTTTCTAAAACTTGTCCATGGCGTTTATTAAGGGCCTTGGCAATAATCTTTTTTATCCCTAATTCTTTTAAAAGCAAGACGGTTAAGATACTTGCTTGCATGTCATTTCCTATCGCAACGATAACATAATCAAAATTACGAATACCTACAGATTTAAGCGAATCTTCTTCAGTAGAATCAAGTACAACAGCATGTGTAACAAATTCTTTCCCACCCTCTACTCGATCTTCATTTATATCAATTCCCAGTACTTCTTGATCTGCTTCATATAACTTAGATGCTATACTCGTTCCAAAACGGCCTAAACCAATAATTGCGTAACTTTGCTTTTCCATTTCTGCATTCCCCCATAAGAAAAAGTTTTACTAGCCAATTAATATTTTTTCTTCTGCAAATCTTATCTTTGATTCTTTTTGTGTTTTTAAAAGTGCAAAAGCCATGGTTAAGGGCCCAAGTCTTCCTATAAACATCATGATAGTAATCAATATTCTACCAATTGGTGTTAAATCCGGTGTTAACCCTGCTGTTAAACCAACAGTACCAAAGGCTGAAATAGTTTCAAATAAGATTTTGCTCATTTCTGCCTTTTCTGTATAGGTCAATAAAAAGAAAATGATGAAAATAAAACTAATGGCTGCAACTACTATGGATAAAGCCTTATTCACATACTGCCATGAAATTCTTCTTCGGAAGATATTTACATCATTTCGATTCGTCAGTACTGTCCAAAAGGCAAAAATGATAATAGCATAAGTGGTTACTTTTATCCCTCCGCCAGTAGATCCAGATGAGGCTCCTATAAACATTAAGGCCATCATGAATACTTGAGATGAAATGGTCAGTTGTGAAATATCTATGGTATTAAACCCTGCTGTTCTTGGCACCACTCCTTGGAAATACGATGCCCAGAGTTTATTTCCTAACCCAAAGTTTCCAATCGTATTGGAATTATCATATTCTGAAACCAATATGATTAAAGTTCCTACAATGTTTAGAATAATTGTCATCAATAAAGCGACTTTAGAGTGCAAAGATAATTTACGTATTGATTTTTTTCTATAGAGGTCTAGGATTACTGTAAAACCAATACCTCCAATAATAAAAAGGAGGGTTATTACAATATTGATAGTTGGATCTCCCACCCATTTACTAAGGCTGTCAGATTCTAAACCAAATCCGGCATTATTAAAGGCTGAGATAGAGTGGAAAAACCCATAATAGATGGCTTTCTTCCATGGCATCTCGAAAGCCCATCTGATCGCTAAAATTATGGCACCTATCAACTCCACCATGAGAGTAATGAGAATAATCCGCTTTACTAAGTGAACCACTCCTGAAAGTGTAAATACATTTAAGGAATCTTGCAGTAGTAAACGCTCCTTTAATCCGATCCTTTTTCCCAAAATAATGAACATAAATATTCCTGTTGTCATAAAGCCCCAACCGCCCATTTGAATCAAAGAAAGAAGAACGATTTGGCCAAATAGGGTAAAGGTTGTTCCTGTATCTACAACGGCTAACCCGGTAACACAGACAGCAGAAGTTGCCTCGAATAAAGCATCTATAAAGCTTAGTCCTTGTCCCTTTTCATGTGTTGCAATTGGCAACATAAAAAGACAAGTTCCTAAAAAAATTAAACTTCCAAAACCAATAACAATAATTTGGGCGGGATTCAATTTAATCAAATTTCTTTTTCTTTTTAACACTGTCATATTCTCTCTCCCTTAAAACTTAGAAATTAAATCAATGCCTTGTATCAAAAGAAGCCACTGATACTTTGTTTTCAGATGGCTTCTTAAATTTGAGTATTACTTTATTAGTTATCACCTGATTTAAAATGTTTATGAATTAAGAAGTCATTCCTCTAATTTAACTAGTCTTTCTGTTATTTGGCTGTGTTCTCGTTCAGCTACCTCATTAGAGATAACATCTTCTTTTATCAATTTTTCAACAGCTTCGTATTGTGCGTATAAAGCATGTTTTTGTAGAATCGATTGTTGTTTTTCTTTCAATTTGGGATACTTCTTTAAAAGCTGCTCCATTTTCATCTGCAAACTTGATAACTCTTGTTCATATTGAGCTATCAGCTCCTTTGTTGCCATTTCTGAAATGAATAACTTCTTACTAATTTTTTTTATTTCCGATATGGCAATCTCATAACGGTACCCTTGTGCAATAAGCTCTTCATACTCCTTATATCCCCCCTCTTTTTTATTGACTCCTAAGAAGGATAAAAGTGGTTTTATTGAAAGTCCTTGAAATACTAAAGAGAAGAGAACGACACTAAATGTAATAATTAAGAGGTCTTCCCGTCCTTGAAAATTACGAGGAAGACTTAAAGCTAAGGCAATCGAAAGGGAACCTTTTAAACCTCCCCAATTGATAACATGCTTCCAAGCATAAGGAAAATTCTTCATAAATAATAAACTGGCATAGACCGCAATGCTTCTTGCTACAAGCACAATCAGTATGGCTAATAAAACTAATCCCCATTTGTCACTAAAATTTATCCTTGTTATCTCTAATCCAACCATTAAAAAAACAACTGAGTTCGCTAGCAACGCTGTAACTTCCCAAAAGTTATTGATGTTTAACTTAGTAGTAGGACTCATACCAATTTTGGCTCCGTAATTTCCAAAAATGAGACCAGCAATCACCACAGCAATTACACCTGACGCGTGGACAGATTCTGCTAATAAAAATGAGCCATAAAATAGTATAATGCTGAAGATGATCTCCAAAGGATAATCATCAAATTGTTTGGTTAATTGAGAAAAAACATAGCCAAGTGCTCCTCCTATTATGAGCCCCAATGAGATTACCTTAAAAAACTCCCACAAACCATAGCCTACACCTATTGCTCCAAGGTCTAGGTATGTAAGTAAATAAAAAGCGGAAATTTTAAAAAGCACAACCGACAATCCATCATTAAATAAACTTTCACCTTCAATAACAGTCGCAAGCCTTTTGTTAACTCCGACACTTTTGAAAATAGATATAACACTTACTGGGTCAGTTGCACTCATTAAAGCTGCAAAAACAAACGCTTTAGGAATGGAAAAATCCAACAACCATATCATGAAGATACCAATTATCAAAAAAGATAAAAGCGTACCTCCAAAAGCCAGAGCAAGAATGGGACTTTTATTCTCTTTTAAATGTGAGTAAGGAAGCTTTAGTGACGCCTCTCCTAATAATGCAGGCAAAAACAGAGTAATGATAACAAAATTAAAAACTTCACCCTCAGTAATAAAATCCTTTAAATGCTCTAAAACCGGAATGTTAACTAAACCAATAATCGTTCCAACAACCACTAAGGCTATCGGGTAAGGGCGATTGAACTTCTTAGCAATAGATGTAACACCGGCTGCAATCATCACTAGAATTAGACCAATTTCAAAAATGTGATGTAAATCTAATTCATTCAATTTATACATAACCTCCTTTAAAGCTAATTTCTTCTGGGTGAGGATCTTACTTATTATCTGCGTTTTTCATTCATGTATTTCATCCATTTTTTAAGTTTAATACTACTAATAAAATACCCTGCAACAGAGGTAGCAATTACACCTAAAGACAGATTTAAGATAAAACTGTGTGTGGTGTAAATACCTGCTCCTAGTCCTGCCAAACCGAGGAGAGATAATTGAAAACAATATTTCTTATTATTTTCATAGATTGTAAACTGAAAATGTCTTCTTTGTTCTTTCTCCTTGTATTGCTCTAATTTAGTAGGTGCCTCTAAAAAGCCCTCAACAGAATAAAACAACTTAAAGATAGATTGCGATTGAATCCATTTCCAAACAAATGCCCATTTGTTATTTCCTTGTTTATTAATCCATTCAATGAAAACTGGTTTACCTAGTTCCATAAGTTCAGATTCTGGAGCTATCTGACGGATTATTCCTTCGATTGTTACAATCGAACGACCCAGAAATACAAACCTTGTTGGAACTTGAATCGGAAGTGATTGTATAAAGTCGTTTAATTCCATTTTAAATGCCATCACGTTCATTTCTTTTAGTTGTGAGGGTTCAAATGAAACAAATTCTGCTAATACTTTTTCAATGATCCTAGAATCAGCTTCTGGAAGTAAAAAACCTAAATGGTATAGATAATCAACAGCCTTAGAATAATTCTTAGTTAGCAAACTCTCAATTAGACCTTGAAGATGGGCTGCATCTTTTTTAGTTATTTCCCCTACCATTCCAAAGTCAAGTAAGACAATTTTTCCTTCTTTTGAGATCAGAATGTTTCCAGGATGTGGGTCTGCGTGAAAAATGCCAGGTTCAAGCCAGTGGGGAATGAAGACTTTTATAAGCCTTTGAGCAATTTCTTGGCGACTAACCTCTAAGAGTTCCAGCTCTTCAATATGGGTTAAACGTATTCCTTCCAACCATTCCATTACAAGTACATTTGGCGTACTGAGTTCCGGATATACAGAAGGAATTTGTACAAAATCCATATTTTTAAATCGATTTTTAAAATACATAATGGTGTCGAACTCTTTTGAATAGTCGAGTTCTTGTTCAATCACTTGTCTTAGTTCCTTAAATAAGGCTCTAAAATTTATAAAGCCTTTGGGAATCGGAACAAAATGCTCAGCAAACCAAATGATAAAACTTAAAATACGAAAATCAGTTTGTACTATGGAGTCGATATTAGGTCGTTTCACTTTAATAGCAACAATAGATCCATTTTTGAGGATACCTTTATACACTTCACCGATGGATGCTGAAGCAACAGCCTGTTTGTCAATGTAATAAAAGTTTTGGTCAAATAAATCACCCCATTCTTTATCAAGTATTTTTTGGATTTCTGTCCAATTTGACGGAGGGACTTTATCTGTTAGGTCCTCGATTTGACGAATAAAGGCTTTTGGCAACAAATCTGCCCGAGCACTTAATATCTGTCCAATCTTTATGAGCAAGCCTTCTAATTCAAACAGGGTCTTTCGAAACCTTCCCCCTATTTTCCCCCAAAACTTTTCATAATCTTCCTTAGGTTTTCTACGTAACTTATACCAATAAATTTGAAGAAAAATAACAAAGGCCATAGATAACACTCTGAACATGCGATACATCTTATTTTTTTGTTTCATTTAATCCCCACAATTCTAATTTAAGTTAAATAAGCCCAACCACCGTAATAGCTTTTTAAAAAAACGAAAGCAAAAAAGCCCATCAGCAAAGGGCATAAAATCCCCTTGGTGACAGGCTCCTCCAAGTTCACTTATATTTATTTTTAAATATTATCACATCACCATAAAATTTGGAATATCTTTTTCTTGAACAAATCAAAGAAAACTTTGTAATTATCAGATGTTAGATTTTAGGAACTACACAATCCAGACTTAAAAAGAATATTTAATAAAAGTCATATAATTAAAAAAAGTCCCCCCAGAATGAGGAGAGACGATATAAAATCTAATTTCTATCGAACGTTTGATCCTTGCTTAGTGCTTTAAGAAGTGAAAATACAATTAGAAGCATTACAATGGTAAAAGGAAAGGCTGCAATGATCGAGGCCCTTTGTAATGCCTCTAGCCCTCCTGTCCATAATAAAATTGCTGCAGTACTTGATTGGATTATTCCCCAAACAAACTTCACTTTATTAGTCGGGTTAAGGCTTCCGTTCGTGGTTTGCATGCCAAGTACAAATGTAGCTGAGTCTGCTGAAGTAATAAAGAAAGTGCTAATGAGAAATATAGCTAATAAAGAAAGCACGTTTGAGAACGGGAAATTCTCAAACATAGTAAAGAGTGCTACTTCGCTCCCTTTCTTGTTAATTACCTCCATAAGTTCCTTATGTTCAAAAAACTCAAGGTAAATCCCTGTTCCCCCAAAAACCGAGAACCACAAAGCACCAAAAATAGTTGGAACCAACAAAACACCAATTACAAATTCCCTTATCGTTCTTCCCTTAGATATACGGGCAATAAAGGTACCCACAAATGGAGCCCACGCAATCCACCATGCCCAATAAAAGATAGTCCAATCTTGGAACCAGGTCATATCCTTATAAAAAGGACTTAGACGAAAACTCATTGAAGGCAGGTTTTGTATATAGGAACCAAGAGTGGTAGTAAATAAATCCATGATAAAGTTAGTTGGGCCAATAAATAATAAAAATAAAAGAAGAGCAATTGCAAGAAAAATATTAAGGCTGCTCAAATACTTAATACCCTTATTTAGACCTGTTTGAGCTGAAAGCATAAATAGTACAGTGACAATACCAATAATGATTAACTGCGTGGAAAAATTATTATCTACTTTAGAGAATGTATGAGAGAGACCGCCACTAATTTGAATTGCCCCAAGTCCTAATGAGGTTGCCACACCAAATACGGTGGCAAAAACTGCTATGCAATCTAAGATTACTCCAATTGGGCCGTTAACCTTATCGCCTAAAATCGGTCTTAACAGAGAACTGATTACACCTGGCTCGTCTTTTCTGAATTGAAAATAAGCAAGTGCAAGTCCGATAACAGCGTATATGGCCCATGGATGAAGCCCCCAATGGAAAAAGGAATATCTCATAGCAGTTCTTGCAGCTTCTGCTGTCTTCCCCTCTATAAAAGGTGGAGAGTAATAATGATATAAGGGCTCAGCTACACCCCAGAAAACTAGTCCAATTCCCATACCTGCACTAAAAAGCATAGCAAACCATGTAATATAACCATAAGCTGGTTTATCAGTATCTTTGCCTAAACGGATATTTCCGTATTTCGAGAAAATTAAAAATACCACAAAGACCAGAAATGCGGTAGCTGATAACATATAGAACCAACCAAATTTCTGCAAAACCATTCCCTGTATGACTTGGGTTACGCTATCAAGGTTACTGTTCGGAATAATTCCCCACAAAATGAAAACTGCTGTAATAATAACGGATATTGTAAATACTGGTGATATTTTTTTCATGCAATCCCCCTTACTAAAATTGTCTCCTGATTGAATATAGTTATGAGTACATTTTGATTCTCTAATTAAAATGTAATTAGAATGAAGGGGAAATAAAATAGGCCTAAAAAATAAATATAAAAGGCATTAATTTTATTCGACATTAAATTATTTTTCGTACTTTCGCAAATTAAGTTAACTTAACCACCAAACCTAAAACAAAAAAACTAGGTTCAAAAAACTCCGGAAACATGAAGTACCCCTTCTGTAGCCAAGAAAACATCACGAAATTAGGAAAAGCAACTTAGTGGATTTGTCGAAATTTCCGCTTATATAAATCTTCTCACCACCTTTCATATTGGAAATTCTAACAAAGATTTCAAATCAATACCAATCATTTATCTGTTAGGTCCTCGAATTGACGAATAAAGGCTTTGACAACAATATCCAATCTTTATCTAACAAGCCATCTAATTCAAAAAGGCTCTTTCTAAACCTCCCCCCTATTTCCCCCATACCTTTTCCTAATCTTCTTTAGGGGATTTCTGCGTAGCTTATACCAACAAATTCTTAAGAAAAATAATAAAAGCAATAGATAACACTCTGAAACATGCGATACATCTTATTTTTTGATTCATTTTAATCCCTCAATTCTAATTTAAGTTAAATGAGCCAAACCACCGTAATAGCTAAAAAAAAAACGCAAGCAAAAAAGCCCATCATCAAAGGGTATAAAATCCCATTGGTGACAGGCTCTTCCAAGTACACTTATATTTATTTTAAATATGTATCACATCACCATAAAATTTGGAAAATCTTTTTTAAAAGAACAATTCATAAACTACAACCATCTTTCTAACATAAGTGGTAAAAAACGACATCTGTTTTTTATACTTTAAAATTAACAACTTAAAATGTAAAATAAAGTTGGAAGATTTTAATAGAGATTACCTAGGTTTCTAATCAAATAATTAATTTAAGGAGTTGCTAATGAAAAAAATAGGTTTATTGTTATTCTGTACCATCATCCTATTAACCCAAACTTCAATAGAAAACTCTCCACTAGACACTAAAATTACTTATAAAGAATACAATAATAAGGTCATTTTATTTTTAAGTTTATCTAACTATTTTAATGAGGAAAAATATTATGATGCTATTATAAAACTTAGGAGATTGGATTCCCCTATCGATAATAATTTAGTAGTATTTCGACAAAGTAAGAATCCATTTGAATTTTTTAATCTAGGGATTAAAAAATCACCTGCGATTCTGATTATTACTAGTAGCGGAAATAAATTTCTTGAGGTAAAAGGCACAAACGTCTCAACCAATGAGATAGTGAATTCCGTTTTAGATGCTTATACACTGGGCAAAATTATTCAATAAAATAATAATGTGATTCTTTATTATGTAATTACCCATTTACTGGCTAACTAAATGAAAAGAAAGCTGTTAAAAGATTGTATACATACATTTAAAGGGATCCTAAATAGAATCCCTTTTTCTTATAACAATCCCCAAGCAAATAAATAATAAATACCGAAAACCAGAAAGATAAACAGTAGTATAAGCGATAAAAATAATATCAAGAATCGAGGGAATATAAAAGTTTGTTGATTAATAGCATTCCCCTTTTTAAAATATCCAAGGGTGGACATCAATAGGGTAATGATTCCTACAAATATAGAAGCTAATCCAATTGTTTGAGCTAATCTATTCCCAATTACTATGTTTTCAGTGAGCGAAGAAAAATGAAGGTTAGTAATTAAAAAACCAACCCCAATAATGGTGATACTTGTCCTAATCCAAGCTAAGTAAGTACGTTCATTCGCTAAATGCTGCTGGATATATTTTGAATCAGTAGTATGTTTATCGTTATCAAACATTCTCATCCCTCTTTTAATCAGTCAAATACCTATTAGTGGAAAACCCTTTTATTCTTCTGAAGAGATTCAATGAAATACTTACAAGAATGATCACAATTGAAATGACCTGTGCAATTCTTAAATGACTGGTTAACATTAAGCTATCGGTTCGCATACCTTCGATAATAAAACGACCAATTGAATACCAAATAAGATAGGTTAAAAACAATTCTCCGCGACGGAGATTGATTTTTCTTAAAGAAATTAGCAGTACCACCCCAACTAAACTCCATAGAGATTCATATAAAAAAGTAGGATGATAATAAGTACCGTTAATATTCATTTGATTGATGATAAATGTAGGAAGGTGTAGGCTTTCAAGAAATGCTCTGGAAACAGGGCCTCCGTGAGCCTCTTGGTTCATAAAGTTTCCCCACCGTCCTATTGCCTGTCCTAGTAAAATGCTTGGGGCTGTAATGTCCGCTAATTTCCAAAACGATATTTTTCTTTTACGAGTAAATATAATAGCTGTTAAAATAGCTCCTATTAGCCCACCGTGAATAGCGATACCGCCGTTCCATATAGCAGGAATTTGGATTAAATGGTTTTTATAATAACTCCATTCGAATAAAACGTAGTATATTCTGGCTGATATGATCGCAATAGGTAGTGCAAATAAAACTAAGTCGACCAGAATATCAGGTGAAATTCCTCTTTTCTTACACTCTTGTGTTGCAAGATATAAACCCAACAAAGCACCTAAACCAATTATGATGCCATACCAGTGGACACTTATAGGACCTAGTTGAAACGCAATAGGGTTTATTGGGGTAGGATTTGTATCCATATTCATTCTCCTCCTATTATTTGTGCATTCATTTAATTATAACATTTTTGAAAGTTTAACTTTTATTAAGAATTAGTTAATAATCCACTTCCATTCCCTCAAGATGTATATAAGTTGTTTGCACACTCAGTTAATTTTTTTAGAATAACAAGGAAGTTTGTAAAATATTGTACTTAAACAAAAGGGCAATTAAATAATGAACCGTACACGCTATCTAAATTTAACAGTTCGATATATCTGCTTAACTAAGCATTCAAAATGTCAAGACAATAGGGTTTGGTCAGGAGAGAAGAACCAAAATTTACCTCATTTTATCTTAACATGTTACTATTTAGTCACATATTTTTTAAAAGGAGTTGGGGAAAATCTATACATGATTAATAATATTACTCAAATGTTTTTGTATTGTATGAATTAATAAATTGTGTCGTTGCATAAGTGATTGATTATGTATTCTGTTGTTCTTCTAATATGATCTCCATTCTTAAAATATGGTTAATGGTTTCGACCCTTTCTAATGTTAAACCGCTCTATGCTTTTGGTTCTCCAAACTGGTAATACAATATGAGTGTGAGGAATATAAAGATGGCAATAAATTGAGGAAAATAAGGGATATAAATTATCTAGCACAATGTTAAATGATATTTGAAGCTTATACCAAAAAGGTGCAATTATTGCTTAAGCTGTTTAAATGCGAATTTACTGTAGGTTGAGACCCTGGATACGTCCCCTCCTGTTCTGTTTATAAACCTAAAACTTCACAAGGCTTCTTGTATTCCTCTTTTTTTGTGACTGACTACTCGATGATATGAATAATATAATAAGCCCTTCCTTAAAAAAGTAATGGTGAATGACCGATAACGACTTTTCTCCATATTACACCTTCTTTTAATTTGTATATTCTTTAAGTTGATAAGAAATGGTGTAACTTATTCACGAATTGATTTCCTTTATGATAACCTTGAAAATTAGGTATTCGAACTAGTCCGAACTAATAAACTTTCACATAGACTGATGATATAACAAGACAAATGTAGATGGAGGTCATTTAATGATGAGAAGACAAAGTGGATTTGGTGGTTTTTCGCCAAATATGCCAAATATGATGCCAAACGCGATGCCAAATATGTTGCCAAATGCGATGCCAAATCAAATAGCACCGATTCAATCATTACCAGCCCAATATTGTCCGCCACAACCATGCCCACAATACTGTCCGCCCCAAGTGTTCCCTGCTCAGTATGATCCGCCACTTGTTTCGCCAGGACAGCAATATGTGAAAACAAACTTATTCAACAAGGTGGTGCAACACATTCATCCTTCGCATACCACAACAGTTAACAAACTACATGTTAACCACCAACACTATTTCCCACACACAGAATCCTGCGTAAATGAATGCTGTGAAACACATACCATGTGCGGCGTACCAGTCAACCCTTGTTGCCCCCCAGGTCCATTCGGATTCTAATTTACCAAAATCATTCCTTAGTAGAAATTTGTTAGCGAATAAGAAAAATCATATAGAAAAAAAGTTCATTGAAACACCAAAGTACCCTGTTGGGTACTTTTTGTAGTGAGTAAATGGATGAACTTGCTTCGCATTAGAGGTCAAATGGTATAGTTAGACATCATATTGACGTTTAAATTCAAAAATCTCATCAACAGCTTGGTGATACCCACCGGTTTTTTGGAAAGAATCCCTTATAGATGCCACAGCTTTATAAACAGAATACTGATTTATCACATAATCTACCGCTTCACTTAGTTGATTTGCAGACAAACCTTCCATTTTTAATTGGAGACCAGCTCCAATACGGACTACTTGTTCGGCAATGATCGGCTGATCCGCACTTTGTGGAATGACAATTAGTGGAACCCCGTAATAGAGACCTTCATGGGCACTGTTCATTCCACCATGTGTGATAAATAGTTTTGTGTATTTCAGTACCTCTGTTTGTGGAACATAATTTTTTACAATGAAGTTTGTAGGAGTCTCCCCTAAATCAGCTATTTGAATTTTTTCGCCAATCGACATGACAACTGTATGATCAGTGTTTCCGAGAGCCTTAAAACAAAGCTTATAGAAATCAATGGCTTGATTAAAGACCGTACCTAGTGAAATATATAGAAGGCTTTTCCCCTTAATTTCCGAAGCATCGAAGTCTTCTCTCGTTAATCGTGAAGAGATGGATGGACCCACGAATTTGTAGGTATGGTCAAATTCCTCACTAAAAGGTTGAAACTCCTTTGTTGTATAAACAATTGTCATTGGTGCAGGATTACAAAAAACTTCATAAGGAGAAGGAATCTCCACATCATATTTTTCATTTATCTTTTCCGTCAGACTTTGAAATTCTTGAACGATTTCAGTGGGAATGGTTTTAGAAAGCTGTTCCATCATTTTATCGAATGAAGCCTTTGACTGAGCAAATGAAGTACAAGAATTAATGGCCGGCAGTTTAAGTATTTGGGCCAATAAATAACCACAACCGAACATGGAATCGTGAATGATATAATCAAAATGTTCTCCCTTGATTTGCTCCAGAACACTAGGTATCACGATATCTGCTGTCCGTAAAAGACCATTGATTCTTTCAAGTAAGAAATTTCTCCCGCCGGAAATAAAGGCTTTTATAAATTTTTGTCCATCAAATGTTCGTACTGTAGCTCCCGTTTTCTCTAAACGCTCTCGAAAGTCTTCGATCGCAAAGTACACTACCTCTTCTCCACGTGAAATAAGATCTTCCACCACCCCAATGGTTGGATTGATATGTCCTTCTGAACCACCATTAATAAATAAAACACGTGCCATTCCAAACACTCCTTATGAAATTCTGTATGTAAAAAAACAACTGATAAATAAACCTTTAGTTTATTATACATTTATTAACTATACAGCTAAAAATCTAAAAAAGGATTGCATATGGATATGTTATAATTTTTATAAAACAGAACCATTTGAAAACAGCGGAATAATACAGAATCATGTCGACCTGAATTAAATTACATTTTCGTGGGTGATCATATGAAAATATCGATAGAAGAAATTAGCAAAGAACTGGGGGAAGAAATCCTCATTAGATGTCATGAGGTAGATGATGAAATATACGAAATCGTTAACAAGCTGGAAACGGTGGACCTTATTTTACTAGGATATCAAAATGATAGAGTTCACCGTATTAAGCTTAGTGATATCTATTATTTTGAAGCAGTAGACGGAAAAGTTTTTAGTTACTGCAAGAACAGCGTTTTTGAGGTAAAACAAAAGCTATATGAGTTAGAGGAATTATGCAAAGAAAAAAACTGTTTTCGTGCATCCAAATCAACTATTTTAAACATAGCAAAAATTTCCTCGATTTATCCTTCCATAAGCGGCCGCTTCGAAGCGGTGCTTGATAACGGGGAACGTGCTGTCGTATCAAGGCAGTATGTGCCGGTCCTTAAAAATAAGCTTGGATTGTAATGGGAGGGATACATATGACAATTTCTAAATTTTTACAAAAGATAATAAAGGATTTCCTGATCATCTTCGCAGCAATCATCATTATTATCACTATTTTGCGGCAAATTTATGATCCCCAGATGTCCTTTGATTTACAGTCCATTTATATCATTATGGCATTTGCATTTATAAGTGCATTAATGGGATTTATCCTGTATTCGCCTCAGGATTTAAGTGAGCAGAAAATGCGTATAAAAATGATCATTCATTTTATCGCTTTAGAGACTCTATTGATTGCCCTGGCCAGCGTATTTCGTATTGTGAATGATGCACAAGATGTAATCATTTTAGCCCTGCAAATTGCCGTCATTTACTTCCTCGTCCGTCTGCTGTCATGGAAAAATGATAAAAAAGACGCCCAAAAAATTAACGAAAAACTAAAGGCCTTAAAACAAGACGTTCATAAGTAATCAATGAAAAATCTTACATCAGCAGGTGCCTGACACCATTTAGTAAGCGGTAAGCTATAGAGCTTACCGCTTATTTTTGCATCTTATTTGCCTGTGGGAGCAACTTACTGTTTTTCTATATACTTCCTTTTTGTCATTTATTATGATGAACACATAAAAATGATTTGAATGAGAAGGAGTATCTGCTATGGGAATTTTACTTTTATTGATTGCTTTGATTTTCGAGATGGCTTTTGCTATCTACTGTATGGTTACGAAACAAAACCATAAAAAATTATTGAATTGGATCCGAATTGCACTGTTTATCACCTTTGTGATTCTTACACTTTTTTCGGTAATTGTGTGGAGTTTCCGCTGGATTTTGCTTGCCATCCTGCTTTTCATCTTAGCGCTAAAAGGAACCGTTTCACTAATCCGTAACAAAACAAATACCAAAAAACACAAAATTTCTTCTATTGTTTGGAAATCCATGATGATGATGGTGGCAATAATACTAGTCCTTGCCCCTGCTATTGTTTTTCCACAGCATAAATCACCAAAAATAACTGGTAACTATAAAGTTGCCACCGCTACTTACACCTATGTGGATCAAAACCGTATCGAGGACTTTTCCGACAAGGGAGACAATCGATTTGTAAATGTAGAATTTTGGTATCCCGAAAATGGAGATGGAACCTACCCGTTATTGGTGTTCTCACATGGTGCCTACGGAATTAAGGCAAGTAATACTTCTACCTATACAGAGCTTGCAAGCCACGGATATGTAGTCGTTTCAATCGATCATCCCTATCACTCTTTTTATACTCGTTCAGAGAATGGAACCAACGTCTTCATCAATCAAAATTATAACCGTGAAATCAGCAATCTTAATTCAGACGGTATTTACACAAATGAAGAACTGTATGGACTCATTCAAAAATGGATGAAACTGCGGACAGACGATATGAATTTTGTCATTGACACAATCCTTAAAAAAGCCAAAAGTGACCAAAATCCCATTTATCAACAGATCAATACAGATAAAATTGGTGTCTTTGGGCACTCAATGGGCGGCGCAGCAAGTGTATGGCTAGGCAGACAACGTGATGATATAGATGCAGTCGTAAATATTGATGCCCCGTTCTTTAGTGAGCTTGTTTATAAGAAAGACACGGATGCTTTTGCCGCAAGCAGTGAAGCCTACACGACCCCACTTCTTAACCTTTATTCTGACGATGTCTGGGGGCAGCTAGATCGGACTCCTATTTATGTAGCGAACAAACTCAACAATAAACAATTCAAAGACGCATATACTGCTCATTTCAAAGGGGCAAAGCATTTAAGCTTGACCGATTTACCGCTTTTCTCACCTATCCTTGCCAATATGATTCAAGGCGGAAAAGCAGATATTGATCCATATTACTGTATTGAAACAGAAAATGAATTAATCCTTAAATTTTTTGATTATCAATTAAAGGGCATTGGCCATTTTACTCCTAAGAAGACATATTGATTGATGAAAATCGTACATTTCAAAACCAATTAAACTGGTACAATAGTAGAAAAAGGATCGTTTTGACGGTCCTTTTTCTACTGGATTACGCTGCTTTTATATTTAGATAAAGTAAAACTTTCGTGAAATTCTTTTTCAGTTATTGATATCCTTAACGATAAATCAATTGTTCTTAAAACATAATCTTTAACACCGATAAATTCAGATTCAGCTATCAGATAAAAATGTGTCCCTTTTTTTAACCCATTAAAATTTTTCTTTAGTCTATACACCTTCATGTTCTTACCTGCTGCTTCCCTTCAAAATTTGGATTAACTTCACAAGGAAAGATTTAATTGCCACGAGATTCCGAAACGATCATTTAACCAGCCGAACCTCTTACTGAAACCATAATCCCCTATTGGCATAAGAGCTTGTCCACCATCCATAAGTTTTTGATAAAGGGTATTGATTTCGTCTTCCGTATCACAATTAATATAGATAGAGAATGAAGGAGTAAAGGAAAATTGATGTTTCACTTTACTGTCAATGCACATAAATTCCTGCCCTTTTAAGGAAAAAGCAGCCTTCATCACAGTTCCTTCATCCCCACCCTCATTGGCTCCATAGCGAACGATGCTTGTAATATGCGAATCTTCGATTATTGACGTATAAAAGTTCATTGCTTCTTCTGCATTTCCCTCTTGAAACATTAGAAACGGTGTAACCTTTCCCATTCTTGTCCACTCCTTCAACCATTTAATTAAATCCTCGTTAGCCTTTATCACTTTCATAGGATTAATAGTGGGCTTCCAATTTGAATTTCTTTTAATTATAAATATCCCATCAGAATAATTCAATCCGGCTTCATCATCTATTCCTCAACTGAAGTGTCCCATAAATCAAAAAAGGGTGCCTGCACCCCTTTTTAAACTCTGTCCCTTATTCGGTTATTCAAGGTTGAATCCATATTCGGGAAGTTCTCGAACATCCTCATTTCTCTCACTCCGATTTGGTTCGCCAATTAAAATTAACAACAAACGTTTATTTTCTTCGGATGCTGTCACCGCTATACAGTAAAGTGCTGTGTTGGTAACTCCAGTCTTTAACCCATCTACTTGGGGAATAACCCCTAACAAAGGATTTGTATTAACGATTCTTTTCTGCCACTTTTTTTTATTATGAATATATTCGTATTTTAAACTCGAATACTTTACGATGACTTTATTTTTAATTAAATTTAATGCGATTGTTGCTAAATCTCTTGCCGATGAGTAATGGTTTTTATTCTTTGGTGAAGAGATTTATCTATAGAGGTTTATGTTGGACCAAAAGAGGCTAGTTAAATAGAGAGCTTCTAAAAACAAATTCTAGGGGGGTTGGTATGTGGATTACGAGACCTTTTTTTAAATATGCAACAGGAATCCTGTTAGTTTTATTAATTATTTTCTTATTTGGCA
>NZ_JBALNF010000061.1:30128-32448 GCF_036962465.1 Neobacillus vireti
AATTGATTACTTCGTATGGCCGTTTCAAAAATTAATAGCTACGATATTCTTTCCAATTCTCATTTCCGGAATTATTTATTATATTATGAGGCCATTTGTAACTTTTTTTTCAAAATATATCAGTAAAAATTTGAGTATATTGATTGTTTATCTCCTATTCATTGGGGCGGGATATCTTTTTGTTCATTTTACTGGTACTCCTATTGCAAAACAAGTACAGCAGCTTTCGGAGCAATTTCCAAATAAGATAGATAAGATCTCAGATGTTTCCCGGAATATAGTTAAGGATAATAGCTTGGGTAATAGTTCATTAAGAATGATTGAAAGAAGAGCAAGTTCCCTCTCAAACTTCTTTTTGCATCATATCGAACAAAACATCACAAATATCCTTTCCATTGTCACTAGTATTGCAACGGTGCTTGCAGTCGTTCCCTTTATTGTTTTTTATTTTTTACGGGATGGCGAGAAACTGAAGCCTGCTCTCTTAAAAAATCTTCCCGTTGAACACGTAGAAGAGGGAAATTTGATTCTGGTTGATATCGATAAGACTTTATCCGCGTATATCATCGGACAATGCATCATAGCGTTATCGGATGGCATCCTGATGTATATTGGTTTTTGCATGATTGGCCTGAATAATAGTCTAGTTCTTGCCATTTTCGCCATGTGTATGACGGTTGTACCCTTTATTGGCCCTGTGATTGGTATGGTCCCGGCCGTCATTGTCGCCCTTTTACAAGGCCCGTTTATGGTATTGAAAGTCGTCTTCGTTGTAATCGTTGCCCAGCAAATAGACGGTAATTTTGTTACACCAAGAGTTATGGGAAAAAAACTGAATCTTCATCCGTTAACAGTCATTTTCATTTTGTTAATTTCAGGAGCTATTTATGGATTTATAGGAATCATTATCGCCATACCACTCTATTCTGTTATTAAAGTAACGCTTAAAAATGTCATTCGTTTTTATAAATTGAGAAAAATCGAGAATAGGTAGCCAAAATAAAACAGATTTCACGGACAGTGATGGTCTGTTTTATTTTGATTTTTTTATTCCATAATGAGGATAGGGTCATAGGTTACTTAACTTCTTCAATTATGGATTCTCCTTCAGTTTGGTCAGTATCTGTCCATTTCCACCTCTCATGTAATCTAATCCTTCCATCTGGCAGTGTTTCTGGAGTAGAGTAACATTGACCGCCTCTTATTTCGTTTCTTACGTTCACATGGTTATATCTAAACTGTAAACTGCCATTGTCATTTACTATACCAATTAGTATCCCTTTTACGATTTCTCCTCCACTATAGGTGGCTGTCAGGATGTTCCCTTCTTGGTTGTATTCAAACATCGTGTTTGAAGAAACTTCTCCGTTTGCAGTGTTTTCAACTGAAACAAATCTCCTCCGATTATAATTAATCAATCTTTCTCCCTCCATTAGTGGACTCCTGATCAACAACCGCTTTTTTTGTCCCTTTACTGGTATAAGGTTTTGCACTCTTGGCTTTGTTTGCACCTGCTTGCCAACGATTCCAACCCTTCTTGCCTGTTCCTCTCCCTGTTCCACCTTTTCCTTTCGCTTTACTCATATCATCACCTCCATATCATTCGTTTGAGTTACCTCTGGTTCGTTTAAGTCATCAATCGACTCGGTTATTAAAAAGCTTATTTGTCCGTGTGTTGGATAGCTTTCCAGCAATTCAACCTTCTGCCCTCATAAACAATCAAATTGTTTCGAATTTTATAAAAGGATACCATCGCTGATTCATTTTCTTGTGTTAAATAAATCTGAAGGAGGTTTACCATGAATACAAACGAGCTTGATTTTCCTAAAGAATGGGTTGAGCTGGTAAAAGAAGCTATGAAATCAGGCATAAAAAAAGAAGACTTTAAAAAGTTTTTAATAAAAGAGAAAGACAAAAGGGAAAACAAAGATTTGACATATTATAACCAGAATCACTATTCTGTTTAAACTCAAATTGTTTAACAACATATAAAATTAAGCCTTTATAACGAGAAAATGTGTAAATCTAGTTTTAAAGGCTTATTTATTTTTCATTCGTGATTCATTAAAAACAATGGTCAATGAAAAGATTACTTTGTATTGTTTTTTTTCAATTCAATTGTTATTTCATTAATGCGTTTTTCTACTTCATAAAGGTTCTTCTGCATCCGATCCCGCCGGCTGGTCAATACCTGTAATTCCTGTTTTAATTCTTCTGTTTTGCTCATGAATTCCCCTCCGTTTTCCGATAAATCAGTAATATGCTGGCAAAGAAACATCTTTAGATGGGTTTCTCTGCTTTCTATTATTCTTTTCATCAT
>NZ_JBALNF010000062.1:0-76145 GCF_036962465.1 Neobacillus vireti
TAACCTTTAACACAGCCATTTCTATAAAAATAGCCGTGATGTTTATAAATAAGTCAACAATGGATATATATATTGAAGTAAGCGAAATTGTGAGGTGGATCGTCATGGAGAAGTTTAGAATTGAAAAGGACACGCTCGGAGAAATCCGAGTCCCTGAAGAAAAGTATTGGGGAGCGCAAACCCAGCGAAGCAAGGAAAATTTTAAAATTAGTGAAGAAAAAATGCCGCTTGAAGTGGTCTATGGTTTGGTCTTAATTAAAAAAGCAGCTGCAGTTGTGAATTGTCAATTAGGGAAGCTGAGCGAAGTCAAAATGAACGCTATCGTAAAGGTATGTAATGACATAAATAACGGTGGTTATGAACAACATTTCCCATTACTAGTCTGGCAAACAGGAAGTGGAACGCAATCCAATATGAATGTTAATGAAGTGATTGCAAATCGGGCAAACCATTGGCTCGCCGAAAAGGGGAGTAAGGAAACGGTTCACCCAAATGATGATGTCAATATGTCTCAAAGCTCAAACGATACGTTCCCAACTGCTATGCATATTTCCGCCTATATCAAAATTACGGAATCACTATTACCAGCGATTGAAGAACTGAAAAAAACATTTCAGGAAAAAGAGAGAGCTTTTGCTGACATTGTAAAGATCGGCCGAACCCATTTGCAGGATGCAACACCGCTTACACTCGGCCAAGAAATTAGCGGCTGGAGGGCAATGCTGGATAAAAATGAACAAATGATTAAAGAATCAAGCCAGCATTTATTGAATTTAGCGATAGGGGGAACCGCGGTAGGGACAGGAATTAACGCCCACCCACAATTCGGACAGATGGCGGCAGAGGAACTCAGAAAGATAACGGGTTATTCCTTCAAATCGTCAGATAATAAATTTCATGCCCTGACAAGTCATGACGAAATTGTTTTTGTGCACGGAGCTTTAAAAGCATTAGCCGCCGATTTAATGAAAATTGCCAATGATGTCCGTTGGCTCGCGAGCGGTCCGCGCAGTGGTATAGGTGAGATTAATATTCCCGCAAATGAACCAGGAAGTTCGATAATGCCAGGGAAGGTAAATCCCACACAAAGTGAGGCCTTGACGATGGCTGCCTGTCAGATTTTTGGAAATGATGCTGCTATAAGTTTTGCAGCCAGCCAAGGCAATTTCGAGTTGAATGTCTTTAAACCAGTCATCATTCATAACCTCATTCAATCGATACGACTTCTTGGTGATGGGATTCGTTCCTTTAATAAAAACTGTGCAACAGGAATAGAAGTAAATTTAGAAAGAATTAAAAACAACCTGGAAAGGTCGTTAATGTTAGTTACAGCACTTAATCCACATATCGGTTATGAAAAAGCGGCAGAAATCGCTAAGCTTGCATTTAAGGAAAATAGCACATTAAAAGAAGCAGCCCTTAAAAGTGGGTATGTAACGGAAGAACAATTTGCTGACTGGATTCAGCCTGAAAAGATGGTGTAATTGAAAAGTGAAAGCCCCCTCCGTAAAAGGAGGGGGCTAAGCCATATTATTAATTTGTCCAATAAAGTTTGTTAAAGATTAGCGTTGGAATCCGCCGCCAAGTTGAGATTCTGCCATAGCTACAAGACGCTTTGTAATTTCTCCTCCGACAGAACCGTTTGCACGTGAAGTAGTGTCTGCACCAAGATTTACACCGAATTCTTGAGCGATTTCATACTTCATTTGGTTAAGAGCTTGTTCTACGCCTGGTACTAAAAGGTTGTTAGAGTTGTTGTTACTTGCCATAGTTGAATAACACTCCTCTTATTAATTTTGGGGTCAGTATGGAATTGAACCATAATATTGCCACCTGGCCTAACCCATATTATCAAATGTTTTGATAAAGAATATTAGTAATTGGAGATGGTTGGATGATCCGGAGTTGCACCGGATATACCCTAGTTGGCTTCATCCATCGCTGTAATTGTTGCTTTGTAATCTTTATTATGATTAATTTTTAAAGTTCTATTCAAAAAAATGATTAGAAATTTATTCCATTACATACGAAGTTTAAGTTAACACAAACTAACAATATCTTATAAATAAAAGGGTGAAATATATTGGCGATATGCCCAGTTTGTAATGGTTTAAGAGAAGTTTATTTAATGTGTACGAATTGCGGGGAACCAATGTTAGAGAGCGGGCGTCTCATTGATTTTTTTGATGATTACAGTCCCTATATGGAAATTGATTTAATGAAACTCGAGGATGGTTTTCCTGATACGAATTCAGGCCAAAAGTGTCCACATTTATACAGATGCCCTGGCTGCCATAGTGATGAAGTGATTTTTATAAAAGAGTGACCCCGTTACCTAGATAACGGGGCCGGTTCTCTATATCATTTATCTTTCATTTACTGTTCTAATACGTGATTCAGATTCAGTATCAAAGAAATGCGCCTTATTTAAGTCAAAAGCAAGTTCAATCGAATCTCCTGGCTGAACTTCTGCACGTGAATCTAAACGGGCAACGAAATCCTGTCCGCCAATACTAGAATAAACCATCATTTCTGCACCCGTTAACTCAGCAACATCAACATTCGCTTTAATTTTTGTTCCAGCTGATGCTTCGATAAAGACAGGTTCATCATGGATATCTTCTGGACGTACACCAAGGATGATTTCTTTGCCAACATAACCTTGTTCACGAAGAAACTTCATTTTTCCTTCTGGAACTGCAATTGAAGTATTGCCAATCACGAATTTTCCATCTTGTAGTTTACCATTAAAGAAGTTCATAGCAGGTGAACCGATAAAGCCGCCAACAAAGACATTTTCCGGCTTTTCATAAACTTCTTTAGGTGAACCGACCTGCTGAATGACGCCGTCCTTCATAACAACTAACCGTGTTGCCATTGTCATCGCTTCTGTTTGGTCGTGGGTAACGTAAATAGTAGTAGTATCAAGACGGCGGTGCAGTTTGGCAATCTCAGCACGCATCGCAACACGAAGCTTAGCATCTAAGTTTGATAATGGCTCGTCCATTAAGAAAACTTTTGCATCACGAACAATCGCACGGCCGAGGGCAACACGCTGACGCTGACCGCCTGATAGTGCTTTTGGTTTACGAGTTAAGTAAGCTTCTAAACCAAGGATTTTTGCTGCTTCATTAACGCGGCGGTCGATTTCATCTTTTGGGAATTTACGTAATTTTAATCCGAAAGCCATGTTATCATACACAGTCATGTGTGGGTAAAGAGCGTAGTTTTGGAAAACCATCGCGATATCACGATCTTTAGGAGCAACATCGTTTACTCTTTTTCCATCAATGTAAAAGTCACCTTTTGAAATATCTTCAAGACCTGCAATCATTCGAAGTGTTGTAGATTTACCGCAGCCTGATGGACCTACGAACACGATAAATTCCTTATCTTCGATATGCAAGTTGAAGTCCTGTACAGCAGTAACTTTATTATCGTAAATTTTATAAATATGATCTAATTTTAATTCAGCCATTTATATTACCTCCCTGAATAAGTTGTACCTTTAGTTTACAGGGAATGAAAACATTTACATATAGACAGGTTGCACAAAAAGTGAAAACGCTTTTTTGGGCATATTGTCATTTCTGCTGTTCATAAAGCAGGCAAGCTAGGAAGACAGTAAACGCTCCATAAAAATCCTTAAGACCGATCCCGGATTTTTCGATAAATTTATCAATTCGATACTGTAATGTATTTCGATGGATATATAATTTTTTTGCTGTCATACTGGCATTCAAATTGTTTTCAAGAAAGACTTTGATCGTGGAAAACACCTCATGATCTTCTTTGAATAGCTCAACGATTTCTTGGCTAACCTTACTTTTTAATTCGAGCGGCAAGTGAAAAGCTAAATAAGCAGGAAAAACCCGTTCAAAAGTAAAAATATTCGACTGACCCATCCTTGAAACGGCAAAAGAAAAATACTCCTTCTCTTGAAGAAACTTACTTGGTAACTGCACGGTTAAACTACTTGGTTTACCGATGTAAAAAGAAATTTTTACATAAAAGTCGCTTTCCAGTGTTTCAGACATGGAAAGAATCTCTTCCTCAGTGAGGGTCATGGTATTCTTCTCTTCAATTACAATCCCTCTGCTTCCGCTTTCCCAAATAATCATTATATCTTCAGTGAAAAAACCTTTTAAAGCGGATTCTACTTCAGGTTGGTTGGTTTCAGCTCCATTTATATTGAACTGGATAATTCTAAGAGTATTTCCTGCTACGTGGTTTGGTAGCGGACCATTTGAATATAGAAAATCATGCCATACTTTTACAGTCGGATGGAGGATCGAGTTCTGGAATTCCTCTAAAGAATAAAGTGTTTTAAGGAGGCTTACCTCTCGATCATTGAGCTCAGTTTTAGGAATCCCAATCCATTCCTTTTCTGCTTCACTGCAGAAATATAGATATCGATCTGATGGGTTTTCGGGCTTGCTGGGAAAAAGGATGGAATTTTGGTAGAGTGACATTATTTTTTTTATCATATATGATTTCCCCGTTTTTAGAGATTTTCAGGCTTTAGGCAATATTATACCAATAGTATCGCAAAGCATAAAAGATAAATGGCTGTACCTAACTTGATAATTAGATACAGCCACTTTGGATTTATTCAATTTCAGCTGGTGGTTCTTCTTTAGGAAGATCATGTGCCTCCTCAATATTCGCCGCATCTTGGCGGGCATGGACTGAACCGCCGGACAATCCTTCATTGATCATACGGTCTACATCTACGAAAGCCTTATCTCTGCCTTCAAAGGCAGATGCCTTAGTAGAGAGATTATCTTTATTCATGTGAGTCACCCTTTCCTCTGATACAAATGAACCAGCTGACTTTTCTATTCTGGCCGCGGACTTAATCTCTTCATAAGTAGAGCTGATGAACTTATTGTGCGGAAAAAAGTAAGGTTTCATGCATTTTTACGCTATTCATAAACATGATAAAGCATTAACTCATGAATCTGGCTCGTTACTATTTCAAGGTCCTCCTGTTCAGGTGCCTCGCCCATCCATTCTATTGCTCCTGTTTGGTGATAGGTTCCCGTATATCTTTTTTTCTTATAATAAAAGGAAATGCTCCAGCCCGGAATATTTTGATTAGAAAAAAGTGGTTTATATTGAAAGTGTATAAGCATGAGACATCTTCTCCTCCAAAAGAATACTATACGTATAGCTTACCTTGTCAGTAGGAATATGGAAATCTTTTCTTTCGGCTTAAGAGGATTCTTCAATGAGTTGAAGAAATAAGCGGCATAGGTTTTCAATTTTCTCTTTCTCAATCTCTTCTTCATCAAAGCTCATGGGTTTTGAATTTACTTCGTAAATATAATATCTTCCTGTTTTACTTAATCCTGCGTCAATGCTAAACTCACCGAAGTATCCAAAATATTCGGATAGCAGTTGACCGACACTAGGAATTATCGTCTGAAAAAATTCATCATGCTCTTTTGATTTCAACAGCTGATAGGGAACGAGCCTTCCCCCTGATGGGATATGAGTTGTGATTTCTTGTTCCTGAGAAAGGCGAATCCCTACTCCTGAAAGTGTGTAATCATCGTGATTTGCATGCGCTAAAATTCGAAAATCAAAACGTTTGCCTTCATACTCTGCGGATCGAATTTCTTCCTGAGCTATATATCGTTTTTTTAGTAGTTCTTCGTTCCATTCCTCCCAAAAGTGAGTAAAAGATGAGTAGGTTTCATGTTTAAGAATACCATCCAGTTGTATTCCTGAAGGGCCGTCCATTCGAATACGCACAATACCTTTTCCCTTTGAAGATTGAGTGGGTTTTAAATAAATGCCTCCGAATCCCATGAGAAAGTCTAATAATTCGTTATGCCCCTGTACAAGGATGGTGTTTGGCAAATAATCCTGGAGGATGTGATCACCTTTTAATAGTTGATACAGTTCATATTTGTCAATAAAACAAGGATTAAAAAAAGGTATTTTCTTTTCCTTTAAACGCGAAAATAACCATTGGCTTTTTTCTTCCTGTTCTGAAGTACGAAATGGGATACGGTTATAGACTAAATCCGGGAAGGGGAAGGACTTTTTTTTCCAACGGTTTTCCTCAGTTGAATAAAAATAACCGTATATATAATCATCTTTCACATCTTCGGGTGTAAATACAAAGCTTTGACTTTTAAGTGAAATAAGCTTTTTTTGGATGTTAATAAATAGAGGACCATTTCCAGCAATGGTCCCTTCTGATTTCCTTGCTGTCAAGATACCAATCAATGGTGTGCCATCGGTTTTCATTTAAACATTTCCTCTGGGTGTAATAAGGATTGCTCAGTTAGAAAAACGGCAAACGCAATGGATAATTTCCGGGTTAATAAATCAAATTCCTTTAATTCCGGATGACTAAAGATTGACCTTCCTGGTTTCGAATTAGCTTCAAACAGCCAAACATCACCGTTTCGGTCAATTCCTAAATCAAAACCAATCTCACCAATAATACCCTCAATAGTATGATCGAGTGCTTTACTTAGTAGAAGAGCGGCCTTACTTAGTTTTTCACTGAAATTTTTAGCTTCTTCGTTAGGAAAAATTTCACCAACTGTTTTTATTTCCCCACCGCTTCGTGCATGGGTGGTGACGCTGCCTTGCCCAGCAATTTTTCCAGCGATGGCTGTTATCTGCCATTCACCATGTTCGTCTTTATTTGTATGGACGCGGAAATCAACTGGGCGTTGCTCAATCCTAAGCAGATGAATCCCTTGCTGGACTATCATTCTATCGAGTGATTGAGTTGCAAACACCGATTGGAATAATCGTTCCAAGCTGGAGTATTTTCGTAAACGATTAGTCCCTGTTTCGTCTTGATACCGGCAATAATAATCGTTCGTGTGTTTGTCGAAGATAATTTGATGAACACCATGACCTAGACTGCCATTCTTGGGCTTGATAACAACATGACCAAACTTGGAAAGCATGTTTTCAATTGAGGAAAAGGATGTAAACGGATAGGTCTCAGGTAAATAGGCGGTAACAGATGAGTCTTGCAGCAGTCTTTCATAAATATCAAGTTTATTAAAGAATCCAGGGTTGTACCATGGAATCAGATATTCTTTTTGGAGGCGGTTCCTCACTTTAATTAATTTTGGATTTTCCTCACTTTTTCGATTCGGCAGGCGGTCATAGACCACATTGGGGAAAGGGACTTCAACTGTTTGCCAAGCATTATCATGAAAGAAATATCCTTCGATCGTTCCCTGCTCCCAATTAATATGCTGCTCCCCAAAAACAAAGGCGTGCGCACCGACAGATCGATTGACAGAAAGCAGTTTCGCAAAAAATAAAGTCCGTTCACCAATTGGCTGTTCTGGGTAAGAAGTAAAACCAGCAGTAAAGATTCCAACTAATGGACCTATATAAAGAACCTCATCCTCTAGAAAAGCATGTAAAGGAACTCTAGAATAAGGATACTGGATCGTCTCTTGGATTTTCCTGCTGATGACAATTCGGTCATCTTTGTCCGGATGGGGATAAAATTCAACTTCCATTGATTTTGAGCCAAAAGCGATTCTTTTAATTTTTTTACCCTGAAGCAGCTTTGGAGGACAAAAGACAATTAACTGATCATTTTGTGCTACTTCAATGAGATAATGTTTTCTCATAATAGACCTTCCTTTCCGTTTGATCATTCTCTGTAAGGTATTTTCCGTAAAGGAGCGGTTTGGTGTAAAGGGATTCTTGTAATTCTGGGTTTGTCGATAAAAGTACTTTTCTACCTGGTTTAGAGTTAATATCAAGGATCCAAATTGATCCGTCTTTGGCAATGCCGATATCAATCCCAATTTCAAATAGAGGCATAAACGCATGTTCCAGAGGAGAAGGGAGACTGGTAAGAATATAATTTAGCTCCTGCTGTATATATTCAGCTTTAGCAGGCGGAAGGGAAATAAGCCAGTCTTTAAAATTGATTACATTCCCTCCGGCAGCTAAGTTTGATAGAATTCCGCCTGTCGTTCCTATCCGAATTCCCCGCCCTTGTTCTCCCCATACTCCCTGTTCATTTTTTTGCAAGAGAATCCGGATATCAAATGGCTTGTGGTCTTTATTTGAAAGTTCTAAATACGGCTGCAATAAATAATCTCGCTGTTTTAATAGAAGCTTAAGCCATTGACTAAGCTTTGCTTCATTTGGAAAGATTCGGGAAATGATTCTTTTTTGTTTTTCTGTCTTAACATGTATTGTTTTATCATTTTTCTTTAAATAGTAAATACCGTATCCTTGGGAACCATTAATCGGTTTTAAAATAATTTTTTTCTTTAGGGCAAGTTCCGTTAAGATACTTTCAACATCTGGAACAGCTTGTGTTGAAGGTAAATAGGATGCTAGCTTAGTGGTTTTTAAAGTTTGATATAGTTCCCATTTATTCGGTAATCCATAGCCTAAAAAGGTAATATCCTTGCGGCTTTTTAGCCATGTGACAATGGACAGGCATTGTTTAGAATGTTCATCTTCTCCGTAAAAACAGCGGTCATAGATAATAGTGGGGATTGGGATAGTGCATTCCAACCAAGAAGCTGTATCTGAATCAAACTTCACCCCTTTAACTTGGAGGTCATGGGGATTAATATCGGACGGAATAAACCTGAAAACCTCCATCTCCAATGACTCCGCACGGTTAGCCAATTCATTTATATATGCATTTTCACTTTCCCTATTTAGTGTCATAATGCCAAATGTTAACATTTTATATTTCCTCCTTTATAACGGCTGTATCAAATGCAAGAATGGTACAGAACTGGATAATTGCCTTGGCAGAGGGTCTGATTTTTGTTAAACCATCCTCAAAGTTTTTGGATGGCTTAGAATTCACTTCGATTAACCATGGTTTTCCATCTTGATCAACCCCAATGTCGATCCCAAGTTCTCCAATTATGCCTTGTGAATTGCGGTTTAAAATCGAGGCAGTCTCTAGTGCCAATTCTTTCATTTGGGCTAGTACTTCTAAAGATTTGTTATCGCTTATGCACGTTCTTAATGCATTTAGAGGTCGTGTAAGTGTGCCGCCTCTTGCTAAATTTGAGACAAACTCTTGATTAGCGGCAATCCTGGCTACAGTTGAAGTTACCCTCCAATCGTTATCCGAATTTTGATGGCAAAGAACTCTGAAATCCATCAAAGATGACTGATAAGACAACAATGGAATACCTTGTTGAATAATATAAATCCGCTCGTGGATAAATGGCTTGATTCGTTGATATAGTTCATCTAAAGAAAAAGGTCCCCCTTGGTTAGCTGCCAAGGTTTTTAACGAGGTTTCAAACGTGTAAAGAGAATCTGGGGCACGGGTTACTTTAAAGATATTTCGGCCTTGGCTTCCATGGATAGGTTTTAGAAATAGGGTGTGATGTTTTTGTGCCAGGTCGTAAAAATGATCTTTCGAAAATAGTTTTGTTTCAGGTAGAAAAGAGTCTAGATTCTTTTCGCTTTTTAGGTGTTCGTAAACTTCCCACTTTGAAAGAAAGCGGTCATTAAAAAAGGGTATCAATAATTTCGTAACTTTTTCTCGAAAATGTTTAAAGTCCTTTTTATACTCCCGTGCTCTAGAATGAATCCGGTTATAAATAACATCCGGGACAGGCAGCTGTGCAGCTGTCCATGTTCCAGCATGGCAATAATATCCTTGACTTAAGAACTGTTTATAGGAAAAAACGTAGAAGAATCCACCATTCTCACTAAATCCTTGTTGAAGTTCCTCACAAAACAAATGAATGGAGCGAAATTTTGTTCCCGTGTTTTTATTTTCAATTGAATCTGTCAATAAAGCTGCCACAGGCCCGAGCTTTAAGGTTTGATACTCAGGGAGAACCATTGCTTGAAATTTAATGGGGTGAATGGGGAGATAAAAGGATTCCATAAAACCTTCGGAAAAATATATCATATAATCTGGTAAGTCTTCGATTTGAATAATGGCAGGAATGGTTTTTCTGCCGATCGAGATGTTTAGCTCACTATGCTGATTTAGTTGTAGCTGCTTGCACAATTGCGCAGACATTTGGATAACATTCTTATCTTTGTCTGTTAATTTTTTCGGTACAATTAGGATCGAGGTTAATGAAAATGACATACTCACTCCTCATTTTCTTGGATATTGGGCATAAGTTGATATAAGTAACTTATGTAAAGGCTTGAGAAATGGTGATTTGAACATTCTCGCAATAAATAGAATAGTTTGTTATAGTTGTGAAGATGTTTATACAAAAAGGAGTGGCTTAAAATGGCAGTTAATTTATATGATTCAGCCTACGCATTAGAAACAGCAATTCGTCAAAGTAATGAGTATATACAATTACAGCAGGCTTATAGCGAAGTAAATTCAGACCCTCAAGCAAAACAAATGTTTGATCAGTTTAGACAAATGCAGATGAATTTGCAGCAAAAACAAATGATGGGCCAAAATATTTCTGAGAAGGAAATCCAGCAGGCTCAATCAACGGTTGGTCTTGTTCAACAGAATCCAAAAATAGCCCGTCTAATGGAAGCAGAACAGCGAATGAGCATGGTAATTGGCGAATTAAACAAAGTTATTATGAAGCCATTGGAAGATTTATACGGAAACCTTTAAATGAATTAAAAGCCTTCGGTCGCAAAACCGAAGGCTTTCTCTTTTTGTTCTATATACCCCCAAAAAATCATAAAAGTGTTATAAAGGTAATTTCACCAAGAACAGGGGGCAACATAATGATTTATCGCTTGCTTGCGCTAAATATTGATGGCACGCTACTCCAATCGAATGGAAAAATTCATAAATCAACAAGGGAAGCAATTGAATATGTTCAGCAAAAAGGGATCAATGTAACATTGGTTACATCAAGAAGCTTCCCCTCAGCTAAGAAAGTGGCGAAGGCGTTAAAAATAACAGCACCCCTTGTTACCCACCAAGGGGCATTTATTGCCAGTTCAGTGGAGAAACCTGTATATGTTAAAAGAATTGATGAAGACATCACGTATGATGCGATTCGTTTTTTAGAAGCATTGCCCTGTCAAATCAGGCTAGTCCATGAGCAATTTTCATTAGCTAATAAATTAAAGCTGAATAATCAGTTACTGGCTAAAACTGTGTTTACTTCAGGAGATCCCGTTTTCTATTCCCAGCAATTTGTATCTTCTTTAAGCGAGTATTTACATGACCAGCCAGTAACATCTCCTAAAATAGAGGTGTACTTTGAAGATGAGCGAGACCTTACCGATGCCGTTCAGGCATTAAGAAAAATGTTTACAGAGATTGATGTGATACAACTGGATTCATTGAGGTTAGATATTGTTCCTGCCGGTGTTTCTAAGCTAACTGGATTATCATACCTAGGCAGCCAACTGGGGATTAAGCGAAGTGAAATGGTTTATATTGGTGATGGACTTGATGATATCCCATTAATTGCAGCAGCAGGGCTAGGGGTTGCGATGTGGAATGCCGATTTTGAGGTAAAAAAGGCTTCCGATTGGGTAACTAGATCGAAAAATGAGCATGGTGTCGCCTACATGGTAAAAGAACACTTCCGCAAGCAGCAGCCAATTGAATTTTTAAGAAAAATGAAGATCATTAAAAATTAAAATATCAGAGATATCATAGCAATTGCTTGATATCTCTGTTTTTTGTAAGAGCTTTTGAAAATTGTCCCGCTCTTGCGCATAGGAGTTCAAGGCGCTTCCGCTTTTCCATTTGACCTTGTTTTCTTGATTTTGTACACTTAAGAGAGTTTAGAAATGTCGAGCATGAGCAGCAGAAGAAGGATTCTTGTGCTTTTTATATGAAAGGTGATTAACTTTGCGAATTTCGATTATTGGGATAGAGGATGAAAGATTTAATAGGCAAATGCAGCTTATTGCTAATTTGTTTTTTGAGGAATCCGAGATTTTTATGGGGATTCAAAGCGATGCAGATGTTGAAATAAAGTTTACACTAAAGGTCCAAGATCTTGTAACTGTAGAAGCTGAATTAAAGGATCAAAATGGAAAAGTGCTGGTCACTAATTATCAGAAAGAAATTATTTTATTAGATACCGAAAAGGAACAGTTTAAACAAATTAAGAATGCAGTAGCCCATGTTTATTTAACATTACTTCAGGACTGGACAGGCATAACGCAAAAGTGGGGGATTTTAACAGGGGTTAGACCTACAAAATTACTGCATCGGAAAGTGCAGAAAGGCATACCGCAAAAAGAGGCTCATCAGCAATTAAAAGAGGATTACTTAATTAGTGATGAGAAGATTGAGTTGATGCAGCAAATTGTTGATCGCCAGCTTGCTGTTGTTCCTGACCTATATTCGCTGCAAAAGGAAGTCAGCATTTATATTGGTATCCCGTTTTGTCCAACCAAATGCGCTTATTGCACATTTCCTGCTTATGCTATTAATGGCAGGCAAGGTTCTGTCAACTCTTTCTTGGGAGGCCTTCATTATGAAATGCAAAAAGTTGGTGCTTGGCTAAAGGAAAAAGACGTTCGAATCACAACAGTTTACTATGGTGGAGGCACTCCCACTAGTATTACAGCGGAAGAGATGGATATGCTTTACGAAGAAATGTACACTTCATTTCCTGATGTTGAAAACATTCGTGAAATTACGGTAGAGGCGGGGCGCCCTGATACGATTACACCTGAAAAATTAGACATCTTAAAAAAGTGGAATATTGACCGGATTAGCATAAATCCACAATCGTATACTCAAGAGACCTTAAAGGCGATCGGAAGACATCACACTGTTACTGAAACAATTGAAAAATACCATTTGGCCCGTCAAATGGGCATGAATAATATTAATATGGATTTAATTATTGGTCTACCGGGTGAGGGGTTGGATGAGTTTACCCATTCCTTAGCAGAAACAGAAAAATTAATGCCGGAGTCGCTAACCGTTCATACGCTTTCATTTAAGAGAGCTTCAGAAATGACGAAAAATAAAGACAAGTATAAGGTTGCTCCGCGTCAAGAAGTAGAAAAAATGATGGAGCTTGCTGAGAATTGGACTAAAGCTCATAGCTATGTACCTTATTACTTATACCGTCAAAAGAATATCCTAGGAAATCTGGAGAATGTCGGGTATTCATTCCCTAATCAAGAAAGTATCTATAATATTATGATTATGGAGGAGCAGCAAACCATTATAGGACTTGGCTGTGGTGCTGCAAGTAAATTTATTAATCCAGTAACAGGGAAGATCACTCATTTTGCCAATCCGAAGGACCCTAAATCGTATAATGACAACTTTGAAAAATACACGCAAGATAAACTTACAATTCTAGAAGAATTATTCTCAGAAGAAGGTTCCCCTGCTTAAATCTAAGCGGGGATTTTTTACATTAGGAATATAAAGTTTGACTAAGAGTACTGCCCGCACCTGGCCATCCTTAAGAAAATTCAATATATTTTGAATGCTTGTTTTTATTGTTCACAATACCATATATAATGGAATTGAATGAATAAAATGGGAGGAGATTTGGAATGTCTATTAATTTTGTAACGGATAAGGTAAATTTACGAGTGAATGGCCGTGTTGCCACGATTGAATTAAATCGGCCGGAGGCATTAAATGCGATGGACATTGACGTTATAAAGGGTCTGGTATGCAAGCTGAAGGAGATTAGTGAGTCGGATGAAATCGATATTTTGGTCCTAACAGGAAAAGGAAAAGCCTTTTCAGCCGGCGGCGATATTAAAACGATGCTGTCCAATATGAATGAGGCGGATTTTTTTCCAGTGATGGATTACATTAGCGAATTAATTATTACTTTATACAGCCTGCCAAAACTAACGATTAGTGCTGTTTCCGGTGCAGCCGCAGGTTTAGGATTTAGTTTGGCGCTAGCGACAGATTATATTATTGCAGATGAAACTAGTAAGCTAGCGATGAATTTTATAGGCATTGGCTTAATACCTGATGGCGGAGCACACTTCTTTTTAGAAAAAAGATTAGGAGAAACCATGGCTAAGCAGGTCATTTGGGACGGGAAAATGTTAAGTGCCGACGAAGCATATAAAATGGGATTAATCCAAGAAGTAGCAGAAGGCAGCCTTCAGGAAACGTTGGAGGAAAGGGTACAAGATTGGTTGAGCCGCCCGGTTCAGGCCATGATTAAAACCAAAAAAATAATGGCTGAAAAGAATCGTCCCCAATTACTTAAAGTACTGGAGTTAGAGAAATACGGCCAGCAAAAAATGCGTGAAACACTTGACCACCGTGAAGGGATCCGGGCTTTTCTCGAAAAAAGGAAACCGAAATTTATGGGGAAATAAAGCAAACAAAGAAGCCCGCGGGCTTCTTTGTTTGCTTATGAATGAAATAATAAAAGCTTGCCGCTAGGTGATGTTAATCGATGTGTCTTTTCTAGTAATTGTTTTTCTTGTAATAGTTGTTCACCTTGTTTCTTTGCAGCCTCATCATTTTCAGCTTGAAGACTTTCTTCTAATAATTTTTCCCCATTTGCCTCGAAAGCTGTTAATATATATGTTTTCATCGACAATCCTCCTTATCCATGTTATTAGGAGCCGGCGATTACAATTGGAGCCGTTTCCATTTTAATTTTATTTTCACACAATTCTTTAAATTTTTCAAAAAATTATTTGAAACCAAATTATGGTATATTCGTATTAGGGAGTGAAAGGGGTGTGTACTATGGTGCTCAAACTTGATCATATTACCAAAAGGTTTGGTCAATTTACGGCTGTAAATGATTTGTCGTTGACCATCCCGGAAAAGGAGATGTTTGGTTTCTTAGGGGCAAATGGGGCAGGCAAAACGACAACATTCCGAATGATATTGGGCCTGTTGGATAGTTCGTCCGGCAGTATTACTTGGGACAATCAACCAATTAATTATTCTACCAGCCACCTGGTTGGGTACTTGCCTGAGGAAAGAGGCTTATATCCAAAGTTAAAAGTGCGAGATCAAATTGTCTATTTAGCTAGATTAAGAGGAATGCAAAAGACGGAGGCATTAGCGGAATTAAAATCGTGGTTAAAACGTTTTAAAATTCCAGACTATGAAAATAAGAAGGTTGAAGAGCTATCAAAAGGAAATCAGCAGAAAATCCAATTTATAGCAGCAGTTGTCCATAAGCCTAAATTATTAATCTTAGATGAGCCGTTCAGCGGACTTGACCCAGTTAATGTGGAGATGCTAAAGGAAGCAGTTTTATCCTTAAAAGAAAATGGAGCAACGATCGTGTTCTCAAGTCATCGGATGGAGCATGTAGAGGAGATGTGTGAACACCTATGTATCTTACAAAAGGGCAGTCCGGTCGTAAGTGGTTCTTTAAAAGATATCAAACGTGAATTTGGCAAAAAGAATCTAGTGATCCATGCAGATTTTTCGTTAGACTTCTTGAAGAGTTTCCCTGGGGTGGTGAAAGCCAAAGTCACAATGGAAGGCATTTCTCTGCAAATTGTTGGGGAGGAAGTTGCAGAAAAAATCCTTAAATACATTGTCGATAAAGGGTTTATTCGCAAATTTGCGCTAGAAGAGCCTTCATTAAATGATATTTTTATTGAGAAAGTAGGTAATTCTTATGAATAGTTTCTGGATTATCTTATTTCATACATACCTAAACAAGCTCAAAACAAAATCGTTTATTGTCACTACGTTATTAACCGTTGTAATTGTATTAGCGATAACGAACATTAATAATATCATCGATTTATTTGATAAAAATGGCGGAAAGGAAAAGGTTGCTGTCATCGACCAATCCAGCCAGCTTTTTAAGCCATATAAACAGCAAATAAAAAGTGCTAATAAAAATATTCAACTGACTTTATATAAGGGCAGTGAAGAGCAGGCGGAAAGATTAGTTGAAAAAGGTGATTTTGCAGGGGTTATTCAACTTCATCTAAACGAGCAAAAGCTGCCTGAAGCTACCTTTAAAGCCATGAGTATCGCTGATTCGACTTTATATACTGATCTTCAAACAGGATTGCAGCAACTTAAAACAATGATTGCAGCCTCTCAGATTAATTTAGCACCCGATCAGCTGCAAAAACTTTATGAACCCGTCTCGTTTAAAAAATTGGCACTTGAGAAAAATGCAAAAACGGAGGAGGAGTTAAATCAGGCAAGAGGATTAGTTTATGTCTTGTTATTCGTTATCTATTTTGCGGTGATCATGTATGCCAACATGATTGCGATGGAAGTTGCAACCGAGAAGTCTTCACGTGTGATGGAGATTTTAATTTCAAGTGTTTCCCCGATTAAACAAATGTTTGCTAAAATAGTGGGAATTGGATTATTAAGCCTAACCCAATTAGCTATTTTTTTAGTGGTTGGTTATTATTCATTTATGAGAAATATGGAATCAGTAAAGGATGGTTTTTTCGGGGTATACGGATTTGGAGAAATACCAACTGGGACCATTGTGTATGCAGTTATTTTCTTTATTCTTGGTTATTTTCTATATGCCACACTGGCAGCCTTTTTGGGGTCGCTTGTCAGCCGGATTGAAGATGTACAGCAGATGATTACTCCGATGACCTTAATGGTTGTTGCTGGATTTATGATTGCCATGTTTGGACTTGGTAAGCCTGACGCCCCATTTATTACTGTTACATCCTATATTCCTTTCTTTACCCCGATGATCATGTTTTTACGTGTCGGTATGCTTACAATCCCGGTCTGGGAGGCGGTCATAGGAATCATAATCCTTATTGCGACCATATCGATACTTGCGGTTTTTGGTGCACGCGTGTACCGAGGTGGTGTGTTAATGTATGGAAAGTCTAACTCCTATAAAGATATTAAAAAGGCATTACAACTAACAAAAAACGAATAAGGTTACAAGAGCTTTACCAATTGGTAAGGCTTTTTTTTCAATCAAATGAAAAGAACTTACCCTTTTGTTATTTAGAACATGCATTCGCATTTTGAGGTTAAAGGTGCTACAATGGAGAAAAGATGGTGAAAGGAATATTTTATGAAAAAGATATCGTTTATCCATGCAGCCGACCTGCATTTAGACAGTCCAATGATTGGTTTAAAGCATTTGCCGGAAAATATCTTTAATCGAGTAAAAGAGAGTACATTTACGGCACTGAAAAAACTAACCATAACTGCGATTGAGCAGCATGTTGATTTTGTCATAATTGCAGGTGATATATTTGATGGTGAGGATCGCAGTTTACGTGCACAGGCTCGTTTTCGTAAGGAAATGCTTAAACTTAACGATGAAAAAATCCCGGTCTATATCGTTCATGGTAATCATGACCATTTAAACGGCTCTTGGGTTCACCTTGACATGCCAGAAAATGTTCATGTTTTTGGAAGCAAGGTTGAGAAAATGGAGTTATTGACAAAAAGCGGTGCCATTGTCCATCTATACGGATTTAGTTATGCAACAAGACATATTTTTGAACGAAAAATTGATGAGTACAACAAAATCGAGAGTGCAGATTACCATATTGGGATTCTTCATGGAAACGAGAGTTCCGGGACAGACCACGATAATTACGCGCCATTTACAGTAAAGGATCTTGTTCAGAAAAATTTTGATTATTGGGCACTTGGACACATTCATAAACGTTCTGAATTGTCTTTGAATCCTCCTATTATTTATCCTGGTAATATTCAAGGAAGAAATAAAAAGGAATCAGGAAGTAAAGGTTTCTATCATGTTACTTTTACAGATGGGGATGCAGCACTGGACTATATTGAAGCTTCCGATATTATTTGGGAGGAATTAACCGTAAATGCCGAGACAGCCGTTAGTTTTGACGATCTCTTTTATTTATGCCAAATAGCGATAAATGAAATAAGGAGAGAGCGTAACGGAACACTACTAACCCTTAGGTTGAAAAATACACAGCTTGCAGATATGCGTGAACAGAAAAGTATCGATAATGAATTGCTTGAACTTCTCTTAGAAGATGAAAGTGAAGAAGAGTCCTTTGTTTGGGTAGCCGATTTGAAATTCGATGAAAAATTGCCTTTCGATAAAGAACAGATGAGAACGGAAGCCAATTTTTATGGTGAATTATTTGAGGTCATTGACCATTTTGATCAAACCGAGCAAGCATTAGCATTACTTTATGAACATCCATTAGCAAGAAAATACTTATCGCATTTAGAAACGGCAGAGAAAGATGAATTACTTAGAAAAACAGAAAAATTAGTAATTGAATTACTTTATAAGGATTAATTAAGGAGACGCGGCATGAAAATTCTAGAAATATACATTTATGGATATGGCCAATTAGAAAACGTAATCATTAAGTCTCTTTCAGATTATCAAGTTTTTTATGGTGAGAATGAAGCAGGGAAGTCCACCTTGATGGCTTTTATTCATGGCATTTTATTCGGTTTCCCTGCCAAGCAGTCGTCCGAGCTGCGCTATGAACCAAAACATAGTCCTAAGTACGGTGGAAAGCTTAGAATTTATCATGAAGAGCAAGGATTTGCTGTGATCGAACGTGTAAAGGGGAAAGCCGCAGGGGATGTAAAGGTAATGATGGATAATGGAACTGCCGGCGGTGAGGAGCTCCTGAAACAATTGTTGGGTAACTTTGATAAAAGCTTGTTCCAGGCCGTTTTCTCCTTTAATTTACAGGGGCTTCAGAACATTCACCAAATGAAGGGAGAAGAAATTGGTAAGTTTTTGTTTTCAGCGGGGACATTGGGCACTGAGCAGTTGGCCAAAGCAGAAAACTTATTGCAAAAAGAACTAGACGTACGTTTTAAGCCATCAGGTAAGAAACCAATTTTAAATGAAAAATTACAGGAACTTCATGAATTAAAAGGTCAATTAAAAAAGGCTGCATCGAGGAATAACGAATATGAGGAACTTCAACGAAAAAAAGAGGCATTGCATCAAGAGATCGATTTAAGAAATGCTGCGATTGAAGAAACTGGCGAAAAAATTATTAAACTTAAAGAATGGAAGAGAATTGAATCCGTTGTAAAGGAAGAAATTTGGATTGAAAATGAGCTAAAGGAATTAGGAACTATCGACTTCCCAGCTCGCGGGATTGAAAGACTGGAAAAAATAAATCAGCTGATTCATCCCGTTAAAGCTGAAATTACCAGTATCACGACTAGAGTAGAAGGTTTACAGGAAGAGTTAACTAGTATCGGCCCTGATCTTGAATTTTTAGAAAACGAGCCCTCCATTTTAAGTTTACTTGACCAGGTTCCTATTATTGAACAATTAACGATAGAGAAAAAGCAATCTGAACAGAAACTCTCAGATTTTGAAGAAAAGCTTTCGATAACAAGAGAAAAACTTCATTTGCCCCTATCTGAGGATGAAATCCTCATGATTAATACAAATATTTACATGAAAAACCAAGTAGAAATGGTTACTCGTAAAAAACAAAAGTTAGAAGAAGTAAAGGAAGAGTTAGATCGTCAATATCAAGAGGAAAAAAAGGCGCTTGATCAAATAGAAAAAGAGGTTCGTTTCGCTGAGAGTAAGATATTGCCCCAAAAAGAGAGAGTTCAAATTGAGGAGCAGATAAGTCAGAGGAATGATAAACAGAGCTTAGAATGGGAATTAAAATCAATACAAGAAAAAATAGAATACTACCAACATGAAAATGAGCGAAGTCAAGCAGCAAAAAAAAAGCTGCAAAGTGACCGGAAACTTCAGATGCTTCTTTTTGCATCAATTTTATTGGGAGTATTTTTATATGGGCTAGTTACAATGCAATGGTTCCTATTGGCTATTGGTTTATTAGGGTGTATCGGTCTTGTTCTTTTTTTGATAAAAGGGGCAAAACAGACGAATGAAGACAGCATACGACAAAAGATTGCTGAATTAAAAGAAAAGGAAAAAGCCTTGCAACAAAAGCTTCAAGCATCCGAATTTCTCAATGCTAAATCACTCGAAAGCCAATTACTAGTTGATAATCAAAAGCGACAGGAACTGCAATTGCTAAAAATAAAGCTAAAGCAGCAACAATCCCTATTTGAAAAGGTCATCTCTAAATTCGAGGAGTGGGAATTAGCAACAGAACAAAATAAAGAAAAACTCCTTTTTATTAGTAAAGAGTTAAATATTCCTGAATATATTGCCGTCAGTTTTTTAGCAGAAGCATTTGCTTATATTGAACAGTATAAAACGATTTGCAGAGATAAAAATCAGTTTGCACTAAGGATAAACGAAATTAATCATCAACAATCTTTAGTAGAGGAAGGCTTAAGGTCGATAGAGGAGCGCTTTTTACGAGAAAAGGGTCATGATTTACACACTTCAGCTTTTCTATTACGAAACAAACTCAAGGAAGAACATGAAAAGCAAATCATGAGCATAGAGAGAGCAAAGAAGCTCGCAGAACTTAAAGCGGATTTAACTCAAAAAGTTCAAGAACTAGAGCTTTTACAAATAGAACATCATAAATTCTTACTTGCTGCAAAGGTAGATTCAGAACAGCAATTTTACTTATTGGGGGAAAAGGCAAAAAAACACGAGCAACTGCTTGAGAGACGACGCTCTCTCCACAACCAACTCCAATATTCTCTCCTCTCAGAAGTGGAGAAGAAAGGCTTTTTGTCCATATATGACTGTGAGGGATTAATAAAGCAATGGGAGGTCGACATACAGCAATTACAAGAAAAGCTGAAAAAGGATCGAGAGGAAATGGCTGCCATAAACTATGAAATTCAAGTTCTCGAAGAGGGTGGGGTATACACTGACATTCTCCATCAATTTAAACAAAAGAACTATGAATTGGAAGAGGCAGCTAAAGAATGGTCTGTCTATCGATTGGCGCAAGCGGTACTGGCGGAAACTATTGATAAATATAAAAACGTGCATTTGCCAAGAATGCTTGTAAAGGCAGAGGAGTACATGTCTTTTTTAACAGATGGAAGCTACAATAGAATCCATTTGCAAAAGTCAGGAACAGGTTTTCTTGTTGAACGGGATGACCACACTGTCTTTGAAGCAAATGAGTTAAGTCAAGCGACAACTGAACAGTTATATGTTTCGATTCGATTGGCTTTGGCTACAACACTTTATGATAAATATCAGTTTCCTATTATCATCGATGATAGTTTCGTTAATTTTGATGCCAAAAGAACACAAAAGGTGATTGAACTTCTTCGTGGATTGAAACAAAATCAGGTGCTATTTTTTACTTGTCATGAGCATTTATTATCTCATTTCCAAAAGGAAAATGTTCTTCGTTTGGAAAAAGGTGCTGTTCAGACTACTTAATAGAGTACTAGCTGGATATGGTATACTCTAATTATCGGAAGGGAGAGTGAAGAGGTTGAGCAAGGGTATATTACAGTATGATGTAGGGGAACAAGTTGAATTATACCTCCTAATAAAGAGTTCGACAAAGGGAATTGCCAGTAATGGTAAACCATTTTTGACATTAATTCTGCAAGACCAAAGCGGGGAAATCGAGGCGAAGCTTTGGGATGCTGGGGCAGATGATGAAAAGAATTATGCAGCACAGACAATTGTAAAAATACTTGGAGAACTTCAAAACTACCGTGGGAAAAGTCAGTTAAAAATCCGTCAAATTCGAAAAACCGGCCCTTCTGATGGTGTAAGGCTGGATGATTTTCTTCTAACTGCACCTGTTAGTCAGGAAGAAATGATGAGTAAGTTGACCCAATATATATTTGAAATGAAAAATCCGAATATCCAAAGGGTCACCCGACATTTAATAAAAAAGCATCAAAAGGCCTTCTTGGAATATCCTGCAGCAACGAAAAATCATCATGAATTTGTTTCTGGTCTTGCCTATCACGTCGTCAGTATGCTGGACTTGGCCAAAGCAATAGCATCTTTATATCCGAGCCTTGATAAGGATTTACTCTATGCAGGAGTTATTTTGCATGATATGGGTAAGGTTATGGAATTATCAGGACCGATTTCAACCACCTATACAATTGAAGGGAATTTACTCGGACATATTACCATTATGATCACCGAAATTGGTAAAGCAGCTGAGGAGCTAGGCATTACTGGAGAAGAAATATTAATCCTCCAGCACCTGGTTTTAAGCCATCATGGCAAAGCAGAGTGGGGAAGTCCAAAACCTCCTTTGATAAAGGAAGCGGAAATCCTTCATTATATTGATAATCTTGATGCAAAAATGAATATGCTCGACAGGGCTCTAGAAAGAGTCAAGCCAGGGGAGTATACGGAGCGAATATTTGCCTTAGATAACCGCGCTTTTTATAAGCCGGTGTTCCATAAGTAAACCTAAAAAATAACCCAATTTGGGTTATTTTTTTTGGAAAAATGAATATTTTAGGTTTAGGCGAAATATGTTGTAGTAAAAGAAACCTAAAGTGGACAAACATTAGTGAAGGGAGCAGGAGACTTTGACAATACCTATTTGGATCTATGCAGTAGTGGCAGGAATAGTAATTAGCGCCCTAATGGCGATTAAAACGGGGCGGGACGAGCGGCAAGTAGAAATGGAAAGTATCGAGCGTGAAGGAGAAATTTATATTAAACGACTCGAGCGTGAAAAGGAAAAACGTGAGGAATTGAGAGCACCCGGTGAATAAATGACTGGAAGAAAGACTGGATATAAACGAAAGACAATATAAAAAGCGGAAACCCTGATATGGGCTTCCGCTTTCTTATGTTAGTAACTCACCGTATCTTCGCTTTTTTATTGCGCAGGAGTAGCTGTTGTTGGATTTAGAGCATCTTTTAAGTCTTTGTCATTTACTTTTACATCAGCTGCTTTTAACTCGCTCTGCATTGCTTTGTTAATATCATCACTTGTTAGTTTAGATGATTTGACCTGATATTCAATATCTTTCTTCATTTCATCATAAGACTTCTTCTCTTTTTTCTCAGTAACTTGAATGATATGATAACCAAATTGCGTTTTAACTGGTGCACTAATTTCATTTACCTTAAGTGCGTATGCACCTTTAATGAAATCAGCATCGTATTGGTCTTTATTCGTATTATTGATCGTACCTAGATCACCGCCGTTTTGAGCAGAAGCAGTATCAGTTGAATATTTTTTTGCAAGATCCTCAAACTTTGCACCGCCATCAAGCTGTTTCTTAACGTCAAGTGCAGTTTTCTCATCTTTAACAAGAATATGGCGAACCTTAATGTCAGGCTGGTAAGAAGCATAATAATCCTTTAATTCTTTGTCTGTTACCTTAACATTTTTCATTGCAGCCTTTTCTTGTAGCATACCAAGCTTCATGGTTTTCTTTAGGTCAGCTTCGTTTTTATAACCGTACTGGGCAAGAGTCGCATCAAAATTGGTACCTAGCTGTTCCTTTAAGTCGCTCACCTTTGCATTTAACTCTTTATCCGTAACTTTGTACTTTTTAGATAGCACCTTTTCATATACCAGTTGTTGAAGGGCTTGCTGACCGTATTTGTCCTTCATTGTATTGTATAATTCTTCTTGAGTAACATTCCCAGCTTTACTTTCTGCCACTTTTTCTGAACTAGTTTGATTACATGCACCTAATGCAAGTACACTTCCAGCCATTGTAAGGGCTAATATCCATTTTTTCATGCTGAAATCTCTCCTAAATAGTTAAATTAGTTAAATTCTGTGAAAAGGTTTGTCCACAATGTTTACTATAACATAAATGGGTACGGCTGCAAAAATAAAAGTGTAAGTGTTTATCGAAATTTCAAACAAAATAAGCTTCTTGGACTTTTCCATAAAAAATGAGCTAAGTGCCTAAACGAAATGAAACCTTCATGAATAGTATATCTTAGTAAATGAAAAAGGAGGTTTTATGATGAGTGGAGGATATGGCGGAGGATTTGCTCTAATTGTAGTCCTTTTCATCCTATTGATTATTGTTGGGGCTTCTTGGGTTTATTAATTTAAGCAAATGACAATGAGGGGAGGCTAAATTATGTCTGGTGGAGCAGGTTACGGTGGAGGCTTTGCATTAGTTGTAGTTCTTTTCATCCTATTGATTATCATTGGAGCTTCTTGGATTTACTAATTAAGAAGTAACAAAAAATAAAAAGCGATGAGAATTACCTCATCGCTTCGCTTTTTTATTCTAACCTTTATGATTACATATCCAAATTGCTTTGATGGATTATGTATAGAGGATTTCTAAATATGAAGAAATCAATAAAATGGTAATGAGCACATTAATGGTACGGAATACCTTATGCTGATTCTCTTCCGGTATCTCTTTTTGGATACAAAGGGAATTAGTCATTTTATTTACATAAAATAAAATAAAAATGGCGAAGACAATAAAAATGGAGATCATCATTGATTCCCTCCCAGATGGTTTACTTATGTTTTTTCAGCGATAGATGTTTTCCAAAATATCCCTGGTGAAGCGTTAATTGTTCGCTTCCACTTTTTTATACAATATCAAAAAATATAAAAAAAAGATAGTAAAAAAGAATGGAAGTTTTCTAGAACATGATGGAGTCGAAATATTTGCAATTATTTTTTTGATTATAGGACAAAAAGGTTTACCCATCCCTTTAAAAGGTGAATAATGAACATAGGTAAGAAAGGTAATGATAAGAGGTGTTAAAGTATGAATGAACAGGATCTTCTATTGCACAGGATTAATCTTCTTGAATTTCATCAAAGGTTGTTAATTAAATTACTAAGCCATCCCAATAAAGGCTTTTATCGGTTAATCATTGAAAACGGGCTTTCGGAACGGGAAGTTAACAATTTCTACCGGTTGTGTGAGGAATTAACCGTGAAACTGGCAGAACAAAAAGCGGAAGGCTTCGTTCATTTCCATCCGCTTCTTAATCAATTATCAGCTGCGCTCCCTGCTCATTTAAAAATGGAAGAGGTCGTGAAGGCCTGCTTGCAGCAAAGATTGTTCGAGCCTCTTTTTATGGAGTTACGAAACTATCTATAAGATAGGGCATATTAAACCAAGTTCTGTTCCGTATTTTTTATTTTTTTCAATGTGCCGTTTTCTTCAACAAACTCACTTTCAATATTATGGAAAGAACGTTCAAAGATTTCCATAAAATCTTCGCCATAAATATTACGGACAATGGCCATCATTTCAATTATATCTGGGAATTTTCCATATAAATCTCGAAGTGGCAACGCCCCTGAATAAACTGCATTCCCTTTTGGCTGATAGGTTTCCATTGATTGAAGCAGGATCTCTTCGCCTTTGTCTGTTAGTTGAATATAGGTATTTCGCTTGTCATTTTCCTTTTTTGAAAATTTCAGCAATCCTCGTTCTTCTAACTTTTTTGAAAAATTAAAAGCTGTTGAGACATGCATGACCCCGAATTTTGCCACGTCTGAGATGGAAGCTCCATTCAAATGATAAGCGATCCAGAGAATATGGTGTTCATTAATATTTAAATCATAGGGTTTTATCCATTGCTGCCAATCCTTTTCAATTGATTTCCATAGCGCTTTACTTAATTGAGTAATACGCTGACTAAAAATCATTGCTTCCTTTAACGAATATTGTTTCTCAGTCATCCCCATTTTCACCTACTTTTAATTTCTCTTTTTATCATTATGCCAATAAAATAAAAATTAATAAAGTATAAATTCACAAAATTTTTAGAAATTGTACAATTTTTATCTTGATTTTATGTTTTTTTACTAATATCTATCTTAAATGAAATTTGAAAAGGTAGTTTAGACTATTTATTATTATCAGAAATTTCATCTTCTAATTCTTGAATGGTATCCTTCATTTCACTTATTTCTTTTTGAATCCGCTCCTGTTGAGGGCTTACTTCATCTTCCCATTGTGCAATGGCCATTTTAACTTCGGCTAAAAAAGTGGAAATTTGTGCGCGTCCTTCTTTTGATGCGTGTACGGCAGAGTTCTTTAGCTCCAATAAGTTTTTCTTTATGGCTTGTAATTGATTTAGGACGGTCTGCGTATTCTTCTTCATATTCCCCCGGGTTACTTTGCCTGAATTTGGCGCAGTTAGTAATATACTAACTCCGGCAGCAAGACCTCCTGTCATAAATCCGTATAGAAATGTTTTAACTTTCATTTTACGTATTTCCTCCAAATTGGCTATTTTAAAAAAATTATTCTTTAAGAGTAATTCCCTCTACCTTTTCCCCCTAAACAAGTCCTTCATAGGAATGGACGATAACTCATATAAATAGTTACAACTATTGTTCGAAGGAGATTCTAGAAGGAGGAACAAAGGGATGAAGACTGCAGCAGTAATTCTTTTTATTCTAAGTGCGATCCTGCTCTTAGGCACATTTAAATATTTAGTTGAATTAAAAAGACCGGGTGTATATCCACCAAAACAAGTCTTAAAAAAAAGAGCAGCCGGGCTGGCCGGATTTGCCTGTATTTGTTTGTTAATTGCGTTGTCTCTGTCATATTTTCTCTAGAAGTAATTTAAGAAAAGAACCCGAGAGGGTTCTTTTCTTAACAATCCCGTAGATTACTTCTGAATCACGGAAGCTGATGTTAATTTAGTTCTCTTAACAATCGATTGAGCTACTGGATACAAAATAACCATAACGACCGTGTTTAGAACAGTTGCAGGTAATACAGCGGCTACGAATAAGGCTGTAAATGGGGCAGGTAGGCTTGCGATAAAGAAGGCTGCACCTAAAAATACGCTTCCTGATACCAATGTACCGATTGCCGTTAAGGCCCCCACACAAATAATCGAATTCCGGTATTTGTTTAAGGCTAAAAATAAACCGAAAAAGACTAATGCAGTAACCGGCTTCTCAATGATATTGGGAATTGTACCGCCAGGAAAACTTGTTGTAATACCAGACAATACACCCGTTACAATCGCGAGCAGCATGACACTTTTTATCTCCGGAATAAGAATAATTCCTAAAAACATCATAGCAAGCATCATATCCGGCTTAATACTAAGGAATGCTGGCATTACTGTATGCAATACGACCCCTATTCCCGCTAAAAGTGCTAAAACGACAAGATTCTTTGTATTCATTTCTCATCTCTCCTCTGCTATCCTAAGCTATTTGTTTCTCCTGCAGTGCACTCATTGCCTGCAGCGAGAAACTTACAACCATTATACCATATTACGATAATATTTTTAAAGAAATAATTTTCAGAAAACTTACGTTTAACCCTTGTTAAATGAACTATAGTTGTTTTTGAATTTTTGAAGCCATGTCCTGTAACATTTGCGGGGTATAATCACTTTGATTGTTTTTCCATACTGCGCCGAAGCCATCACCTTTTCCATAGCGGGGGATCAAATGCAAATGGAAGTGAAAGACAGATTGTCCTGCATGTTCACCGTTATTATTAATGGAGTTTAACCCGATAGGTTCAAATTCTTTTTTTAACGCATTGGCAATAGATGGTACTACTTCAAATAGGTTTCTGGCGATTTCAGGTGTCAGTTCATATAAGTTCTCTTTATGTACTTTTGGAATGACGAGAGTATGTCCTTTTGTCACTTGACTGATATCTAAAAATGCTAATACATGTTCATTTTCAAAAACTTTTGCAGCTGGAATTTCTCCATTGACAATTTTACAAAAAATACAATCACTCATACATACAGCCCCTTTTTAAAATGTTTGTATTATTTTACCATGAAAAATAGGAAAAAGACAGGATCCGCGTGGAATCCTGCCTTCCCGAAGGGGAATGCTTCAAATCTGCGTTCAATTAGGAATGTTCTTTGATAAACACCTCATTTTTCATAGAGTGTTTTTTTATAAAGAGACATCATTGTTCAAGCTGACCATCCCCTATATGTTTTTATTGGTTTACCTAACCTTTAAAAACGGGTCGTGATCTGCGGTAAACACCTCATTTGCCGTTTATTTTTGAAGATAAACAGTTGAGTGTTACTTGAACTCTAAATGGTTAGCATGCACATTGTACAAAACAACCATCCCCTTATCTGAAACGAATAGAAGCTCACTTGTTTGAAAGGAAATTGTCTTTAGCAGACACCTCATCTCAAATTTTGATGAATCACTTCATCGGAATAAGTTATTTCCCCTTCGAATATTATGATGTCCGTCTGTTAAAGTTTTATACAAAAAAGATAAGAAAAATTGAATTTCTATTTTTTACGATTGTTATTTGTTAAAATTAAATTAAACGGATTCACGACTTTTGAATTTATGAATACATAGATGAATTCTTTCTGATTACGATAAACTGAAATGGAAGGACGTTTGGGAATGGCCTTATTAAAAATTGAACATTTAGTCGGTGGCTATACAAGAAATCCTGTCTTAAAAGATGTTTCCTTTGACGTAAAGGAAAGGGAGATTGTGGGCCTTATTGGGCTAAATGGGGCAGGGAAAAGTACAACCATTAAACATATTATCGGGCTTATGGAGCCTCATAAAGGTACGATTCAAATTAATGGTCAGTCCTTCATGGAAAATAAGGAAGCTTATCGCCGTTTATTTACGTTTGTTCCAGAGACACCGGTTTTATATGAGGAACTTACCTTAGATGAGCACTTGAGGTTAACCGCGATGGCCTATGGTTTAGATGAACCTACATTTAAAGCAAGGATTTCTCCGTTGCTTTCCGAATTTCGGATGGAAAAACGCTTAAAATGGTTTCCAGCTCATTTCTCAAAGGGGATGAAACAAAAGGTCATGATTATGTGTGCTTTCTTGGTTCAGCCCTCCCTTTACATTGTGGATGAGCCTTTTGTTGGGCTTGATCCACTCGGAATTCAATCACTTCTTGATCTAATGAAAAAGATGAAAGATAACGGTGCAGGAATATTAATGTCAACCCATATTCTTGCAACAGCTGAGAAGTACTGTGATCGCTTTGTCATTCTCCATGAAGGGAAAATTCGGGCCAAAGGCACACTGTCTGAATTAAGGGAACAATTTTCTATGCCCACAGCATCTTTGGATGATTTGTATATTCAATTAACAAAGGAAGAAAATTATGTTTGATGAAAATAAGCTTTGGAGGGACCGTGCCAGCGGTCGAATGAAGGACTTAGGAAGGTATTTACGTTATATTTTCAATGGTCATATCGTGATTGTCTTATTATTTTTAATTGGAACCGCCGCATATTATTATCAAGAATGGATAAAGGCTCTTTCGCCAAATTTTCCCGCTGAATTGGTCATAGCAGTCATAGTTGGAATATTTGTTACCTATAGTCCGGTTTATAATTTTTTGCTTGAAGCGGACAAGGTGTTTCTACTTCCTTTAGAGGAGAGATTAAAAGGGTATTTTCTCCGTTCAGGGATTGCAAGCTTCGTGTTTCAAGGATATATCTTATTATTAGTTTTTGCTGTCTTAATGCCCATCTATGCGCATGTCAGCGGAAATGGGTTTGGTTCGTTTATTCCATTTTTGCTCCTTTTCCTTGTTCTCAAGGCTTGGAATTTAGCTGCCGCATGGAAAATTCAATTTTATGTGGAAATATCTGTGCACCGCTGGGATTACCTTATTCGTTATTTAATAAATGCAGTATTTGCCTATCTCTTGTTAAAACAAGCAAATCTTCTTATTCTCCTTGTAATCGGAGTGATTATGGCCTTTTATTATTACTCCTTTCACGTAAAGACAACGAAAATAGGGTTAAAATGGGATCAATTAATTGATGCAGAAGAAAAGAGGATGGCCTCTTTTTATCGGCTCGCTAATTTATTTACAGATGTCCCCAAATTAAAAGATACGGTTAAAAGAAGGAAATATCTTGATTTGTTCATTAGCAGGATTCCTTTTTCACAGGAAAAAACCTACCTTTTTTTGTTCGCAAGGACGTTTTTGCGGTCATCTGACTATCTGGGATTGTTTGTCAGACTGACGGTCATTGGTGTCCTGGCCGTTTATTTTATCTCCTTTGGAATTGGACAGCTTTTACTGACCATTTTATTTATATACTTAACGGGATTTCAATTACTGCCGTTATGGAATCATCATCAAAATAAGCTTTGGGTGGATTTATATCCGGTCTCAGCAAGTGATAAGACAACTGCATTCCATTTTCTGTTGATGATACTATTAGTGGTCCAATCGCTTATCTTTGCGGTATTAATTTTGCTTAAGGGAGAATGGTACTATTCACTGCTTGTTTTAGGAACAGGGCTCGTGTTTAGCTATTTCTTTGTTTATTTTTATAGTAAAAGCCGATTAAAAAAATAACCTGAGTGATCTGCCCCCATTTATGGGGGATTTTTTTTTGGAACTATTGGTCTGTTTTGCTCGTATAGATTACTAAAATGATAATGAGAGGAGTTGGTCCTATTGAATGAATATGAAGTTAAAGTTTATGAAGAAGTGGAAGAATGGAAACGGAGAATAATTAAACGTTCAGGGATGATGAATCGGATATCAAAGAAAGCCCAAGTGAAAATAAATGAATGGATTCCAGAAAAGGTACATGAAATGATGACGGAGAGCATTAAAGCTATGGTAAAGGCAACGTTATTTGGCTCTCAGCTCACTACCAATAGAGATCAAGCAAATGGTTTAACTCTAGCTGAAAGAGATGAATTAATTCGAAAGAAGATTTCCTTTTACCAAAAAACAGCCATTGTTGAAGGAGCAGGTACAGGCGCAGGAGGAATATTACTGGGGCTTGCCGACTTTCCTTTACTCCTGACTATAAAAATGAAATTTCTGTTTGATTCAGCATCAATTTATGGATTTGATGCAAAAAAATATGAGGAAAGATTATTTATTCTACATGTATTTCAATTAGCTTTTTCAAGTGATGAAATCCGGAGAAATACCTTATCAGAAATTGAACAATGGGACCAGAGAAAAATCGAACTCACCGAAATGGATTGGCGCAAGTTTCAGCAGGAATACAGAGATTATATTGATCTCGCCAAGCTTTTTCAGCTTGTGCCGGGAATTGGAGCTTTCGTGGGGGCATATGCTAATCACAATCTTCTAAAAACTTTAGGTGACACCGCGATGAATTGTTATCGCTTAAGGCTGCTGCAAAAAGCCCCTGAACTCTAAGTTAGGGGCTATCCATTCTTATTCGGTATGGACACTCAGTGCGGCTGAACCTAGCGTTTTAGCAGCAATTAACATCGCTTTCTCATCAATATCAAATCTTGGGTGATGATGTGGATATCCATCTTCTTCTCGTCCTGGTTTTGCACCGGTGAAAAAGAAGGTACCTGGAACCTTTTCTAAATAATAGGCAAAATCTTCCCCACCCATTTCCGGTTCTGTTTCCTCAATGTTCGTAACCTCAGGAACCAATCGAGCACAACGGATGAGGAGCTCAGTTTCCTTTTCATGGTTAACAACTGGCGGATAACCTCTATAGTAATCAAACTGATAGGAACTGCTTGTTGTATAACATGTTCCATGTATGATTCTTTCCATTTCCTCTTCAATAAATTGTCTGAGGTCTTCATTAAATGTCCGAACGGTCCCCGTCAGCTTGGCTTTATCAGCAATCACATTAAAAGCATTTTCTGCAATAAAGGAAGCTACTGTAACTACTGCCGCATGCACAGGGCTAACCTTACGGCTGACAATTTGCTGTAGATTGACGACAAGCTGTGAAGCAGTCACTATCGCATCTCGGGTTTTATGTGGCTGTGCTCCATGCCCGCCTTTTCCTTGTATTTCTATCTCAAACCGGTCAGCTGCTGCCATCATCGGTCCCGTACGATATTGGATTATGCCCGTCGGTTCACTTGCCCAAAGATGAGTTCCGAAAATGACATCGACTCCTTCTAAACAGCCCGCCTCAATCATAGCAGCAGCGCCGCCTGGTGCATATTCTTCGGCATGTTGATGAATAAAAACATAGTTTCCTTCTAATTCATCCCTAAGCTCGTGTAGTGTCTTTGCAAGAACAAGAAGGGTGGCGGTATGTCCGTCATGTCCACATGCGTGCATGACGCCGGGGACTAATGATTTGTAGGGTACATCCTTTTCATCTTGAATTGGTAATGCGTCAAAATCTGCCCGTAATGCCACCGTCCTGCCTGGTTTTTTACCATAGACCTTTGCCACTACACCATTGCCGCCGACTTGTCCCTTTACTTCTATATTCAGTTTCTCATAATAGTTCTGAATAAACTTTGCGGTGTTATATTCCTGAAAAGATAATTCCGGATGCTGATGCAGATGGCGGCGGATGGAGACCATTTCATCGTAGTAACCTTCTAATTTAGTGAATAGGTTGTTTAACATATGTAATCCCCCTTATAGTTGATGTTAAAAAATGTATTTTCAAACAATTTTAACACTTTTACCACTATTTTATAGATTTTTACAGTGATTTTTTTTATACTTTTAAAAGTATTTAAACAAAGAGCATCAAGGGGATGGGGGAGGATTTTGAGAAATAAATCTTTTGTTTTTCTAATAATCGCTGTTTTAATTGCTTTATATATCTCGATTAAAGTAGCTATACACAGCACTTTTTGGATGGACGATTATGCCACAGGCTTGTTTGCACACGTGCCTCATACGGCTATTCCATTTTTTATTCAAGTGTCGGAGTTGGGGGATAAACTAGGAATAGGCATTGTTGCCTTGTTAATGTTAGCGTGGTTACTGTTGAAAAAGCGGGACTTTGCCGGGGGAGCCATGCTCGCTTTATCGATTGCTTTGGCTAATGAAGTTTATAAGATATTAAAAGATTGGTTTGTCCGTCCTAGGCCTGATTTAGAACATCTGGTACAGGTTGAAAGCTATAGTTATCCAAGCGGGCATGCACTGGTGGGTATGGTGCTTTACTTTACGGCCGCTTATTTATTAATCAAGGGCATGAAGTCAAAAATAGCCAAATGGTTCATTGCCTCGTTAGCAGTAGTAATACTACTCTTAATCGGTGCTAGTCGAATTTTCTTACAGGTTCATTATCTTTCTGATGTATTGGGCGGGTATGCATTAGGATTTATCTGGGCTGTTATTTGGATATTTTTCTATCATTCTTTTAAACAGCGATATAAGAAGAGGCCGAGTTAATCACGGCCTTTTCTTTATGAGATAGGAAGGTGGAATAAGTCTTCGAGAATTGTCCAGCTCCAGCGCCTAGCCCCTCGAGGTCATAAGCCAATCCGTCCAAAAGGTTAAAAAACAACCTTTCGGCCGGCTCGTCTTATGCTTGTCGGGGCTGAACAAGGCGCTTGCGCTTTTCTTTATATTAAAAACATTGCAACTATCGTTGTGACGACTAGCCCTATAAAGACAGGGATCAAATTTCTTCTAGCCAATTCAAACGGGTCGATATTACAAATAGCAGCTGCAGGAATTAAAGCCCATGGTACAAGGGTTCCGCCACCCACCCATATCGCTGCAATTTGGCCAAGCGCAGTAAGGGTAGCTGCCCCTTTCCCGATAGCTGCAGCGAATAAACTGGCAATGGACCCGGCAAGTGAGATTCCTGAGAAGCCTGAACCGTCTAAACCAGTAATAGCACCAACAGCTGTGAGTGTGACTGCACCAACTTCTTTACTTAGTGGGACAATGCTGGCAAGGGCTACACCGAGATCATTAACAATCCCATTCGAGGTTTTTGGTAAGTACTCCCCGATGATTTTTGTAAACCCGCTGTCGCCAAGGTAGAAAAATGCAGCTATTGGAATAACTGGACCAAACACCTTAAAGCCAAATTGGAAGCCCTCAATTAAATATTGAGTCGTTTTTTCAAGGCCTTTATTCTTATGACTCGTGACGGTAATAAGAAGAAGAATTAGAATAGAGGTTCCACCGATTAAGGCTGTTGCATCTCCGCCTGCTAAATCGAGAGTGGACATAGCGATAACGTCCGCAACAAATAACAAGGGAACTAAAATCGCGAAAAATCGTCTTTGAGCGAGTGTTAAGAGGTCTTGTTTGTTATTTTCATCCAGAGAGGAATCAGGCAATATAGCAGAAGTGGTTTGAAGGGTCCCGCGCTTCATATCTCTCCTTAAAAAATAGAAGGCGGTAATCGTGGTGACTAGCCCCATAATAAAAACAAGTGGTATGCTGGCATTAATGACATCCTGAATGGGAAGTCCAGCGGCATCTGCCGTAAGTTTAGGGGCTGCTTGGATGACGAAGTCACCTGATAAAGCAATTCCGTGCCCAAACAAATTCATCGCCATGGCAACTCCAAGTGCAGGCAGCCCGGCTCTAATCGCTACCGGAAGCAGAACGGCACCAAGCAGGGCAACGGCAGGGGATGGCCAAAAGAACCAAGAAATGACCATCATTAAAATCCCAATCGTCCAATAAGCAAGCCCTGGATTTCGGATGAGTTTTCGAAAAGGTGATATCATCACATCATTAATTCCCGTAGACGTTAGCGTATGGCTCATCGCCACAATAATTGAAATGACAAGAATAGTTGATAATAATTCGGTAATAGCATAGCTAAAACTGTTAAAGATACTGCTGACGGAATGACTTAAACTGCCAGTGGCGGTCAGAGCTATTAAGAAAATCCCGACAATACACACAATGGTCGTGTCCCTTCTCATGACCATAAATCCAATAATGAGAATAATAAAGGCTACATATATCCAATGAAGGGCTGTAAGTTGAATAAACATAGCAACTCCTCCTTTCTACCAAAAGGGCTATAGCCCTGTTTTGGCTGTAATACAGAATATGTAATCTGTATCAAGTGGTGAAGTGGAGGAATAAAAAAAAATGGAGGGTATCTCCATTAGAAAATTAAGATTAATTATCGCCTGCAATTGTATATTTGCTCACATAGGGTGTACTAGTGAATAGCTTTTGCTGTCCGTCAAAGCTGGCTTTTAGTTGATCCAGCGGGGAATTTGCCCCCTGCCACTTTAAATAGAAGGATTGGTGGTCCCAAACCGTCATAATGATATACGGATTTGAAGATACGGGACGGAGTAATCGCAGTGCGGCCAAACCCTTGGAGTTTACAATCGTATCTGCTTGTTGTTTAAACTGATGTTCAAATAGGGGACGTCCCTCGTCCGTAACGGAGATGTTATGCATGACAACAAATCCTTTTTGTTGTAACTGTCCATGAGATTCTAAAACCTCATACCTTCGTGGTTCGTTAAAAACAGATGGACCATTGGTTTCATGCAGCAGCAGGGCCCCGTTTTCATTCAGCAGTGCCACCATAAGTTCCTGATTATATTTATTTTCAATCTTCTTTAAAAAGTCGAGTGTCCCGGCTGTTATATAAACATTCATCCTTTTTCCTCCTAATTTAATAATCTTCCTTATTCTATACATATTCATCATCCGTATTCTCTGATAGATGAAACAAATTTAGTAACGTAAAAACGACTTTTTTTTGACAGATATTATCGTTAGCTATACACAAATAGGATTAATAGGTATAGTGAAGACAGCTTTGTACACAAACGTTTTTAATTTTATCGCCAATATATTAAAATGGAAAACAGACAGTCTTTGAAAGGTGGACAATTCTTCATGACCAGAATAATTAATGAAACATTTTTAAAAGCCGCAAGGGGAGAAAAGACCGATTATGTACCTGTGTGGTACATGCGCCAGGCAGGCCGCTCGCAGCCAGAGTATAGAGAGATTAAAGAAAAATATTCTTTATTTGAAATTACCCATCAGCCTGAGCTGTGTGCCTATGTCACGCGCTTACCTGTTGAGCAATATAACGTCGATGCCGCAATTCTATATAAAGATATTATGACACCGCTCCCAGCCATTGGCATGGAAGTGGAAATAAAGGGTGGAATTGGACCAGTGATTGATCAACCAATTCGCTCCTTGGCAGATGTAGAAAAATTAGGTGAAATACACCCTGAAGAAGATGTTCCATATGTATTGGAAACGATTAAATTATTAACACAAGAACAGTTAAATGTACCATTAATCGGTTTTTCAGGTGCTCCGTTTACGCTTGCTAGTTATATGATTGAAGGCGGTCCATCGAAAAACTATAATAAGACTAAAGCATTCATGTATACAGAACCAAAGGCATGGTTTGCTTTAATGGACAAACTTGGCGATATGATTATTACTTATGTAAAATCGCAAGTTAAAGCTGGGGCAAAAGCCATTCAAATCTTTGATTCATGGGTGGGTGCCTTAAATGTAGAAGATTACCGTTACTTCATTAAACCAATCATGACACGAATTTTTACATCCTTAAAAGAGGAAAATGTTCCACTTATTATGTTCGGCGTAGGAGCTAGCCATCTTGCCCTAGAATGGAACGACCTGCCCCTAGATGTGGTTGGACTTGATTGGCGTCTGCCGATTCAACAGGCTAGGGAAATGGGAATTCAAAAAACGGTACAAGGCAACCTTGATCCGGCGATTCTTTTAGCTCCTTGGGAAGTTATTGAAGAGAGAGCTAAAGCAATATTAGACCAAGGAATGGCTCAGGACGGTTATATCTTTAATTTGGGTCATGGTGTATTCCCATCGGTTAACCCTGACACATTGAAACGGTTAACTTCTTTTATTCATGATTATTCAGCAACTAAACTAAGCCGTTAATTTTTAGAAGTAAGTCATTAAATTGGTAAGCTGTCTAATTTTTTGGCACAATATAATAAGTTGTTTCAAAAAGGCATTAAAAGGTTGAAAGACTATAATGCCTTTTTACATAAAATCAGATAAAGTAGGATTTTTAAATGAGGTGCAATTAAATGACAAAGAAACGGATGGGCCTGCTAGTTATGGCATATGGTACCCCCTATTCATTAGATGATTTAATACCATACTATACCCATATTCGCCATGGCCGTAAACCAACACCTGAAATGATAGAGGATCTCAGGAATCGTTACGAGGCAATTGGAGGGATTTCTCCATTAGCCAGAATTACACTAGACCAGGCAGAAAAGCTGGAACAACATCTTAATCAAATACAAGATGAAATTGAATTTAAAATGTATTTAGGTTTAAAACATATCGAACCATTTATTGAAGATGCGGTAAAAAAGATGCATGATGATGGGATTGAAGAAGCTGTTAGTCTTGTGCTGGCCCCGCATTTTTCTACCTTTAGTGTAAAATCTTACAATGAAAGAGCCGTTGAAGAAGCAGAAAAATTAGGCGGACTTACAATCAAAACGATTGAAAGCTGGTATAAGGAACCCAAATTTATAAGCTATTGGGTTGATAAAATAAAAACAATTTTTGACCAAATGACGCCAGCGGAAAAGGAGAAGGCTGTATTAATTGTTTCTGCCCATAGTTTGCCGGAGAAGATTCTTCAATTTGGCGATCCATATCCAAGTCAACTTCAAGAAACGGCTGATTTAATCGCCAATCAAGCAGGAATTGAAAATTACGAAATTGGCTGGCAAAGTGCCGGCAATACTCCAGAGCCGTGGATTGGTCCGGATGTGCAGGACTTAACAAGAGACCTGTTTGATAGGAAACAGTATACTTCTTTTGTTTACGCACCGGTAGGTTTCGTATGTGAACATCTTGAGGTACTTTACGATAATGATATAGAATGTAAAACCGTAACAGATCAATTAGGGGCAAAGTATTACCGTCCGGAAATGCCTAATGCGAAAGATGAATTTATCGAATGTTTATCAACCGTAATCATAAAGAGTTTATCTTAAATAGAGTCGGTTTATAAAAGCCGGGGTTTTAAATAATATTCCAATCAGAAGCTGTTCAGTGAAGTCAGCTTCTTTTTTCTATATCATGAATAGATGCTGTTATTTGAGAATATTAAAGTTAGACTACGATTTGGAGGGTTACATATGAAATTGACAGTTATCGGATATTGGGGAGGTTACCCAAAAAAGAATGAGGCAAGTTCAGGCTATTTAGTAGAACATGAAGGTTTTCATTTATTAATCGACTGTGGAAGCGGTGTGTTATCAAAACTTCAAAATGTCTTACAGCCTGAGGAATTGGATGCAGTTATTCTCTCCCATTATCACCCGGATCATAATGCTGATATTGGGGTATTGCAGCATGCCAGGTTAATACAAGGATTCCTGGGAAATGACCTGCCTAATCTGCCTGTTTACGGGCATTCTTTTGATGAACAGGAGTTTAGCAAACTAACCTATAAAACCATAACAAAGGGTATAGCCTATAATCCTGAAGCAGTTCTATCTGCAGGCCCATTTACGATATCATTTTTGAAAACGAATCATCCCGTTCCCTGTTATGCCATGAGAATAGAGGCAGGCGGAAAGGTTCTTGTTTATACAGGTGATAGTTCATTTAAAGAGGAATTTGTTGAATTGAGTCAGGGTGCAGATGTTCTTTTATGTGAATGTAACTTTTATGGAAATCAAAGTGGTAAGTCGGCTGGGCATATGAATAGCATTGAGGCAGGTCAGCTAGCCCAGAGAGCTGATGTAGGGCAGCTAATTCTTACACACCTGCCGCATTATGGAAACCTGAATGATCTGATTACAGAAGCATCCAGGGAATTTAGCGGTATAATAAAACGTGCAAATGAATTTCTATCTATATCACTATAAAAAGGAGAAATGATGATGTTATTTATCGATAACAAAGGGATTACAGATCCTCATATAAATCTGGCAATTGAAGAATATGCCTTGAAAAATCTTGATATAAACGAAACCTATTTATTGTTTTACATAAATGAACCGTCGATTATTATTGGGAAAAATCAAAATACGATTGAAGAAATCAATACAGATTATGTAGAAACGAATGGAATACATGTCGTCCGCAGATTATCAGGAGGTGGTGCAGTTTACCATGATCTTGGAAATCTAAACTTTAGTTTTATTACTAAGGATGATGGCGAAAGCTTCCATAATTTTCGGAAATTCACCGAGCCTGTCGTTGAAGCGTTGCAAAAATTAGGGGTAAACGCCATGTTAAGCGGTAGAAATGACTTAGAAGTTGAGGGCAGGAAAATTTCTGGGAATGCTCAATTCTCTACAAAGGGCAGAATGTTTAGTCATGGAACGTTAATGCTTAATTCGGAAATTGAAAACGTGGTTTCTGCTTTAAAGGTTAAAAAAGATAAGATTGAGTCAAAAGGAATTAAATCTGTCCGCAGCCGAGTTGCAAACATATCAGAATTCTTAACAGAAAAGGTAAGTATTGAAGAATTTCGTTCCTTATTGTTAAAGAATATTTTCGGTGAACAAGATGATATACCGGAATATATTTTAACAGAAGAGGATTGGGAAAAGATTCACCAGCTTTCCAAAGAACGTTACCAAAATTGGGAATGGAATTATGGCAAATCTCCGAAGTTTAATCTTCAGCATTCACACCGTTTTCCAGTCGGTTCGATTGATGTACGCTTAGAGGTGAATAAAGGATTAATCGAGAATTGTAAAATATATGGTGATTTTTTTGGTGTGGGTGAGGTAAGCGAGATTGAGAAAAAATTAATAGGTATTCGTTATGAAAGAAGGGAAATTGAACAAGTTCTTTCGGACATAGATACAAAGCATTATTTTGGGAATATCTCAAAAGAGGAATTTATTAATTTAATCTACTAACTAAGCGGCGATGTCATAAAGACATCGCTGTTTTTTTATCCTTTTTTACGTATTATACTTGAATACTTAAAATTCAGGAAATATAATATATTTAGAAAATTAATGTGAATGATTATTCATTCAGAGGAGGGAAATAATGAATATTTCAGCGCAACTTCAAGTAACCGCCAAGAAATTTGCCGACAAACCCGCTTACTTTTTTATGGGGCAACAGGGTACCTATGCCGAATTAGATGAAGCTATACAGAAGTTTGCATCAGGATTAGAAAAATTGGGAATCAAGCAAGGAGACCACATTGCTCTATTATTGGGGAATTCACCACAATTTGTCATCAGTTTATATGGGGCATTGCGGCTTGGAGTAACCGTTATTCCGGTAAATCCTATCTATACCGCAGATGAAATAGGCTTTATCTTGAATAACGGAGACGTTAAAGCGGTTATTGCACTTGATTTAGGCTTACCCCTAGCAGAAAAAATGCATCCCTTACTGCCAAAGGTAGAGCACTATATCTTCTGTGAAACACAGTCCAATAGTCTTGTCTTATCAGAAATAGAAAGTCTTACTATTTATCCCAAAATGAAATCGTTTACAGAAATAATCTCCTCTGGTGAACAATCATTTCAAGGCCCAATATTGAGGGACGAAGATGTGGCGATTATCCTTTATACTTCTGGAACAACCGGAAAACCAAAGGGTGCTATGTTAACTCATAAAAATATATATAGCAACGCTAAGGATGTTGGCGACTACTTAAAAATGAATCAAGAGGACAGAGTTGTCACCGTTCTCCCGATGTTTCACGTATTTTGTCTAACCGTGGTTTTAAATGCTCCATTACTAAGCGGAGCTACCCTATTAATTGCACCTAAATTTAGTCCAAAAGAAGTTTTCTCGTTAATAAAGGAACATAAGGCGACTGTCTTTGCGGGTGTACCGACCATGTATAATTTCCTCTATCAATATCCAGATGGAAATCCGAATGACCTTGAATCCTTACGTTTATGTATTTCCGGTGGAGCATCCTTGCCCGTAGCATTATTAAAGAATTTTGAGAAAAAATTTAATGTGGTCATTTCAGAGGGCTATGGATTATCGGAAGCATCACCAGTAACATCCTTTAATCCGCTTGATCGTCCACGCAAACCTGGATCAATTGGCACCTCCATTCTCCGAGTAGAAAATAAAATTGTTGACGGACTTGGACAAGAAGTTCCAATTGGCGCTGTCGGAGAATTAATTGTTCGTGGACCAAATGTGATGAAAGGGTATTATAAAATGCCGGAAGAAACACAAGCTGCCATTCGAGATGGATGGCTTCATACCGGAGATATGGCAAGAATGGATGAAGAAGGCTACTTTTATATTGTTGATCGAAAAAAGGATTTGATTATTGTGGGCGGTTACAATGTTTACCCGCGTGAAGTGGAGGAAGTAATTTATAATCATCCTGATGTGGTGGAGGTCGCCGTAGTTGGAGTGCCAGATCCTAATCAAGGTGAGGCAGTCAACGCCTATGTCGTCAGTAAAAATCCTTCACTAACTTGCGAACAGCTTCAGGAATATTGCAGAGAGCATCTTGCCAAGTATAAAGTACCGGCAACAATTGAATTCATAGATGAACTTCCCAAGAATACGACTGGGAAAATACTTAGACGAGCTCTTAAAAATATAATTTCGCAAAAGGTAAACAATTAAAAAATTTTTTGTAAGGCAGGCATTTTGCCTGCCTTTTTAGAATTCTCTAATAAGGGAGGGGAGAAAAAATGGAGCGAGTATTACTTGAGATTCAAAATCATGTGGCAGTCGTCACGATTAATCGTGCAGAAGCATTGAATGCTTTTAATTACGACACTCTACTAGAAATCAAACAAAAAATAGAACTTATTCGAATAACTCAAGATGTACGGGCGGTTATTTTCACTGGTGCCGGGGAGAAGGCTTTTAGCGTAGGCGCAGATTTAAAAGAGCGAAAACATTTAACCGAGGAGCAAGTGAAGAGAAATTTATTTAAAATCAATGAGGTTTTTAACGATATTGACCTGCTTCCTCAGCCGACGATTGCGGCTATAAATGGTTTTGCCTTCGGCGGGGGGATGGAACTGGCTTTAGCCTGTGATTTTCGAATTGCAGCCCAGAGTGCTGTGATGGGATTAACAGAAACAAGTTTGGCCATTATTCCGGGTGCGGGCGGAACTCAGCGTCTTCCTAGATTGGTTGGGCAGGCAAAAGCACTGGAACTCATCCTGACGGCAAAACGGCTTACCGCAAACGAAGCAGATCATTATGGGCTGCTAACAAAAGTAGTCGATCAAAGTAATTTGCTAAGTGAATGTTTTTCTTTTTGCTCTGAGCTGTTAGCAAATGGGCCAGTTGCCCTGCAGCAGGCTAAGTTTGCAATTAAGAATGGAATGAATGCCGACTTACATACAGGTCTGCAAATCGAACGGAAGGCATATGAGGTCACCCTCAAAACGGAGGACCGCATCGAAGCATTACAAGCCTTTTCCGAAAAGAGAAAACCAAACTTTAAAGGAAAATAACATGGTGCCTGTCACCATGTTATTTTTTTTGAGAAAAATAAGCAAACAAGTTTCAGACCTTCTTTTCGTTTTCCTAGTTCTAATTCCGCCTTTTTAAACTAAACTAGGTATAGAGAGGTTGTACAAAAAGGGGGACAGAATCATGGTACGAAAAATGGGGGTCTATGCGGTTTTGGCCTTTTGTTTATATGGTTTGTTTATTTATTGGTACTTATTCCATTTTGCTAATACCTCATTACCATTTGAATATCAAGGCTCCAAAGCAGATCCATCCACTTTCCTTAATGGAAGGGAGTTAGATTTAAGCGAAGAGTATTCAAAGATTAGAAATTTATTGTTTTTTTTATCTACTCCCTTTGAATGGCTTTTTTATTTTCTTATTCTTTTATTTGGGTTTTCAAAGGCCTTTAAGCGCTGGGCGGATCAATCAGCAAAGGTAAAGGCACTGCGGATGCCAATTTATTTAATCTGGCTATCCTTGTTTGCCTTTGCAGCTACTTTTCCGTTGAACTATATCAGCTATTCATTATCTAAGACCTATCATATTTCAACCCAGACATTTGCTTCCTGGATGAAAGATGAATTAATTGATTTCTGGATTAACTATGGCACATGGCTGATTATTGTCCCAGTTCTTTACTGGTTAATGAAAAAAAGCCAAAAGCGCTGGTGGCTTTATGGCTGGCTGTTATCCGTGCCTTTTACATTATTTATGATGTTCCTGCAGCCGGTTGTAATTGACCCGTTATACAATGATTTCTATCCACTTAAAAATAAGGAATTGGAAACCAAAATTTTAGCATTGGCAGAGAAAGCACATATTCCAGCACAGCATGTTTTTGAGGTCAACATGGCGGATAAAACAAACGCCTTAAACGCTTATGTTAGCGGGATTGGCTCGAATGCCAGGATTGTTCTTTGGGATACAACATTAAACAGGTTAAATGATAACCAAATTTTATTTATAATGGCTCATGAAATTTGCCATTATGTTGAAAAACATATTTATTTTGGAATAGCGGGTTATTTGCTTTTATCCCTGCTGGGACTATATTTAACATACAAAATAATGAACTGGGCCGTAAGAAAATGGGGCAAGGAACTGAAAATAGATGATGTAAGAGATATTCGTTCCCTGCCGTTATTTTTTATGATTTTATCCATGCTATTATTTTCTGCGAGCCCACTAACTAATCTCGCATCACGTTATGAGGAAAAGCGTGCTGATAAATATGCCATCGAAATGACCAAAAACCCGGAGGCCGCTATTAGTTCTTTCCAAGAATTAACCCGGTCTGGATTAAGTGAGGTAAACCCGCCACTACTGGTGAAAATATTCAGGTATACCCATCCATCCATGCTGGATCGAATTTCTATGTTAGAAGAATATGAAATTACCCATCGAAACCAATAATATTGATTCCTTTGTGGCCTAAGATTTATCTTGGGCTTTTTCTTTTACAATAAAAAAAACCGCCAATTTCTCAGCGGTCGAGCATATTAGGTTCCGAATCGCTTGTTAATCTTAATTAGCTCATTAGAAAGAAGCTGAAAGGTCTTTTTGTCCCGAGTATCAATGGCCTTGTCGATTTTACGCAGCAACTTTTCCTTTTCAACATTCAACTGGATTTCCGAAAGCAGCATCTCGATGTATAAATCCTGGACGAAGTTCTCTTTCATACGGGTTCGTTTCATGGCACCAATTTTCATTAGTTCTTGGTAGGACTTATCATTCATGAAAATCACCTCTGAGCTTTTTTAAAGTATATGGTTTTTTCATCATAATATCAATAATATTTAAAATTTTCTGTTAATATTATTCTTGACAAATAATTGTGAATACTTTCGGAACAATTCAACGAAATTAAGGGAGTAAAAAGTAAAAGGTGGTAAGATATGGTGGATAAAATGTAACAAAAGGGGTTGAGATTTTGCCGCAAAAACAAACGGGAGACTATATAGTAAATTCTTGTACCATGTATATAAAACCAGAAGAGTATGGAAATAGGCTATTCTCAGTAATTGGTGAAGTGGATGATGAAATTCTTTCTCCGCTAAAACCATTTACTATCATTCAAAAAAGTTGCGCTTATTATGGTGTAGATTATGAAGGCAGAAGGAAAGGGACACGGTTATTAATTGACTATTCACGTAAGCTTCCAATTGTCATTGAACCCATTAACAACATCTATACATTCTGCACCGCTTCCCCAGAGAGCCCAAAATGTATCTGGTTCTTCGCTGAACATATCAAAGATTATCGGCGTGTTTCCGCACGGGAAACATTGGTTATCTTCCGCCATAATCAAACTCACATTTTCCCTGTTTCCTATAATACGTTTAATACCCAAATGCTGCGGACATCTTATTTACAAATGAAGCTAATGCAAAGAGTGGACTTTAGTAAGAAAAAATTAGCTTTTTTACTCCATGAGACAAAGCCTTCAAAGGCATCAGAAAGCAATGAACTTTATTTGAATGAAAGAAAATAAGTAACTATCTGGAAATGTCTCTTTTGGATAAGTATGTTTCTAATAACTCCTGAACTTTGTTTCGAATTCTTGGATTAAAATAATTATGGTTTTCTTCGTAGCCTTTGTAGATAAACATATACATTGTAAAAGCTTCATCCCGGTTTGTCTCAATTACCTGTAGTTTGTTCTTCTTCATATACTGTTTAACCTCAGCTAACTCGCGTTGAATTTTCTTCATGGTTTCTTCTATTAAATTTAAATAAGGTTTTTTTAATTTAAAAGGGCTGTTTGTTACAACGTTTAAATCACGATTAAGGATAATAAGGACCATTGGTAAATAAATGGCCTTTTCCATGATGTCACGCTCATCCTCCGGAATTCTGGTCATTACTCATCTTCTCCCTTTAATGAAAATAGAACAGGTGTTCTTGATTAATTTTATCAAAAACAGACTGAAAAATGCAATAGGTGATTAGTTTAAGAAAGCTTGTCAGATGACAAGCTTTCTTTGTTGCAAAAATAAAGAAAGATATGAGAAAGTTTTTATTAATAGAAGGAGTTTGGATAGGGGAAAATGAATTAAAATGAGGATACAAAAAAAGAATAACACCGTCATATAAACTGAAGGGATAACGTGGACGAATGGATAATAAACAAATGAGAGCTGATAGACATAAAAAAAAGAAAAAGAAAAGGTGGCCGTCCATTTTACTTGTGTGCCTGCTGTTGCTAGGTGGAGTAACTGGATATGCTTATTATCAATATAAACAAGGGGTTAATCAATCATTAAAAAAACTCAACAATGATAAAAAAGATACAAACGTGGTTTATGATTTTTCAGGGCAAAAAGATCAGTATGGGGATACAAATGTCCTGCTGCTTGGCAGTGATGCACGAGGAAATGAAAAGTCCCGCTCCGACACCATAATGATTCTCCATTATAACGAAAATAAAGGGACCTTCAAACTAACATCGATTATGCGGGACAGCTATGTTTCCATTCCTGGTCATGCTAAACATAAAATTAACTCTGCTTTCGCACGCGGCGGTCCTGAATTAATGAGGCAAACGATTAAGCAAAATTTTGATATTGATTTGCAATACTATGCTATTGTTGATTTTCAAGGGTTTGCCCAGCTTATCGATGAATTATTTCCAAACGGTGTAGAAATGAATGTGGAAAAGAAAATGTCAGCGAATGTTAATCCTCCATTAGAGCCTGGTCAGCAAAAACTAAATGGTCCCCAGATGCTGAGTTACGTCCGCTTTCGTCATGATGCGATAGGTGACTTTGGACGTGTTGAACGACAACAGAAAGCAATAAAGGCCATAAAGGATCAATTAAGTGGACTTAAAACGGTTGCCAAACTTCCCAAACTTATTGGGGTGGTTACACCGTATATAAATACAAATATGCCAACCACTGATGGAGTATTTATGGCTAAAGAATTCCTTACAGGTGACCAAAATATTGAAACCCTTCGAATTCCCATTGATAATAGCTTTACAGAGCCGCGGATAAGTGGAGAAGGAGCGGTGCTTGAGATTGATGTTGAGAAAAATAAACAGGCGCTCCATCAATTTATAACACAGTAGGATTTATTTAATAAAGGAGAAAAAGCGGTATGGACTTCGAAACACTTAAAGCTTGGTTTACACTTGAACATATCATGAGCCTTATACAGGAGTATCGGGCTCTTGGTCCGATACCAGGCATCTTGTTGATTATTGTGGAAGCATTTTTGCCGTTTCTCCCTTTATTTGTATTTGTAATGGCAAATGCCAATGCCTTTGGTCTGTGGCTGGGTTTTTTGTATTCTTGGCTTGGGGCTTGCTTAGGTGCAATTATTGTTTTTCTTCTTATTAGAAAATTTGGGCAAAAACGGCTGTTATCTTTTCTGCCCAAACATCCAAAAGTCCGCAAACTTATGGATTGGGTGGAACGTCACGGGTTTGGCCCTCTTTTTCTACTAGTATGTTTTCCATTTACCCCATCAGCACTAGTAAACATTGTTGCTGGTCTTTCGAAAATCAGCTTGGCTCAGTACATGCTGGCCGTGTGTATTGGGAAAATGGTGATGATATTTACAATAAGTTTTATCGGTTATGATCTCCATTCACTGATAACCAAACCTCTTCGTACGGTCATAGTTTTTATTGTGATCTTTATTCTTTGGTTTGTAGGGAAAAGAATTGAAGTTAAAATGAATAAGCGTTTAGAATTTGACCATAATGGAGAAATAGATAGAAAGAAAGAAAAGGAGAAACGGAGGAGTGTCAATGAAGATTGAATGGAAAAAAGAAGGGTTAGAATGGATTAAGGCTTTTGCGATTGGAATTGTTATTTTTGCGTTTATTCGAACTTTCTTTTTTTCTAATTATATAGTAGAAGGCGAATCGATGATGCCGACTCTCCAGAACGGAAACAAACTAGTTGTCAATAAGCTAGGGTATCAGGTAGGTGAGTTAAACCGATTTGATGTGATAGTCTTTCATGCGAATGAAAAAGAGGACTTTGTTAAGCGGATTATCGGTCTGCCAGGTGATCGGATTGAGTATCGGGATGATACGTTATATATAAATGGCCATAAATATGAAGAACCCTTCTTAGATATTTATAAAAAGAAATCCCCTGGATTGAAGTTAACAGGAGATTTTAGTTTAAAGGAAATTACCGGTGAAAATATTGTGCCTGCAGGGAAATTATTCGTTCTTGGTGATAATCGCTTAGGGAGTTGGGATAGTCGGCAATTTGGCTTTATCAATGCCAGTCAAGTTGTCGGTAAAGTTGATTTGCGGTATTGGCCGTTAAATGAAATAAATGTTCACTTCTAATAAAAAGGACGGAGACACGATTAGATAAAATCGTGTTTTTTTTCGAAGTTTTTACCATTATTGGTTAAAACCCATCCAACTGAAAATACAAACATTTGTGCTCTTTTGTGATAGAATGAGAGATACAGAGTTTTAGGGAAAGGGGAGGTTTTCTAATGTCATTAAGAATGATTACCGGCCGGTCCGGGAGCGGAAAAACGGCATTGTTCCTCAATGAAATCCGTGACCGTCTTTTAGAAAATCCGGAAGGAAATCCGATTATTTATATCGTACCGGAACAAATGACATTTTTAACAGAGTATCGTTTGGCGACAGACTCGCTCGTTGGCGGTATGATACGTGCTCAGGTGTTCAGCTTTTCCCGTTTGGCATGGCGAATTCTGCAAGAAACAGGCGGAATAACCCGTTACCATTTAAGTAGTGTAGGCATGAACATGTTAATTCGTAAAATAATTGATGAACAAAAGGAAAATTTAAATATCTTTCAGCGTGCGGCTGATAAAAATGGATTTGTTCAGCAGCTTGAACAAATGATTACTGAATTTAAACGGTATTGTATCAGCCCGGAGGATTTGATCCAAAAATCCACTTACCTTGGAACCGATGGTCAAGCATTGCATGATAAGTTAACAGACTTAGAGAAGGTTTATTCAAAATTTGAGGATGAAGTTTTTGGAAAGTATATTGATTCAGAAGATTATTTCCGTCTTTTAGCCGAGAAGATCTCTGCCTCGGCCTATTTAAAAGAAGCGGAAATTTATATTGATGGGTTTTACAGTTTTACGCCGCAGGAATTTCAAATCATTGCTGAATTAATGAAACAATGTAAACAAGTTTCTATTTCGATGACAACAGATCGTGTATCCATTGATTCAGCACCAGATGAACTCGATTTATTCCGGGCTTCGGCAAATGCTTGTTACAGCCTTTTTGATATGGCTAAAACATGGGGGATTGAAATAGACCCGCCAATCATACTCACAGACCAAAAAAAGTGGGCATCTCCCTCCATCCGTCATTTAGAGAAACATTTTGATACCCGTCCTGCTTTACCTTTTCATGGAGCCGCTGAAATTAAAATTAGTCAGGCAGTTAATCGAAGAGCAGAGATTGAAGGGATTGCCAGGGAAATCCGTCATGTAGTTCAAAATAGCGGTTACCGTTATCGTGATATTGCATTATTAATTAGAAACGGCGGCGACTATCATGAAGTGATCGAACCTGTTTTTGACGATTATCAACTACCATATTTTATTGATCAGAAAAGAACCATGCTCAATCATCCCTTAATTGAATTAATTCGTTCAACGCTAGAAATCATTAACTCTTTTTGGCGCTATGAACCGGTATTTAGAGCGATTAAAACAGAATTACTCTATCCGCTTCAGGAGAATGCTGCTAAAATGCGCGAAAAGATGGACAGGCTTGAAAATTATTGCCTAGCCTATGGAATTAATGGCAGCAAATGGACCAAAAAGGACCGCTGGGGTTATCGGCGAATTAGAGGGCTTGAATTGACAGGGAGCGGGCAGACCGATGCTGAAAAGGAGATAGAGAATGAATTAAATGAATTAAAGCTCCTGATTACAGCGCCAATTTTACGTTTGTCCAGACGCTTGAAAAAAGCTGATACCGGACGAAAGCTTTGTGAGGCAATTTATTTATATTTAGAAGAATTGGATATACCCGATAAACTAGAAAATTGGAAGGTGGCTGCTGAGGAAAATGGAAATCTTGTAAGAATGCGGGAGCATGAACAAGTATGGAATGCTGTGGTTGACCTGCTTGATCAATATGTAGAAATATTAGGGGAAGAGCAAGTTAGCTTAAAAGCCTTTGCTGCCATTTTAGAAGCAGGTTTTGACTCCTTACATTTTTCGCTTATTCCACCTGCACTTGACCAAATTCTCATTGGTGACCTGGAAAAATCGCGGCTAAATGATAGTAAGATAGTATTTGTTGTTGGTGTAAATGAAGGGGTATTACCGGCAAAAATCTCCGATGAGGGCATTCTCGCTGAGGAGGACCGAGAGCTTTTATTAGCTGCAGGAATGAATCTGGCACCAAGCAGCCGAACCCGTCTGCTCGATGAAAACTTTCTTGCCTATAAAGCTTTCATCGCACCGTCGGAGTTTCTTTATGTGAGCTATCCTCTTGCCAATGATGAAGGGAAAGCCTTAATTCCTTCCTCTTACATTAAGCGTCTTAAAGATTTGTTCCCGGACGTACAGGAGACTTACTATGTTGCAGATCCTTCAGAGCTTGACGAGAAGGGCCAGTTAGGTTTTGTATCTAATTTTACGACCACCTTGTCCTACCTAAACGCACAGCTGCAATGGAGAAAGAGAAACTATCCCATCGCTGATTTGTGGTGGGATGTGTATAATTACTACCTCCAAAGTTCCTGGAAAGATAAGGCCGCCAAAGTATTGTCGAGTCTTTTTTATACAAATGGGACTGTTCAATTGTCCCCTGAGGTGGCAGATGCATTATATGGTGATATTATTCAAGCTAGCGTGTCAAGAATGGAATTATACAATGGCTGTGCCTTTTCTCATTTTGCGCAGCATGGGTTAAAGCTTCGTGAACGGCAAATCTTTCGTTTAGAAGCACCAGATATTGGGGAATTATTTCATGCTGCTTTAAAACAAATTGCTGAGACCGTAAATGGGCAGAATCTGTCATGGGCTAAGTTAACTCGCCAGCAGTGTGAACAGCTAGCCAAAGACGCAGTCAAAACATTGGCGCCAAAACTGCAAAATGAAATTCTGCTAAGCTCGGAAAGACACCATTATATTCAACGGAAGTTAGAACAAATTATTACCCGTGCCTCGATTGTTTTGAGCGATCATGCCAAGGTAAGTGGTTTCTCGCCGATTGGTTTAGAATTAGCTTTCGGACCTAATGGGGAACTGCCGCCGCTAAGCTTCTCTTTAAAAAATGGAAAGAGAATGGAACTGGCTGGACGAATTGATAGGGTTGATCAAGCAAAAGCCGAGGATGATAGTGTCTTTTTAAGGGTAATCGATTATAAATCAAGTGAAAAAGATGTTAATTTAACAGAAGTATACTATGGTTTAGCCTTACAAATGCTGACCTACCTTGATATCGTCATGACACACTCTACTGAATTGGTGGAAATGAAAGCGAGCCCTGCAGGCGTCCTTTACTTTCATGTTCATAATCCTTTTATTAATACAAAGAAAATGCTGACCATTGATGAAATTGAAAATGAAATCATGAAAAAGTTTAAAATGAATGGATTAATGCTTAGCGACCAAAAGGTAATCCAGCTGATGGACCAATCGCTAGAGTCTGGCGACTCACACATCGTCGCAGCAGGCATCAAGAAAGATGGAAATTTATCCAAGAAATCAAAAGTTGCCAGCTTAGAAGAATTTAATCAGCTAAGAAATCATGTACGTACCATCTATCAAAATACAGGAAATGCCATTATTAACGGTCAAATTGATATATCACCATTTAAACTAAAGGACAAAACAGCTTGTACTTTCTGTTCTTATAAATCTGTTTGTCAGTTTGATGAATCAATTGATCATAATCATTTTCGGATTCTAACACCGCATTCAAAGGATGAGGTATTAGGATTGATCAAAGGGGAGGTTTCTGAAAATGAATAGTCTTGTGATTCCTCCAAAGCCTGAAGGGGTAACCTGGACGAACGACCAGTGGAAGGCCATTGCAGCTAGGGATAAGGATATCCTGGTTGCGGCTGCCGCTGGTTCGGGGAAAACGGCAGTACTGGTCGAAAGAATCATCCAAAAAATACTCTCTAAAGAAGATCCAATTGATGTAGACCAGTTACTAGTGGTTACGTTTACGAGTGCTTCCGCGGCTGAGATGAGACACCGAATTGGGGAAGCATTAGAAAAGGCAATAGACAAAAATCCGGAATCAAGACATTTACGAAAACAGCTTAGCTTATTAAATAAGGCAACCATCTCGACGCTGCATTCTTTTTGTATGGAAGTTATCCGTAAATATTATTATTTAATTGATATTGACCCTGGTTTCCGCATCGCTGATGTAACAGAGGGCCAATTAATTAGAGATGAAGTAATGGAAGAATTATTTGAAGAGGAATATGGAAAGAAAGATAATGAAGCATTTTTTAATTTGGTAGATTCGTTTACAAGTGACCGAAGTGATGCCGCCTTAATGGACATTGTTCGTTCCATTTACGACTTTGCTCAGTCCAATCCTCTTCCTGACAGTTATTTGGAGAAAATTATTTCTATGTACCAAGTGGAGGAAATTACGTCTATCGAGGAACTTCCTTTTATTGAAGCACTTCTTTTTGATAGTAAACTGCAATTAGAAGCAGCTAAAGAAATGATTGAGCAAGCGCTCGAACTTACAAAACTGCCCAATGGACCGGCACCTCGTGCAGAAAACTTTTTAGATGATTTACAGGTTATTGACACCTTAATTACAGCTGAGCAGGATTCATGGAACACACTTTACCAGGCCATGCAAACTTGGTCTTTCACAAGGGCTAAACAGGTAAAGGGTGATCACTTTGATAAGGAGTTAACAGAAAAGGCCCAGAAACTGCGGGACAAAGCCAAGAAAAAAATACAAGATATAAAAGATGAACTTTTTTCGCGACGTCCTGAAAGCTTTTTACGGGATATGATAGAAATGCGTCCATTAATTGAAACACTAGTCTACCTTGTAAAAGAGTTTTCCAAACGGTTTGCAAAGGCAAAACAGGAAAAGGGGCTGGTCGACTATAACGACCTTGAACATTTTTGTCTTGCTATTTTAACAGAAGGAGTTTCGGAGGAAGGTGAATTCTTTCCATCAGAGGCAGCTCGCGGATATCGGCTCCATTTTAATGAGGTATACTGCGATGAGTACCAAGATACGAATATGGTACAAGAGACCATTTTGAAGCTGGTGGCAAGAGATGAGGAAGAAAACGGTAATCTTTTTATGGTTGGGGACGTAAAGCAGTCCATTTACCGTTTTCGCTTAGCAGAACCACAGCTTTTTCTTTCCAAATATAATCGTTTCACAGTGGATGGGTCTGCATCCGGGCTCCGAATTGATTTGGCTCAAAACTTCCGAAGCAGGAAAGAGGTCCTTGATGCTACAAACTATCTCTTTAAACAGATTATGGGGGTCAAAGTAGGAGAAATCAGGTACGATGAGGCTGCTGAACTTCGAAACGGTGCACCATATCCTGAAGACAGTGAATATCCAGTAGAGGTATTGATCATTGACCAAAATACGGTAGGTCATAAGCCTAAAGAAGTGGAAACAGACGACGAAACAGATATAGTAGAATTTGACATAGCTGATCTGGAACAATCACAGCTAGAAGCTAGGGTGATTGCAACTAAAATTAAAGAACTGATTAGCGCTGGGGCGCCTGTATATAACGCCAAAACAAAAACAGAAAGACCTTTAATGTATCGGGATGTGGTGATCCTTCTCCGCTCAATGACATGGGCCCCCCAGTTTATGGAGGAGTTCAAACAACAAGGAATTCCTATCTATGCCAATTTATCAACCGGTTATTTTGAAGCGACAGAAGTATCCATTATGTTGTCACTTCTTAGGGTTATTGATAATCCGTACCAAGATATTCCCCTTGCATCTGTCTTGCGTTCCCCAATTGTTGGGTTAAACGAGGAGGAACTATCAAAAATTCGGATAGGCAGGAAGAGCGGTTCGTTTTGGGAGGCTGTTACAGCCTTTTGTTTAAGTAAAACAGCTGAAGTAAATGAACACTTTTATGATAAGGTTCGTGCTTTTTTTGACTTGTTAAAAGAATGGCGGACGATAGCCAGACAAGGTTCGCTCTCAGAACTGATCTGGCAGGTATATCGTGACACTCAGTTTTATGACTTTGTTGGCGGGCTCCCTGGCGGAAAGCAGCGGCAGGCGAATTTACGCGCTTTATATGACAGAGCCCGTCAATATGAGCAGACATCTTTCCGCGGATTGTTTCGATTTTTGCGATTTATTGAGCGCATGATGGATAGAGGAGACGATCTTGGCGCGGCCAGAGCACTTGGTGAGCAAGAGGATGTTGTTCGAATCATGACCATCCATAGCAGTAAGGGATTGGAATTTCCTGCTGTATTTATGGCGGGAATGGCACGGAATTTTAATATGACTGACATTCGTAAATCATTTATGCTTGATAAAGAGCTTGGATTTGCAGCGAAATATGTGAATGCCGAAAAACGGATTTCTTATGCATCACTGCCACAAATCGCCTTTAAACAGAAGAAAAGGATGGAAATGCTCGCTGAAGAAATGCGTGTGTTATATGTGGCAATGACAAGGGCAAAAGAAAAGCTGTATGTGACCGCAACTTTAAAAGATGCCAGCAAACAAATCGACAAGTGGAAAGACGTTTCCTCCCATAATGAATGGCTATTGAAGGACTATGAAAGGGCTTCTGCCACGAGTTATATGGACTGGATTGGACCTGCACTCATCCGGCATCATGATTTTAGCGGGCTTTTTGAAGCAGGTGAGGGAAATTGGCAGGTACCGCCGGAGATTTCAAACCATCCATCTTCCTGGAAAATCACGTTACAACATGCTGATGAAATAAAACAACAGGCTATTTCCATTGAAAATGAAGAGGACCAACTGCTTAAAAAAGTCGAAAATTTAGAGCAGGTGCCATCTGAATCAAAACTAGCAGATGAAATACATGCGCGGCTTACATGGGAATATCCTTTCCTTGGTGCTGCCAGCCATCGTTCAAAGCAATCTGTTTCTGAAATAAAACGTACCCGGGAACTAACAGATGAATACAGCAGTACAGAACTTCTTGGGCGATTTCAAAAGTCCATCTTGAAACGGCCTAAGTTCATGCAGGAGAAACAGTTAAGCCCCGCTGAACGCGGGACAGCCATGCACATGGTCATGCAGCATGTGGATTTGAAAAAAGAAGTGAATGAAAAAGCAATTGGTGAACAGTTAAACTGGATGGTAAACAATGAATTATTAACTCCTGAACAAGGTGAAGTAATTGATGCAAAATTAATTTCTCAATTTTTTACTTCACCGCTCGGACAGAGGTTTTTTAAAGCTAAAACGGTTCATCGGGAAGTTCCTTTTACGGTTTCCTTACCTGCACATGATGTTTATCCTGATTGGCATGAGGGGGATGAATCAGTGTTCGTACAAGGGATTATAGACTGCATCCTAGAGGATGAAAATGGCCTTGTGCTAATTGATTATAAATCTGATGGAATAACAGACAGGTATAAAGGGGGCTTTCCACAGGCCAAGGAAATCCTTGAAAAACGATATAAATTACAAATTAACTTATACACAAAAGCGATAGAACAGATTTGGAAAAGAAATGTGACGGAAAGATATTTATTTTTCTTTGACGGCGCCCACATCTTGAAACTGGAAAAATGAAAAAATGACATAGACCATTATGGTTTATGTCATTTTTAATTATTGCCTGCAATAGGCTGATCAATTAGATTTGTGTCAAGTACATTGGTACCGCTTAAGCCATTATTCGTCACAATGATTCCTCCGGTATTAAATCCTCCGGAACCGGAATATGTTTTAGAACTACTTTTCGGAGAAATATAAACGGTATCACCAAATTGTACAATTCCTCCGGCTACATTAACAATTTGCACTGGACCAAGAATTGCTGGCATGAAAAACATCCTTTACAATTTGAACTTACAGCTAAAAACCTTACTTGATGATAACTTATGCTGTTATTTCGTGTCTTGTTCATCACCACGAGGGAGAAGTTGACGGATATGCTTAATCCTTACTTCCATCGAAACATGTTTAGTATTGCCGACATGTAAGATAGAGGAGTTCGAGACCGCGGTAACATGAATTTTATTAACTCTTATAAGAGGTGTAGCATTGTATCGCGATATTGAAATGGCTTCATTAATTGGCGGGAGTGGAAGTGGCATTCTAAAAATCGCATAAGAAGGAAAATTGCCTTCGTTTCCATTAAAAAATTCTACTTCCCTTTGGACGGCAAGTGCCCGTGAAAATCCATTTAGGTAACATGAATCTCCAAGTTGAATGATGGAAGAGAAGGCAACTTGGTTAACAAACAAGTGGTCAACACTAGAGGTTCGGGCTAGCATAGCCTGGCGTCACATCCTGTTCCAAAGGAACAAACGGTCCAATGATCAGCGATTCCGCCGGCGTATCAAAAACGGAAGATAATTGGATTGTTTCAACATCTCCGACCATAAATAATGAAGAACTTGCAACACCGATGATTTTAATATTTTCAACATGAAGGATGTGGTTGTGAACTTCAAAGTTCATTACGGCTTCATTCCTTTCATATTTTCTGGTAAATTACTCAAAAAGGTCCATACACCATTTTGGATTTCCTGTTTGATGGAATTAATAACAATCTCATCAACCGAATCATTTTTTTCTTCCGAACGAACTCTTGCGGCGTTTGCCTTTAGGTGAAAGTCTATTCTGTTAGGAAGCTGTCGAATAATATCTTCCTTAATAAAAGCTACATAAGAATCATTTGGCTGAATCGATAACTGATTCTGGGCATCGACAATAATTTGAGGTAAGTCCGTTTCTAAATATTCATAAATAGCTTTCTCGACTTCCATTGATCGCTGCATTTGTTCCTTAGAGGATAAAGGAGTATTTAATGACTGGTTTTGTACAGCAAAGTCTTCAATTCCAGATAAATCATTAGGATTTAAGCCAATATTTAGCGTGCCTTCGAGGGTCTCTACTTTCAATTGATCAAATTTATATTCAATTCTATCGACATGGACCACGGGCTTTTCCTGAATTTGCTTTAATTCTTTCTGTAATTTATTTACGGTTTGTTCTAATGAAGAAATCCTCTGCTCTTGAGCTTGAATATACATTTGCATCCATTGAAGGTACTGATTAAGATCCTGATACATAAGAATCACCCCCGCCAGCCATTTTCCCTTGTGTTCTAACTATATGCAGGGGGACCAAATGATTTGCTAATTTTATAGTCCATCAAAAGAAAGGACCTTTTTTATGTCTTTCTAATAGCAGCTTGTAACGGGACAGCGGGTGCTAAAATTTGCTCTCCTTGGGGGACCATTAGTCCTCCAGGTTTTATTCCTGTCGGTGCCGGTTTGGTGAAGCCTCCTGTATTATATAAATTGGCCTGGGGTTTTATTATACCAGCACTGCCAATTTGCAGGACAGAGGAATTGGTGATCCCGCCAACTTTAATAAAATTAATATGAATGGATTGCTGGATATAAAAATTCATTATGAAATCCCCCAATCATTACATATTAAGGAAATTATTTTGATCAATGACATCTGGATCACTTGTATTTGTTGAACTTAATTGGTTATGAACGTTTAATTGTTCGCCGGTATTAAAGGAACCAGCACCAGAAAATGTTTTAGCGGTAGCGAACGGCATGATTTTATAGACATCACCAATATGGAAAACGGAACTGCTCCCCAGTGTTATAACCTGTGCAACTCCAACAATCGCTGGCATAAACAACACCCTTTTTTGAATTTCAATTTTTAATCGTTAGTAACATTTGGTGGTAGGTCATATTTTTGTATATAGAATTACTTTATTATCTTATGTCTGGGCTGTTATAATGTGAATCATATGCCCAAAATTTAATTGTTTGCTAGTGTTTATTTACGATAAATGCCTTACTTATTTTCGTATTTTTACCTCTCCTATGGTATGATAATTGCGAGCAGGACATACATAAGGAGGAATTATCGTGATTCATGCACATATTACAGCATGGCTTTTAGCTCTTATTCTATTCTTTGTGGCCATTTCATTAAATAAAAGTGGCAAAACAAAGGGAGTTAAAATTATTCAAATGATCTTAAGGGTTCTATACTTGCTGATCATTGCGACAGGGGTAGGACTTCTATTCTCAGTGTACAAAATTGATGTATGGTATATTTTAAAAGCAGTTGTAGGATTATGGGTAATTGGCTTATTTGAAATGATTCTTAGCCGAATCATTCATAAGCGAAGAACTTCTACTTTTTGGATTCAGTTTGTTGTTGCATGGTTACTAGTACTATATTTAGGGTTTGTAAAATTGCCAATGTCATTTTTACACCCGTAAAAATGAAGCTGCCGGAGTAATTTCGGCAGTTTTTTTTTTAGGGAATGTTAACGATATAGTAGTGACAACTTTAATGTTTGGTTTTAATATTTAGAGAGGGAGGGGAATACATATGCTAGTGAAGGTGTTTGCTAATCTCCGGCAAATATGCGGAGGAGTAATCGTCGAGGTAAGTCCTGACGGTAATCGAGTGATCGATGTTTTAGATAAAATGGTAGAAATGTTTCCAGCGTTACATGCTGAAATTTTTACGACTGAAAAAAGGCTGCTTCCTTTTGTTCATGTGTATGTAAATGGAAGGAATATCATTCATCTTGATGACCTTGAAACAAGGGTGAAGGATGAAGATCAATTTGCGCTTTTCCCACCGGTAGCCGGAGGCTGATATGGCAGAAATAGATTTAGAGTTTCGGGGGATCCATATAGACCATCTTGGCATGTATTTTCAGGAACTTGGGGCCATTCAGGTAACGGATACTTTTCCTTTAATATATGAGGCTGAGGGGTGGAGCGGCCAGATTTTATCAGAAGAGGAACTTGCGTTTACGGCCATCTTTAAGGTTAATGCAGTAAGGGTCCGTTTTATTGCTGAAGATGAGGATACGTTAAATGAGGTTATGAAAAATTATCGTTATAAAACAACTAGGATTGGCGGATAGAAAAGCATCTGCGAACATTACCTTCGCAGATGCTTTTTGTCATATTAAACTAATTGGCTTTCAGAATCGATAATACCTAATTCACGAAGCTTTTGTTCAGGGACTAATCCATCTTTCCAGCCGCGGACTTGATAATATTCTTCAAGCATAATATCCATCCGGCTTACATGACCTGCACTGTTTCCAGATGCAGGTTCTTCAGTAAACCGTTTTGGAAGGAAATCATCTTCACGTTTATTAAAGCCTGCAAGGTTATTATAGTAACGCTCAAGATTGTAAATTCTTTCTCCGGCTTTCATCACGTCATCAGCCGTCATTGGTATTCCAGTCATGGTACTGTACTGCTCTGCATAATGCTCGGCATTTTCCGAGAAAGAAGAGAACTTACAAATATTCATCGAATCTGAAAATGCCAGCATATCTTGGAATATTTTTAATAGTTCACCTTTTCCTTCCGGTTTTAATCGATCGGTTGGCTCAGGGATACCTGCAATTTCACTAGCTACAGTGTAGCCGCGCAAGTGACAGGCACCACGGTTACTAGTGGCATAACCAAGTCCGATACCTTGGATTCCCCGTGGATCGTAGGCAGGAATGGATTGACCTTTAACGGACATGGAAAGGTGTTGTGCACCCCAAGCAGCTGTTGCACGTGCAGGACCTTCGGCAAGAATGCCGCCAAAGCCCTCACGCAGGGCAATTTTTCTTGTTAATTCAATCATGGAGTCAGCGTCTCCCCAGATTAATTCTTGCTTTATTATCCCTTTTTCGAACGCTTCCATTGTTACGGAGAAGCAATGGCCAAGTTCGATCGTATCGAGCCCGTATTCATTACAGCGGTCAATTAAATAAGAAATTGCTTCGGCGTCGCTTAAAAGACAGTTAGAGCCAAGTGACCAGGCAGATTCAAACTCTACACTCTCAACGCGCGTCTTATATTTACCATCTTTTACTTCCACTTCAATCTTGCAGCCTACCGGACAGGCATGGCAGGTATTATTAGCTACACGAAGATTGGTGTTAACATATTCACCACTGTGTTTTTCTGCCTCATCCCAGTGAGTTAGTTGTGAGTTTTTTGTTGGAAGCGCTCCCACTTCGTTGATTAGGTTTGTAAGCACATTCGTCCCATAGACGGATAATCCACCTTTGTTAGGTGCAGTTAAGCCGCCGTCTAGTATGGCTTTAACCGCTTTCTTATTGGCTTCTTTATATTCAGCCTCTAATTTAGGTGCAGGCATATTACCTTTTTGGGCTGCTTTAATGACAATGGCTTTCAATTTCTTAAAGCCAGCCACTGCGGCTGTTCCGCCACGACCGGCAGCACGGTCATGCTCATTGATGAAAGAGGCAAAACGAACCGTATTCTCGCCAGCTTGACCAATTGTCATTACACTTAGGTCTTGTTCACCGTATTGGTCTTTCATAGCCTGAATAAATGCTCTTGTACTGGTTCCCCAAAGAGTAGATGCATCGCGGAGTTCTGCTTTGCCGTCTTCAATAAAAAGGTAAACAGGTTTATCACTTTTTCCTTTAAAAATAAGATTATCAATACCTGCCCATTTAAGCCGCGCTGCGGTCCATCCGCCAATGTGAGAATCCGTAACTGTTCCCGTAAGCGGTGATTTAGTTACGACACAAAGACGTCCGCTCATGGAGGAACGGGAACCTGTGACAGGGCCTGTCATAAAACATAAAATGTTATCAGCGGATAATGGCTCGACTTCTGGGCCATTATCTAATACATATTTGACACCGAGACCACGGCCGCCTATGTATTTTTTGGCATCTTCTTCATTAATAGTCCTGTAATCCACTGTACCACTTGTTAAATCGACTAGAACTTCCTTGTTTTTGAAACCGCCAATACTCATATATTCCCCTCTTTTCCTTTAAACTTTTTATATGAATCTCCTAACCGAAGGTTAAGAAATGTCTCCAATATTTAGCTTTTTATCCAATTTCTATTATACACTTTTCTAATTCTTATTAAAATTAAAAAAGTTAAGTAATATCAGATAATTTTTTGATAAGATAATAGTATTATAGCTGGACCTGAAGTGGTTATAGAAAAGAGGATGCTCATGAAGGATTTAGCACGGTATTCGAGACAAATCCTTTTTCCTAGTATTGGGGAAGAAGGACAACAGAATATGCTGAGGAGCCGAGTGGCAATCGTTGGAGCAGGGGCACTTGGTACGGTAATTGCCAATCATCTTGTCCGCTCTGGCGTAGGATATATAAGGTTAATCGATCGAGATTTAGTAGAATGGTCCAATCTGCAGCGGCAAATTCTCTATACCGAGGAGGATGCGCGCGGGCAGCTGCCAAAGGCGATCGCTGCTCAAAAAAGGTTAAAGGATATCAATTCGACGGTTATGGTTGATGCCGTAATAGCCGACTTAAATCTGGACAATGCCGAAGAGTTATTAACAGGTATGAACGTTATAGTCGATGGAACTGATAATTTTATGACCCGTTTTATAATTAATGATGTTGCTGTCAAGTATCGGATTCCTTGGGTACATGGGGCAGCAGTAAGTTCACGGGGAATGTTTGCTGTCATTAAACCGGGAGTAACCCCCTGTTACCGTTGTCTTTTTCCCAATGTTCCGAGCGGCAATGGAGAGACATGTGATACTGTGGGAGTATTGTCCCCCTTAACTGATATCATCGGATCTTTTCAGGCAATGGAAACAATGAAGCTACTAGTTGGGGCAGAAACCACTCCTAATCTAGAACAAATTGACATTTGGGACCAATCTTCGATGCAAATGGATATTTCACAAGGCAGGAATCCTAATTGTCCAACATGTGCACAAGGCCAATTTGATTTTTTAGACCGCTCCTCAGGCCATCAGGTAGCTTATACAACACTTTGCGGTCGCGATACAGTGCAAATCAGTCCAAGACATAAAAGAGAGTTAGATCTAAAGAAGACAGCCGAGAACCTTCGAAAAAGCGGAAAAGTATCAGTTAACGAATTTTTACTCCGTTTTTCACCGGATGATGGAGTAACCATTGTGGTCTTTAAAGATGCCCGCGTTCTTATCCATGGGACAAGTGATAGTGTAAAAGCTAAACAGCTTTACGCAAAATATATAGGGAGTTAAAAAATAAAAGAGGCTGACCGAAAAGGCAGTTGTTGAGTGATTTTTTCACACCCTGTTAATTGGAGCGGAAATCAACAGACTAGTTTAATGTATAAAAAAATGGGTGCCCCAAAATATGCTTTTGGGACACCCACTTTTCTTAATTAAGAAATCATTTTCTCAATTACTAACCGTTTCCCAGTGTTTAACGTGAACTCAAATCGATCATTGACCTTTTCAAAGTAGCAAAAATGATGCTGTACGTTACAAATTTGTTCTTGATTGTCAAATACCATAAAATTCACTCCATCTTTTCGATTTTCGTCCGATAAGAAGGATAAATGGTTATAACAGTAGATGCAGTCATATATGGAAAAATTTAAAGAGTTTAATGTTGTAACAAACTGGAAAAAAGCATCATCATTCACTCCATCCAAAAGGCGCTCAAGAGAGTATATTAAATGTTTTTTCATTCTAATCGTATCGTGATCACGAAGCATAATCGCTTCCTTCCCACAATGAATTTTCCCCGGTTCACCTACTATCCCTTTCTTCCAACGGTTCAGCCGGAAAACCTCAATTTCTTGATGAACAAAATCATCTAACATCGTGGCTTCTTCTGTTTCCTCATCGAAAAAGATCCATTGATCATTTATTTGTTCAACGGTTCCTACATTGTAAGCTCGTTGTTGAAAATCATATAGTTTTAATCGTTGTTGTCGATTCATCGCTAACCTCCGTACACAGTTGCTTTCATTTTTCTTTTTTGACATCTTCCTGTCTTTTTATAACCAGGTTCTTTTAAAATCTTAAGTATAAAAAATTTTATCCTGAAGAATCCGCGTTCCATGTAGCATTTGTATCATTCTATATAGGACAATTAACCATTTAATCTGGGCTGAATAGTATAGAGCATGTAATACCTGTTCAGTTATTTATTTGTAAGGGAGTGAGATGCGAATGTGCGGAATCTCAGGATGGGTTAATTTTAATAAGGTAATAAAAAATGAAACGGAAACCCTTGTGAAAATGGCGAATACATTGGCAAAAAGAGGTCCAGATGAAACAAATATCTGGCAGGAAACACACGTCGGCTTCGGTCATAAAAGACTAATCGTGGTTGATCCTGAAGGTGGAAGACAGCCGATGACCAAACACAAAGAGGGTTTTGATTACACCATTTGCTACAATGGAGAATTATATAACACTGAAGATCTTCGCAAAATCCTTCTTACTAAAGGATATTCTTTTAAAGGTCATTCTGATACAGAAGTACTGTTAACAGCCTATATAGAATGGGCGGAGGAGTGCGTCAATCATTTAAATGGAATCTTTGCTTTTGCCATTTGGGATCCAAAAAGAGAACAGCTCTTTATCGGACGAGACCGTCTTGGCGTCAAACCGTTATTTTTCACAGAACATCAAAAAGGGATTATCTTTGCATCAGAAATTAAGGCTATTCTAGCTCATCCAGAAATCAAAACAGAGATCACACATGAGGGGCTGGCAGAGGTCCTTGGAGTAGGTCCTTCTAGAACACCAGGATCTGGTATTTTCAAAGGGATGCAAGAACTACGGCCTGCCCATGCTTTAACTTTGTCACGAAATGGCTTAAAGGTATGGCGTTATTGGAATGTAAAAAGTGAAGAACATAAAGAAAATGTGGAGGAAACAGCTGAAAAGGTACGTTACTTAGTTACGGACGCAGTAACAAGACAGCTTGTTTCCGACGTACCATTATGTACCTTTTTATCAGGCGGTCTTGATTCCAGTATTATTACAGCGATTGCGGCAAAAGGATTCGCTGATCAAGGGAAGGGGCAGCTTCATACTTATTCAATTGATTATGAAGGTAATGACCAATATTTCACTTCAAATGAATTTCAGCCAGATGCAGACGGAACATTCATTCAAATGATGACGGAAAAGTTTGCTACCCAGCATCACAACAAAACCATCTCACAAGACCAATTAGTTCATGACCTTGTTGAGGCCACTGCTGTTCGAGATTTTCCTGGAATGGCAGATGTCGATTCCTCCTTGCTTTGGTTTTGTAAAGAAATTAAACAAGATTTTGTTGTCAGTTTGTCTGGAGAGTGTGCAGATGAGATTTTCGGTGGATATCCGTGGTTTCATCGTAAACAGGATTTAGAGAGGCCAGGTTTTCCTTGGATGCGTTCCGTTAATGAGCGGCAAAATCTACTGAAGCCGTATTGGCGGGATCACTTAAAATTAAGTGAATTTTCTATGAACCAGTATCAACAGGCTATTGCTGAAACGCCAAAATTGGAAGGCGAAAGCTTTGAAGAAGCAAAGCGGAGAGAATTATTCTATATTAATATGACTTGGTTTATGACGACATTACTTGATCGAAAAGATAGAATGAGTATGGGGGCCAGCCTTGAGGTAAGGGTACCATTTGCCGACCATCGTCTTGTAGAATACTTGTGGAATATCCCCTGGGACATGAAAATGTATCGGGGCAGAGAGAAAGGACTTCTCCGCAAAGCTTTTGAAGGAATTTTACCTGAAGAAGTCCTATATCGGAAGAAAAGTCCATATCCAAAGACACACAATCCGGAATATACAGCCGCTATTCAAAAATGGATGGGTACCATCTTACAAGATAAATCCTCGATATTGCATGAGTTTTTCCAAAAGGAACAGCTTCAAAGTATTGTGGAGACCGGTGGGAATTCATTTAAGGAGCCGTGGTTCGGCCAGCTAATGACGGGTCCGCAATTATTAGCTTATCTTGTTCAGTTCCATACATGGTTTAAGAATTATCATATAAATATTGTAAATTAGGCGTTTCCATTTCAAGAAAGTTTATTTAAAAATTATTATTAAAATTTGGAATAAAAGCAGGATTAGATTAAAATGTTTAGTGGAAGAGGGAACCTTTCCTCTTCCTTTTTTTAAGGAGGAAAAAGCCGTGAAAAAAATAACGTTCTTATTATTAACCTTTTTACTTTGCTCAAGCTTTCCTGCTCACGCAGAAATAAAAAAGGAAAACCGCTTATGGCAGGATGAATCAATTTACTCACTTATGGTGGACCGTTTTAATGATGGGGATATAAAAAATGATTTTAATGTAGACGCCAAAAACCCTTTAGCGTACAATGGCGGTGATTTTCAGGGTGTTATTGACAAATTAGATTACATACATGATATGGGCTTTACAGCCATTCGGTTAACTTCAATCTTTGATAATACCACAAATGGATACCACGGTTATTGGGTAAAGGATTTTTATAAAACTGATGAGCATTTTGGCGCAATCAAGACTTTTAAGGAGCTTGTAAAAGAAGCTCATAAGCGAAAAATGAAAGTTATTATTGATTTTGTTGCTAATAATACCGCTGCTAATCATCCGTGGGTAAGTGATCCTGCTAAAAAGGATTGGTATCACCCTAATCAGGAAATGGCTGATGGGACAAATGGCTGGATAGATGGTTTGCCCGATCTTAATCAGGACAACCCTGAAGTACAAAAATATCTGATAGATGCTGCCAAATGGTGGATTTCTAAAACGGATATCGATGGGTATAGCCTGCCAGAGGTCAATCAAGTTCCATTAAGTTTCTGGACTGATTTTTCAAAAGCCGTTAAGAAACAGAAGAAGGATTTTTTCTTAATGGGTGTCCCGCAGAATAATGCGCAAATAAATGCAGCTAAGTATCAAAAAGCAGGAATTGACAGCGTATTTGATAATGCCCAAAGCAAGAAATTAAGACAGGCGTTTGCCACCACGAACCAATCCTTTTCTGATCTGAACTTTTCTTCAAATCAAGATATAAAGCCAGAATTAATGGCGAACTTTTTTGATAATGAGAATACGGAAAGATTTACGGCTGATATCGTGGAGAAACGACAATTTCCAGGTTCACGCTGGAAAACTGCGCTGACATACCTATATACAACTCCAGGTATACCGATTTATTATTATGGAACGGAAATTGCCTTAAATGGTGGAAAAACCCCTGATAACCGCAGGCAAATGAACTTCCGGACAGAGAAGGACCTGATTGACTATACAACCAAAATTTCCGAATTAAGAAATAAGCTGCCTTCTTTAACGAGAGGGAGCATGAAAATGCTCTATGATAGAGGCGGGATGGTTGTTTATAAGCGCGTTTATAAAGGTGAAACGTCAATTGTTGCGATTAATAATTCCACTAAATCACAGAAGGTAATTTTAACGGACAAGCAATTAGCCGCTGATAAAGAACTTCGTGGTTTACTGGCCGGGGATATAGTTCGCAATCACAATCATGATTACATCCTTATAGTAGACCGGGATAATTCGGAAATCTATGTCCTTACTGAAAAAAGCGGGATTAACTTTACCTTTATTGCAGCTTTAGTTGGAGTGGGGGTCTTATCGTTGATTTTCCTTTTATTGGTTATTAAGCGTGGAAGAAAAGTGAAAGTAGAATAGTTAAAATCGGCGGAAACATCTCCGCCGATTTTTTAATAAATAACGAAAGTGACCAGGGCGCTTACGCTTTTCTTAACCATTTACAATAGTACCTCCATTAACATGGATCATTTGTCCACTTACATAAGAAGAGTCATCGCAGGCCAGGTATACATAGCTCGGTGCTAGTTCATGAGGCTGTCCAGCTCTCCCTAGAGGTGTATCTGAACCAAATTTTTCGACTTGATCCTCTGGGAACGTTGACGGGATCAAAGGTGTCCAAATTGGACCTGGTGCGACACCGTTCACGCGGATTCCTTGTTTTGCCAGAGACATCGCTAATGAACGTGTAAAGGAGACAATTGCGCCTTTCGTTGCAGAATAGTCTATTAATTGTTCGTTTCCATGATAGGCTGTGATGGAAGCCGTATTAATGATGGATGCTCCCTTTTTTAAATGGGGCAGAGCCATTTTGGTCATGTAAAAGAAGGAAAAAATATTAGTTCGGAAGGTTTTTTCCAACTGTGATGATGTAATATCTAATAAGCTTTTTTGTGGATGCTGTTCTGCAGCATTATTGACAAGAATATCAATTTTTTGAAACTCGTTTAATGTCTTGCTTACAATATCTTTACAGATATCTTCGGAACCGATATCGCCAGAGAATAGAAGACATTTGCGGCCTTCTGCTTCAATAAGCTGTTTTGTTTCCTCAGCATCCTGATGTTCGTTTAAATAAACAATCGCGACATCAGCCCCTTCCTTTGCAAAATAAATCGCTACGGATTTGCCTATGCCGCTGTCGCCTCCCGTAATAATGGCTGTCTTACCAACTAGTTTTCCGCCCGGTTTATAATAAGGATCTACTGAAAGTGGACGAGGATTCATTTCACTTTCTACTCCAGGCTGGTGATTCTGATGCTGTGGCGGAAAGGTACTTTTTTGTTGATTTTGATTATTACTCATTTTCTTAACCTCCCAATGTCATTCACTGTTAGTGTGAGAAAAAAGAGTCAAATTCATGACTAAAATAAAAAGGCGAAGGATGATTTTCCTTACGCCTTTAATAGTACCCGTCACAATCAGCTGTAAAACCCATACTCCTCCGGGTTTTACTTATCGATAATTTATAAATTGAACATCAACAGTAAGATCAGCTTCACGTACTAAGGAAATAATTTTTTGCAGATCATCACGGCTTTTGCCGGTTACCCGGACTTGATCGTCCTGTACTTGGCTTTTTACTTTTACACCACTATTTTTAATAATGGTATTAATTTTTTTAGCGTTTTCCTTATCTATCCCTTGGGCAAGTTTTGCCCGTTGGCGCACAGTGCCGCCAGATGCTTTTTCGATTTTACCGTAGTCCAAATTTTTAACAGGCACACCACGTTTAATTAATTTACTAAATAAGACATCCTTTAATTGGTCCATCTTATATTCGTCATCTGAAACAAGAACAAGTTCTTCTTTATCAAGTGATACTTCACTTTTACTGCCCTTAAAGTCATATCGTGTTCCAATTTCTTTCATCGTTTGAGTGATTGCATTGGTGACTTCAGAAAAGTCTACTTTGGATACAATATCAAATGAGCTGTCTTTAGACATGGTCATCCCTCCAATATATTGATACATTATCTGCTAAAGTTTCCCTTTACGGGTACATTATAGTAAAATAAATCAGTTCAAACAAGTCAGAAAGCGAAAGCTAGGCGCTGCAGCTAGACAGTAAGCAAAGCGGAAGCGCCTTAAATAGAAAAAAGGAGTTAGAATAAATGTCTTTAACAGAATTTATTGGTCAGTCTACCACATTAAACGTAGCCCGTATTACAGACTTTGGTTATTTCTTATCAGATGGTAATGAGGATGTTTTATTGCATAAAAACCAGGCACAGCAAGAACTAGAGGAAGGGGAAGAAGTGGAGGTCTTTCTATTCACCGATTCCCAAGGAAGAATCTCCGCTTCCATGACCATACCTGAGGTTTCGGTAGGAACCTATGCTTGGGTCAAAGTGACAGATACAAATCCAAGAATTGGTGTGTTTTTAAACATAGGTCTCCCCAAGGATATTTTATTAGGTGCTGATGACCTCCCGGCACATCAGTCCGTTTGGCCGAAGGTTGGCGACATGGTTTATATTACTTTGAGGGTGAATCGCAGTAACTTGTTGTATGCCCGGCTGGCAAGCGACCAAGTAATCCAATCTATTTCGATTGAAGCAACCAGAAAGGATTTTAACAAGAATATACAAGGGCATATTTATCGAACCGCCAAGGTCGGAAGCTGGGTTTACACAATTGAGGGCTTTAAAGGTTTTATCCATGAATCCCAGCGCAAAGTTGAACCTCGGTTAGGCCAAAAGGTTGAGGGGCGGATCATTGACGTTAAGGAAGATGGAACGATCAATGTCTCCTTACTTGCGCGAAAAGAAGAGTCCCAAGATGCAGATGCAGAGAAAATTTACGAATATCTAATGAGCCGTAATGGAGCGATGCCTTATAACGATAAAAGTATGCCTGAGGATATCCAAGAACGCTTCGGCTTAAGTAAAGGGGCTTTTAAGCGGGCATTAGGAAAGCTAATCAAAGAAGGAAAGGTCTACCAGGAAGGCAGCTGGACCTATGAAAAAAAAGATTAAGGTTTGCTACATACTCTTTTTCTAAATGACAGACAATAAGTCTTGCATGAAATATAGAAAGGAGTTTGGATATGCCGCACACTTCTGATAATGATAAAAAAGCACAAGACAATAATGCATTACGACATGAAAAAAATATGCTTCGTGAAAAAAATCGCCAAGCAGGAAAAAATCAATACTCAAAGAAAACAGATCATAAATAAAAAAAGAGCGGGAGATTCCCGCTCTTTTTCAAATTATATTAATTTAAAAAGAAAATAGAAATCGTTCCAGGCCCTGTGTGGGATCCAATTGCTGAGCCAATAGAAGAGATATAGACTTCCTTGGGATGGAACTCATTTATAATCATTTCTTTTACTTCTAGCGCAGTTGCTTCAGTATCTGCATGACTTATACCAATGATTTGCTCATTTAAACGGGAACCGCGTTCCTTCATAATTTCCATAATCCGTCGGAAAACTTTCTTTTGCCCTCTTAACTTCTCGATCGGAACAAGTTTTCCCTCTTCCATATTTAAAATTGGTTTAATATTGAGCAAACCGCCTAAAAAAGCAGAGGCCTTAGAAACCCTGCCGCCTTTTGCTAAGTAATCTAAATCCTCAACTGTGAAAATATGCTCCATATGTTCACACCTATATCTTATATCCGCTAAAATTTCCTCTTTAGAAGCATTTTGAAGTGAAAGCTTAGCTGCTTCCATAACAACTAGACCTGCTCCAAGCGATGCACACTTTGTATCAACAATGGTTAATTGAAAGTGTGGATATTTTTCCTTAACTTGGTCAAGAATCATAACAGCGGTTGAATAGGTACCGGATAACTCGGAGGAAAAGGCGATATAAATGCCCTCTTCATTCTTCTCAGCCATTTCTGTAAACACTTCTTCAAATAAAAGGGGAGAAACCTGAGAAGTCTTAGGGACAACTCCACTTCTAATCGCATTATAAACAGTTTTTGAATCAATTGTTTTTACATCTTCATAATCTTGGTCATTAATTTGTACCTTTAATGGGAATAATACAACATTATTTTCATTATAAAAATTTAACGGTAAATCACATGCACTGTCAGCAAGTATTTTTACTGTCATAAATGAGACACCTGCCTTCCAATCATATCGTTCATTTACTTTTAAGTTTATCGGTTTCGTCTTAAAATTACAATTTCTAATTGAAGAAGTCATCAAAGCTAAATTTAAAGTTAAGGGGGAGTTCGATTGCTTTGGCTCCAAACGAAAAAAGTTATGATTGTAATTGCTGGTGCATTAATAAATGCTCTTGCCATGAATCTATTTTTAATACCCGCGAATGTTTATTCCAGCGGTTTTACTGGTATTGCTCAATTACTTTCAAAGGTACTAAGTGATTATACTGCTATCAATGTTTCGATGGGTTTTTTATTGTTGCTTTTAAATATTCCGGTTGCGATTCTTGGCTGGAAAAAGGTCGGGAAATCATTTACGGTTTTCAGTTTTTTGAGTGTTTTACTTACTTCCTTATTTCTCTCAATGATTCCCATTAAAGAAGTTTCACACGATATTTTACTTAATGCTGTATTTGGCGGAGTTATTCTGGCAATTGGGGTAGGGATTACATTAAAATGGGGTGCCTCCACAGGCGGAGTCGACATTATTGCTATGGTTCTTTCTCGGATGAAGGACAAACCCGTTGGTCCCTATATGTTTGTCCTAAACGGGATTATCATTATCACGGCTGGTTTTCTTTTTGGCTGGGAAAAAGCACTCTATACTCTTGTTACTTTATATACTTCCACCAGGGTAATTGATGCCATCCATACCAGACATGCCAAGTTAACGGCCATGATCGTTACAAAACAGGCAGATGAAATGAAAAAGGCCATTCATGCTTCACTTGTAAGAGGAATAACGATGATCCCGGCGAAGGGAGCCTTTTCGAATGAAACAAGAGAAATGCTGATGATTGTGATTACTCGTTATGAACTGTTTGATTTAGAAAGAATCATTCAAGAAGTCGATCCTAATGCCTTCACAAATATTGTGCAAACGACAGGGGTTTATGGTTTTTTCCGGAGAGAATAATAAAAAAGAGCAAGCGTCCATTTAGTGCCAAGGTACAGCACTAAAATGGACGCTTTTGTTCTACTATCTAATTTGATCTAGCTCTTGTTGCATTTGTTGGAGCTGTGCTTGTTCTGCTACAGTCGAATTGGCATAGGCAGAACTAAGGGCATTCTTTGCTTTTGCTAAAGCAGAATCAAGGTCAGCAGGGCTGGCGGATTGCGCCATCTCCACAAATCGTCTGGCTTCCTGGAACAATTGGTTTCCCATGTTATATTCCTCCAAGCGAGGATTCATGCACATTGGCCATCTTCTGAGCTTCCGCTTCAGCATAGGTCATGTGATAGGGAATACGTTCAGCATGTTTGCTGACAGTATCGGCTCCTTGTTGGACAAAGCGTTTTGATTTGTTTCGTTTACCCATTCGAATCCCTCCAATATGCTCAAAGCTAAGATTGAAACAGCTTTGCTGCCTCAAACCTAGTATGCACATCTATTCTCCGGTTCATTTAGGTAAACTATGGCGAAAATTTTAATTTTTTATCTTATAAATTTAATAAATCTGCCAAGTATTCACCAACGCCGTCTTCCTCGTTACTGAAGGTTACTCCTTTAGCAATATTTTTTACTTGGTCGATGGCATTTCCCATTGCAATCCCGTGACCAGCGTATTCAAGCATCTCTAAATCATTGTCCTCGTCACCAAATGCCACTATTCTCCCCGCAGGAATTCCGTAATAGTCGGCTGCTTTTTTCAACCCAACAGCCTTATTTAAACCACTTCTAATAATTTCAATTACATGCCAGGGTGCAGCCCAACTACGTTGTTCAATAACTTCAGCATGTATTTCGGATAAGTGATCCCGGATTTTTTTCAATTGGTCTTCTTCTGTATGGATAAGTAAACTTGTCGGAGAAGCCGTTAAGTAGTTCGCCAAATCGCCTGTAGTGATCCGGGGATTACCATAGCTAAACAGCTCCAATAACTTTTCATCATGATAATGGAAATAAATATCATCCATAACCTCAGCAATAATATTGTGAAATTGAAAACTTCTACAAGCCTCTACAATGTCTTTAGCTACCTTAACATCAAGCGGCTCATGATAAAAACCCCAATTTTGGTCGAGGGGGTGATGCGTAAATGCTCCATTAAAATTGACGATCGGGGTATCTAATTCCAATTCTCGGTAATACATTTCACTAGAGCGGTATGGCCTTCCTGTAGCAATCATCACGATATGACCTTCTGCTTTTGCTTTTTCAATAACAGCCTTATTTCTAGTGGAAATGGTTTTATCATCTTTTAATAATGTCCCATCTAAGTCTAATGCAATTAAATGTTTCTCCACCACATGGACACCTACTTTATAATTTTAATCAAGAAAATGCATTGCTTTAGAAAAAAGCTGGTCTACATGATACACTACCATTAAGGGATGGTTGTCTTTCAAAGGAAACCAACAGTGAATATTCCTATATCTACTATGTTAACAATTTTTTAGCTAAGCTGTAAAAAAATTCACTCCAGTTAATCGTAAAAAACGATATACTTGTTTACGTATTGCTTTAGGTTAAAGTTTACCACAAGTGAATAGACCAGCCAAAACCAGTGCATGGTAGTTTTAAGTGTGTAACAAAAATTAAGTCCAAAAGGGAGTGTTATAATATGAATGAAGAGCTAAAAGACAATATAATGGGCGCATTAGAACTTGTTATTGACCCAGAGTTGGGGGTTGATATTGTTAATTTAGGGTTAGTTTATGATGTTGATATGAATGAAGAGGGAATCGTCACCATTAACATGACCCTAACGGCGATGGGGTGCCCGCTGGCAGGTACCATAGTGGACCAAGTAAAACGTGCTTTGGCAGATATCCCTGAGATTAAAGATACGGATGTTAATATTGTATGGAATCCGCCTTGGAATAAAGATATGATGTCACGCTATGCTAAAATTGCTTTAGGAATCCGTTAAAGGTATAGTTTATGAAAAATAAAGTTATATTGGTAAGCTCTAATCAACTTGGCAGGGGCGACCAATCACTTGGTGAAAATATTCTGGAAACTTTTTTCACGCTCCTTAAGCAAAAGGAAGAACTTCCTGTGGCTGTTTTTTGTATGAACAGCGGTGTGCTAACGATGACAGAGGAATCATTTGTTTCCGTCCATTTGCAGGAACTAGAGGAAAAAGGTGTCGATATTTTAGCATGTAAAACTTGCGCGGACCACTATGGGGCAGCGGATCGTTTAGTGGTTGGAAAAATTAGTGGCATGGCAGACTTTGTAGATTTAGCATCTAAGTATGATGTCCTAACTATATCTTAAACAGCAAACAATATAGTGGGTAGGAGAAACACACGGTATTCTTTACGAATATAACGTGTGTTTTTTTGTTATCCTGCGGGTTGGATTAACTGGCACAAGTCCTAAAGTTAGGCTCATTTTGAAAGGTGCAGCTGGAATTTTGCTAAGGCAGTTCGAATGGTTGATACTGTTATCCGTAAGTTGGAGCCTCATATCCGCAAGTAATTCACCTTATTTTCGTCACAAAAGATACACATATCATTTTCCTCATGTGAGGAAGTTCACTTTTTTTAAACATAAACACCATTATAATACAGATAATCAAGCTGTTTGAAATGAAACAGCAGATTGGGGAGGCGTTTTAATTGTCTTTTAATCGAGACTTTAATAAAGATCCGTTTATTGTAATCTGGGAACTAACACGTGCCTGCCAGCTAAAATGTTTGCATTGCCGTGCGGATGCCCAATATACTCGTGACCCACGTGAACTAACATTTGAAGAAGGTAAAAATTTAATTGATCAAATATATGATATGAATAATCCTATCCTCGTTTTTACAGGCGGCGACCCTTTAATGAGGGAAGACATTTTTGAAATTGCTAAATATGCAGTTGAAAAAGGAGTCAGGGTATCCATGACTCCAAGTGCTACACCAAATGTTACAAAGGAAGCAATTGAAAAAGCGAAAGAGGTAGGATTATCACGATGGGCCTTTAGCATTGATGGACCTACGGCCGAGATTCATGACCATTTTCGCGGTACAGCTGGTTCATTCGATTTAACAATGGAACGAATTAAGTACCTGCATGAACTGGAAATTCCCATTCAGATTAATACAGTTATATCAAGATATAACGTTGATTTTCTCGAAGAAATGGCTAAAATGGTGGAAGATTTGAAATGTGTGCTTTGGAGTGTCTTTTTCCTAGTACCAACAGGCCGAGGGCAAGTGACCGACATGATTTCGCCTGTTGAACATGAAAAGGTATTGAGATGGCTTTATGACCTAAGCAAACGTGTTTCTTTTGATATAAAAACAACTGAGGCTATGCATTACCGACGGGTTGTCATTCAGCAAAAAATGCGTGAAGCTCATAAACAAACAAAAGAAATTGACTATTTGAATGCCCTGACTGAAAAAGGCTTAACCGGTTCAATTGATGGACTTGGACGCGCCCCTAAAGGAGTTAATGATGGAAACGGCTTTGTGTTTATATCACATATAGGTGATGTCTATCCAAGTGGGCTTTTACCAGTAAAAGCTGGGAATGTCAGAGAAACACCATTAGCAGAAATCTATCGGGAATCTCCTATTTTTAAAGATTTAAGAAATCCAGATGGGTTTAAAGGGAAATGTGGTGTGTGTGAGTTCCGCTATGTTTGCGGTGGTTCGAGGTCAAGAGCGTATGCCATGACAGGAGATTACCTTGAAAGCGAACCATTCTGTGTCTATATCCCTAAATCCTTAAGAGAAAAACAGGAACAAAGATAACTAATAAACAAAGGCTGCCTCCAAAAAAAGAGACAGCCTTGAAAAAACTATTCTATATTGCAATATACTGCTGAGCAGTTTTCACAGCCGATTTCGTCCTTTAAATATTGCAAATTTAAGATGGTTATCTTGCTTTTCTTAACAGAAATAATTTTATCTCGTTTTAATTCACTTAGAATTCGATTTGTACTTTCACGGGAGGTACCACAAAAATTAGCGAGCTCTTGATTGGTAAGAGGCAAGTCAATGATAATTTCCTGATCTTTTTGGATGCCATAACTATTGGACATTCTGATTAGGGTTGAAAATAAGGCACCGCGCTTACCATTTAAGACAAGATCACGAAATTTGGTTTGAGTTTTACGGAAATGATCACTCATCCATTTCATGAATTCAAATGCAAGCTTGCTGTTTTGGAAAATCTCACTTTCAATAATATCTTTTTTAATGGCAACAACATCGCCTTCTTCAAGTACTTTTGCACTTAATAAGTATCTGGGATTATCCGTAAATAAGGTTAATTCACCACAAATATCATTCGCTCCGCAAATCCTTAAGGAAAGTTCACGTCCGTCGGAAGTAATTTTACTGATTTGAATTTTGCCAGAAAGGATAATATATAGTTCCTCTGCAACCATTCCTTCTTGAAAAAGAAAGGTCCCTCTTTCACTTTTAAATTTCCGATCAGCAAATTTAAGTAATTCTTTTATTTCAATTGAATGGGTTGGTTTCATTGTCAACGTCATCGCATTCACCTCTAATTATTTATAAACAAGTTAGAATTCGCATTTTAGTTTGTTAATCTTATTTTAACTGATAAAAGGTCCATAAAACGGGGTAAACAATGACAATATAGTGAAAACCCAAAATACTCTTATGTGTTGTAAATTTTGAACCTTATAATGAAATAGTGGATTACTCTTCCAAACAATCATTTATCGAATTAGAAACTTCTGTTAAGATGAGAATAGATAAAATGTATTTTAATAATGAATAAAGTAACAGCCTTTTTCATGTAAACCTGTTACACTCAACATATAAAGCTTCCTTTTAATATAATGGAGTTGATATAAATGGAAAAAACCATTATTAAAGATAAATTAAATAGACCCTTGCATGACCTAAGAATTTCGGTAATTGACCGATGCAACTTTCGTTGTCAGTACTGCATGCCTGCGGAGAAGTTTGGCCCGGATTTCGAATTTCTCCCAAGAAGTGCCTTATTAACCTACGAGGAAATTGAACGCTTAGGAAGGATTTTTGTTCGTTTAGGTGTTGAGAAAATACGGCTTACTGGTGGTGAACCGTTGCTGCGAAAGGATCTGCCCCTACTTGTAGAGAAGCTTTCGGTGATTGATGGGCTTAGTGATCTCGGTTTAACAACAAATGGAGTGCTGCTTCCGAAATTGGCAAAGGACCTAAAAGCAGCCGGTCTAAAAAGAGTAAATGTCAGCCTTGATACATTAAACGATGAATTGTTTGGTCAAATCAATGGAAGAGGTGTAGGTACCGCCCCAGTTTTGGAGGGGATTGAGGCTGCCAAGCAGGCTGGTCTTGGGGTTAAAATCAATATGGTCGTCAAAAAGGGGCTAAATGATACTGAGATTATTCCTATGGCGGAATATTGTAAAGAACATGACCTGGAATTACGTTATATTGAATTTATGGACGTGGGTTCAACCAATGGCTGGAAAATGGATGACGTGGTAACCAAGAAGGAAATTTACCATTTGCTCAAGGAACATTTCGAACTTGAACCCGTTGGTCCTGCGTACTTTGGTGAAGTAGCCAAGCTCTATAAGTATAAAGATAAGGATGTTAATGTTGGTTTTATTACGTCTGTTTCAGAGTCATTCTGCTCCAGCTGTACCAGGTCAAGATTGTCTGCAAATGGACAAATTTTCACTTGCTTGTTTAATGGTAACGGCCATGATATTCGTAATTTCATGAGAAATGGAGCAACGGATGAGCAAATTTCCGAAAGGATTACGGCGATTTGGAATGGCCGGGATGATCGATATTCAGATGAAAGAACAGCGGAAACCCATAAAAATCGCAAAAAAATTGAAATGTCCTATATAGGCGGATAACTCTCCTTTAAAAAGAGAGTTATTTTTTTGCAATGCTGTGTTAATCTTGAAAGTTGATTTCCGCTCCAATCAACATACTAAAAATCAACAATAACCTTTAACCACAGCCTTTTACTAAAAAAAGAGGCTGACCCAAAAGGTGGTTGATGAATAAATTTGCACGTCCTGTTGATTGGAGCGGAAGGCGGCGAAGACTCCT
>NZ_JBALNF010000062.1:76273-98919 GCF_036962465.1 Neobacillus vireti
GCCGCCTGGAGCGGAAATCGACAGACTAATTTAATGTATAAAAAGAGAAGGTATCCCAAAAACTTTTGGGACACCTTCTTTCGATTAGTTAAGATATCTTGGGAATAAGATATTATTTTCAAGATGTACATGCATAAAGGTTAAGCCTTCTAGTGCTTCTAAACGGGCATAAACCAAACGGTAGGTACCACAGGCATCAGCAGGAAGGGCAAAATCAGAAGTTACTGCACGAATTTGCCGCAATAGTTCCCCGGCATGGTCATGTTCTTTTTCAAGCTCAACAATCATCTTGATGGCTTCCTCAGGATTAGCGGCAGTACCATCTGTAAGCTGCTTAATAAGCGGGAACACAATTTCTTCTTCTTTTGCCATATGCTCAAGTAATTCCTTTTTAAACTCATAAAAAAGCTCATTCATTTTAATAAGTTCAGGATGATGTCCACCGTGAACGCGCGAAACCTTCGTAACATAGGGGCTCAGCATTGCTAATTCTTCTTCAGAAACACGATGGTAATTATTAATTACATGATTAATAATGGTATGGGAGTCTGAATCTGTCCATACATCTACATTTTTCTCTGTGTTTTCATACTTTTCAAAGACATCTTTTAGCTCTTCAATGATATTGTCAAGGTTAAGCTCGTTTTGTTCTGCAGCCTGTGATAATGGGATATTACCCCCACAGCAAAAATCAATTCGGTTTTTCTTAAATATATCACTTGCTTTTGGAAGTTCGTTAACAATATCTCTAACTAATGAATCGGCTGTTATGGTAAAAGTCATGATTATTTCCTCCTAAAGATAAGGTAAGTTATTTATGACTTAAGCATAATAGAAATAATGAATTCTATAGGTGACCTGTATCACACATTGGTTATTTTTTTTCTTTTTCGTCTAATCTGTGACATTTGATACGTTTGTAAGTCTTCTGTAGACTTATAATGAAAATTAGCTGTTATAATCCATTACATAACTAATCAAAATAATCTGTTTTAGGCAGGAGCTGATTTATTTGCTAGAAAGAAGAAATCCAATTTCGATTGGAGAGGCAGTAACACAAATTATGAAACATCAAATAAGTGGCGTGACGGAACATGTTTCCATAAATGAAAGCTACGGTCGTTATTTATCAGAAGATCTAATCGCTACGAGCAATGTTCCTCATTTTGATAGAGCTCCATATGATGGTTTTGCTATTCGTTCTATCGACAGTCTTGAAGCATCGCAGGTAAACCCGGTTGAATTTGAAGTAATCGACCACATTGGTGCTGGAATGGTTTCTGATAAATTAGTCGGGGAAAAACAGGCTGTTCGAATTATGACAGGTGCAATGATGCCAAATGGAACAGATGCGGTTGTTATGTTTGAAGTAGCTAAGGACTTTGAGAAAAATGGCACCCCCTATATGTCAATTAAACGAAAAATTAGCAAAGGCACCAATGTTTCATTTATTGGAGAAGATGCAAAACAAGGCCAAATTCTCGTAGAAAAAGGAACCTTGATAAACCCGGGTATACAAGCAATGTTGGCGACGTTTGGCTATAAAGAAGTGCCTGTAGCAAAAAAACCGCTGATTGGTCTATTTGCTACAGGGACTGAATTGTTAGAGGTAGAAGAGGAATTAGTACCCGGAAAAATACGCAATAGTAATTCCTATATGATTGCAGCTCAAATTGAAAGGGCTGGCGGAACCGTTCATTATTATGGGAAGCTTCCTGATGAATTTGACACATGTTTTGAAGCTGTTAAAAATGCTTTAAACGAAGTAGATCTTTTAATTACCACTGGGGGAGTTTCCGTGGGTGATTTTGATTACCTGCCTGGGATTTATGAAAAACTCGGTGCTGAAGTATTATTTAATAAGGTTGCCATGCGCCCCGGCAGTGTAACTACGGTTGCCGTTTATAATGGGAAAATTCTATTTGGATTATCTGGGAACCCGTCTGCTTGTTATGTTGGCTTTGAATTATTTGCCCGGCCGATTATCCGCCAACGGCTTTTTTCAAACAGACCCCATTTACGGAAAGAAACGGCTTTGCTAGAAGTAGATTTTCCAAAAGCTAACCCGTTCACAAGATTTGTTAGAAGTGCCACCTATTTTGATAAGGGTAGGTTAAAATCAACACCGAGCGGTTTGGATAAGTCGAATATTATTATGAGCCTGGCCGGTGCAAATTCCTTCATGATCCTTCCTGGCGGAACTAGAGGGTTTATGGCAGGAACTGAAGTCGAGGTATTGCTCCTTGATGATCAAGTCGGTAGTGTATGGCCTTGGTAAAACCATTTATTTTTCAGGTGGTTGGATATCAGAATAGTGGGAAGACAACCATTTCAACCAAACTGATAAAAAACCTTACAGACCGAGGAACAAAAACGGTCAGCATCAAACATCACGGTCATGGCGGTAAACCTGCCATACCAGAAAAGAAGGATTCTTCAAGGCATCTAGTTTCAGGAGCACTTGCTTCCCTTGTCGAAGGCGGCGGAAGAATGATTTTACAAGCTGACCATCTAAGCCTAAGCTTGGAAGAGCAAATAGAGTTAATTAACTTTTTTCAACCTGATGTCATTATAATTGAAGGCTATAAATATAAGGATTATCATAAGCTACTTTTATTAAGGAATAAAGAGGACTTGCCTTTATTGGATGTGACAGCCAATATCTGTGCTGTCGGTTATTGGTTAGAAGAGTTAAATAATGAAAGTTTGTATCCTTCTTTCTCAATTAAAGATGACGCTTTGATTCATTGGACTACTGAATTCATTCTGAAAAATGTTCATAAAAATGATGAAAAAAGTTAATAAAATTGTCATATATGTTACTTTTATCACAGCCATACAGCCTGGTTCGAATTATAATATTTGTAGGGGTTATATGGTTTGTTAATATAGGTAGTTAGATTATGGGCTGGGAATGCAGGTTCCAATCAGTGATAGCTACTCTAGAGATGATCAATGTTACCATAACCTGATTGGTTCCGATGCATTTCCATTCATATCTAAAGATCGTTAAGAAGGTAAAATTGCCTTCTTTTTTTCACATTTAATGTGATGATCTTCACTTTATTTTCTTTTCAGCTCTTTTATAGTAAGGCTATGAGGGAAAGGAGTGAGAAAAGATGAAATTATTTTTACCCAAACAACATGGTGCATGGGCAATGCTGATCATTCCCTTTTGGCTGGGAGTTATCGAGGGTGGATTTGTTTGGCAGGACGTACCGTTTTTTATCGGCTGGATTTTCTTATATTTAGCCACTTACCCTATGCTCCTTTTATTTAAAAAGAAAAAAATTCAATTTTATACCAAATGGACCATTATTTATATTATACCTGCTTTATTGCTGTTACTGTTTCCACTGCTCAAAAGGCCTTCAATCGTACTTTTTGGTCTTTCAATGCTGCCGTTCTTTGCCATAAATGCTTACTATACATCTAAAAATAAAGAACGTGCGTTTATGAATGATATGAGTGCAATCTTTGCATTTTCCCTTGCTGGACTGGCTGCCAGTTATTTAGGTCAGGGTGCGCTAAACATTCAGGCGTTGATTTTTCCTTTTTTAACATCTGTATTATTTTTTATGGGCTGTACCTTCTATGTGAAAACCATGATTAGAGAGAAGAAAAGCAATAAATTCAAATGGATTTCATGGGCATATCACCTACTTATCGTGGCTGCATGGTTCTTTAGTGGTTTTTGGATCGTGGCGATTGCTTATATTCCGAGCTTACTTCGAGCCTATTTCTTTTATGGGAAAAAATTAACGCCGCTGCAAATTGGAGTATATGAAATCGTTAATTCAGCCATCATCTTTATCATTCTTGCCATTCAAATTGTCACCCTGAATTAAAAAAATCGGTCAGCTTGACCGATTTTTTTTGTTTATTAATCAACCTTACATATCTCAACTGGGCAATCTTCGCAATCGATTTCCCTTTTTAAATACTCAATATCATGAATGGTAATCGTGCCTTTATCAATTGAAAGGATAGCTGACTTTCTTAAATCACTTAAGAGTCGATTGACTACCTCACGGGAGGTACCGCAGAAATTTGCCAATTCTTGATTCGTAAACGGTAATTCCACCAGTATCCCTTGATCTGTTTTTATTCCATAACTATTACTGATGCGGATAAGGGTCGAATACAATGCTCCCTTTTTTCCATGGAGGACTAAATCACGAAATTTAGTTTGCGTTTTTCGAAATTGTAAGCTCATCCATTGGATAAATTCAAAGGAAAGGGCTAAATCTTGGGATAGCTTCTCTTCTAAAACTTCCTTCATAATGACAGCCACTTCACCGCTCTCTACAACTCGAGCACTTAGTAAATAACGGGAAGCAGAGGAGAATAAATTTAACTCGCCAACAAAATCTCCTTTGGAGCACATTCTAATTGTTAGTTCACGTCCGTCAGGAATGATTTTACTGACTTGAAGGATTCCGCTTCGAACTATATACATTTCATCAGCTTGAGAACCTTCCCGAAAAAGGAAGGTTCCTTTTTCAATCTTTTTTATATGATGAACGGTCTCAAAGAGATGTGATAATATTACCGGCATTTCTTTTACTGACTGCATACTATAACCACCTTTAAAGGTACATAATGAATTTCCCAAAATGCAAGTCATGGTTAATGAGATTCTCTAGATAATACTATAATTATATTGTTAACAAAGAATAATTATCAATATCTGTAGAATAAGTTCATACAATCGTCAAAAACTAAGGTCTACACGGCATATTACCCAGGAAATTTTGTCGACTTATGATGAATTTGAAAGAATTTCCCTTTAATGCTGATGCAACCTAACGGAGATAATAAGATTGTATAGAAAAGGGGGGATTAGAGTGGGACAAAATCATCAGTTTAAATCAGGTAAAAAAGCACCCAATAATGGCTATTACATTGAAGTCGGTGATACAGGAAGCAATGTAACAAATCCAAAGAAAATTAAACTTAAAGCAGGCGACCCGTTTCCTGAGACATCAAATGATGAACGTGTTTGGACCTATGTTCGCAAACCTTAAATCGTTTAGTAAAAGTCATCTTTTTAAGATGGCTTTTCTTCTTGTGTTATTTTACTTATTGTAATGAATTTCTTATAATATAAATAAATAGGTCAAAAAAGGTCAAAAGGAGTGAGAAACGGTGGATATAAACCGAATGACAGAACGCTTACAAACAGGTTTTATGGATGCGCAAAGCTTAGCCATTAAAGAAAATCATCAAGAAATTGATGAACTACATCTGTTTCTTTCGCTAATGGATCAGGAAAACAGTCTAATCACATCTATTTTCGAAAAAGCCGGTTTAGCGGCTGAAAAGGTAAAGAAATCATTATTGGGTGAATTGGCAAAAAAACCACAGGTAACTGGGAGCGGTGTCGAACAGGGGAAGCTTTATATTACCGCAAAACTCCAAAAGTTACTGGTGAGTGCAGAAGAGTTTGCATCTAAATTTTCAGACGAATACATTTCTGTTGAACACATCTTGTTAGCCGCTGTTTATGCAAATGATTCACATATGAAAAAAATCATTCAAACATACGGTCTAACACCGGAAATGCTGTTAAAAGCAATAAAGGAAATAAGGGGGAACCAAAGAGTGACGACACAAAATCCAGAAGCAGGATATGATGCTCTTAAAAAGTATGGCCGGGACCTTGTAGCCGAAGCAACTAGCGGCAAAATCGATCCGGTCATCGGCAGGGACAGTGAAATTCGTAATGTAATTCGAATTTTATCACGTAAAACAAAGAATAACCCTGTCTTAATCGGTGAACCAGGGGTTGGGAAAACAGCAATTGTCGAGGGACTTGCCCAAAGAATAGTAAGAAAAGATGTTCCGGAAGGGCTTAAGGATAAAACCATTTTTTCATTAGATATGAGCGCATTAATTGCCGGAGCAAAATTCCGCGGTGAATTTGAGGAACGGCTTAAAGCCGTCTTAAATGAAATAAAGAAAAGCGAAGGACGTATTTTACTTTTTATCGATGAAATCCATACCATTGTCGGGGCAGGTAAAACAGAAGGGGCGATGGATGCTGGAAATATGTTAAAGCCGATGCTTGCTAGAGGAGAACTGCATTGTATTGGGGCAACCACACTTGATGAGCATCGGAAGTATATAGAAAAAGATCCTGCGCTTGAACGGCGTTTTCAACAAGTATTGGTTCAAGAACCAAATGTAGAAGATACCATCTCGATATTAAGAGGACTAAAGGAACGTTTTGAGGTCCATCATGGTGTAAAAATTCACGATCATGCCTTAGTGGCAGCAGCTACATTGTCAGACCGCTATATAACAGATCGCTTTTTACCTGATAAGGCAATCGACCTTGTCGATGAAGCCTGTGCCATGATTCGTACGGAAATTGATTCCATGCCAACAGAACTGGATGAAGTGACACGAAGGGTTATGCAGCTGGAAATTGAAGAGGCAGCACTTCGGAAAGAAAGTGATGAAGGCAGTAAATTAAGACTCGAGTCATTAATAAAGGAACTTGCAGATTTAAAAGAACAAGCGAATGCCATGAAGGCAAAATGGATGCAGGAGAAACAAAGTATTCAAACAGTACAGGAGAAAAGGGAGCAGCTTGAAAAACTCCGCCGTGAACTCCAGCAATCAGAAGATCGTTATGATTTAAATCGAGCAGCCGAATTAAGGCATGGACAAATTCCTTTAGTGGAGAAAGAACTTAAAGATTTAGAGGAAAGAGCAGCAACAGATGAACGGCTTCTTCGAGAAGAAGTAACTGGAGAAGAGATATCCAATATCGTTTCAAGATGGACAGGCATACCACTTTCCAAGTTAGTTGAAGGAGAAAGAGAAAAGCTGCTTAAATTAGAATCGATTCTCCATGAACGAGTAATTGGTCAGAATGAGGCGGTTAGTCTAGTAACGGATGCTGTCCTAAGAGCAAGGGCTGGTATTAAGGACCCAAATCGTCCTATTGGATCATTCTTATTTTTAGGACCGACCGGAGTAGGGAAAACAGAATTAGCAAAGGCACTGGCAGAGTCCTTATTTGACAGTGAAGAGCATATGATAAGGATAGATATGTCTGAATACATGGAAAAGCATGCAGTTTCACGTTTAATTGGGGCGCCTCCGGGATATGTAGGATATGAAGAGGGAGGCCAGTTAACTGAAGCAATTAGAAGAAGGCCCTATTCAGTTATTCTAATGGATGAAATTGAAAAAGCTCATCCGGAAGTTTTTAATATTCTCCTTCAGGCTCTTGATGATGGACGAATTACGGATTCGCAAGGTCGAGTAGTAGATTTCAAAAACACTGTCATTATTATGACTTCCAATATTGGCTCTCACTATCTGCTCGATAGAAATGAAAATGAGATTGAAATTTCGGATGAAACGAGAGCGAAGGTCATGAGTCAGTTAAGGTCTCATTTCCGGCCAGAATTCTTAAATCGAATTGATGAGACGATCCTCTTTAAACCTTTATCAATAGAGGAGATAAAGAATATTGTCGGTAAAATGTTAAACGATTTGCAAACTCGATTAAAACAGCAGCAAATTAATATTACTATCAGTGATGATGCGAAGGAGTTTATTGCTGTAAACGGATTCGATCCTATTTATGGGGCGAGACCTTTAAAGCGCTACATTCAAAGGAATATTGAAACAAAGCTGGCTCGTGAAATCATTGCCGGCAGGGTACACGAGCAGTCAACCGTAGGAATAACCATCCAAGATGGTGATGTATTAATAAATGTACAAAAAGGGTAGTAAAACAGAAAAAAGGTCCTCCAGTTAGCGTGGAAGACCTTTTTTATTAATGCTTTTCAACAGGTTCATTTGGAATGACTGCAGCAGCAATAAGAATTAATATGGTTACCCCAACAGCAACAATTGAACCTTGAGCAAAATTATATTCTGCACCGGCTGTCATTGAACTAACAACATATGTAAGCATTTGCACTAAAAGGAAAGACCAGAAAAAAGTCCAAAATATACGCACTCAGTTTCACCTCTTACTTATTTTACATTAATTTAAATACTACCATACAATGAAGAAAAAATATATAAAAAAACAATTTTCTGATTTATGTTCCCAAGTTCGTTTAAAATGGGCAAACTCCCTTTCAACTATTGTGAAACGGCATACTATACCATGAGGAAATATGTAAAAGGAGATTTAGCGATGGAGAATCGTAATTTTCAGATGGATACCCAATGGAATATCATTCATTACCCTGAAAAGCCTAAAGGATTTGGGATCTTAATAATTGGAGATGAAAGGCATTTTGTTGATGAGAGCAAGTGCTTTTGGACGCAAAACGAAGGAAAGCTGGCTATTGTCAATGAATTAAAAGATGCCGGGTACACCATTTTTTCCTCAAATCTTTATGGGCGTAACTGGGGGAGCGAAGATGCTGTCGAACTTGCTCAAAGGTTATATCAGCATATAATTAGAAGTGAAATTCTTAATAATAAAATTCATGTTTTGGCAGAAGGTATGGGTGCATTAGCAGCCATAAAACTTTTGGAAAAAATGAAGGGATCGATTCGATCCTTAGTTCTGCTTAATCCCATTCTTTCATTGAAAAATCATCTCGAACTAGAAAAAGAGCATAAGTTCTTTTACAAAAAATTAATGAGGGAATTAACGGCTGCACATCAAATCGACCAAGCTACACTTGAAAATGAAATATTCAACATGGATGAAGTGATTAATCTGGATTATGAATGTCCAATCACGATTATCCAAGTGTTATCAGGTGGGAAATCTTACACCCAATCAAAGCTTTATCAAAAAATTATTAATACCTCTAAAATAAACCCAATCTTTATCCTTCCTGAAAAAAAACCTCAGCTTGGAGCCATGTTAATCAAGTTTTTTAACAATCATGAAAAAGTACTTTAATGATAACCCTCCCCAAAATGAAATAATTCCTAGTAAAATCGCATAGGATTCATTAAAGTTATTTTGGGGAGGAAGATGTTATGGACAAGGCCATGATTTTTGGCATTTATGATTTTGTTAGTTTTCAAATGGGGCTTGCCCTCTTAAATATGGGGTTAGAGGTTATTGGAATCCATCCCGACGAAAACAACAATACTCCCTACCTTGAGGAGAAAAGGCTGGAAGTAGGCAGGAATGCAAACTTTAGAGAGATATTGCTATCAGAAATGGATACATGCAGAGAAATTGACACCACTAAAACAACGTTTATCCTTTCTCTATATGATCTATATATGTTGGATAATGAGACCATTTTTCAAAAACAAACGGTTACTAAATTACAAGAATTTATTATAAGAAACAAAAGTGTGACAGATATCGTATTTCTACTGCCAATCCAGTTATTAAAACCTGATGGGACAGATACTTTGCGGACTGTAATCAATGATGTCGTTGCCTGGGGGAAAAATAATCAGTTTTATTATTTACCGGCCATTTATGGTCCTTGGCAGCCTTCAACCTATACATTCCAACGGGCCCTCCTTTCAAACATGGATGATAGTAAAATCAAGGTAAATAAACGGGAATGGACCGGAGATATCCTCTATGTGGATGATGCGGTAGAAGCTATTCTGACTTCAAATGAAAATTTAGAGGTTGAGGATGACCGGCACTTTTTAATTGAAAGCGGCCTAGAAAATTATTGGGTTCAGTGTGCAGAACACCTAAAACTAGAAGCCAAAGATTATTCTGAAAAATTAGACCTAGATAAAACAATCAATCGAGTAACAGTAAAAAAGATTACTCCATTCAGTGAGTCAATTGAAAAACAACTAGAAATTACAAGGCGTTTAATCTAAATAATTCCTCAAACATAGGGATCCAGGACTTTTCAATTATTTAATCAAGGGTTAAAATAAAAAGAAAAAACGTTTTTTCCATTAGAGTGGTTGCAGCACCTATGTCCAATACTAAATAGGAAGGTGTTTAACCACTCGAAGAAAATGGGAGAATTGCTTAATTACTATTATAAAGGAGTACATAACGTGAACAATCAAGACAATACACTACAATTTATGCAGATTGCAATGAAACACTTACCGGAGGCAAAAGAACAATTAGATCAAGCCGGGGTTGAACTTACGATGGATCTTATTCAGCCTTTTATGAATTTATTTACTAAAGTTATGCAGGAAGCATATGAGCTTGGTAAAGAGGATGCTCTTAAGGAAAGTTCTAGCAAATAAGCTGCCAGTTGTTGGCAGCTTATTTTTTTTTCCATAATTGCTCGATAAATGGGTAAACTTTACTAAATAATGGCTTCATTCCACGGACTGAATCATAAAGTGTATCAATATTCATCATAAGTTCCTCATAATCAATGGCAGACTGGTTTTGCCTAGGTTCTGGACGGTGCTGAGAATGTTGACTATCACTGCCTCTCCTAGGACCAAACATTAAACTTGTAAATCGGTCTTCCTTTGTTTGTTCTTCCTTTTCCTCTTGTTTTTTGGAGCCTTGCTCCTCATCAAAATATGCCATACTGTTTCGGCCTCCCCCAATAAAAATACCTTTTAATCTAGAATATGTGTCAACAAATAAAAGGTATGTACATTAGCGGATGATAAATAGGAAGAAACAGTTGCTTAAAATAGGAGGAATTTGATAAAATTAGTACCAAGTCATAATAATTGATATTAATCCTAGAAATAGATAGGGTCTTACCTAGATTAAAGGAGATGGAATAATGAGAGCTGGTATTGTTGGAATGGGCAGATACTTACCGGAAAAAATACTCACTAATCATGATTTAGAAAAAATGATGGATACCTCTGATGAATGGATTAAAACCATGACGGGTATTGAAGAAAGAAGAATAGCGGCAGATAATGAAAACACTTCTGACATGGCATTTGCTGCTGCTCAAAAAGCGATCCAGAATGCTGGTATTACTCCAGGAGATATTGATTTAATATTAGTTGCAACTGTAACACCGGATTCTCCATTTCCATCGGTAGCTTGCCGGATCCAAGAACGATTAGGAGCAACAAAAGCTGCAGCAATGGATGTAAGTGCCGCTTGTGCAGGTTTTATGTATGGCATAGTGACGGCAAAGCAATTTATTGAGTCACAAGTCTACAAATACGTACTAGTTGTAGGTGTTGAAAAACTTTCAAAGATAACAGACTGGAATGATCGAAATACGGCTGTATTATTTGGCGACGGTGCCGGTGCGGCTATTATAGGACCAGTATCTGAAAATCGAGGGATACTATCTTTTGAATTGGGTGCTGACGGTACCGGGTCTAAACACTTATACCAAGATGAATACATTATCATGAATGGCCGCGAGGTTTTTAAATTTGCAGTTAGACAAATGGGAGAAAGCTGTATAAATGTACTCGAAAAAGCTGGGTTAACAAAAGATGATGTCGATTTCTTAATCCCGCATCAGGCTAATATCCGAATTATGGAAGCCTCAAGACAAAGATTGGAATTACCAGTTGAAAAGATGTCTAAGACAGTTAACAAATATGGTAATACTTCAGCTGCATCAATTCCAATTTCAATGATAGAGGACGTCGAGGCTGGCAGAATTAAAGAGGATGATTTAATTGTGATGGTTGGCTTTGGCGGAGGCCTAACCTGGGGCGCCATTGCGATGCGGTGGGGAAAATAATTGTCGTTTATTTTTTTAGGATAAATAGTTTGGAAAAGGAGATGTTTAAATGGAAAAGCGCAGGGTCGTTGTAACAGGAGTCGGAGCAGTTACACCGCTTGGAAACGATGTAGAGACCACATGGAAAGGGATCCTCGAAGGAAAGTCCGGAGTTGGACCAATGACGAGAGTGAATGCGGACGAATATCCAGCAAAGGTTGCTGCTGAGGTAAAAGACTTTAATCCAGAAGCCTTTATTGATAAAAAGGACGCACGTAAGATGGACAGATTTACACAATTTGCAGTTGCTTCTGCTTTAATGGCAGTACAGGATGCCAATTTAACAATTAATGAAGAAAATTCGCATAGAGTGGGCGTTTGGATTGGCTCAGGTATTGGCGGGATGGAAACATTTGAACAGCAATTTGAGATCTTTCAAAAAAGAGGTTATAAACGTGTAAGTCCTTTCTTTGTTCCAATGCTGATTCCAGATATGGCTACAGGTCAAGTTTCAATTATACTTGGTGCAAGAGGCTTCAATTCATGTACAGTAACAGCTTGTGCTACTGGAACTAACTCTATTGGTGATGCCTTTAAAGTCATCCAGCGTGGTGATGCTGACGCTATGGTAACAGGGGGAGCAGAGGCACCAATCACAAAGATGTCAGTAGCTGGATTTTGTGCTAACACTGCATTATCCACCAATCCAGATCCAAAAACTGCCAGCCGTCCATTTGATAAAAACCGTGATGGATTTGTCATTGGTGAAGGTGCAGGAATTGTGGTATTGGAGGAGTTAGAGCATGCGCTAGCTCGCGGGGCCAAAATTTATGCCGAAATCGTCGGATACGGGGCAACAGGTGATGCTTACCACATTACAGCTCCTGCCCCAGGTGGTGAAGGCGGTGCACGAGCAATGAAGATGGCCATTAATGATAGTGGTTTAGCTCCTGAAGAGATTGATTATCTCAATGCCCATGGTACAAGTACGGAATATAATGATAAATATGAAACGCTTGCAGTGAAAGAGGTATTTGGTGATCACGCCTATCAATTACCTATGAGTTCGACTAAATCCATGACAGGCCATCTTCTTGGTGCTGCAGGTGGGGTAGAAGCAATCTTTTCGGTATTGGCAATTAGGGATAGCATTTTGCCGCCAACGATTAATTATGAAACATCAGACCCTGAGTGTGATTTAGATTATGTAGCAAATTCGGCACGCCCGAAAGAAATCAAGGCAGCAATGAGTAATTCTCTTGGCTTTGGTGGTCACAACGCAACAATTGTCTTTAAAAAATACGAATAAAAACAAGAAGGGCCAAACGATATGTTTGGCCCTTCTTGCTTTTTTTTGGAAGATGAACCCCATAATGCTCGAACGTCTTTCTGCATTTTTCATAAAATGACCAGAAGATAGTTACTACGTAAATGGGGTGCAGCAATGGGAATTATTAGGACTGACGAGTGGCTTGAAGAGAATTTTGAAAATCCATTGAAAATTTGTGCAAGACTTCTTCCTTATTTCAAAGGGCAATCACAACGAGAGATCTATCGCGAACTAATGAATTTTGGAATGTATCAGCCGTCTCAATCATCCTGGAATAATCAACTGAAACTAAGCAAACAGAAAACGTGGGAGAAGGTTGGAAAAATTTACGCTAAATATAAAAGTAGTTGGAATGGTCCGGATATCCCCATTTTCCTCTTTCCGATTGCCCAGGCTGGAGGGTTTTTTAGAAGGGAGGAGAAAGGAAAAGCAGGGGTTACATTTCCTGATAAAATGTTTTTATTTCTATCGAATTACGATGATCCGACAAATGTAGAAGCTCTCTTCGTACATGAATATCACCATGCCTGCAGAATGAGCTTGTTGGAAAAGCGTATAGAGGATTATACATTACTAGATTCATTAATAATTGAAGGACTGGCAGAATATACTGTATTAAAAAAATGCGGCCGGGAATATTTAGCAGCCTGGTGCACTATGTATTCAGAAAAAGAGTTAAAAAAACTTTGGGATAGATATCTTAAAAATCAGCTGGGAATAAAGAAAAATGAGAGAAGACATGATGAACTGCTATATGGAGGGGGAAGGGTCCCAAAACTACTAGGCTATGCAGCAGGCTTTTATCTAATAGAAAACTATTACAAGAAGAATCATTATTCAACAAAATTAACGTTTACTACACCTTCAGAAACCTATCTAAAAGGTATAGACCTATTTTCATAGAAGAGGTTGTTTGAAGTTTTATGGAAAAAGAATATAAACCTTTAATTTTACCAATATAATCGCGTTAATAATAATTTTGTATTGATTTTTCTAAATATAATAAGTTATCGAATAGATAACGACGAAGAAGGTGGATTATGAGCCGAAAAAAATCATTATTAAGGGAGGAACCACTGCTCATAGTGAAGAATTTAGAAACAGCTTTTGAGGTTGATGGGAAGGATTATAACGCCGTAGATGATGTTTCATTTGAGGTAAAACCACGGCAAATCCTAGGAATTGTCGGCGAGTCAGGCTGTGGTAAATCGGTCATGAGTCTATCAATCATGCAGCTGCTTCCGAAGGGAAGCGGGAAGGTAAAAGCGGGAGAAATGATCTTTGATGGAATTAACCTTGAGAAAATGACCGAATCACAGATTAATAAAATTCGTGGAAAAGATATTTCAATGATATTCCAGGAACCGATGACGTCCTTGAACCCAGTTTTCACCATTGGGTACCAACTACAGGAAGTCTTTTTTAATCACTGGAGGATTACAAAACGAGAGGCTAGGCAAAAATCAGTTGCCCTTTTAAAAGGTGTGGGTATTTCTCGTCCAGAAAAAATAGTGGATGAATATCCCCATCAACTATCAGGTGGAATGAGACAAAGAGTCATGATTGCTATGGCAATCGCCTGTCAGCCTAAATTACTAATAGCCGATGAGCCAACCACAGCCTTGGACGTGACCGTACAAGCACAAATTCTTGAACTATTAAAAGAAATTCAATCCGTTAATGATATGTCGATTATCCTGATTACCCATGATTTAGGTGTAGTTGCGGAAATGTGTGATGAGGTGATGGTCATGTATGCCGGAAAGATGGTCGAACGAACTGATGTAGAAACCTTATTTCATAACCCCAAACATCCTTATACAACGCTGCTATTGGGGGCTGTTCCAAAAATGGACGAGTCAAGAGAACGATTAAGCTCTATTCAAGGAATTGTTCCTTCTCTAACAAATATGCCGGAAACCGGCTGCCGTTTTTTTCAGCGATGTCCCCGTGCAATGCCTGAATGCCTGACGATAACCCCTATTCTTAAAAGTATTGACCCAGGGCATGAAGTTGCTTGCCTACTATATGAAAAAAGTAGTCCAAGAGAAGGGGGTGGGATGGGTTGATGATTACATCTCTGCATACTAGAAAAGATAAGACCTCTCTTAACCCAGAAAATCTGTTGGAAATTCATCATCTTAAAACCTATTATCCTGTAAAAGGTGGTTTTTTTAAGCGGACTATAGGAAATGTTAAGGCCGTTGACAATATCTCATTTGAAATTAAGAGAGGAGAAACACTTGGTCTAGTAGGTGAATCAGGATGTGGTAAATCCACTACTGGTAGAACGATATTAAGATTATTAAAGCCAACAGAAGGACAAATCCTTTTTGATGGCAGAGATATTACCCATCTATATGGAAGACCACTTCGTGAAATTCGTAAAGATATGCAAATGGTATTTCAGGACCCTTATGCTTCACTGAATCCAATGCAATTGGTCGGAGATATTATTGGAGAACCTATCTATAACTTTTCAAAAAAAAGTAAGTCTGAATTACAACTAGAAGTCATGGATTTAATAGATAAAGTTGGGCTTCCGCGGGATGCCTACTATAAATATGCACATGAATTTTCCGGCGGTCAACGGCAAAGAATTGGAATTGCCCGTGCACTTGCCTTAAAACCCAAATTAATTATTGCAGATGAACCGGTCTCAGCACTAGATGTGTCCGTACAATCACAAGTTTTAAACTTATTAAAAGACTTGCAGTGTGAATTTCAACTAACCTTTCTCTTTATCGCTCATGATTTAAGTGTGGTGAAACATATGAGTGATCGCATTGGTGTCATGTACTTAGGAAATATGGTAGAGATTACGGATAAGAGCAGACTATACGTAAAACCACTTCATCCCTATACACAGGCATTAATTTCAGCGATCCCATCCCCAGATCCAAGGATTAAGAAAGAAAGAATCATATTAAAAGGGGATGTCCCCAGTCCTATTAATCCCCCATCGGGCTGTCCATTCCATCCACGGTGTCCAGTGGCTGTGGAGCAATGTTCAAAAGTTAAACCCATATTAAAGGAGGTGAAGCCTTTCCATCGAGTAGCCTGCCACCTTTACTAAAAAGGGGCATCTTCTATATGGCAGACAGCCGCCTTATTTAGGTATAAAAACGTACTTAGCACAACTTTAAAAATATCAAGGGGGGAAATGAATGAAGAAAAAAAGTATGTTTTTGCTGGCAGCTTTAATGTTAGTTTTATCTGCATTTTTAGCAGCTTGCAGCAGCGGTGAAAAAGCGAGTACAAAGCAGAATGACAATGGTTCTAAAAATAATGTATCAGCTGGTAAACCACAGGATGGCGGGACATTAATTTATGCATTGGACTCAGCTCCTGAAGGTAAATTTAACTATGCATTCTATGGAAATGCGACTGACCAATATGTGATTGATTTCTTTGATGAAAATTTAATTGATTATGATGAAAACCTGAAGGCACAGCCGCATATTGCTTCTTGGAAAACCACAGATAATAAGGTGTTTGATTTTGAAATAAAAAAAGGGGTTAAGTGGCATAACGGGGACGAATTATCTGTTAAGGATTGGGAGTTTGCATTAAAAGTAATTGCTGATAAAGATTATGATGGTCCTCGTTTTGATAATGTAAGGAATATAGTAGGGGCCCAAGACTACCATGATGGAAAGGCCAAAGACATTTCCGGTATAAAGATCATAGATGATTACCACATACAAATTACTTTCGATAAGGCACGTGTAAATAACTTAGATAACCTTTGGACCTATCCAATGAACCGAACCGAATTTAAAGGGATGGCTGTAAAAGATATGATGGGTTCTTCACAAGTTCGGACGAAGCCTGTGGGATTAGGACCATTTAAAGTAACGAAAGTGGTACCAGGGGAATCAATTGAAATGGAGCGATTTGATGATTACTTTGGCGGTAAGCCGCATATTGAAAAAGTGGTCATTAAGGTTATTGATCCATCTCTATCTGTTGGAGAATTAAAAAATGGCACACTTGACATGACATCATTCCACCCAAGTATTATCGATCAAGTGAAGGCACTTGATAATGTCAATGCAATCACATACCCAGGAGTGAGCTATTATTATGTAGGTTTCCGATTAGGTACCTGGGACGGCGAGAAAAACATCATGAATGAGCCTAAATATCAAGATAAGAAACTACGTGAGGCCATGTATTATGCGATTAATCGCGAAGAATGGGTAAAGGCTTTCTTTTATGGGGTTGGTAAGCCAGTAAACCGTCCAGTTCCAACAAATCACTGGATTGCAGCTGATAACAAAGATCTAGAGCAATACAAATATAATCCAGAAAAAGCAAAAAAACTATTAGATGAAGCTGGCTATAAGGATATAGACGGCGATGGCTTCCGTGAAGATCCAAAAGGGAAGAAGTTCGTTGTAAACTTCAGCCACTATGCAACACAAAACCCAACTTTCGAATCACGTGCCAAGGCCTTAACTCAATATTGGGAGGCAGTCGGCTTAAAGTCCAAATTAACGATGACAGACGTCAATCTTTATTATGAAATGCTTGATAAAGCAGATAAATCAATTGAAGTATTCTTCGGTGGATGGCAGACTGGATCAGATCCTGACCCAACTCCACTTTGGGGATCAAAAGCCATGTGGAACTACCCACGCTGGGTAAATGAAGAGAGTGATAAGCTTCTAGATCAAGCACTTGATATAAGTGTAGTGGGCACAGATAACAATAAACGAAAAGATATTTATGTACAATGGCAAAAACTATTTATGAAAGAGCTTCCTGTATTGCCGATTGCAGAGATAGATGAAACAATGGCGGTCTCGAAGCGTGTTCAGAATGTTAAATTCGATGTTTCCGGTATGAATCGGCCTAACGAGTGGTGGATCAAGCAATAGATCCTTTGGTCACCTCTATGTTAAATTTCATAATGCTTTTAAAAAAGTAAAGCTCGAATTTGGGAGGAGACAAGGAAGTTTCTGTTCCTCCCGATTTACCTTATTAGGCTACAACTATCCATGGATTTAGCTTAGTTTATAGACGAGGAGAATGCACATGCTTAAATATGCATTTCGAAGAATTTTGGGCATGATTCCCATGCTATTTCTTATCTCTATTGTCGTATTTACATTGGCGAAACTTATGCCTGGTGATTCTCTCACAGGAGAGATAGACCCTAGAAATACAAATCCACAATATATTGCCGAAATGCGTGCAAAATTGGGCTATAATGACCCATTGCCAAAGCAATATGTCCGCTGGATGGGGGATTTTATTCAGGGGGATTTTGGTAAATCAACCCGATTTAAAATTCCAGTCGCAGAGATAATTTCAGAAAAAATTCCTAATACATTATTACTCGGCTTTTCCTCCATTATAATTACCTACCTTTTTGCTTTTTTTATGGGGCTGTATTCAGGCAGGAAACCTTATACACTTGGTGACAATATCATTGGTGGATTAAATTATTTAGGATTATCCATCCCTTCCTTTATCGCCGGGGTATTTGCTATTTTCTTTTTTTCTTTTACATTAGACTGGTTTCCGTCAAATGGATCAGTGGATATTGGTGTGACCGAGGGGACAATTGAATTTTGGCAAAGCCGGCTCCATCATGTACTTTTACCTGCAGTCGTTTTAGGTCTATTGAGTACAGCTAGTTACACTCAGTTTTTACGAAATGACATTATTGAAAACAGCCGAAAAGATTTTGTACGGACTGCACGTGCAAAAGGGACACCGGAAAGAAAGATATATAATGTTCATATTTTAAGAAACTCGATTATCCCCCTCATTACCTTCTTAGGCTTTGATTTAGTAGCAATTATTTCGGGTGCCATTATTACCGAAACAATCTTTACTTATCCGGGTCTTGGACAACTATTCTTACAGTCTGTTGGAACAAGGGATTATCCAGTCTTAATGACATTGACCATGATGTTCTCGTTTTTAACACTAATTGGAAACTTGATTGCAGATATATTGTATGGTGTTGTAGATCCAAGGATTAGGTTAGATTAGGAGGGGAGAACATGGAAATTATCACACAAAAAGATTCAAAATTAACGATTAATCCCCGTGAAAAAAGTTTGTCTCCATGGGAAATTGCCCGGAAAAAGTTTGTAAACAATAAACTAGCGATAATTAGCCTTGCTTTCTTAATTGTAGTGGCCATTGTTTCCTTCTTGGCTCCGTATATTACAACGGCGGATGTAACCAAGATTAATATCGGGGAGATGTCACTAGAACCATCGAGTAAGCATTGGCTTGGTACCGATAAGGCAGGCCGTGATGTGTTTACGAGGCTGTTATATGGCGGAAGGATATCCTTGTTAGTAGGTTTGAGCTGTACGTTATTTGTTATTGTTATCGGAACATTGATTGGTTCGGTCTCAGGTTATTTTGGCGGAGTAATTGATAGTTTATTAATGCGGTTTACTGATTTTATTTTAAACTTTCCTTTCCTTGTTTTTGTCATTGTCCTGAATGCAATTCTTTTTGGAAAAGTGAATGGTCTATGGGTTTTAATCGGTACGATCAGTATGTTAAGCTGGGGGGGAATTGCTCGGATTGTCCGCAGTAAAATCTTGGCTGAAAAAGAAAACGAATATATTACCGCTGCTCTTTCGATTGGTTGCACACCAGCAAAAATTATTATTAAACACCTATTGCCTAATATTTTGTCAACCATTATTGTTCAAGCTACGATTACATTTGCTACGATGATTGTGGCGGAGACCGGCTTAAGCTTTTTAGGCTTTGGAGTTCCGCAGGAAATACCCAGCTGGGGAAATATGTTGAATTCAGCAACTGAGCCCGATGTCCTTCAGTTCAAACTCTGGATTTGGGTTCCACCCGCACTAATTATTACAATTACGATTCTATCGATTAATTTTATTGGCGAAGGATTAAAAGATGCCTTCAATCCAAAATCAAAAAGATAAATCTACCATAATGAGTGGTAGTTTTTTTATAACTATAAATGTTTTTGTAAAAGCAAATGGAGCAAAATATATAAAAAGGAATAATTTAACTGAGGTCTGCCTATACTGATTGACAAACAGTTTCTTGAAGTGAGGGGTTGTAAAATGTTGTATCTTCATGATGTATGGGTTAATTGGTTTGAAGGTGAGGAAAACGGATATAATGTTTGCCACTTTCATGAATGGCGGAAGGATGACGGAGTAGAGCTGCTTGATCAAGTGCCGCTTATTAAAGTCGAACCGCTCTTATTTGGTTATATTGAGAATGATCTATCTGAGTTACCTCAACAGCTTCTCGATGATATTTATCAAAAAGCGTACTTAAGAAAAAACCATGAAAGAATTCAACTCGACTATTGCTTTGTTGTGACGGATGGAACGGGGATACTTGCAGTAGATACAATTGGCTACAATATTCCAATTCGAAAAAGCAGATTAATACCTAGGCAGGAACAGCTCGTTTATGAAATGATAAGCCAGCATGAAGCAAAGCCATATCATTTTTACGCACAGCCTAAAACAAAGGACTTCCATATACTTTCACCAGATCCCGATTTGATGAGAGGCTTAACAAGAAAAGAACGACAGTTAAAACAATTATTATTTATGGCTCTGGACCAATTGTTAACTTCCAATAACGAAGCGGAAGTTCGCTATTGGTATACTGAATGGTGTCCAGAGCAATATTCGACTATTCAAGAAATGAATTTTGAAGAAGCATGGGAACAGTTATTCGAGCAAACAAAATATGGCTGGTCAAGACGCCACGAAACATTCTGTGAAAATTTAATAAAAGGGCAGCCATTCTTTGAAAAACTTTGGGAGATGGAGCATGGTCCAAAAGTAAATTAAAAGCCTGATCCAAAAGGTATGTCAACCATACCTTTTGGACAGGCTTTTTCATTTTTAAATATATAAATGTCATCTTCGAGAAATGCCCAGCGCAAGGCGCCGAGTGGGGCGCCTTGCGCTTTTCTTAATATTAACGCTTTTTTCTACCTAGACCCATCGCTTTTTCCATTTTCTTGAGGGTTCTGCTGGCAACCATGTTTGCCTTTTCAGCTCCGCGGTCTAAAATATCATCAAGTTCACTGGATTCCAACAAATGGTAGTATCTCTCTTGAATTGGTTTTAGAAAATTAACCACAACATCCGCTAAATCACCTTTAAAATCCCCATAGCCTTTTCCTGTATACATTTCTTCGAGTTCTCCAATCGATTTTCCGCCAAGGATGGAATAAATGGATAACAAGTTAGATACTCCAGGTTTGTTCACCGTATCAAACTTAACAATTCCATCTGAATCAGTGACAGCACTCTTGATTTTCTTCACAATTTGATTTGGCTCATCTAATGGGGTTATAAATGCCTTTTTATTCGGATCAGATTTACTCATCTTTTTAGTTGGTTCTTGAAGTGACATAATTCGTGCCCCAACCTTGGGCAAGCTGATTTCAGGGATAGTAAGAATATCATTATATTTTTTATTAAATCTTTCAGCTAAGTCCCGTGTTAATTCCAAATGCTGCTTTTGATCTTCACCAACAGGAACAAGATCAGTGTTATATAAAAGGATATCAGCTGCCATTAATGGCGGATAAGTTAACAAGCTCGCCGAAACGGCTTCTTTACCAGATGATTTATCCTTAAATTGTGTCATCCGTTCAAGCTCACCAATATAGGAAATACATTGCATAATCCAACCTGCCTGAGCATGTGCAGGAACTTCCGATTGAATAAACAAGGTAGCCTTCTCCGGATCAATCCCCACAGCCAGATATAATGCAGCTAAACTGCGGATATTTTTCCTAAGTGTTTGTGGATCCTGTGGAACGGTAATCGCATGCTGGTCGACAATACAAAAGAAACAATTGTATTCGTGCTGTAATTCCACAAATTGTTTCATAGCACCAATATAGTTCCCGAGAGTGATAGTTCCACTTGGTTGAATACCTGAAAAAATTGTTTTCATTAAGATTTCCTCCTAAAAATATATAAAAAAAACCATTCATCCCTAAAAAACTATAGGGACGAATGGTTCGCGGTACCACCCTAAATTACTCAAAAAGAGTCACTCAGTATCAAGTCATCTTAATATAGATGCTTTGAAGTCCTTTTAACGCAAGGTAAACGTCTGCTCCTACTATTAGAAAGAAGATGAAAAAGGTTCAGGCAGAGGCTCAAAAGTCCATTCGGTATTTTTTCGCGTTTGTTTTCACCGGCCACAAACTCTCTGAATCGAAGGTAAATACGTACTACTCTTTATCAATGCTTTTAAAAATTATATGCGTTTAGTCATATTATAGCTGAAATCAAGCAGTTATTTCAAGTTAGTTAAGCATAATGAACAATGAGAGCAACGGCCATTAATAGTCCAGTAATGAGTCCATGAAGAAAGAACGGCTTTCCATTTAATGTTATTAATTCCGATAATCCAGGAATGTCTTCAAATCTTCTTTTATCTTTCCCAGGGGAAAAGAAAAGATTTAGGGATTTTGACATGACATCATAAAATCCGCTATGGATTGTAAAGAGTAATAAAGATAACAAAATATACCCTGAAGTAACATAAAAAGATATATCGATATAGCTAATCAGGGTAATTTTGTGGTGGTGAATAAAAGATATCAAGACAATTAAGAATTGTGTAATTAAAAGAATTATAAGATTTTTCTTAAAGTTGAATTCCAAGGGAAGACCTCCAGAAGCTTGATTTTACAAGTAAAACTAGGCTATAGTATACAAAAAATTACTGTATAAGTC
>NZ_JBALNF010000063.1:0-23756 GCF_036962465.1 Neobacillus vireti
CCTTAAAATTAATTCTCTTAAAATAACTGTATCAGTAAATCAAGCAAACTGTTATACACAATGTCACATTTTAGACACTTGTTATAATATAGAAAAAATCGGCTGTTGGTCAGCCGATTTAAGATCTACTTTGTTTTTAGTCCTGCCTTTTTATAAAAGGAAAGTTTTTTTTCATTATATTGTTCCGTATATTTATTAAACTGATCATTTGCAGCATATACCTTTTGATACGATTCATTCAGCTTATTGATTTGGGCTTCTAAATCTTCAAGGGGCAGATTTTTATTTTTAAACATTTGATATAATTCTTTATCATATTGGAGAGCCAGAGAGTATTGCTTATACAAATCTCTATGTGCTTCATATCTTCTCATCATAATATTATAAAGTTCAGCTGCCAGTTCCTTTAATGCAGGATCCTCTAATTGCTTTTTTAAATCAGCAACTTTTGAAAATTCCTGTTCGGATTCTTTTAGGCTTGTCGTTTCTTGCTCTAAACGGTCTTTTCGTTTGTCTGCTAAGGCAAGAGCTTCATCTGAAAGCTTGACAATCTGATCATATTCTTTCATACCTTGTTTAATAATTTGGTCATATACATCTTTTTCTTGTTTTTCTAAAGCAACTAATGGTTCTTGCTGTTCCTCAAATACCTTTTCTTTATTAACAACATTTTCCAGTACATCATACATTTTTTCTGTCGTGGTCTTTTTTTCTGCACATCCTGATAAAATAAAAATAATAGCCGCGACGATTAAAAGCATACTGCTTCTTCCTTTTACTAACAATTTCTAACCTCCTTACTATTGCAATTCCTACTATATCTGTATAAAGTTTGTTTGACAATATCCTAAACAACGAATGTCGAGCAAAATTCAATAGGAAACATTTATTAACTTTTTGTCTATTGTTTGATAGACTAATCCTGGTGACTTAACTTTATGGAACTATAGGAGTGAAATGTTCATGTTAACAATGGAGGATATCATTCGAGACGGGCATCCAACCCTTCGGAAAGTGGCAGCAGAGGTAGTATTACCGCCATCCAAAGAGGATAAACAAACCTTAGCCAGTCTTTTAGAATACGTTATAAACAGCCAAAACAGCGAAATTGCCAGTAAATATAGCCTTCGTCCAGGGATTGGTTTAGCTGCTCCGCAAATAAATGTGTCAAAAAGGATGATTGCTGTACATCTCACTGACGATAAAGGAACTTTATACAGCTATGCATTATTTAACCCCAAGATTGTCAGTCATTCGGTTGAGAAAGCCTACCTACAATCTGGGGAGGGCTGCTTATCAGTGGATGAAGCCATTCCAGGATATGTTCCAAGGTATGCTCGGATTACTGTTAAAGGAGTGACTCTTGAGGGAGAGGAAGTTAAACTTCGTCTAAAAGGTCTGCCTGCAATTTGCTTCCAGCATGAAATTGACCATCTTAATGGCATTATGTTTTATGACTATATTGATAAAAAGGATCCTTTTAAACCGGTCGAAGGAGCAATCTCCATCGAAAGATAGGACACTGGCCTTTTCATTAGGCCAGTGTTTTTTTGTTCACTATTATTCCATCTTATACCATGAAAGAATACCTAATTTTCCTCATATAATAATAGTAAAAAAATATCTACAGTAAAAAAATTTCAATTATCTGCCATAGCCTGCTTTACTTTGGACAAGGTTCGTATAAAATAAAGGTAAGGAGATGATCCACTATGTTAAAGAAGCTAAGAAAGAAGCTCTTAAAACAGTGGAACGATTTACTTAGAAAAAAATCTATTGCCTAATTCTTTAAAGGGCCCTTCAAACTTGCGAAGGGCTCCTTCATTATTGTAAATTGTAGTAATACGAATTAAATTTACATACTTTTCATATATAGTCCACGGCGTCCCCAAAGAAAATAAATGAAAAAGATGAAAATATTTTATATAATAGAAAAAGTTATGATTCAATAAGGAGCGAAATTGTCATGATATTTAAAGTATATTATCAAGAAAAGGTTACAGAAGTTCCCGTTAGAGAAAACACTAAAACTATTTTTGTTGAAGGTGAATCGGTAAGAGATGTACGAAAAAAAATCGCTGACCGCGGTTTTAATGTAGAACATGTACAAGAAGTTAACGGAGCTTATTTAGAATATGAACAACAAAATGAAGACTTTAAAGTATTGGAGATTGGATAATTTATGAAATTTGTAAAAAATGATCAAACTGCTGTTTTTGCCTTGGGTGGTTTAGGGGAAATAGGCAAAAATACGTATGCAGTTCAGTTCCAAGATGAAATTATATTAATCGATGCCGGTATTAAATTCCCGGAGGATGAATTATTAGGGATCGATTATGTTATCCCGGATTACACTTATTTAGTTAAAAACGAAGAAAAAATCAAAGGATTATTCGTAACCCACGGACACGAAGACCACATTGGCGGTATCCCTTATTTACTTCGTGAAATAAATATTCCGATCTATGGCGGCAAACTTGCCCTTGGGTTAATTAAAAATAAATTAGAAGAGCACGGATTATTACGAAATGCTAAACTGATTGAAATTAAAGAAGACGATATCATTAAGTTCCGCAAAACATCCGTAACGTTTTTCCGTACCACCCACAGTATTCCTGATTCCTATGGTATTGTTGTAAAAACCCCTCCAGGACAAATCGTCCATACAGGTGATTTTAAATTTGATTTTACCCCCGTAGGTGAACCAGCTAATTTAACCAAAATGGCTGAAATAGGCAAGGAAGGGGTTCTATGCCTTCTATCGGATAGTACAAATAGCGAAATTCCTGATTTCACCATGTCCGAGCGCCGTGTGGGTGAAAGTATCCATGATATTTTCAGAAAAGTGGATGGCCGGATTATCTTTGCAACCTTTGCATCAAACATTCACAGACTGCAGCAAGTAGTAGAAGCAGCTGTTGTGAACGGAAGAAAGGTTGCTGTGTTTGGCCGCAGCATGGAAGCGGCTATTAATATCGGGCTTGAATTAGGCTATATTATGGCCCCTAAAGAAACATTTATAGAATCAAATCAAATTAATCGATTACCTGCGGAAAAAGTGACAATACTTTGTACAGGCAGTCAGGGCGAACCAATGGCGGCATTGTCGAGGATTGCAAATGGAACCCACAGACAAATTCAAATTATTCCTGGTGATACTGTGGTCTTTTCGTCCTCTCCAATTCCTGGGAATACTATTAGCGTAAGCAGGACCATAAATATGTTGTACCGCGCCGGAGCTGAAGTAATCCACGGTAAGTTAAGTAACATCCACACTTCTGGACATGGTGGACAAGAGGAACAAAAATTAATGCTGCGCTTAATTAAGCCTAAATTCTTTATGCCCATTCACGGTGAATATAGGATGCAAAAAATGCATGCCAAGCTTGCGGTTGATTGTGGGGTTGAGGAAGAAAATTGTTTTATTATGGACAATGGTGAAGTACTGGCTCTATCTGATAGCACGGCACAAGTTGCTGGAAAAATCCCTTCCGGTTCAGTCTATATTGACGGCAGTGGTGTAGGCGACATCGGCAATATTGTTTTAAGGGATAGACGTATTCTTTCAGAAGAAGGCTTAGTCGTTGTAGTAGTTAGTATCAATATGAAAGAATTTAAAATTTCATCAGGCCCCGACCTTATTTCCCGAGGATTTGTCTACATGAGGGAATCAGGCGATTTAATCAATGACGCTCAGAACCTGATCACTAAACACTTAAATAAAGTGATGGAACGAAAAACGAGCCAATGGTCTGAAATTAAGAATGAGATCACAGATACACTTGCACCTTTCCTTTACGAAAAGACAAAACGCAGACCAATGATTTTACCAATCATTATGGAAGTATAAAGATCAGACTTAAAGCGCAGTGAACAGCCCCGACAAGCATAAGCCATTCAGGGAATGAAGGCGTTCTTTGCCTTCATTCCTGAGTGGCTGTAGACCATCGAGGGGCTAGGCGCTGGAGCTGGACGTAAACAGTCCTTTTATTAACAGTTAACACCAAGCGACGAGAAAAGCGGAAGAGCCGAGGCCTTCCGCTTTTTTCTATTCTAATACTCGTTTCTCAAACCGGTCGATATCGTGATCATTGCCAATGACAATCAATATATCATTACTGTTAATGGTTTCTTTTGCTTGAGGTGAGACGATAATCTCTTCTCCTCTTTTAATTGCAACAATATTTAACCCGTACTTCTTGCGTATATCTAAATCCATAATTGTGTTTCCGCTTAGTTTTTTATTTGCAACAATCTCCACAATACTATGTTCAGCAGATAGTTCAAGATAGTCCAGCACACTATTAGAAGCAATATTGTTAGCTATCCGTTTTCCCATATCCCTTTCAGGGTGAACGACTTGATCAGCCCCAATTTTCTTAAGTACTTTACCATGATAATCGTTTTGTGCTTTGGCTGTAATAAAAGCCACGCCTAGTTCTTTCAAAATTAGGGTGGTTAAGATACTCGCTTGAATGTCATCACCGATGGCGACAATCACATGATCGAAATTACGAATCCCTAAACTTTTCAAGACATTTTCATCTGTTGTATCACCGACTACTGCATGGGAAGCAATCATGCTGTATTGATTGACTCGTTCTTCATTAATATCAATACCTAGTACTTCCATTCCTTCTTCACTTAATGTTTGGCATATGCTTCCACCAAACCTTCCAAGCCCAATTACTGCAAAACTTTTTTTCATGTAGAAAAACTCCCCCATAAGAACTAAGTCTGTATATATCTTAAATTAAACACGATAGCTTAAAACAATTATTCCTGCCTGTTGTGGCTTTTTTTCTTATTATAATATAGATAAACAAGAAAGCCCATTAGGATGAAAATAATCATAACAGGCAGGTTCCCGATAATAAACACAACTAACCCCGAGAGTCCTGCTAACAGTAAATTTGTACTTTTCATAAATTGTTTTTTTGTTTTTTCCCACGTATTTAGTTGATCCTTATCCAAATTAGGAACCACTACTTTCCTTTCATGCAGGGTGATGTTCACAGTTGAAAAGGACGTCTGATTTTTTAAATATTTCATTCTTCCTTCGATAATCTCAATCTCTTCTTGAACAGTTGCTAAATCCGCAGAAATCTTCAGTAAATCCTCTGTCTTACCTGCATTTTTCATAAAGCTAAGCAGACGCTCTTCAACTGCCCGTTTAGACTTTAAACGCGATTCCAGGTCAACATATTCCTCAGTAACATCCTGCCCGTTAATATTCCTCTGCAGAACCTCAGCGGCCTCCCCCTCAGCATAAGTTAAGAAGTCCTGGAAGTTTTCCTGAGGGATTCTCAATTTCAAACTGCCGCTTACTTGTTCATTCCCATCTTTGGCTACAGTCGATTCTGCTATATAACCACCATATCTTTTTGCTCTACTTTCTAGGTTTTGCAGAGTTTGGTCAAAATTTTTCACACGTAGCTCGAGCTCCGCCTGATAAATAACCATCTGATTCTCTACTTTAACTTTTACTGCATTCACCGATTTTTCTGGGTTACGATCAGTTGAGGTCAACGATTCTTCATTTCTTGCAGACTGACCAGAGTCCATTACTTCTTTGCTTTCCGTACTCAATTTTGCACTTTCATCCTTATTCCCCGAACTGCTGCATCCAGCCAGACCAATTAACATAACCATGAACAAAATCGATATGGCCCTTTTAGACCTTCTCATCTGCTTGCCCCCTCATTTTCTATTTAATCATATCGACGTTTATTTATTTCGAAGGTTACATGGTTACATGACAAAAAAAGAACTATCCGTTAAGGGACAGTTCATCTATATATATTTATTCTGTTTTTTCCAGTTCATCTAGTACGCGATTGACACGCTTTTCGAGCATTTTCATTCCACTGCCTCCTGCTTGAAAATGGCGGAGTTTGCCTTCACGGTCAAAAACGTAATAAGCAGGTACATATTGATTCTCAAACGCTTCTGTTAGTTTATGTTCACTGTCAACAAAAATTGGCTGTGTAATTCCATGTTCCGCAGCCACTTTTTTAATTTCCTCAAGGTTCAAATCATCTTCTGAACGTGGCATATGAACTGCAATTACATTTAATTTTTCTTTATACTCATCTCGGAATTGATTTACTTGAGGCATTGCCTCTTTACATAAATGACAGCTAATTGACCAGAAATGAATTAAAGTTGGTTTTTCACCAACTAAGTCTTCTTTTGTTACCTGGCCATTTAACCATTCGGTTGCACCAGCTAATTCTGGCATTTGTTCGCGTAATTTCATGATAAGACCCCCTGTTTTAAAAAAGACCTAACACTTTAGGTTAGGTCTATCCTTGATCAATTAAGCATTCAATGTCGCTTGTCCTGGTTTCCAGTTAGCTGGGCAAAGGCCGCCAGTTTGTAATGCTTGAAGAACACGTAATGTTTCATCTACATCACGGCCGATATTGTTATGGTTAACAACTGAATATTTTAATTCACCTTCTGGATCGATGATGAATAGACCGCGGAGGGCTACTCCCTCTTCTTCAATTAACACGCCATAATCACGTGAGACTACATGATTTGTGTCAGCAGCTAGTGCGTAATTTAATTGGCCAAGACCATTGTTTTTACGGTCTGTATTAATCCAAGCAAGGTGGGTATGAATAGTGTCGGTAGAAGCACCAACAACCACTGCATCTAGGTCATCGAATTCTTCAAAGCGATCAGACATTGCCGTGATTTCGGTTGGACAAACAAATGTAAAATCCATTGGATAGAAGAACAATACTGTCCATTTATCGTTTTTCATGTTTTCTTCTAGGCTTACTTTTCCAAATTCTTTGTTTGGTAATACGGCTTCCATTTCAAAGCGTGGTGCTTGTTTGCCTACCATGCGTTCTGGCATTAAAATCCCTCCAAAAATTATTTAAATGAGATTTTGAACAGCCATTAATATGGGCCATCCTTTACAATCCTCATTATAGGACAATTCTACCTTGAGTAAATATTAAATTATAATTAATTTAAATAAGTATTTATTATTAATTACAATCTCAATTTCCCCTTAGTCAGTTTTTCCTATTTCCGTGAGAATAAACGACAATATGTAACATTATTCCTTTTTATTTTAGCACAATTAACCAATTTGAAGAAAGTAATCTGACTTGCCAGCCATCAAGCTTAGTTGCCTTTATATGAGATATAACTTGTCAATACCCTGACAGCTACATCGATTGCTTCTTCATTGGGATTAAGTTTGGCATGGTGAAGTCCATACGGCGAATCTACACCGAGCCAAAACATTAACCCAGGGATTTCCTTAAGCATATAGCCAAAATCCTCCCCTGTCATGGCCTCCCTGCACTCAACTACTGTTACATCCGTTTCGTTTCTAATATACTCAATAAATTCCCTTGTCACCGATTCAGTATTGTAAACCTGATGATACATCGAGCCATAATCAATCATAGTTTCACACTCATACCCGGTCTCAATCCCTTTAACAAGGGCTTCAATTCGATGTTTTACCCTCTTCATTGCTTCAGGAGATAAAGTTCTAATCGTTCCCTCAAGTCTTGCCTTTTCAGCAATAATATTTTGGACGGTCCCGCCAGTTATTTTTCCTATCGTGATTACAGCACTATCTAATGGATCAACATTTCTTGAAATGACCGTTTGCAACTGGCTAACAAGAGAACAGGCAGCAATAACCATATCATTTGTTTGATGCGGGTAGGCAGCATGTCCGCCTTTTCCCTTTAGATCTATGAATAATTCAGACGTATTGGCAAACAATAAACCTTCTTTTAAAGCGATTGTCCCAACTGGATACTCCGGTGCAATGTGAAGGGCAAATATTAAATCGGGCATCCATTCTTGTATTTCTTCCGATTTTAACATAGGTTCTGCTCCCCCAGGGCCTTCTTCGGCAGGTTGAAACAGGAATAGAAGATTGTCGTTTATAGGGTTATGTATGAAGTGAGACAGCACACCCAAAGCAATTGTCATATGAAAATCATGACCGCAGGCATGCATCCTTTCTTTGAGTGACGAAGAAAAATCTAAACCCGTTTCTTCGGTGATTGGCAGACCATCAATATCTGTTCTATAACCTATGGTTTTTGAGGGGTTCAGTCCATCAAGCTTTACTAGTAATCCTGTTTTCCACTTTTTTATGGAAATCCGGTTTTGCGGGAAAGATTCTATTGTTGCTAAAAGATAGCTTTGAGTTTTAAATTCTTGGAAACCGAGTTCCGGTATTTGATGTAGATCCCTGCGTATGTCGATTAATGATTTCATATGATACCTACCTTTCTATCTCGATAGAAGAAGCGTGGATTTAGATCCACGCTTTCAATCATTCCATGCTTGTCCGCCTATAATTGACGAAGCTCTTGCATGATTTCTGTTTTTGATTTTGTCTTTTCATCAATATCTTTAATTTTCTTTGCAGGTGTACCAGCAACAACTGTATAAGGCGGTACATCCTTTGTTACTACTGCTCCTGCAGCAACAACAGAGCCTTTCCCAACTTTTACACCTTCAAGCACGACTGCATTAGCACCAATTAGAACATCATCTTCAATGATAACAGGTTGTGCGGAAGGCGGCTCAATTACACCAGCTAATACCGTTCCTGCTCCAATATGACAGTTCTTTCCGACAGTTGCTCTTCCGCCAAGAACTACCCCCATATCAATCATTGTTTTTTCGCCGATAACAGCACCAATATTGATAACGGCCCCCATCATAATAACAGCATTATCGCCAATTTCTACCTGGTCACGGATAGTGACACCTGGCTCGATTCTTGCATTAATATGCTTTGTATCTAACAATGGAATGGCTGAATTACGTCGGTCATTTTCGACAACGAAATCTTCAATTTTACCTTTATTAGCTTCTAATGCTGTATTAATTTCAGCCCATTCGCCAAAAACAACACCTGTATTTCCATTAATAAAGGCTTTTGCTTCGTTTCCGAACTCAATACCTTCTAAATCACCTTTTAAATAAACCTTAACAGGTGTAGATTTTTTACTATTTGCAATAAAAGATATAATTTCATGTGCATCCATCATTTTTCTAACTTGCCCCCTATTCATGTACTAAAAAATACTTTAACAAACAAAAGGACTGAAAACAAGAAAAAAACAACCTTAACCTTCAGAAGATTCAGCGATATATTCCTTAATTAGTTCCATAAAGGCATGAACTTGTTTCAATTGGAATGCAGACTCATATCCTAATAACCAAGTATCGCGTTTTAACGGTTCATTATTCTCATCGACTAAAGGGATTTTAAAAATACCCCGATCCGCTTTTCTAAGAGTGATCGATGGCAATATAGCGTAACCTATGCCATTAAAAGCCATCTGTTTACACGTTTCGATTTGGTCGACGACAACCGTTCTTTTTGGAGATGTTTTAAATTTTAGCATCCACCAATCTTGGATTTCTTGATAGTAGTTAGAATCACTTTTAAATTGGATAAAAGGCCGGTCGGTCTTTAAAACTTGCTCCGGCTGGGTAATTTCTCGATCGACAAGATAAAGAGGGTCATTAAAAAGATGCACTTTTATCCCTTTCCAATCAGGAGTTCCGCGGATAATCCCAATATGTACCTGGTCATCATATAAAGATTTTAGAATTTCACTGCTCCAGCCTGTTACTAATGAGATTTTCACTTGTGGATATTTATCAATGAATTTTTTTAAAACTTCTGGAAGCCAATTCTGCCCTACGATGGAAGCCACAGCAATTTTTAATGTACCAGAGACACCTTCTTGAAGGGAATCAATCGTTTCACGGACCTTTTCCTGTTTTGTTAAAATCTCATTTACAAAATCAATGACATGTTCCCCGGCAGGTGTTAGTGATAACCCCTTTTGTGAGCGGATAAATAGTTTTGTTCCCCATTCCTTCTCAATAGTTTGTAAACGTTGCGAAAGAGCCGGCTGCGATACAAACAGCCGTTCTGAAGCCTTTCTCATATTCATTTCCTGAGCTAAAACCGACAATAACTGAAATTCTGATATGGAAGACAAGGTCAAAGCCTCCTTTCTCTTTTTTGTCTAAAGAACTATGATTCCAATTTCTTTTTAGGAATAAATAAGATTAAAAGCATACTGATAGCGGCAAAGGTCAATACAACGTAATAAACAGAGTGTAAAGAGAAGGTCAGCCCGTCCTGTAAAATCGTTCTCACAGAAGCAGGCAATTGATTTCGTTGGCCGACCTTTAATAGCTTATTGGCATCCTCAACAGTTAAAGACTTGTTATTCTCTGCAAAAAAATGAGTCATTCTATTATTTAAAACACCACCTAATAAAGCGGCACCAATGGTATTCCCTAAGTTCCGCATAAACATATTTGCGGCAGTTGCGATTCCCCGCTGCTGCCATTCAACAGTGCTTTGAATCGAAACAATGAAGGCTGTTGAAGTAAATCCCATTCCTGCCCCTACAAGAAAAGAGCCGACAGCTGCCCAAATCGGTCCCGAAGAGGCAGACATTGTTATAAAGGCAACACTTCCCAGTACTAAAAACGCACCGCCGATAATAGAAGTTTTTCGATATCCGATGGAAATGAGCATTTTTCCAGAAAGGGTGGATGCAATTGGCCAGCCGATTGACATCGTAGTTAATGTAAATCCTGCCACAATCGGTGTTTGTTCCATCACACCTTGAACAAAGGTTGGTAAAAAGCTTGATATCCCAATTAAGATAATCCCAGATGTCAGGGATGTAATATTGGCGATAAAGATGGATCGTTCCTTCCAAATGGAAAATGGCATAACTGGTTCAGCAGCTTTGCTTTCTTGAATGACAAAGGCAATTAAAGCTATAGCCGTTACTAGCAGCAGGCCAATTAACTGCCATGATCCCCATGACCAGCGGCTCTCCCCTTCAATAAGAATAAACATAAGGGTTGAAATCGTGATGGTTAAAAGGATCGCTCCAAAATAATCTATTTCGTGCTTTTTCTTTACAATATCTTCATGAAGAAATAACCAAAGACCAACCAATGATAACAATCCAAGCGGAATGTTAATCCAAAATACGTAATGCCAGCTGACATATTGAACGAGTAAGCCGCCGACGGCAGGCCCTGTAATGGCAGATATCCCCCAAACGCTAGAAAGATAGCCTTGAATTTTAGCTCGTTCCTCAGTAGTATAAATATCCCCTACAATGGTTGTAGCAATTGGTGTAACAGCTCCTGCCCCAAAGCCCTGAATCAACCGAAAAATAATCAGTGTTTTCATGGAACCAGCAAACCCACAAAGTATCGAACCAACTAAAAAAATGATAATTCCAATCGTTAAAATTGGTTTTCTCCCAAATAAATCAGATAGTTTTCCATAAATCAGAACTGTAACCGAGTTCATTAAAAGGTATGCAGAGAACACCCAACTATATAAGGTAAACCCACCCAAATCTGCCACAATTGCCGGCATAGCTGTCGAAACAATTGTGGCTTCAATTGCCCCCATGAACATGGCGAGCATTACCGAAGCTAGTACGAGTGACTTTTTGGTTTGCTTGCTTTTCGGAGTTCCAAACGTATCAATATCCATACTCATTGCCCACCTCTTATCGTAAAAAAATAGAGCTCCCAAATGGGAGCAGCGCGCTAACGGCTATTTTTTATATCTCTTAACGACTTTACTTAGTTGATTTAATACAGTGCTTCTTGGTAAAATCCCTTCAAAAAAGCCCTCTTCATTTTCAATACAAAGAAATGGTTGGTTGACTAACAAGTCTAAACATTGACTGATAGATGCTGATATTCCCACGCGGGGAATAGAGCTTTTCATCACTTCTTCGACCCGTTTGTTTTCCAGCTGTTCAAACTCTATCCGTTCAAGCCCGAGAATAGAATCCATTATAATAGGGGTGCTGATCAGCCCATGTAGCTTATAATGTGGATCTAAGACAGGTATAGCGGTATAACCACTTTTCGTCAATACCAATAGGGCATGCTCCAGATTGTTGCCGATTTGCACATGAGCAACGCGCTCAGATGGTATCATTAATTGTTTAATTGTTAATTCTAAGAATTCCCCGCTAGGAAGACTAATCATACGTCGAATACTCCTCAATTATGTTTTTCTACAGACCTATTCTATCACAGTTTCCAGGAGTCCGGGTTAATTTTAAAACCGTTTTCTACAGAAAAAAAGGAACCATGAAAGGCTCCTACTGAATTAAATCAAAGATTTCAATTGTAATCATATCAATGTTATCAAATTGGTATCTTTTTGGTTTTTCCTTCTCGTTATAGATTTCCAATTCAAATGTTTCAGTCTTTGGATGAAAGGTTACCTGACACTTTCTTTCACCATTTACCTCAAAATAACGTTGTGCTGGTTCTCCACTCGTTGATTGTTCCTGAAGGTTCTTTAACCTAGTTAATATACCTTGTAGCTGTGACATCAAATTATCCTCCTTTTAACACAAACAAACTGTCTACAGTTATGTTTCTCATTTGGCATCTTTCTATCCTAGTCAAATGATTTCAAAATTTGACAGCCAAGTTTTTATGCCAATATTAAAAGAATAAGATAATAGACCACATTTGTCCAAATAAAAATGAAGAAATCATGATTTTTTTAACAAACAAGAAAAAATAGGCCCCTTTAGCAGGAGACCTATCAATAAAATGTTATGGCAAAAAAAAGAATAATGAACAATGCTAGAGCAAAAAAGATTCCATATGCCAGAAAAATCGGATTTTTTGTATACGGACTCTTTTGGACATGTTCTGAAATTTTTGTATCTAAGTTTCCTTCGACTGCCTTATGCTGTCTCGCAACGGAAAAAGTGTGGATGAGTGAAAAGGCAAGTACACCAATAATCACAATGGAAAGGATATTTTCAAAAAGATTCATAAGCAGGACTCCTTCTAATGAACGTTATCATTAAAATTCCACTTCATAAATCATTCTATACCCGCCCAATTATTACAATAATTGGTCATGCTCAAATAAATATCGATAGGAAATATCAATAAATAAATATTCGTTATCGTTCATTGGGAAAGAGAAGGTCCGAATCGTTTCGCCTGTTTCAATATCACCATATAAATCGGATAATCTGCCCTTTTGTTCATGCCGCATCTTAATAATGTTTTCCAGAAAGTACGGCCGCCAGCTCCAATTTTTATTTAAGTATACGGATTGAGTCATCCAGCCATTTTCCCCTTTAAAAATATTGGCTGATTTCTGGAAACCATCTTCATCACATACATACATCCGAAAAGCAATGTCATCCATTTCCTTAATCAACGCCTGGAATAACGCCTCATATCCTGCCTTTTTATTTTTATTCACTATGTCCTGAACCATGGTTTGGAAATATTCAACTGTAGTATATACAGCTTCTAATTTCCGCTTTTCATAGGCAATAAAATCATGAAATTTCTCCTTTAAGCGATACTTAAGAAGATCCCGATTAATAAATTCATCTGTTGGGGGATGTAAATAAAAACCTTGATAATAGTGCCCTCCATTTTTCCATGCAAACTGGAGCTGATAATTCATTTCAATATTCTCAAAAAGAAGAGTTGCCCCTATTTTCCTTGCCAAAAGTGACAAGGAGAACAAGACATCATTAAAATTCACCCCTATAGCTGTTGATTTTAGTGCTTGAAGGTTTATTTTTAGAATATCGGGTTCAAGCTGTCCAATCCGCTCAAAGTAATGACTTTCATCACCAATACTGGCCATCGCAATCTTTAACCCATATGTTCGATAATAGTGAAGGAGATGATCAAATTGGTCTAAATCCCCTTGATAATTCCGATCAGAAATTTCTAAAATAATCCGGCTTAAACGGAGTCCCCTTTTTTCAAATTCCAATAACTCTTGTAAAAACGGTTCTCCGTGTCCATACATCAATAACTCTGCATTTCGGTTTAAAAAAATCAGGATATCCTCGTCAAGACCTAAAACTTTTTCGAGTGCTTTCTTTACTACTAATAAGTCCACTTCATATTTATATTCATCAGGGATTTGATCATCATGAAAAAATGGTCCCAGACTAATGACATTTCCCTTTGATTGGTATCGTCCCAATACTTCGTAAGCAATTACACTCTGCTCATCCGCATTAAATATCGGTTGAAAATAAGGAAAAACATTTTCAAGATCCGATAAGATTTCCAATGCATCCATCCGACTTCCTCCATCTAATTTTTCTCATTATACCATACGCTTAATTTCCCCATCTCGTTCTTTTCCAAAAGGATACCATTATAGCATCCATGATACAATCATAACCTATAGTCAGTGCTTCCCAAAGGAGAGTGTTTTGTGAAAGGTTTATACTTATTAACATCTTTACTGACTATGATGGGCTGCAGCCACTCAAATACTGTTTCAAACCCACAGGAATTCCAAAAATTAAAAATTACAGACACTACAAACATAAAAAGCAACAGTAAACAGGAAGCGGCACTCGACAGGGCTAGCCGGAAATCTTACACCCTTAATGATGTATCAGAGCAGATAACGAATATAGAGGGACAGAAAAAAGTTAATCAGACGGTTAGTACTATTCCAAGAAAATCATCCACTTTACTAAATGTGGTGTTAATTAAACAAAACCCTGAATTAAGATATGGCTGTGAAGTGACCAGTCTAGCAATGGTCTTAGATTACGCTGGCGTCAAAACAGATAAAATGGATTTATACCGAAGGATTCAGAAAGACCCGGACCCGCTCATTAAATCGGCTAGAGGCGATATATTACGCTGGGGGAACCCTGCTGATGGATTTGTTGGGGACATGACTGGAAGACGTGCCGGCTATGCGGTATTTGATCAGCCAATGGTTGCGCTAATCAATCAAAAACTTCCCGGAAGAGCTGTAAATTTAACAAATCAGCCCTTTGACAGCGTATTAGCGCATGTTTCCACAGGTTATCCCGTTGTGGTTTGGACGACTGGAGATTACCGTCTGCCCGACCGCTGGGAAGGCTGGTATCATGGTAATCATTTCATCAAAACACCCCTTGATTTGCACGCAGTGGTATTAGTAGGATATGATACCAATCATGTATATTTAAATGATCCATTATCAGGACGAAAACAAGTAAAGGTAGACAAGGAACAATTTATAAGATCATGGAAGGCATTACAATCACGTGCGGTTAGTTATAAATAGAAAGCAGTCTTTTTTGACTGCTTTTTTAGCATTTTTTCACTTTTTTTTGAATAAACACATACAGACAACCTTTTCATTAGACTGAGATATACTTTTATCGTTAAAAAGGCAGGATGGTTATACTATGATTAAAAAGCAAACAAGAAGAACGTTTTTAAAACGAATTATCGGTTCATTCCTGACCGTTCTCGGATTAAGTTCAGGGGGCTATTTTTATGCCAATCGCATTGAGCCCTCCCTGCTGGAAATAAACGAATTGGATATGAATCACCCATTAATCCCAAAAAGTTTTGAAGGTACAAAAATTATTCAATTTAGCGATACTCATCTTGGTTTTCACTACGATTTAGCACAATTTAAAAAGTTAGTGACCAAAATAAACGACTTAAATCCGGACATTATTTTATTTACGGGTGATTTAATGGATGAACCCAACAAGTATTCTAAATTAAATGATTTAGTTCCACTTTTGGACCGATTACATGCACCTCTTGGGAAGTATTGCATTTATGGCAACCATGACCACGGTGGTTATGGATCAGAAATATATCGAAATATCATGGAATCTACTAACTTTAAAGTTCTTTTGAACCAGTCTATAGCAATTAAATTAAAAGATGGAAGCAGCTTTTACTTGATTGGAATAGATGATGCGATGTTAGGGAATCCTGACTTACCATTAGCCTTGAAAAATGTACAAAACAATCACTTTAACCTATTGTTATCTCATGCACCTGACCTTGCAGAGGCCGCTTCAAGATATCCTATTCATTGGCAGCTTAGTGGACACAGTCATGGTGGACAAGTTAAACTGCCCATTCTAGGGGCACTGATAATTCCCCCATTTGCGCAATTATATCCTGAGGGTCTCTTTAGAATAGAAGGGAGGTATCCCTTGACTCTCTACGTTAATAGAGGGATAGGGACAACACGTCTGCCGTTTCGGTTTATGGCTAAACCTGAGCTGACGATTTTTACACTTAAATCATCTAGGTAAGATGTACGAAGAGCGGGAAAATATTTTCAACTTATTTCTATTTTCCTAAAAAAAAGGTATAATATAGATGTTTTTACAGAATGAAAGGAGTCCATATGTTGAATCATGATCAGAGTTATCCCCGAACTAAATTAAATCTAACGATTGAGAACCTCTCCCAAGCTGTTTTTATCGTAAATCGCCATGCAAAAACAGCCATTAACCCCAAATTTTTATACAAATTAAAACAGGAATCCTTAAAAAAATTGATTGATGAAGGAAAGGCCAGGAAGATTGGTCTCCATTTTTCTGATCATCCGCGAAATAGTCAGCAGCAATCCGATGTACTTGTTGAGTGTGGAAAATATACATTTCATATTCCCCCTACAAAATCAGATTTTCAGGATCTTCCCCATCTCGGAAAACTAGATGGCAATGTTAGAAATCCCAAGGCTCATATCTCACTTAGTGCAGCTAAAGCCCTGCTCCAATCCTATACAGGCATTTCTGAATGGGAGAATCAAGCTTCTTCCCCTCGAACAAACCAACGAACCTACCAAAAACCTATATTCAAAAAATTAGGTGAACGTTACTAATAAATCCAAACCAAAGCCAGAAGGTGTTCTGGCTTTTTTCATTTTTTTCGATACCATCGATTTGCTGCCTAATTGCCTCGCCAAGCAACTGCCTCGTGAAAACGATTTCTTATTTTTGCTACATCTTATTGAGAATTTTGTGAACAACTCTTGTGACTCATAGACTACATAATGAATTCGACTTACAATAATGACGTACTAAATTAAGCAGAATTAAACTAATAAAGAGGTGCTTTACAATGAAGGGAACAGCTATCCTTTTTCAGGAACGGAACATTACGTTTATTGAAGATGTTGAACATTCCTTTTTCGAAAACATCAAAGAGCAATGTGATTGCAATAATTGCTTATGCAAACTTAATAACAAAACAGTAGATTTCGGAACTGTGTCACCAGTTTTTTGGCACGAAGATGAAATCGATTGGGCATACGGATATTAAAAGTAAAAAAAGTTTATATATAACCAGCAAAAAACGGTCTTAATCAACAATTAGGACCGTTTTTTTATTTTGGATGAATGAATAAATTGGAATGGTAGTATTTCACCCCCAAAATAGTCTATAATCATGATAATTATTGTATCGCGGAAGGATGTACATAATGGACCACTTAATAAATAAAAGCGTTAAGAACATTGAAATCTCTGGAATTAGAAAGTTCTTTAATCTCGTCGCAGACATAGAAGACCTTATCTCCTTTACAATTGGACAGCCAGACTTCCCCACTCCTGAACATGTAAAAGCAGCGGGAATTCGGGCAATCGAGGAGGACTTTACCTCCTATACTCATAATGCTGGCACGCTTGAATTGAGAAAAGCAGCATGTGAATTTGTTGAAACAAAATATAATTTACACTACAAAGCAGAATCAGAAGTCATTGTTACGATGGGTGCAAGCGAAGCGATTGATATTGCATTCCGGACGATCCTTGGAGAAGAAGCAGAGGTTTTATTGCCCGGACCTATTTATCCAGGCTATGAGCCGATTATTCGGATGATGGGCGCCGTCCCAGTACACGTTGATATACGGAAGAACCAATTCCGTTTTACATTAGATATGATTAAACCATATATCACAGACAAAACGCGCTGTATTGTCCTGCCTTATCCATCTAATCCTACCGGCGTGAGTCTATCTAGCGGTGAATTAAAAGAAATTGCAGATTTTATTAGAGAGAAGGACATCTTTATCCTTGCAGATGAAATCTACAGTGAACTTACCTTTGAGCAAAAACATACTTCAATCGCCAGCTTTTTAAAAGAGAAAACGATAGTCATTAACGGTTTATCTAAATCACATTCGATGACAGGCTGGAGAATTGGTTTTTTATTTGCCCCAGAATACCTCACCAAACATATTTTAAAGGTTCACCAGTATAATGTGTCCTGTGCCAATTCTATCGCCCAGAAAGCCGCGTATGAGGCTTTGACGGCGGGCATCAATGATGCCGATATAATGAAAGAAGAGTATAGCAAAAGAAGAGAGTATGTTAATAATCGTTTAACCGCTATGGGACTAGAGGTAGTGAAGCCTGATGGCGCCTTTTACTTTTTTGTAAAAATCCCAGACGCTATTCCATTAAACAGTTTTGACTTTGCCCTGAAGCTTGCTCTTGAGAGCAAGGTTGCCGTCGTTCCAGGCAGTGCATTTTCGGAATATGGGGAAGGTTTCTTTCGTATATCTTTTGCTTGTTCGATGGCTGATTTAGAACAAGGACTCAACAAAATGGAATCCTTTTTCAAAAAATGGAAATAAGGTTACAAAATAAAACCCTCACAAGACTTGTGAGGGTTTTACTGTGATAAGAAAAGCTATAATTTTGCTTTGAGAATGGTCCAGCTCCTACGCCCAGCAGCTAGTGTCCTTCGCGTTTCTCCCTACGAAAAGTCTACATTGAAAAAGCTTTAACTCTTCGTGTTTCCTTTATCTCAGTTGAATCACTCCAGGCCATACGCTGCTAAAAGGGCGCTTTCGCTTTTCTAACCTTCATATTTACCGTTATTTTTAGAGGCTTTTTCTTTCTTCGCTTTATCTTTGTGAATCTTATTAGTAGCAGCAGAACCCATTTCATGGGCAAATTCTTCGTTTAATACTGCCGAGTCAAAGCCTTTTTTATTTTTTTGCTGCGGATCATTCTTTTTTGTCCGTTTAGCCATCATAATCCCTCCTATCAAGAATTAGTTTCTTGAAGTTAGGTTTAATTTATTCGAGCCAAAAAATGGCCGCACACTATTCGTTTTTCCAATATTTATAAAGTGCTTGTGTACCGCTGTTTTCTTCACCCTTTTCTGCTAATTGCTCATACAATGACCTTGCCAACGATAATCCAGGTACTTGCATATCCATCCTCTCAGCTTCCGCTAAAGCAATTTTCATATCTTTAATAAAATGTTTTATGTAAAAACCAGGTTCAAAATTACCCTTTAACATTCGCGGCGCAAGGTTGCTTAAAGACCAGCTTCCTGCTGCTCCAGTGGAAATACTTTTTAAAACATTTTCAGGGTCTAATCCCGCTTTCTCTGCATAAATGATGGCTTCACAAACACCAATCATGTTTGATGCAATGGCAATTTGGTTAGACATTTTGGTATGTTGACCAGCCCCTGCCTTTCCTTGATAAACAATATTATTGCCTATAAGCTCAAATAAAGGTTTAACGGCTTTAAAGGCTCCCTCTTCACCGCCGACCATAATGGAGAGCGTTGCCTCTCGAGCACCCACATCTCCTCCAGAAACCGGAGCATCAATGGCCTGAATTCCTTTTGTTTTGGCTGCTTCAAAAATAGTCTTTGCTAGAGATGGGGATGAAGTAGTCATATCGATATAATAACTACCAGCTTTACCATTTGGAATTAACCCGTTTTCACCTAAGTAAATGTCCTCGACATCTGAGGGGTAACCAACGATGGTAAAAACAACATTGGCCTTTTCTGCAACCGCTTTTGGGGTTTCTGCCCACTCGGCACCATTTTCCAGAAGTTCAGCAGCTTTTCCCTTTGTCCTAGAATAGACGACTAAAGGATAACCAGCTTTTAATAGTTGCCCTGCCATACTTTTCCCCATTACACCTGTTCCAATAAACCCTATTACTGTATTTTTCGGTACTAACAAATTAACTCATCCTCCCTTAACTAATTCTCTCCATTTTACCACTTCCCCGCAAAATTGACATAAATAAGACCGGTACGTTGAACGTCCGGTCTTAGTGCTCCATCTCCAAATTTATGCACATCCTAAGATTGTCCCATATAAATAGTTCTTAAACATGTTTATAACTCAGAAGAAAAATTTGTTAAATACGCACGGCCTAATACTTCTTTGTCATTAAATACTTCAATCGAAACAGCCTGATCCCGCTCAATCAAATTGCGAAGTTCTTGTATATCTAGATCCTCTTTTAACGGAAGCGGGTCCATAAATATATACTTGTCGCTGAGGCCTTTTGTTTCTAAATAATCACCGTTTTGAACTTGCTCCTCACCATAAATAATCTCTCTTTTACCAATAGCTCGAGCTAGTTTATCATCGTGGATGGTTACCTTCACCTTATATAATTGGTGACCATCTAATAAATCATTATTAATTCGGAATCGGAACTGTAATTCATTATTTTTTGTAAGTAAGGCGTCTGCATAGCGGTTGACAATCAGTTCATTTGAATAGAGTAAGCCGCAGCCACTTAAATATCCAATACAAACGATTCCTATGATAAAGGTACCTATTAGCCGGATTTTCTTGTTCAACCATAACACTCCCTTTATTCTTACCTTAGCCATAATACATTGGTAATAAACGTTAAGAAAGGTTAATCTATGGATAATAAATCAACTTAAATTCCTTCTACCATACCACCGTCTACACGATAGGCATTTCCTATCATAAAAGAATTGGATTCCATTCCTCCTTTTGAATTCATCTTATTTCTATTATACAAGATATTAGGAGGAAACTCTTGGAAAAACAATAGAAAAATGAGACAGTTTCCTGTCTCATTTCCATATCTTTATTAAAAAGTGTGTGCTAAATCCTTGGCACGGTTAATGGCATTCTCTTTTATTTCCTGCGCCTTTTCCGGCATAGCGTTATGCCCTTCGATAAATAACCCTTCAAGACTTGGTATACCAAAGAAACTCATCATAACACCAATGTAGCGATGACCCATTTCAAGTTGTGCGGCAGGTCCCTCAGAATAAAAACCGCCACGCGCCTGGATGTGTAATGCCTTTTTATCAGGCAGGAGTCCAATTGGTCCCTTTTCCGTGTATTTAAATGTTTTCCCTGCTACTGCAACAGAATCAAGGTAAGCTTTCATAATTGGCGGAAAAGAGAAGTTCCAAAGCGGAGTGACGAATACATATTTATCGGCTGATACAAATTGATCACTTAGTTCATTCAACCTTCCCACTTTTGCTTTTTCATCAGCAGAAAGTTGATCAAAACCCTGACCTGAACGAAGCTTGCCCCAGCCACTGAAGACATCAGCATCAATATGCGGGATATTTTCCTTATAAAGATCTATGTGGATTATTTCATCATTCTGATTCACTTGTTTATATTCATTGATAAATTCCTTACCTACTGCCATGCTATAGGACTGTGCTTCATCATGCGGGTGAGCTGTAATATACAATACTTTAGCCATGTTCATTCACCTTTCATGTCAATTTTAAAGTCATTTTAGTATGAATCAAAAAGGCTGATTATAATCTAAAAAGGAATTTACCAAATTAGGCAAATTCCTTTTTCCTTACATTATTCGTTTGTATCCAAAGAGAAAGGATTATGACCAATGTTAAGTCTTATTTCATCAGTCATTTGAAAGGGTTCATTAATCAATGCCTCAGCAGCCTGGCTGAGTTGTGAACTTCCATCATAGTGCAGCGGTTTTTGTTCCATTCACATTCACCTCCATCAACTCATATTATTATCATATGTACTTTTTGGCCCATTTAGTTATTCGAACTTTTTGCTTCTTTATACCTATAAAACGGATAAAAAATAAAAAATTAAAGATACTTATACCCTTAATAATACCTTATTTTCCCTAATTTAAAACATAATATCTGTTAATTTTAAATACTCCAAAATTTTTATGTTAAAAAAAGACCAACTATTAGCAGTTGGTCTTTTTTCTATATTATTTACTTTGTAGCATTATTAACAGCTTCGATAACTTGGCTAGTTGTTTGCATGTTTAATACTTCTTTAGCCAGATTTTCCATATCGGATTTCTTTAAGTTCCTAATAAGAGAACGAGCTTTTAAAATAGAAGTTGCACTCATCGAGAACTCATCAAGGCCTAAACCAAGAAGAACTGGAATAGCCGTTTCATCTCCAGCCATTTCACCGCACATGCCTGTCCATTTTCCTTCAGCATGCGAAGCATCAATCACCATTTTAACCAGTCTTAGGATTGATGGGCTGTAAGGCTGATAAAGGTAGGACACACGCTGATTCATACGGTCAGCAGCCATCGTGTACTGAATCAAATCATTGGTACCAATACTAAAGAAATCTACTTCTTTAGCGAATTGATCGGCTAGAACAGCAGTAGAAGGAATTTCTACCATGATTCCAAGCTCAATTTTTTCAGCTACTGTTTGACCTTCTGATAGAAGCTTAGCTTTTTCCTCTTCAAGAATTGACTTCGCAGAGCGGAACTCGTCTAAAGTTGCAATCATTGGGAACATAATTTTTAAATTCCCATAGCTGCTAGCACGTAATAGTGCACGAAGCTGTGTCCGGAAAATATCCTGCTCTTCCAAACATAGACGAATTGCCCGGAAACCCAAGAATGGATTCATCTCTTTTGGTAAGTCTAAATATGGCAGTTCTTTATCCCCGCCAATATCCAATGTTCGAACAACAACAGGCTTACCTGCCATACCTTCTAGGACAGCTTTATAAGATTCGAACTGTTCTTCCTCAGTTGGAAGCTGGTCACGGCCCATATAAAGAAATTCTGTTCGATATAAACCAACACCCTCGCCGCCATTAGAAATAACACCCTTTAAATCGTTAGGTGTACCAATATTAGCTGCCAATTCAACATGATGGCCATCAGCAGAGATAGTTGGTTCATTCACAAGCTTAGCCCATTCCGCTTTTTGCAGCTCATATTCTTCATGGGTTTTACGATATTGTTCTACAAGTTCAGGGGTTGGATTAATATGTACTTCCCCTGTTAGTCCATCAACAATCACAAGATCGCCATTGTTTATTTCTTCTGTCGCTGTTTTTGTACCTACAACAGCTGGAATTTCAAGTGAACGTGCCATAATAGCTGAATGTGATGTACGTCCGCCAATATTTGTTGTAAATCCTTTTACAAAATTACGATTTAATTGGGCTGTGTCAGAAGGAGTTAAATCCTCTGCAATAATAATAACCTCTTCAGCGATCATGCTTGGATTAACAAGCTGAACGCCTAACAAATGCGCAAGTACACGCTTGGTTACATCACGAATATCCGCAGCCCGCTCTTTCATATATTCGTTATCCATTTGTTCAAACATCATAACGAACATATCTGCTGTTTCTTTTAAAGCAGACTCTGCATTTACTTGATCTGATTGAATTTTGTCTTCAATTGGTGCATTTAGTTCCGGATCGCTTAGAACAAGAAGATGCGCTTCAAAAATCGCTGCTTTGTCTGCGCCAAGGTCTACGCGGGCCTTCTCACGAATTGCTTCAAGTTCAGATTTTGAAATTTCCATCGCCTTTCGGAATCGTTCAACTTCAGCTGTTACATCTTCAACTGATTTTTTTTCAAACGATAGATCCGGTTCAACAAGACGGTATGCCTTCGCGATTGCAATACCGTTTGAAGCAGCAATACCCTTTAAAAAAGTCATTATTCTGCCAATCCTTCTTTTTTCATTGTATCTTCAAGCGCTTGTAATGCATCGTTAGCATCGTTGCCTTCTGCTGCAATTTTAATGTCTGCGCCTTGGCCTACACCTAGAGACATTACACCCATAATAGATTTTAGATTAACGGTTTTCCCTTTATATTCTAAAGTGATTTCAGAATCAAATCTGCTAGCTGTTTGTAC
>NZ_JBALNF010000064.1:0-27867 GCF_036962465.1 Neobacillus vireti
GTTGGATGATCTTCGGACACGGCAATACCAAAAAGATTTGGGGATGTCCGAAGTCGGATGATCTTCGGACACGGCAATTCCAAAAAGATTTGGGGATGTCCGAAGTCAGATGAACTTCGGACACGGCAATACCAAAAAGATGAAGTGGTGTCCGAAGTTGGATGAACTTCGGACACGGCAAGGCCAAAAAGATGAAGTGATGTCCGAAGTCAGATGAACTTCGGACACGGCAATTCCAATAAGATGAAGTGATGTCCGAAGTCGGATGAACTTCGGACACGGCAATACCAAAAAGATTTGGTGATGTCCGAAGTCGGATGATCTTCGGACACGGCATGGTCAAAAAAATGAGGTGGTGTCCGATGTTGGATGATCTTCGGACACGGCATGGTCAAAAAAATGAGGTGGTGTCCGATGTTGGATGAACTTCGACATAGGAACCCCAAAGAGATACGGCCGTGTCCGCAGTCGAGAGAACTTTGGACAAAGTAAAGCTAAAAAACCATGTTGGTGTCCGAAGCCAAGCGAATTTCCGACAAGAGCAATCCCAATAGTTTGACTTTATCCAAACAAATACCAATCTTCTTCAAAACAAAAATTATATATAATAGGAATCACTTGTTTTCCCAACCGCAGTAAAGTTTTTCTTTAGTACCCTGCAAAATGTCCTTTTGGATAAATCAACGTTGCACCATTCATAAATGTTTGTACTCGTAATCTTTCGCTCAGGAAATAGCAACTGGAATTCCCTCACATTCCGTAAAATTGCATCTTCAACCGTTTCATGACCGCCACACTTTCCGCAAACAAGGAGGTGATTGTGTAAAGTGACCAAAAAGGATCGACAAAATTTACAATACACTTCCTTCTTCAACTGCCCATATTGATAGTTTGGCACCTGTGTAAATGGGTTTTTAGTTTGATGTAAAGAAATTAATTGTTGGGCCAATTTTTTGTGACCATCATTCAATTTAGAAGAAGTATCATTTATACTTTTTAAAAACCGGTTAACCTGATTGGGAAGAATAATGGGATGGTCGACTTGCGCGTTGTATAAAGTGAATTCAGGGTTAATAAAAATGACGGTGGCTTCAACGAGGTAGTGAAGCTTGAGGTCGTGGAGCAGTTGGCGGAATTGCGATGCACATTTACTTAATTGGATAATTGGATTTTTATATTCTCGGCCGGACTTTACAGCGTAAAATCTGTCCTTTTCAAAGCAAAAGTCACCTTCAAAGTTTTTCACATCCAGCAGGCGAATGACTTCCTGTGAGACAAGCGTTGTATCAAGCTGAAAATAGGAGTTCTTTATTTTAAGCAACAAGTCATTGATAATGTATCTTTCTTCTTGAAGACCTTCTGTCATTCGGTCAAATTCCACCTCTCCCTCATAACCCTTTTCCAAGGTGAAATAATGAAACTTTTCCTCTTGTGTTAACTCCATCCGTGTGTTTAAAGATCGCATTTTCAATAATTCATCTGATTCTGTTCTGCTTTTAAGTATCATAGGCCACTTCCCTTCAACTATTCTAAGCCTATTTTATAAAAAAACAGGACAAATGAGTGTGAATATTCCGTTACATATTATTAAAAGAAATTTTTATAAGCTGCTTCACAAACAAGTGAGGTTTTATATAAAGAAGGTTTTTATATTCATAATAAAGAAAACTCGCCAATGGCGAGTTTTACTTTTTAAATATGACTGTCATTTCGGCACGTATTTTAGAAAGCACCTAAAAACGGAACCTGTTATTTCACTTGGTACTCCCGCAATAACTCCACTTCTTCGTCTGTTAATTCTCGATATTCTCCAAGTTCCAGGGTTTCATCTAAAGGGAGCGGCCCCATAGAAATTCGTTTCAAGTACACTACCTTTTTTCCAACGGCCTCAAACATTCTCTTAACTTGATGAAACTTACCTTCTGTAATGGTTAGCTCTATATCAGAACGAATACCTGATTTTACTATTTTCAATTCACCAGGCTTGGTTTCATACCCATCATCAAGAGTGACTCCTTTGGCAAAAGCCTTAACATCCTCTTCGGTTACTTCGCGGTCAATCACCGCAAAGTATGTTTTCGGGACATGCTTCTTTGGTGATAGTAATTTATGCGCTAATTGACCATCATTGGTAATCAGCAATAATCCTTCTGTATCCTTGTCCAATCTCCCAACCGGAAAAGGCTCATACACTTGATCCTCAAGCTCCAACAGGTCAATAACTGTCTCACTCGCACTATCTTCTGTCGCTGATAACACACCAGGAGGCTTGTTCATCATTAAATAAATAAATTCTTTGTATTCAATCACATCACCATTGAAGGTCACCGTTTGGCTTTTTTCATCAACATGTTGTTTCGGATCCTTTACGATCACATCATCGACTCTAACGGCACCGCTTTTTAATATCTGCTTGACTTCTTTTCGGCTGCCGTAGCCAAGGTTTGCTAACATCTTATCAATTCTCAACGCTTTGCCTCCTTTTTGGCAGCTTAAATTTCGTAAGGACACGCTCAATTCTGTCTCCGAATAACCGAGTTGCAAGTCCTGATTTCAATCCTAAATAAAAATAGATGGCAGCCCCTACAAATGCACTAATTAAGATCATTAAGACCGATTGCATCTTGGACGCCGGTGATAAAAATAACGTTAAAAACTTATACATCAGCTCTGTTCCCACCCACATACATCCAGCAAAAATCATAATCAATAAGCTTCTGCGCCAAACGAATCGATATTGATAGCGGGAGAAATATCTAATTACCACTAAATTAATGATAATCGAGGCCATGTATCCGATCGCTGTTGCTAGAACAGCTCCTCTTGTTTCAAACATTTTAACTAACGGAATGTTAAGTGTTAATTTGACCAAAAGTCCCACTAATAAGCTTAAAATTGTATACCGCTGTTCGTTAATTCCTTGCATGATCGCTGCTGTCACCGCATATAGAGAAAATAAAATGGCGACTGGCGCATAAGCACCTAAAACCTGTGTCCCAAGAGCATCATGCTCATAAAAAGCCGTATAAACAGGCTCTGCTAATAAAGATAACCCAATTGCCGCCGGCAGTGTTAAGAATAGTAACACTTGAAAGGTTTGATTTAATTGATTAGTTAAGTTCCTGCGATCATTCTCAACATATGCTTTCGTAATGCTTGGCACAAGTGTTAACGAAAAGGCGGTGGCTAGTGAAACAGGGATAATCACAATTTTATGTGATTCAAAGTTCAAGATCCCAAAAGCTGTATCGGCTAATTTCTTAGACGTTCCCATTTCTACTAAGGCCTTCGTAAGGGTAAACTGGTCGATGAGCTGGAATAATGGATTGGCAATCCCTACAAATACAAAGGGTGCTGCATAAATAAAGATTTCTTTATAAATTTCTTTTAGTGAAACATGAATGGTTCCCTTATCTTGCTCCAAAAGCTCATCTAAATGCGGCTTCCTTTTATACCAGTACCAAAATAGGACGGCTAAGCCTCCTATCGCTCCAACAAAAGCAGCAAATGTAGCAACACTTACAGCTGTTACCATTGAACCATTTAAAAATTTGAGAACCACATAAGCTCCAACAAGTGTGAAAAGAATCCGGACGATTTGTTCTACCACTTGTGATGCTGCAGACGGTCCCATCGATTGGTGCCCCTGAAAAAATCCTCTGATTAAACTCATGAACGGTACAAGGATTAAGGCAAAGCTGACTGCACGCATGACGGTTATAGCCGCATCCATTTCATTACCAGGATTACTCATTTCGGCTAATAAAGGGGCCGCCAGATACATAATTAAAAATGCAACAAATCCTGTAATCGACATAACCACTAAACCGGATTTAAACAATTTCCTGCCAACAGCATATTCTTCCAGTGCATTATACTTTGCAATAAACTTTGAAACAGCCAGTGGCACCCCAGCTGTTGCGATACTGATAAATATGGTGTAAGGGACGTATCCGTAGGAATAAAGCTGTGTCCCATGTTTTCCAACAATCTGATAAAACGGTATAACATAAATGAGTCCGATTACTTTAGAAAGTATGGTTCCTAACGTTAGGATAAACGTTCCTCTTAAAAGCTTTGACTGCATAAAATCCCTTCCTACCCGAAAGATACGTTCGTAAATTCACAAAGAATAATCGACGTTTTTTGCACACTATTAGTAGTTTACAACTTCTTTTCCTCCGATGCCACTCACAACCGAGTTAAATCACTTAAAAAATTGACTTTTTTCGTTTTAATTTCACAAGTTATGTTTATAATGAAATGAATAAATTAAAGTTGGTGGATAAAATGGATTACGATTGTATAGTCATTGGCGGCGGTCCCTCCGGATTAATGGCTGCTATAGCAGCGGGTGAAAAAGGGGCAAAGGTCCTCTTAATCGATAAAGGAGACAAATTAGGACGAAAGCTGGCAATTTCCGGAGGCGGACGCTGTAACGTCACCAACCGGCTGCCGGTCGAGGAGATTATTAAGCATCTGCCCGGCAACGGTAAATTCTTATTTAGTGCTTTTTCTATTTTTAGTAATGAAGATATTATTCGCTTTTTTGAAAGACTAGGAATTGAATTAAAAGAGGAAGATCATGGGCGGATGTTTCCTGTCAGCAATAAAGCTCAATCAGTGGTGGATGCCCTCTTAGAGCAGCTCGAGAAACTGCGTGTAAGAGTTTTTAAAAATAGCCCCGTTGCAGATGTTCTCTATGAAAATGGACATGTTTCCGCAGTGCGGTTAAAGGATGGCCAACAACTTTCGACTAAGTCAGTGGTTATTGCTGTAGGAGGAAAATCGGTCCCGCATACAGGGTCTACTGGCGACGGTTATGCCTGGGCTGAGAAAGCAGGGCATACGATCACAGAGTTGTTCCCAACTGAAGTCCCTGTTACCTCCAGTGAGCCCTTTATAAAAAACAAGTCATTGCAGGGATTATCCTTAAGGGACATTAATCTTAGTGTCTTGAATCCAAAAGGCAAACCCCTGATTTCACATCGGATGGATATGTTGTTTACCCATTTCGGAGTCAGCGGCCCGGCTGTTTTACGCTGTAGTCAATTTGTGGTTAAGGCAATGAAAAAGTGGAATCTAAAAGAAGTAGTGATGAGCCTTGATGCTCTTCCAGACCGAAAAGAGGAAGATATTTTTCAAGAGATTGTAAAACTCGTAAAAGGGGAACCCAAGAAGAGTATCAAAAATACCTTAAAGGGAATAGTCCCAGAGCGTTACCTTCTATTTCTCCTCGAAATGAATGATATTGATCCCTCCGAGCAAGGAGGAACGATTTCTAATGACAAGATCCGTGCGTTTGCGAAGAGCTGCAAACAATTTCAATTCAAAGTAAATGGCACACTGCCACTTGAAAAAGCATTTGTGACGGGCGGAGGAGTTAGCGTTAAGGAGATAGAGCCGCAAACTATGGCTTCTAAATTGATGGACGGTCTTTATTTTTGCGGAGAAATACTAGATATCCACGGATATACGGGGGGATATAATATTACATCTGCCTTAGTAACAGGCAGGCTTGCGGGAACCAATGCAGCACTATCTGCAAAAAATAATTGGGCGTGATGTACTATCACGCCCGATAGATAATCATAGCGGTAAAACAGTAAATCTGCTCCTCCTCTTCTTCTTCGGTCATGGCCGCCACATTATACTTGATATCAACAAGGCTTTGTTCCTCTATACCTTTTAAAAATCGATTCATCTCTTTTTCCAGATCTTTTTCATGCTCCCTGTCAAATAACTTTACTTGGATCATAAGTCTCCTTCCTCTCCTTTTTCTATAAGTATTCTCACTTTTTCAGAATTTTAAAAATAAATAGTTTTAAAAGTTAAGGTTTTTTTAAGGTTGGGCTTGTAAACTTATTTCTGAGATCAAATGTTGAAAGGAGGATCTTAGGTGGATAAAAAACAAAAGATTACTTGGGGAGTCAGCTTTGGAAGTTTGGCTTTAGCAGCGGGAATGGTCTCTTATCTCGGTTTATCTCATAGCGGAAGTACGAACAGCCAAATGGCATTTAATCAAGGGCAGCAGCCAAGTTCTAATACAAATCAAAATCAACAGCAAGGCGGACTCAATACGCAGCAAGACTCACAACAAGATCAGCAAACAGGACAAGATTTTAATAGTTCCTGGGGCGGAGACAGTCAATTAGATCAAAGTCAGCAAACTCCAGATGATAACAGCGGCCAAGGCTTTGATAGCAGCAATCAACAACAGGGTCAATTTTTTAATGGCAGCGGTCCAGGCTCCGGACATCACCATGGCTTTGATACAACCACAGGTGGAACTTAATTTGCTGATAGGGGAAACCTGCATGCGACCGAAACTAAAACAGCTAAAAAAAACCGATTCCAAAACGGAATCGGTTATTCTGTGTATTCAGTTTCTCCTGTCCAAGCCAGCATTCCGCCAATCATATTCCGGACTTTATACCCTTGTTCTTGAAGATAATAGCAAACATTTCCACTACGGTGACTTGAGCGGCAAATGAAAATATATTCCTTCTCTTTATCAAAATAGTCGAGGTTAGCGGGAATATCGCCCATACGAATATGTTTTGCCCCAGGTATCATCCCAAAAACAACTTCCTCATCTTCCCTAACATCTACAAGCTCTGGCTTTTCCCCTGCCTCAAGCTTCTTTTGCAACTCTTCTGGTGTAATCACGTTAATTTCTTCCATCCCATTCATCCCTTCAGAAAAACATCCTCCATTTTACAAGAGGATGTTCAATTTTGCTTCAGATTAATTCGCCACAATATTTACCAATTTACCTGGTACGGTAATTACTTTGCGAATGGTCTTTCCTTCAATTTGTTCCTTCACTCGATCATCATCCATAGCGATTCCTTCTAAAGCTTCTTTCGTAGCATCTGTTGGAACCTTTAACTTTGTTTTTACCTTGCCATTTACTTGAACCACAATCTCGATTTCATCATCGACTAATTTTGCTTCATCATATGCCGGCCATGCTTCATAGGAGATTGTACCGCTATGACCCAACTTTTCCCAAAGCTCTTCAGCAAGATGCGGACAAACAGGAGCAAGTAATTTTACAAAACCTTCGATATAAACCTTTGGAAGAACCGTTGCTTTATACGCTTCATTGATAAAGACCATCATTTGTGAAATAGCTGTATTAAATCTTAATCCTTCATAATCCTCCGTCACTTTTTTCACAGTCTGATGATAGGTTTTTTCAAGGGTGTTTGCCTCTTCATGTGACTGGATTTTCGGGCTTAATTCTCCGTTTTCTTCCACTAACAGACGCCAAATTCGATCTAAGAAGCGGCGGGAACCGTCTAAGCCATTGGTCGACCAAGCAATCGATGCATCAAGAGGTCCCATAAACATTTCGTATAAACGAAGGGTATCAGCACCATGGCTGTCAATAATGTCATCAGGGTTAACTACATTTCCTTTTGATTTACTCATCTTTTCATTGCCTTCACCTAAGATCATTCCTTGATTGAAAAGCTTTTGGAATGGTTCTTTAGTTGGCACTACACCAATGTCATATAAAAACTTATGCCAGAAACGTGCATATAGCAAATGAAGTACAGCATGCTCGGCACCGCCAATGTAAATATCAACTGGAAGCCAATGATTTAGTTTTTCCTGTGAAGCTAATTCTTGATCATTTTTTGGATCAATATAACGTAAATAGTACCAGCAGCTTCCTGCCCATTGTGGCATCGTATTTGTTTCGCGGCGGCCTTTTTTGCCAGTTTCCGGATCGACGACATTAACCCAATCCTCAATATTTGCAAGTGGTGACTCACCTGTTCCAGATGGTTTAATATCGGTTGTTTTTGGTAAAGTCAATGGCAGTTGATCTTCAGGAACGGCGGTCATGGTGCCATCTTCCCAATGGATAATTGGGATTGGCTCACCCCAATAACGCTGACGGCTGAATAACCAATCGCGCAAGCGGTAAGTAACCTTCTTGGTTCCAATTCCTTTTTCTTCAAGCCAGGCGATCATTTTTGAAATGGCTTCTTCTTTATTTAACCCATTTAAGAACTCAGAGTTGATATGCTCACCGTCACCAGTGTAGGCTTCGTTCTCCACATCTCCGCCTGCCACAACTGGCTTGATAGGCAGGTTGAAAACTTTAGCAAATTCATAGTCACGTTCATCATGAGCAGGTACCGCCATAATGGCACCCGTTCCATAACTAACTAATACATAGTCAGCAATCCAGATCGGCATTTTTTCACCATTAGAAGGATTTATGGCATACGCACCAGTAAATACTCCTGTTTTCTCTTTTGCCAAGTCTGTACGCTCTAAGTCGCTCTTCATTTTTACTTTTTCCATGTAAGCATCAACTGCAGCACGCTGTTCTTCTGTTGTGATTTTTTCAACAAAGGCATGCTCTGGTGCTAAAACTGCATATGTGGCACCAAATAAAGTATCTGGACGGGTAGTGAATACTGTAAAGGTTCCATCATGTCCATCAATTTGGAACGTTACTTCGGCCCCTTCAGAGCGGCCAATCCAGTTGCGCTGCATTTCCTTTAAGCTTTCAGGCCAGTCAAGCTCTTCAAGGTCTTCAAGCAACCGATCACCGTAAGCAGTAATTTTTAGCATCCATTGCTTCATCGGACGGCGTTCAACCGGATGTCCGCCGCGTTCACTCTTGCCGTCAATAACCTCTTCATTAGCTAAAACGGTTCCAAGTGCTGGACACCAGTTCACCGCTACTTCATCAATATAGGCAAGCCCTTTCTCCCAAAGCTTTAAGAAAATCCACTGTGTCCATTTATAATATTCTGGGTCGGTTGTATTGACTTCACGGTCCCAATCATAGGAAAAACCAAGTGCTTTAATTTGTCTTCGGAAGGTGTTAATATTCTTTTCCGTAAATTCGGCAGGATCGTTACCTGTGTCTAAAGCATATTGTTCTGCAGGTAATCCAAAGGCATCCCAGCCCATCGGGTGCAGTACATTATAGCCCTGCATCCGCTTTAAACGGGAAAGAATATCAGTTGCTGTATAACCTTCCGGGTGACCTACATGAAGTCCTGCACCGGATGGATATGGAAACATATCTAATGCATAGAATTTCCGTTTATCATATTCTTCGCTCGTTTTGAACGTTTTTTTGTCTTCCCATTGTTTTTGCCACTTTTTCTCGATTTGTTGATGGTTAAAGCTCATTTTGATTTTCCTCCTACTGCAAAATAAAAAACCCCTCATCCCAAAAGGGACGAGAGGATTGTATGTATCTTCCCGCGGTACCACCCACATTAGTGCCTGAACACTCGCTTCATTCAACCTTAACGCGGTAAACGGCAAACATTACTGTTCATTCATGCCTGCAACTCAAAGGCGAGTTCATGATGTACTCGGTTGACTTTCACCAGCCGTCAACTCTCTATTCTCTCGAGTAAAAATCACTACTACTCCTGATCACTGTTTTTTTAATATAAAGTATTACGGTTATTGTATTAAATTTTCTACCACTATGCAAGCAAACATTTGCCTAATTTCAGGATGGACAGGAGCCGGCCAGTTTAAACATTAATATTTCTACAAATATGGAAAAGAGCAGTTGACTGAAGAAGTCAACTGCCCTAGATTTAAGCAACCCTTGAACCAAATTGAAAACGAGGGGAATTCCACATGGTAGTCCATTTCTTAATAGCTGTTACCATAATAATGATACCAAGTACTAACATGATAATCGACAGGATCCCATTCAAAACACTGTATCCAGCAGCTGCCGGATTTAAGTAAACATTTTTGACCATCCAATAGCCTGCATAGTTAACAGTGACAAACAAATAAGCAAGAGGAATTAAACAAGTTAGCATGTACCAGCGTTTGTCAGCCACTTTTAGTATAACAGTGGCCCCAATGATAAGACCGATGGATGCCATTAATTGATTGGAAACACCGAATAACGCCCAAACAGAACCGATATCTCCAGAAAAGAGCAAATATCCCCATATAAAGCATGCGAGTGCACTTGCAAAAATAGATCCAGGTATCCAATCGGTTTTTTTCAATGGTTTATAAAACTCGCCAAAGAAATCTTGGATTAAATAACGGGCTACACGTGTTCCAGAATCAATCGCTGTTAAAATAAATACGGCTTCAAACATAATGACAAACTGGAAAAAGTAGGATGATAATTTAGCAAACCAAGGGATGGCAGTAAAAACATAAGTCATACCAACAGCTAATGTTACAGCCCCGCCCGTTCTTCCTTCCAGGTCCATTCCAATTTCCTGGGCCAGCTTTGGTAATTGGTCTACATGCATACCTAATGTCTTGTAAACCTCTGGAGTGGAATTAATGGCAAAATAATCAGCCGGCTGAAGAGCCGTTGCTGCGATTAATGCCATAATCCCAACCACACACTCTACTAACATCGCCCCAAATCCAACTACCTTAATATCGGACCAGCGATCAAGCATTTTCGGTGTAGTACCTGAACCCACAAAGGCATGGAAACCAGAAATAGCACCACAGGCAATCGTAATCGAGATAAATGGCCAGACTGGACCGGCAATTACCGGGCCTCCGCCTTGTGTAAACTTAGTGAATGCAGGCATTTGGATTGTAGGATTAATAATGAAAACTCCGATAATAAGTGCAATAAATACTCCAATTTTCATAAAGCTGCTTAAATAATCCCGTGGAGCGAGCAATAACCATACCGGTAAAGCGGCGGCAAAGAACGCATAAATGGGCAGAATAATAGCTAATGTTTTTGTATCTAACGTCAGCCAATTTCCTAAAACTGTATCTTGAATCATCGGACCAACAAAAACGCCAACCATAACTAGAATAAATCCTACGGTTGTGGTTAATTTTAAGTTACCAGTTTTCTTATAGAAAATCCCGACTCCCATTGCAATCGGAATCGTGATGCCTACTGAAAAAGTTCCCCATGGGTTGTTCTCAAGGGCGTGTAGTACGACCATGGAAAGCCCAGCCATGGTGATGGTAATGATGAATAGCATAGCAAGTCCAGTACAAAAACCTGCAACAGGACCTAATTCATCCTTGGCTACTTCAGATAATGATTTCCCTTTCTTCCGCATGGAAGCGTAAAGTACAACTGCGTCATGGACAGCACCACCGATTACCGCGCCAATTAACAGCCAAAGTAAACTTGGCAAATAACCAAATTGTGCAGCCAAGATTGGCCCTACAAGCGGACCTGCTGCCGCAATCGCAGCAAAATGGTGGCCAAATGTCACCCATTTATTAGTTGGGACATAGTCCTTCCCATCATTAAATTCGTGAGCTGGTGTTGGCTTGGAATCGTCTAACTTTAAAACTTTTGCAGCCATGAAAGTTCCGTATAAACGGTAAGCAATCATTAATATACAAATAGAACCAATTACAACCGAAACCGCATTCATTTCTTTTTCCTCCCCCTAAATCAATAGCTTATTTTAATCTTATTAAATGAAAACGGTAACATACATTTTTCAAGATATTTTGCAGAAACCTAGGGTTAAAAAACAATAATTCTGAAATGAAATACAAAAAAACAGCTGTTAAAAACCAAGCAGCTGTTTCAGTTCCTTTGTATAGGTTCTGCTAACGGGAACCTTTTCTCCGGATTTCATAATTAAATTGTAGGTTGAATTAAACCATGGTTCTATCTCGAGAATGGCATCAATATTGACTAGATAAGCACGATGAACACGCATAATGGAAGGAAATTGCAGTTTTCGTTCAAAGGTTACTAATGGTTCATTGACTGATAACTTTTGTTTTTCCGTGGCAACGACTGTTTTACCATCCTGCGTGCCAATATAGACAATGTCATTAATATGGAGTAACACGATTTTTTCATCAATCGAAACCGCTAATTTTTCTGACCGATCATTTTGAATAGAATTCCACCTAGTTGAAAGCGGGATTTTTTGCTCTTTATTTCCAGCCAGCTTATACAGCTTATCAATGGTGAGCTGTATCCTTTTTTCATCAATTGGTTTTAACAGGTAATCAACTGCATTAAGTTCAAAAGCTTTAAGAGCATATTCATCATAGGCTGTAGCAAAAACAATCAATGGTGGATAGTCTAACTGATTTAATTTACTGGCTATTTCAATCCCACTTTCATCGGCGAGCTGGATATCCAGAAAAATCACATCAATATCCAGGTTTTTTAAATTTTCAAAGGCAACTTCAAGGCACTCAGCTTCTCCAGCGACCTCCACCTGCTTACTTCGTTTAAGCAAATAGGAAAGTTCATCTCTCGCAAGTGGTTCATCATCGACGATAAAGGCTTTTAACACTGTCTTCCCCCCATCTTTGCCCGGTTAATGGCAATTTAATCACAACCCTTGTCCCCTTTTCTAGGATACTATCAATCTGTAATGATGCCTCAGGCCCATAAATCTCTTCTATTCTTTTCTTAATATTCCATAAGGCAGTACCTGTACCATCTGCCGAATCAACGGTTTTATTTCCAAGTACAGCAAGTTTCTCTGGTGGAATCCCTTTTCCATCATCCTCCGTGACGAGGACCATTCTCCCCTCTTCCTGGTAGGCACTAACTCGAACAGTTCCCGTTTTGTTTTTTGAAAAGGCATAACGAATCGCATTTTCTACCAGTGGCTGCAATGTAAAGGGAGGTACTAATACCTCTCTAAATGGTGGAGCTATTTCCAAATTCACCTTATACTTGTCAGGGAATCTTGCCTGTTCAATGGACAAATAAGCCTCCACATGCTCGAGTTCTTTTTCAAGCGGTATCAGCATATGACGAGCGCCTTGGAGATTACTGCGAAAGAAGATACTTAACTGAATTAAAAGTTTTCTTGCTTGGTCTGAATCTTTTCGGATTAAACTTGAAATAGTATTAATTGCGTTAAATAAAAAATGAGGATGGACCTGGGCCTGCAGTGCTTTAATTTCAGCATCTTTTAATAACCGTCTTTGCTGCTCTAACTCTGCCATTTCGAGTTGGCCGGAGAATAATTTCCCTAAGCCTTCAGCCAGTTCCTGTTCTACACTATCGAGTTTGCTAGAATTAGTAAAATAAAGCTTCAAGGTTCCGACCGTCTTATCGTAAACCTTAAGCGGTAACACTATGGCAGCCTCTAATGGACATTTCGGGTTAAAACATTGAATTTCCTCGGCTGTTTTTGCAATAATGATTCTTCCTTGGTCTAGCACCTTTTTAGTTAATTCAGTGGCCATTGTTCCAGACGGTAGATGATGGTCTGCGCCAGCGCCAGTATGTGCTAAAACTTGCTGTTGATTTGTGATGGAGATGGCGTCTGCACCGGTCCATTTCAATATAATTTCAGCTGCCTTTGCGCACGAGTCCATATTTAAGCCCTGCCGAAAAAATGGCAGTGTTTGATTCGCAATATATAACGCTTTATGTGTTTGTAATGCCCGTGTTCGTTCCTGCTCTTGAAAAATATCCTGGATAATTAGTAAAAATAAAAGTGTTCCAAAACCATTAATCGCAATCATAGGAAAGGCAATTAGTTTTACAAGATTTAAGGCTTCATCAAACGGCTTTGCTAATAGGAGAATAATTCCCATCTGGAAACATTCCATCAAAATTCCCATTATAACCGCTTTCGTTGTAGAGCCGCTATCTTGTATCTTAAAGCGCTTACTTAAAAATCCTGTCACGACTCCCGCAGAAATAGTGGAAACCGCACATGCAACCGCGGTGAAACCACCGAGAGATAAGCGGTGCAATCCGGCAATTAAACCTACCCCTATTCCGATCATGGGTCCGCCAAGCAAACCGCCAATTACCACACCCATTATTCTTGTGTTAGCAATGGCACCATTCTGATCAACATCTGTCAGCCAATCTTGAGACGTAACGACTCCATGACCTATTTCTACACCCGTATAATTACTGATAATTCCAAAGGCACCAAAGATCGCTATGATGGTTAATTTCGCTGCCATTCCCCGCTCGTTATGGATAACCTGTCGAAACGATTTCATCCTAGATAATATAAATGCAACAATGATTAAAATACCAACTCGCTCAAGCATTAGAGGTATTAAAGCAAACATCCCATCCCCGCTTTCTTCCATTCTCAACAAAACTACTCTATAAATTTACTATATCAAAAAATAAAGAAGGAAAAACTAAAAATCAAAGAAACCCACAGTCATTTTGACTGTGGGTCATAAACTTATACCGGCTTAGCAGTAATTTTCTCTTTTAGTCTCAAACCGCGGTCATAAACGATGGTAGTTCCGACTGCGATTATGAACAACAAGATTAATACTGTAAATAAAGTGGACATATTATATTGGTCGACCAATATTCCGCCAAGCACTGGACCAATCATCCTTCCGCCTGTGGCCGTACTGTTCACGATTCCTTGATAATAACCTTCACGCCCTTTTGGGGCCAATGCAAAAGCAATGGTAGGAACTGCCGGCCAAATGAACATCTCACCGATTGTTAAAATAACCATAGCTGCTAAAAAGCCTGAAAAAGCGCTGGCCTGCCCTGCTACAATAAAGGAAATAATAAAGATTCCAATACCGATCAGGATCTGCCTCTTTAACGAAGAAGCAAGATATTTGAGAATCCCGTTTAAGAGCGGCTGCCCCAGCACGATAATCGCTCCGTTAATCGTCCATAATAAACTATATTGGGTTAGTGTGATATTCACTTCCTGTGTATAAGAAGCAATGGTTGTGGTCCATTGGCTGTAGGAAACCCAGCAAAGCAAATAGCCTGCACACAATATCATTAAAGCCTTAAAGTTCATTCTGCTAACTGCCGTTACATTTAATTCATTGTTTTCTTGAGGTGCAGCATCTGTAGAAATTCCTTTGTATCCAAAGACCGCAATCAATAAAAAGATGACATACATAACTGTATTTGCAAGAAAAATGAGTTGAAAGGAATAGTCAGCGACAATCCCGCCAAGTGATGCTCCAATTGCAACGCCAACATTTTGGGCAACATAAAGAGCATTGAAGGATTTCCGGCCTCCCTCTTTCCAAACGGAACCAGCCATCGCATACATGGACGGAAAAATAATTCCTGTTCCAAAGCCCACAATCGTTAAGAAAACAACGTATTCGGGCCAGTTATGCCAGATGGATAACCCTACAAGAGCTACTAAGGAGATCATAATCCCCAGAATAATAGATTTATAGCCTCCTATTTTATCAAATAAATGACCACCATAAAGGTTCCCAATTACATTTGCTCCAGAATTAAGCATTAGAACAATCCCGGCAACAGATAAAGACTTACCTAAGTGATCGTGAATATAGATGGTATTTAACGGCCATAAAAAAGAAGAGCCAATTACATTTACTGCCATTCCGATTATCAACAGCCATAAGGCACGTGGCATGAAAAACGCTCCTTTACGATAAACATTTCATTAACCAAAGATAAATTGTATTCCATTCCCAAGCCGGGTGCAATCCTTTTCGTTCTGCTCTTTTTTTAATTAAATATTCTGCTTAATCTGATGCCTTTCGAAGCGACATTTTAGGGTGATTTATCTCGCGGTTGGAGATGAATCTAGGCTTCGACAGATAAGAGACGATTATAACCCCCAGGCGATCTCTTCCCTCTGCTTCGACAGATAAGAGTCGGTCATAACCCCTATAGGCGATCTCTTCCCTCTGCTTCGACAGATAAGAGACGGTTATAACTCCTGAAGCCGGTTGCTTCCCTTTGCTTCGACAGATAAGAGCCAGTCATAATCCCCGAAGCTAAGATACTCAAATGTTACAACAGATAAACACAAAAAGATCCCTCCACAAAGTGAGAGATCCTTTCATTTTTTATGAAGATTGTCCTGGTTCTTGATGCATTTTGGACTTAACCGGTTGTCCGCCGGTGTCCTCGTATTTCTTTTTTGCCTCTTTTATTAAGTCACGATCCTGGCCGAGTTCAAGGTCTTGATTATTGATACCATTACGGGTTTTTTGTTCGGGATTTTTCTTCTTAGAACGTTTCTTCAAGAAATTCTCCTCCTCTTAACGTGTCTCAATAATCATAGAATTCTGAAGCTGCTGAATTTGAAGTCTCATTCGATGGAGTTGTTCCCGCTGCTGCGAGTTAGCACTATGGGCCATCGTACAAATATCTTGATAGGTTTGCTCAAGCTGTTGCAGCGCTGTCGTATAATCATCATTATTATAATGCTCTTGAAGGCTGCTGTGCTTATATTGCTCTTGAGCATAACGTAGTGTGTCCTCAACTTGTTGCATTAGATTATCCATTGAGTCGCGAGTAGCCATCTAAGAACCCCCCTAATTGTTTGAAGCGCACGCTTCATTTCTTATTTTGTTCTCCATTCCCTATCCTATAACTCAAGACAGGTGGATAATTATTACCAACCTACTTATAGCAATGGTAATTGGATAAAGACCTACTTCATGATAAAATGAAGGGTATGCAATCTTTATTTTACAAAGGAGGTTTTTGAGTGCTTCAGACAAAACCTTTTCTATATGCAACCGACGATAAACGATATCACACTTGGAATTACCACCTTAGGAATCATTTTGGCCATAAGGTGTTTAAAGTGGCCCTAGACGGTGGTTTTGACTGTCCAAACCGCGACGGTACGGTCGCTCATGGAGGCTGTACGTTTTGCAGCGCAGCAGGTTCCGGGGATTTTGCCGGTAATCGGGTCGAGCCATTAGAAACACAATTTAACCAAATCAAACAAAAAATGCATACTAAGTGGAAAGACGGCAAGTATATGGCCTATTTCCAGGCATTTACAAATACACACGCCCCTGTTGAAATACTTAGGGAAAAATATGAAACCGTGTTGAACCAAGAGGGGGTCGTTGGCATATCCATTGCAACCCGCCCAGATTGCTTGCCAGATGATGTGATTGAATATTTAGCTGAATTAAATCAGCGTACGTATTTGTGGGTAGAGCTCGGCCTCCAGACAGTCCATGAACGAACGGCTATGCTGATTAATCGTGCCCATGATTTCCAATCTTACATCGATGGCGTCAATAAATTACGGAAACATGGGATTCGGATTTGCTCCCACATCATTAACGGACTACCGCTTGAATCCTATGACATGATGATGGAAACAGCTCGTGAGGTAGCCAAATTAGATGTGCAAGGGATTAAAATTCATTTGCTGCATTTATTAAAAGGCACCCCAATGGTTAAACAATATGAAAAGGGAATGCTTGAATTTCTCACCAAAGAGGATTATATAACTTTAGTATGTGACCAATTGGAAATTTTACCGCCGGAAATGATTGTTCATCGAATAACAGGTGACGGTCCGATTGATTTAATGGTTGGACCAATGTGGAGTGTTAATAAATGGGAGGTATTGAATTCCATTGATGCAGAATTAAAGAAAAGAAACAGCTGGCAAGGTAAATTTTTCAAGAGAGCGCGGGAGAATTGATATGAAAATGGAACGCATTCTTCCCTTTGCCAAAAGTTTACTTAAAAAGGCTGTAAAGTCCGGGGATATGGTAGTGGATGCCACTTTGGGGAATGGACATGATACGGTATTTTTGGCAGAATTAGTTGGAGAAGACGGACAAGTTTTTGGGTTTGATGTCCAGCAAGAAGCTATTGACGCTACGAAGGAACGCTTAATTGGACATAACCTGATAGACAGGGTCACCTTTTTTCACGAAGGCCACGAACAAATTTCCGCAAAAATTCCTAAGGATGTTCAGGGAAAAATAACTGGGGCAATATTTAATCTCGGGTATTTGCCTGGCGGCGACAAAAATATTGTAACTCGTGCTGAAACAACCATTTCGGCAATTGAACAATTATTGGCAATAATGGCTTCAGAGGGCACCATTGTTCTTGTTATTTACCATGGTCATGAACAAGGTGCTGTTGAACGGGACCAGCTAATGAAATATTGTCAAGGACTGGATCAAAAAACGGCCCATGTTCTTCAATATCAGTTTATTAATCAACAAAATAACCCGCCTTTTATAATAGCAATTGAAAAGAAATAAACCAGGCACTACGCCTGGTTTTATTTTGTCATCGACCTTGTTACAAAAGCAGGGACTGTTTTTTGCAAGGATCGGTAAGCAAGTCCATTGTAGTAAAAGAAATAACTAATCCATCCACCAGATTTTATTATCCCTCTTGCCAATTTACGGACATTTTTTTGTTTACGAACCTTGGCATCTGATAAATAAATTCCCAACAAACCTCGATTAATGAGTTGATGAAATCTTTTATGGGGCAGGAATTCTGTATGGCGGTCCGCCTCAATCACGAAATGCTTTAACCGTTTAAAAAGAGTCTCTTCACTATTATAATAAGCGCAGAAATTTAGATCTCCGCCAATCAAGTCTTCCTCTTGATCAATAAAGTAATCTAAAAGTATATGTAAGCCCTGAATATAAGGAAAGTAACCTTTGCGGATATTTATCGCATCTTCTACATTAAAATCCTCGCGCATCGCATATGAGACTAAACAAAAAATCCCTAACGTTGAACCAGAACAGGCCGAGAATTCATACCATTCCATTTCGGGAAGATTGTCCTGGTAACGATTAAACCATTTTTTCAAGCGTGGTACCCGCTCTTCCTTGACCACATGTTTGTGGATTTGCAAATCACAATAATATTGGCATAGTTCTAAAAGATACTCTTTGATTAGATCATAGTTGTCTAACTCCCTTAAAACCGTACGGCATGTTTCAGATAAATCATGTAAATATCCATTGTCATCCTGGTCATCTCGAAGCCGATAATAGTTTTTCTCTTCTGCCTGCAGTACAAGGGCATCTGACATAGACTCATGGAGGGCTGCAAAATCGGCAGGATCCAGTGAGGTACTCCGATCACATAGATTATCTAAGTAATCACTGATCGTTTGATAAGCTACAATGAATTTTACTGCTTTTTGATAGTCTTCCTTGGCTGTAAGAGCAAGTATGCCCCCGCCTTCACAATGGAAGGTTTTTTGGTCAATACTCGCAAGAGCCTGATTTCTTAATTCTTGGTTAGGAATATTTTCAGCCCGGCTTTTCCAATAAGCCAATTCTTGATGGACAGCAGGAATAATTTTGCGATAGACCCTAGACATAAGGGTGATTGGCATCATGGAGAAAACATCTACCTTTCTTAAACAATATAACCAATTGCTTTTAATTGACTAAAAACAAAATCCTTCGCGTATTCAAATACCTCTTCCCGTTCCGGTTCATTAAAGATTTCATGGTAGCACTTCGGCCACTCCTTAAACCTTTTCTCTGATAACGGTACATGGTTAAACCATTCCTTCACGGTGGCTTTATTAACAATTTTATCATCCCCGCCCTGCATGACAAGCATTGGGAGATCTTGTGTATCTGCCAAATTCTCGAATGCTTCTTTTATCGCTCCAACAAGTTCACGATACCAGCGAATCGAAACCTTTGTCACGTAAAGAGTATCATTCGCATCTGCTTCCCGGACATCTTCGTTTCTCGTGGCCATCTGCACCGACAAGCCTGAATTCATTCGAAGAGATGGATAAACAACGTTTATTACATGCGATAGGGCATTTAAAAATTTAGATGGTGCTTGAACCAGTCCCAGACATGGAGAAGAAAGAATCACACCTGCAACGTTCAGTTGTTCTTCCTGCAATAAACGGATCGAAATCAATCCGCCCATACTGTGGCCTAATAGAAACACGGGAAGGTTATATTGATAGGCCGCTTGCACCCAGTCCTTTACCTCCATAATGTATTCGTCAAAGGAATCGATATGGCCGCGGCGGGACCTTGTTGTCATCCCTTGCCCCGGAAGGTCGCCCATAATGATATGAAAACCGGCTAAACGCCACATTTCAATCAGCCAGCCGTATCTCCCATGGTGCTCCATTGCACCATGCACCATTACAATTACTGCTTTTGCCTCCCCTTCAGCTTCCCATTTCCACATTTTTCGTCCCCCTAGAAAAAGATATGCTTTTTGCCCAAAACTTTGCAAGTTTAGACTTATTTGTTATACCAGATTTATTTTTTGAAAACCACTTCTATAATTCGCTAAAATATACTTATCAATTACAAAGGAGCGAACCCAATTGATATACCCCTTTAAAGATAAATATCCGTTAATTGCTAAAACTGCCTTTATCGCCGATTATGTCACCATCACGGGCGATGTAGAAATAGGCGAACAGTCCAGTGTCTGGTTTAATTCCGTGATTCGAGGCGATGTTGCCCCAACGAGAATAGGTAATAAGGTTAATATTCAAGATAACTCTATCTTACACCAAAGTCCTAATAACCCGCTAATTTTAGAGGATGAAGTGACAATCGGCCATCAGGTCATTCTTCATAGCTGCATTGTAAGAAAAAGAGCTTTAGTTGGAATGGGATCCATTATTCTTGACCAAGCAGAGATAGGAGAAGGTGCCTTTATTGGCGCCGGGAGTCTTGTACCGCAAGGAAAAAAAATCCCCCCTAATACTTTAGCATTTGGCAGACCCGCAAAAGTTATTAGAGAATTAACGCCGGAAGACAAAAAAGATATGGAACGTATTTATACAGAATATGCTGAGAAAGGGCAGTATTATAAGTCATTACAATCTTAAGAAATCCGGATACTTTGTTAAGCCCCGACAAGCACAAGACGAGCCGGCCGAAAGGTTGTTCTTTAACCTTTTGGACGGATTGTCCTAAATGTGGAGGCAACTGCTCTGGACAATTCTCCAGGTAAAAACTTTTATTCTTTCTTACCTATTAACAAAAGCACCCAAAAAGTTTTTTTGGGTGCTTTTTTATTAATGCTTTACTGATTGTAACTCTTTTTGAAGGGCATAATCACGTTGAAAAGAATATACATTTTCAACATATACTTGATGCCAAACCATAAACATAAGCACTGTCCAGATCTTCCGGCTGTTATCTGCTTTGCCCTGACAGTGATCTTCGAGTAAACCCAACACATATGATTTATTGATTAGATGGTCCGTATTGCTTTCGCGGATAATCTTTTTAGCCCATTCGTTCATTTCGTTTTTCAACCAATGACGAATAGGAACAGGGAATCCTAATTTTTTACGACTAAGAACATGTTCAGGTACTACCCCTTCAGCTGCTTTACGTAAAATATATTTGGTTGTACCATTGGCTGTTTTTAAGCTGGTTGGAATTTTCGAAGCCACCTCAAACACTTCTTTATCTAGGAATGGTACCCGAAGCTCAAGCGAATGAGCCATTGTAACTCGGTCAGCCTTGAGCAAGATATCGCCGCGCATCCAAGTATGGATATCAATATATTGCATCCGGTCAACTGGGTCATACCCATTGGACTCTTGATAAAGAGGCTTAGTGACATCCAAATAGTTTAAACCTTCACGGTAAACATTTAACACATCACGTTTTTCCACTTCGGTAAACATCTTCGCATTTCCAATGTAGCGTTCTTCCATTGGGGTGACGCCACGCTCAATAAAGCTTTTTCCTCTCATTCCTTCAGGCATCATTCCGGCAATGCCTTTTAATAAAACTTTCCCGACTCTTGGGATTTTATTAAATACCTCTAGTGACTGTGGCTCCCGATAGATATTGTAACCGCCAAATAATTCATCGGCACCTTCACCGGAAAGAACAACCGTTACATGTTTACGAGCTTCCCTTGCGACAAAATAAAGAGGAACACAAGCTGGGTCAGCAAGAGGATCATCCATATGCCACATGATTTTAGGAATTTCATTCATATACTCTTCAGGCGTAATAATGTAACTGATATTTTCCACTCCGAGCTTCTCAGCTGTTTCTTTAGCCACATCAATTTCACTGAAACCATTGTGTTCAAATCCAACCGAGAAAGTCTTAATAGCGGGATGAAATTCTTTTGCAATTGAAGCAATAATAGATGAATCAATACCGCCCGAAAGGAACGAGCCGACTGGAACGTCACTGCGCATATGCTTCTCTACTGAATCAAATAGTACATCACGAATTTCCTTAATAAAATCAGCTTCTGATTTCTGAACAGGCTGAAAATGAGCTTTCCAATATTTTTTCATTTCCATTGGAGCGCCAATTTTTTTGGTAAAATAATGTCCTGGCTCTAACTTTTTAATTCCCTCAGATAAAGTTTCCGGTTCAGGAACAAATTGATAGGTCAAATAATGCTGTAAGGCATCATAGTTGAGGACATCATTCTCTAATGCCAGCAAAATACTCTTTTTCTCAGATGCAAAAAAGGTTCTTTCGCCGTCTTCCATATAAAAGAAAGGTTTAATTCCAAATGGATCACGCGCACCATAAAGGGTTTGTTCCTGCTTATCCCAGATGACGAACGCGAACATTCCGCGCAATTTTTCAACCGCTTTTTCTTTTAAGTGGCTATAAAGAGCAATGATAACTTCTGTATCCGAACTTGTAGCAAATGACAGTCCTTCTGCCAATAACTCTTCACGAAGTTCAACATAGTTATAAATTTCACCATTAAAAATAATCCAATAACGCTCGTTTTCATATGTTAGCGGCTGATGTCCACTCTCGATATCAATAATACTCAAACGGCGGAAGCCAAACTGGATATGGTCATCGTAATAAAAACCATCATCATCCGGTCCGCGATGGGTTATTAAATCGTTCATATTTTTAAATAGTTGTTTTTGTTCATCACTATAGTTTTGTGTTTTGTCGTGTACACAACCGATAAAACCACACATTATGTACCTCACCTACTCCAATTCATATTAAATATCTTCTAAAAAACATCTCTCTTATACTACCACTATTATGAAAAAAATGGCACTGTGAACATTAGGAAAAATTAAAACACCCTCATGACTCAATTGACTACCCTTGAGACGCTTTTTTCTCTTTCTCGGTCGTCAAGAGCCTCCATTGTCTACCCTTGGGGCGCTTTTTGCTCTTTCCCGGTCGTCAAGAGCCTCCATTGTCTACCCTTGAAACGTTTTCTCTTTCTCGGTAGTCAAGAGCCTTCATTGACTACACTTTGGGGTGCCTTTTTCCCTTTCCCGGTCGTTAAGATTCTCCATAAATTGCGGACAAATCCGCAATTACAAAAGTTTATCATGTTTAATCTATATCGCCAAGTTATCCTTCATTTTTCACTTCTTTGTACCTACCTAAACATAAACAAAGCAGCATTTTATCGGATGAAGAATAAAAAAAAGGGAGTTACATACAAGATGCAACTCCCTTTTGAATTATAGATTTGCCTGCTGGCGTAATGTTTCTGCTTTGTCAGTGCGCTCCCATGGAAGATCAACATCCGTACGTCCAAAGTGGCCGTAAGCTGCTGTTTTCTTGTAGATTGGGCGGCGAAGGTCAAGCATTTTAATAATACCAGCTGGACGAAGATCAAAGTTTTGTTCTACTAAGTCAACTAATTGCTCTTCATTTATTTGGCCTGTACCAAATGTATCAATTGAGATGGAAACCGGTCTTGCGACACCAATTGCATAAGCAAGCTGAACCTCAACCTTATCTGCTAATCCTGCCGCCACAATATTTTTGGCCACATAGCGCGCAGCATAGGCAGCTGAACGGTCAACCTTTGTAGGATCTTTACCGGAGAATGCCCCGCCGCCATGACGAGCATATCCGCCATAGGTATCAACGATGATCTTACGGCCTGTTAAGCCCGCATCGCCCTGGGGCCCGCCGATAACGAAACGGCCTGTTGGGTTAATAAAATATTTTGTGTTTTCATCAATGAGTTCCTTTGGAACAACAGGATTGATGACATATTCTTTCACATTTCGCTGAATCTGTTCTAATGTAATTTCCGGGTGGTGCTGTGTAGAAATGACAATCGTATCAATTCGAACTGGTTTATCATTCTCATCATATTCCACTGTGACTTGTGTTTTTCCATCGGGACGCAGGTATGGAAGGATATCCTCTTTCCGTACCTCCGTTAAACGGCGTGCAAGTTTATGTGCCAGTGAAATCGGAAGCGGCATAAGCTCTTTTGTCTCATTACAAGCAAAACCAAACATTAAACCTTGGTCTCCTGCACCGATCGCTTCAATTTGTTCATCTGACATTTGACCTTCACGAGCTTCAAGGGCTTGGTCAACACCCATCGCAATATCAGGAGATTGTTCATCAATTGAAGTTAAGACCGCACATGTCTCCGAGTCAAAACCATATTTCGCACGATTATAACCGATCCCTTTAATCGTTTCACGGACGATCTTTGGAATATCTACATAGGTTGATGTGGTGATTTCTCCTGCTACTAAAACTAATCCTGTCGTTACCGAAGTTTCAGCGGCAACACGAGCATTAGCATCCTTAGCTAGAATGGCATCTAAAATGGAATCAGAAATTTGGTCACAAATCTTGTCAGGATGACCTTCAGTTACTGATTCAGAAGTAAACAAACGACGTTTTGTTGACATCTGAATTCCTCCTTATTATGGAATAAAGTGAGGTTAGCTGTTTGGGTTTTATGTATACCTGCCGTTTAACCTCGAGTTGATACGGAACTCATTCCCTTAGTAGTATGAAATAAACATGGGATTATTATTATAGAAATGTAAAAGTGCCTTGGTGCTTGTACCCATACAAAATTCTATTTTTAGTATACTCCCCTTGAAGTTTATACGATGGAATAAAAAGTACAATTATGTAACATAGCACGTAAATAAAACAAAAAACCTTTCCATCATAATGAGGAAAGGTTAATAGCAAAAGTTTTGCGTGCCTTTCACTCTTATCGTTCAAGGTCAAGCCTTGCTTCAGGTTTAGCACCTTTGCCCGAAATACCGAACTCTATCGGAGTCCGCTTTTTTCGTTTGCAGGTTGCTGGGTTTCATAGGGCCTGTCCCTCCACCAGCTCGGGATAAGAGAGTATCCGTTCAAGGGTAAATCATAACCTACTCCTTTAAACAATGTCAATCAATTTATATCAAAATTTTTCCTAAATGAGTAAATTGTAACTTTTACAAATGAATACTTTCTTTTCATTGAAGCACTTTATACAAGCCTTTTGTCCCTCTATGCAAAAATAAATACTTAAATATTCACATAATTTCACTTATTAGTATAGACTATTAAAATAAATGTGTTATACTATTTAACAAATAATCCTAGTAAAGGAAGGTTTCAGTAAATGAATTCTGTTCATATTCCAACTGAATTAAATCAATTGATACATGAGAGTCATGCCCAGGTACAGCTATCCGTCCCGCAATTAGTTGAAAAGGTATTAGGAAGAAAGGAAGGAACTCTAACTTCTACCGGCGCTGTCAGTGTTTCCACCGGAAAATATACCGGGAGATCACCACAGGACAAATACATTGTAATGGAAGAGTCTACCAGGAATAAAATAGCGTGGGGCTCAACCAATCAGCCTATTTCTGAGGAATCTTTTACCAGTCTTTACCATAAAGTACTTGATTACTTAAGACTCCAAAATGAGATCTATGTATTCAAAGGGTTTGCCGGAGCGGATAAAAAGTCCCGACTGCCAATTCAAGTCATTAATGAATACGCCTGGCATAACTTATTTGTTCAGCAATTATTTATTCGCCCCACAGAAGAAGAGCTGCTGACACACGATGCAGGATTCACCGTCATTTCTGCTCCAAATTTCAAAGCGGACCCTGTGATTGATGGAACTAATTCTGAAACCTTTATTATCATCTCTTTTGAACGAAGAATTGTCCTAATCGGCGGCACGGAATATGCTGGGGAAATGAAAAAGTCCATTTTTTCAGTCATGAACTATTTACTGCCTGAAAATAATATTTTCTCGATGCATTGTTCAGCTAACGTTGGCAATGAAGGAGATGTGGCTCTGTTCTTTGGATTATCTGGAACAGGCAAGACTACACTTTCAGCGGATCCTAATCGCCGCCTAATCGGGGATGATGAACATGGCTGGTCATCTAACGGCGTTTTTAATATTGAAGGCGGTTGTTATGCAAAGTGCATTAATCTTTCTCGTGAAAAAGAGCCGCAAATTTTTGATGCGATTCGGTTTGGGACCGTTCTGGAAAATGTAGTCCTCAATATGGAGTCGAGAATTCCAGATTATGATGATAATACCCTGACAGAAAATACAAGGGCAGCTTATCCAATGGAGGCAATTGACAATATCATTCAGCCTAGTATCGCTGGTCATCCTAATACGATTGTTTTTTTAACGGCAGATGCCTTCGGCGTATTGCCGCCAATCGCAAAATTAACTAAGGAACAAGCTATGTATCACTTTTTAAGTGGTTATACGTCTAAGCTTGCAGGTACGGAACTTGGTGTAACATCTCCGGAAGCGACCTTCTCGACATGCTTTGGTGCACCGTTCCTTCCACTTCCAGCGACACGTTATGCTGAAATGCTTGGCGAAAAAATTCTAGAGCATAACGTGAATGTCTTTTTAGTGAATACCGGCTGGACAGGCGGAGAATATGGAAGTGGGAATAGAATGAAGCTATCCCATACCCGGGCAATGGTTCAAGCAGCTCTTGAGGGAGAACTAAACCATGTAGAAACCGTAAAAGATAGCATATTCGGGCTAAATATACCAGTTCATATTGCAGGGGTTCCAGATGAGGTGCTGCAACCTAATAAAACGTGGACAGATCCATATACCTATGAGAAAAAAGCAAAGGAACTAGCCGCAAAATTCCGGGAAAATTTCAAAAAGTTTAGCCATGTTTCGAAAGAAATTGAGGAAAAAGGTGGACCATTACAATAGTCTTACCAATAAGGAAGCCCATATCTATTCCGATATGGGCTTTCCTGCACTTATTCTTACCTTGTAGTAAAACTCCGAGGTTAATTCGTAGTATTTAGGGATACTAATTGATAGGTTACGGTTGTTGTATTTTTTTGCCATTCCACTTTTTTTATTAGCGCCGTTCCACTTGAATCACAGTCAATTGTTTTTTTGACATCAATCGGAATTTCAATAGGGTAAAGTCTATATCCTTCTTTTACTAACTCAAAAACATTCTCCTCTATCCTTTGCTCCCTGCCTTTAGTCACAATCATCGTATTCATTTCAAGAGGCATACCCATACATATCCGCTCCTCCGTTTATATTACCTTTATTTTAACATCTTTTCGAGTAATTTTTCATCCACTTTGATAAATCATGGACCACTTTTCTGTTTACTGCCGGAGGAAAATAGTGAGTAAACTCTTCAAAGTACCAGCAGTCTACTTGTTTATCTAGTGATCTCAGCCTTCTCTCCAGCCGGTGAGCGTGCTCGACTGACACATTTTGATCCTGAACACCATGAATAATAAGGATTGGGGCATCTATGTTTTCAAGCTCATATAATGCTGTCCTTTCTTTATACCGTTCCGGATATTTATCGGGAGTACCTCCAATAACTCTTTTCATCATCCTCCGTAAATCTTTTCGTTCCTTATACGTAAGGGTCATATCACTCACACCTCCCCAGGTAACGATAGAAGCCGCTTCGGGAAATTGAATACCTGTCCATAAGGCCATAACACCCCCGCGTGAAAAACCAAAGATATGAATATCCTGAACCCTTGGAAGTGATTTCAATACCTGATAGGCAGCATAGGCATCTTCTCTGTCTTCTCCTGCAAAATCCTCATTACCTTCTCCCCCTTGGTTCCCCCGGTAGTATGGTGCAAAAACGATAAATCCTTCTGAGGCAAACTGAGCAATCCTCGCCGGTCTGACTTTGCCGACATTTTTAATTCCGCCTCTTAAATAAAGAAAACCGTCCAGGTTCCCCTCCTGTATAGGTACAGCAAGCATCCCCTTCACTTTTAATCCATTTGAGAGATACGTAATCACTTGTAATTCAACTTTTGGATTTGGAGAAGGAAAACGACTCATCTCTATAATCCTGCCATTTTTTTTGTCCATCAATCGTCCATCCTTATATTTTTGACTGTGTTAAGGGTTATAGTTGACTTTTATCACGTTGATTGGAGCGGAAGGCGGCGAAGACTCCT
>NZ_JBALNF010000064.1:27941-57390 GCF_036962465.1 Neobacillus vireti
CGCCTGGAGCGGAAATCAAAATTCAAAAAATTAACACAGCCATATTTTTATAAATTTATTGTCACTGGGGCATTCACACATTTTTTCGCCCTACATACGATATCTTAGGCAATTAGCCCAGATTTATGAAAAGGGTATTAAAGGAGGTTCAATATGAAAAAGTGGTTGAAAATAAGTTTCTCCTTACTTCTCATTAGTGTACTTATGATTTCATTGGCGGCTTGTAACAATGATTCAGGGACCAAAACAAAGAAATTAGAAAAGGTGCGGATTGCTGAAGTGACTCGGTCCATTTTCTATGCCCCGCAATATGTTGCTCTTGCCAAAGGTTTCTTCAAGGACGAGGGATTGGATGTTACCCTTACAACTACTCCTGGAGGCGATAAGACAATGACCACCTTACTTTCTGGTGGGGCGGACATTGCACTTGTCGGTTCAGAAACATCGATTTATGTTTACGCCCAAGGTTCTAATGATCCGGTTATCAATTTTGCTCAGCTTACGCAGACAGATGGTACGTTCCTTGTAGCAAGGAATAAAATAGACGATTTTTCATGGGATATGTTAAAAGGAAAAACATTTCTTGGTCAGCGTAAAGGCGGTATGCCGCAAATGGTGGGAGAATTCGTTTTAAAGAAACATGGAATTGACCCGCATAAAGACCTAAACCTAATTCAGAATGTTGATTATGCAAATATAGCGAACGCCTTTGCCTCTGGAACAGGCGAATTTGTGCAGCTGTTTGAACCAACAGCAAGTATCTTTGAAAAACAAGGAAAAGGCTACATCGTTGCTTCTTTCGGTAAGGAATCAGGCCATGTTCCTTATACCACCTTTATGGCGAAACAAAGTTATATAAAAGAAAATAGCGATACTGTTGAAAAGTTCACAAGAGCGATTTATAAAGCACAACAGTGGGTGCAAACACACAGTTCTGAAGAAGTGGCTAAAGCTGTTATAACCTACTTTCCGGATACCGATATAGATATCATGACAACGGTTGTCGATCGTTATAAAAGCCAAGGCTCTTTTGCCACAGACCCTATATTAGACGAAGAAGAATGGAACAATCTCCAAAACATCATGAAAGAAGCCGGCGAGCTTCCAAAAGAAGTGGATCATAATACACTTGTAAATACGAAGTTTGCTGAAAAAGTCACCAAAAAATAGGAAAGGGAGGCCGTTTTTGATGAGCTTTTTAGAAGTTCAACAGATTCATCATACTTATTTAACAAAAGCCTATGCCACCACGGCCCTCTCCAATGTTTCACTAACGGTTGAGGAGGGAGAGTTTGTCTCCTTCCTCGGCCCTAGTGGCTGTGGTAAGACCACTCTGCTCTCGATCATTTCCAGCTTACTAAAACCAACCCAAGGGACTGTCCTGTTAGAAAACAAGCCGGTTTCTACCTCGAAAAATAAGATTGGCTACATGCTGCAGCAGGATTATTTGTTTCCTTGGAAAACAATTGAAGAAAATATCCTATTAGGCCTTAAATTATCTAATATGTTAAATGCACAAACCAGAGCGTCTGCCCTAAGCTTATTAAACCAGATTGGTTTAAAAGGTGTCGAGAAACAGCTTCCAAAGCAACTTTCAGGCGGGATGAGGCAGCGGGCCGCCCTTGTTCGAACGCTTGCAACAGAGCCGAAACTACTGATGCTTGACGAACCATTTTCTGCGCTCGATTATCAAACCAAGCTTAAGCTTGAAGATTTAGTTTCCCGCACCTTGGATGAGTTCGGAAAAACAGCTATCCTTGTAACACACGATATTGGAGAAGCCATTGCGATGAGCGACCGGATCTTTTTATTCTCAGCAAGGCCTGGGAAAATTCACAAAACCTTTGAAATGCCGGAAGATCTAAAGAGATTGTCTCCCTTTGAAGCGAGAAATCACGAAGCATTTCAAGGAATTTTCCAATCGATTTGGAAGGAGTTGGAGTCTCTTGAGCCAAGAAAAGTATAATGTTGAGCTCCTCCATAAAAATTATCTCAGATCCTTAACCATTGAAAAAAGGTGGGTTCGTTTTTATCAACTGATTATTTTCCTGCTTTTATTTTTGAGTTGGGAATTTTTAAGCCGGATGCAGTGGATTGACCCGCTCCTCTTTAGCTCTCCATCTAAAATATGGGCTCTATGTGTCGAGAAAATTCAAGATGGCTCATTAATGACGAATTTAGGTGCCACTTTAATGGAAACCATCATTGGCTTTCTTGTAAGCACCCTGCTCGGTGTTATCATTGCAGCTGTTCTCTGGTGGTCTCCCATGATTTCCAAAATACTTGACCCTTATCTGGTCATTTTTAATGCGATGCCCAAGGTTGCCTTAGGACCGGTCATCATTGTGGCCCTTAGTCCTGGATACACCTCCATTATCGCAAATGGAGTCATCATTTCGGTCATCATAACGGCGCTTGTTGTGTACACATCCTTTAAAGAGGTCGATCACAACTATTTAAAGGTCCTTCAAACCTTTGGTGCTACCCGCTTTCAATGCTTTAAAGAAGCGATCTTGCCAGCTAGCTTCCCTGCGATTATTTCAACCTTAAAGGTTAATGTTGGGCTTTCATGGGTTGGGGTAATTGTGGGCGAATTTCTTGTCTCCACGAAAGGACTTGGTTATTTAATTATATATGGATTCCAGGTATTTAATTTTACACTTGTATTCTTATCTCTATTGATTATCGCCGTATTTGCCACCATTATGTATCAGCTCGTCGATTTATTAGAAAAACGATTAATTAAAGAATAGCAGGGGCAAAAACCTACTGCTATTTCCTTGTATTTTTAAGCTGTTGAATATAGTTAATGCATTCCCCGATTACTTGATCTTTCATGATAAAGCTATATTCATCTGCAAAGCGAAGCTCCAATATATCCCCTTCAACCACAACGGGTCCATTTGTTTCATAATAGGCATTCGTTGGCTCTACTTTATCGACCATTCCCCAAAATACAGCTTTCACGAAAGCCCCCCGTATGTCACTCACTTTATATTCAGCAACAGATTGAAGGTCACTGAGAATCGCTCCAGTTTCTTCAAAGGTCTCTCTTCTTGCCGCCTCTTCAAGGGTTTCTCCATTTTCTACTTTTCCACCAGGAAATTCCAGCCCTCGAAGTTTATGATTTGTTAGAAGCCAATTATTTTCAAATTGACAAATCACTAAAACATGCTTAGGCTTCATAGTAAAGACATTATGACCAAATCGAAGTTCAACCGTATTTCCGTTGCAATCGAGAAATTTATTCATTATATATCCGCCCCATATATTCTTTAATGATATAATTATATAGAAAAAAGGAGAATCCTTAAACTTTTGGATTCTCCTCACAGGATTACTGATTCTTAGGTAAAATGTTCATGCTTTCAATATGGGTTTTTGCCTCTTGATCACCGAGTTGATACAACATTCCATACACCTGTTGAATCGTACTATCGTACTGGTCATTTTCCCTGTCATAATGGTATTGAACAAAAGGGACGTGGGCTCGAAAAAAGTTCTTCCACTCTGTCGAATAGTTTTGATTAAACAGCTCTCTCAGCTGGGTAATTTCTTCATCCGTTGCTTGAATTTTATAGCTCCAAGTGGAACTTGAAGCATTAGTGGATATTTGACCGGTTCCTACATCAATAAAGTAGGTTTTCTTCTGTTCATCCATTACTTCAACCCCTTTTACTGTTTAGTAATGTACAGATAGATAAATTTTATTCTTTTTTCACATTTCGACTCATTTTTTAGTGAAGTATCCTATATAATAAACTTACAACCAAGAAAACAGACTTTTCAGTTAATTTATACTTTGAAAGGCAGGGATGATTTTTCTCGTTTATGGGTATTCAATAAGTAGAGTGAATTCATTTTTGGTCATACAATTCCAAGGTTGTTCCAGGAGGTGGAAAAATGAAATTAGTCGATGAATTATATGCTATGTATCGAAACAAATTAACCGGTGATGAAGAGGACATTGATATGCTGACATTCGCTTTTTTAGAAGAAATGTCACACGAAGATTTGCTCGCGTTAATTCAAGAGATGGATAAACAAGAACTTTATGATTTAATGGGTCTATATCTGATTGAAAGCTTAAAAGGAAAGTTTGCTCAAGAAGAGTATGGACAGCATCGTACACATACTTATTATCCTAGGAATATACATTGATTTTACATAACACCTGACAATTGGAAGCTGAAACAGCTTCCTTTTTCTTGTTTTTTCAAAAATTTTTCTTTTTTCATGATACAATGTGAAGAAAAGGGGGAAATCAATATGTACACGGTATTAGTTGTCGGAATTATTATTGTCATTGTCGTTTTGCTGCTGGCAGTTACCACAACTTCTAAAGCATATTCTTATAAACATACGGTTGACTCATTAGAGGATAACCCATATCGGGATCAAGAAGAAAATGTGAATCAAACAAATAAAGATAATCAAGATAAACGCTAAAAAATTCCTATTCACAATTGAATAGGAATTTTTTTAGGAACTTAAGCAAAGACCTGTTTCAAGTCTTCTTTACTGTGTTCAAGCCAAAAACGCATTAATCGTTTGGCACCTTCTAAATCATGCAGTTTAGCCTGGCCGCACTGTCGTTCATTTGCAGCGGGAACCTCAGCAATTTCAACTGCATCCTTCATTGTATCTTCCAACAAGTCGATGATTTCCTCCACTGTTGGTTCCCCGCTAACCACCAAATAATAGCCTGTTTGGCAGCCCATTGGCGAAATATCAATGATATCAAAATGGTCATACTTTTCGGAATGCTTGCGAATATTAAAGGCAAGTAAATGCTCTAATGTATGGATGGCATCTGGTTTCATTGCCTGTTTATTTGGCTGACAAAAACGGATATCATATTTATTAACTACACCATCACTACCCACTTTATGGACACCGCAATGTCTAACATACGGGGCTTTAACGGCATTATGGTCTAAATCAAAGCTCTCAACTGAAGGCACGTCATTCACTCCTTTTATAATGTCCTTTAATCATACAATAAAATCCGACTTAATACATCACCTTTGTTACATTTAACAATTTAGACGATTATTCCTATTTATGGTATGTTGTAAGTATAAACTCTGTATTAAAAAGGAGAAAAATCCATGTTAAAGAAATTCTTTATTTTGCTAATTCGTTTTTATCAAGTGGTCATTTCACCGATCAAACCGCCTTCATGCCGATTTTATCCAACATGTTCCCAATATGGATTAGACGCCATTCAACGCTTTGGCGCAATAAAAGGGGGCTGGCTGACCATTAAGCGGATTTCAAAATGCCATCCCTTTCATCCCGGGGGCGTTGATCCTGTTCCGGAAAAAAAACAAAATTAACTTTGATATCCATCGACAATTAAATCGAGTTTACCTGTTTTAGGATCGATCACAAGACCGTGAACAGGAACATCCTTAGGCAATAATGGGTGATTTTTAATCATATCCACACTGTGTTTGACGCTGTCGGTGACACTTTCAAATCCTTGCAGCCATTGCTTAATATCAATTCCGGAATATGTAAGAGTACTTAGCGTTTCTTCAGAAATTCCTCTTTCTTTCATACTCTCAATCACTGGTTCCGCCTTCATCCCGCTCATACCACAATCATAATGGGCAACTACCAAAACTTCCTGCGCTTGTAATTGATATAAAGCAACTAAAATACTGCGCATAACACTTCCAAACGGATGTGACACTAGTGCTCCAGCGTCCTTAATAATCTTGGCATCCCCATTCCCCAAATTTAATGCTTTAGGCAGTAGCTCTAATAGTCTGGTATCCATACAAGTAAGGATGACCATCTTTTTGTTGGGAAATTTAGTTGTTTCATACTTCTCGTATTCATGGTTCTCTACAAATTTTTGATTGAAGTCTAAAATGTCGTTTAATATTGATGAATTGTTCATTCAAATCCCACCTTTCATATTAAGCATACATAATATGCCTAGTAAGAGACAAATATTATACTTGCAATTAGACTATTTTTTTTGTAAGATACTAATGGAAATCGGAATCGTTCCGTATTATGTATTCAATTCTATTCAGAATTCTAAAAATTTTTTAAATAATAAATCGTAATAAATCCGATTTAATATATTATTGAAGGAGTAACTATGAAAAAATTCATTCTAATTCTCTCTTTTTTATTGCCAATTAGCCTCATCCTGTCTGGCTGTACAAATGGAACTAATCAATCGAAAGAAAAGAAAGATCACTTAACGATCTATACAACTGTTTTCCCCTTGCAATATTTTTCAGAAAGAATTGGCGGAAAATATGTGACTGCAAAAACCATCTATCCTCCTGGGGCTGATGAGCATACCTATGAACCATCTCAAAAGGATATGATGAATTTAGCAGATTCAGACTTATTTTTCTATATTGGGCTCGGCTTAGAGGGTTTTGTGGAAAAGGCAAAAGATACCCTTAAAAATGAAAATGTTAAGCTTGTAGCGACCGCTGCTCACCTTAAGCTGCCAAAGGATCCCCACTCGGATAAAGGAGAAGAGCACGGTATTAATAATGTAAATCCCCATGTTTGGTTAGATCCGGTTTATTCTAAAGAAATGGCCGCTGTCATTCGGGATCAATTAGTAAGTAAAATGCCGCAAAACAAAGAACTATTCACTAAAAATTATGATAAGCTTGCTGCTGACCTAGATCATTTAAATACTCAATATGATCAGACCATTTCAAATGCGAAACACAAAAAAATTATGGTTACACATGCGGCATTTGGCTATTGGGAAAGCCGTTACGGTCTTGAACAAATTAGTATTTCAGGCCTATCCACAACCAATGAGCCAACACAAAAAGAACTTGAAAATATTATTTCTATCGCTGAGCACGAGGGGATCCACTATATTCTTTTCGAACAAAATGTTCAGTCAAACCTTGGTAAGGTTGTCCAAAAAGAAATGGGGGCTAAAGCCCTGCATATTCATAATTTGGCCGTCCTGTCTAAAGAAAATCTTAAAAATAAAGAAACCTACTTTACTCTTATGAATGCAAACCTAAAAACATTGGAAACAGCTTTAAATAATTAACATTCGACCTCCTGATTCTTTAGGAGGTCTTTTATTATTTTAGCTGTGTTTAAGGTATTGTTGATTTTTAGCATGTTGATTGGAGCGGAAGGCGAAGATTAACACAGCCATTAATTTTAAAATTTATCTTTTCTTTGGAAATAATTACATAGGAATCTCTTCCCTGTAAACAATAAACTCATACGTGTCTGAGAGAAGGGAGATCCAAATGAGTGATTTAGTGATTGCAAGGAGTTTGTTTGGAACAACAATGGGTTTTCATATTATTTTTGCAACGATTGGTGTTGGGCTGCCTTTTATGATCTTAACAGCAGAGCTAATCTATCAAAAGACAAAGGATATCGAGTATGTTGTCATGGCCAAAAGATGGACAAAGGCCTTTGCCGTCCTATTAGGAGTGGGAATACCGACCGGTACCATTGCAGGAACTCAATTATCCTTGCTTTGGCCTGGATTCATGAAAGTTATTGGAATTGTTATGGCACTTCCCTTTCAAATCGAAATTTATGCTTTTTTTATCGAGGCTTTATTTATGTCCATCTACGTTTATGCAGCTGAACGAATTGCCCCATGGATGAGGATTGCCAGTTTAGTACTTGTTGCCATTGGCGCGATGGGTTCCGCAGTCTTAATCACAAATGTCCATGCATTTGAGGGAACACCCGCTGGCTTTAGGGTGGTGGATGGTAAAATAGTCGATGTTCACCCATGGGTTGCATTCTTTAATCCAAGCTTTTTTATCAATGCCGGTCATGTCGCATTTTCAGCTTATACAACCGGAGCTTTTGTCATCGCGACAGTTTCTGCCTATAAAATGCTTAAATCCGATTTCTCTTCAAGAGTATTTCGATTTCATAAAAAAGCGCTAATGTTAAGCCTTGTAATCGGGGGAATCTTTTCATTATTAACGGCACTAAACGGACATGAAACCGCACAAAGCCTTCATAAAAATCAGCCAGAAAAACTTGCGGCTGCAGAAGGGTTATTTGAAACTCAATCCCATGCTCCACTTGCAATAGGCGGCTTTACGGATCGAGAAACAGAAACGGTAAAGTGGGCAATTGAAGTCCCTTGGGCACTAAGTTTTTTAGCCGGTAATCGCTTTGATACCGTTGTAAAAGGCTTAAATGATTTTCCAGAAGAGGAATGGCCGCCGTTGTTTATCCATACCCTATTTAACGGAATGGTTGGGATTGGCTCATTACTTATTCTTATTTCATTCCTAGGGATTTTTTGGAAGAGGATTATCAAAAAAGAGCATTTTCCAAAATGGTTAATGTGGTTGTATGTAGCTTCAGGTCCACTTGCTGTTCTAAGTATTGAATTCGGTTGGATTTTTGCCTGCACAGGAAGGCAGCCTTGGACGATTTATCGAGTCCTATCGACAAAAGATTCGGTGACGACTGCCACAAATCTGGGAGTACTATTTATATTGTTTACTGCCGTCTATATCATCTTAGCTTTATCCGTCATCTTTGTCCTGCGTTATTATTTCAAGAAAAATAAGGTGGAAGATGATCTGAATCGGGCTGAGCAAAAAGGAGTTCCGCTGTTTAGTTCAAATTCTTAACGAGGTGATCCTACTATGTTGAACGCCTATCTTGCAATAACAGTACTCTGGGGCTTTGTTTTCATTTACGCGGTGATGGCGACAATGGATTTTGGTGCAGGGTTTTGGTCTATGATTTATTTTAACCGAGAAAAAACAAAAGCGACCAATATAGCCAACCGATACCTTTCTCCTACATGGGAGGTGACCAATACCTTTATCGTGGCACTAGTAGTTGCTATTTACAGTATGTTTCCCTATGGTGCTTACACACTTGGTACCATTCTGCTTATTCCTGGCAGTCTTATTTTATTACTATTATCAATTAGGAGTGCTTTTCTCGTTTTTTCCCATATAGCTGATGAATATAAAAAACCACTAACCTATATATCCGGTATAACTGGTATTATCATTCCCGGATTACTGATTAGTGTTTTACCGATTACTCATGGGAAATACGTTGATTTTTCAACCTACAAGCAAACGTTGGACTTAGCCGGGCTGTTCACAAGTCCAAATGAATATGCTTTCTTTGGATTTGCCATAACAAGCACACTTTTTCTTTCCTCGCTTTTATTGGCGGATTATTCAAAGACATCCGAGGAATATGAAGCTTATAACGTTTATCGGCGAGATGCCATAATCATTGGACCTATTTCTTTATTAATGGCTTTCCTCATTATGCTTACCCTAAAACAAGAAGCTGGGTGGATATTCCATAAAATGATGAAAGATCTTCCTCTTCTTTTTCTATCACTTGGCTGTTTTCTTGTCGGGGGTATAGGATTATTCTTTCCTTCTGGTAAGCAGAACATTAAAGGGAGACCAAGGGTTGCAGTAATAGCCATAACTGCACAATATTTGGTGGCAAGTTACGTTTACGGAAAAGCCCATTTGCCCTATATCGTTTATCCGGAAGTAACGATCCATTCGGCTTTTACAGATCCTAATTCTTTTCGTGCCGTTTTTTTTAGTTATGTAGCGGGATTTGCCATTTTGTTTCCAGGCTTTATTTATTTTTGGAGCTTGTTTATGAATGATAAACGATATCTAAGACGGAGAAAGGTAACTGAATCCCGAAAATAGATGTCGTGCAGGTCTTATGTTCGCGATCCAGGCAAAAAAAAGATAATTGCAAGAAACCGATAGTGAAAGAATTGAACCTGCAGAGCTGTCTTAGCAAAGACAAACAAAGGTGAACCAGGACATCCTGATTCACCTTTGTTCTTTTCTAAAAATGAAAAGTTCTCTTAGATAATAACGTTTCTTGCAGCCTTTTTTCATTTAGGCTGTACCCAATTCCGGGTTCAGCCGGCACCTTAATATAGCCATTTTCTACCTGTACCTCTGGCAAGATGATATCTTCCTCCCAAAAGCGATTCGAAGCAGATATATCTCCCGGAATTGTAAAACCTGGCAATGATGCGAGGGCAATATTATGGGCACGGGAAATTCCAAACTCGATCATGCCTCCACACCAGACAGGAATATGCTTGGCCAAGCAGTAGTCATGAATTTGCTTGGCTTCATATAGACCGCCTACCCGGCCTACTTTGATATTAATGACCTGACAACTTCCCAGCTCGATTGCCTTTTTTGCATCATCAAAACTAACAATACTCTCATCCAGACAAATCGGCGTGCTGATTTCTTTTTGGAGTGCTGCATGTTCAATGATGTCATCTTGGGCAAGCGGCTGCTCGATCATAAGCAGATTAAATTCATCCAGTGCCTTTAGCCGGTCAATATCCTCTAATGTATAGGAAGAATTAGCATCTGCCATAATGGGAAGTTGCGGATATTCTTTTCGGATCTCAGCTAAAAAAGAGTAATCCTGTTCGGGGTTAATTTTCACTTTAATTCGCTGGTAACCCTCTTCTAAATACTGTTCGATTTGGTTAATGGCATTGGCTGGAGAATTAGTCGCAACGACAACACCTGACGCAATCATCGATTGGGTACCATTAAGGATGACAGCTAAGGGGGATGAATGCTGCTTTGCATATAAATCCCATAAGGCTGTTTCAAGAGCCGCCTTCGCCATATGGTTTCTTCTAATCGATTTAAAAAGCTGTGCGGCCTCCTCTGGCCGCTCTATTGGATATTTTTTCAGCAATGGGATTAATATATCCGTAATCATATGTAAACTTGTTGCAACGGTTTCTTCGGTATACCAGGGGGTTGAAAAGGCCACCCCCTCGCCCAGCCCTGTACAGCCATCATGATCGGTAATCTTTACAATGATTCCTTCACGGTGAGTCACGGCACCTAAGTGTGTGATAAAGGGGGACTTTAAGGGCATTTGAATAATATAAAGGTCCACCTGAGCGATTTTCATTTTGCCCTACACCCACTCCCTAAGTTTTCTCCGCAGCAATTTTTTTGCGGCGTTTCGGGGCAACTGTTCTGTAAAATAAACAGCCTTCGGTACTTTATATTTGGCAAGGCGTTCCATCAAAAATTGCTGCAGTACCTCAATTGATAGATCCTGGCCATTCTTTTTTACAATAAAGGCTACAGGCACCTGTCCCCATTTTTCATCCTCAATTCCAGTCACACCTGCTTCCAATACATCCGGGTGTGAAAGCAAGGCAGCTTCAATTTCAGCAGGATAGATGTTTTCCCCGCCGGAAATAATTAAGTCACTGCGCCGATCTTTTACAAACAAAAAACCTTCTTCATCCAAGTAACCAATATCTCCTGTGTAAAACCAGCCTTCACGTATCTTTTCTGCAGTAGCATCCGGACGGTTTAAATAGCCCTGAGTAACATTGGGTCCTTTAACGACAATTTCACCAGCATCTCCTGCTTTCGCCGCTTTGCCATTTTCAAGCTCAATCTTTAGCTGTGAAGGGAATAACGGTTTTCCGGCAGAGCCAAGTTTTTGTAAGCTGTCTTCTGGTGAGAGCGTGACGATTTGTGACGAGGTTTCTGTCATTCCGTATGATTGAAAAACGGGAATATCCTGACTTACACATGCCTCTAACAATGGTAGTGGCGCTGGTCCTCCACCTAACAGCATGCACCTGAAATGACCAGGTAAACGTCTATTACCTAACGCCTCAACAATTTGCGAAAGCATAGTACCTACTACTGACATAACCGTTACCTGTTTTTGCGAAATATCTTTAATGGTTCGTTCAACCTCAAAGTTTTCATGAAGAACAATTGGCATTCCATAAATGACACTGCGCATTAAGATTGAAAAACCACTAATATGGAACAGGGGAACAGAACAGAGCCAGCAATCACTTTCCATCATTCCGAGGTTCAAGGCTGAGCCTGTGGAGCTCCACCAATGATTCCCGTATGTCTGGATCACTCCTTTTGGGTTTCCCGTAGTGCCTGATGTATACATGATGGTACAAATATCAGTGAGACTGATCTCTTTTTGAATAATTGGTTCTTTTGGTTCTAATTGAAAAAGTTGAGCTTTCGTAATAGTCGGCAAATGGCTCATTTGCTGATTAATGATTTTTGGGGTTTCAGAAAAAGAATCTTCGAGAATAAGAAAGGCAGATTTGGAATCCTTTAATTGCCAAACCAGTTCAGCTGCCGTCAGCCGATTATTTAAAATAACGGCCCTTACTCCTAATAACTGCAGAGCAAATAAAATCGTGACCGTGTCCAAATGATTCTTTAATAAAACTCCTACAAAGTCTCCTTTGTTAATACCAAGAGCTTGAAGTCTCCCGCTTACTTCCAAGGAACGCTCATATAAATCATGAAACGTTAACGTTTGGTCCTGAAAAAAAATAGCCGTTCGATTTGGCGTTAAATGTGAACGCTTAATTAATAAGTTAGGCATTGTTTCAGTTTGCATTTTGTACCCTCTTTTCTTTAGATAAAAACAACAGCCTGATGGAGACCATCAAGCTGCAGAAAAGAATCTTCAAATCAAGGAAAACGCGGGAATTGACCAAAGTCAGGTTTACGTTTTTCTTTAAAGGCATCGCGGCCTTCTTTTGCTTCATCCGTTGTATAGTATAGTAAAGTAGCATCACCGGCAAATTGTTGGATACCAGCAAGACCATCAGTATCTGCATTAAATGCTGCTTTTAAGAAACGAAGTGCCGTTGGACTTTTCTCAAGCATTTCTTCACACCACTTAATGGTTTCCTCTTCTACTTGCTCTAATGGTACAACGGTGTTGACTAAGCCCATATCCAATGCTTCCTGGGCGTTATATTGACGGCAGAGATACCAAATTTCACGAGCCTTTTTATGGCCTACAATTCTTGCTAAATAACCGGAGCCGTATCCCGCATCAAAGCTTCCTACTTTTGGACCTGTTTGCCCAAAAATAGCATTATCTGCTGCGATCGTTAAATCACAAACAATATGTAAAACATGACCGCCGCCAATCGCATATCCTTTTACCATCGCTACCACCGGCTTTGGAATAACACGAATTAAGCGCTGCAGGTCTAAAACATTTAAGCGTGGGATTTGGTCGTCGCCTACATATCCCCCATGTCCTCTTACTTTTTGATCTCCACCGGAACAAAATGCTTTATCCCCGGCACCTGTTAATACAATTACCCCAACACTTGAATCATCTCGTGCATATGCAAATGCATCGATCAATTCCATCACGGTCTTTGGTGTAAAGGCATTATGTACGTGTGGACGGTTGATTGTAATTTTCGCAATCCCATTATAAGATTCAAATAGAATTTCTTCGTATTTTTTAACTGGAACCCATTCTACTGTCAAAAGAAATCCTCCTTTATAATTTATTCGACAAAAAGTCACTTACTATTGTACCAAACTTTTCTGATTCTTCCACATGAATTGCATGTCCACTATTTTCGACAATCATCCATTTTGCATTCTTTATCCTAGCTGCCATAGCTTTTGCAATGTGGCCAAACTTTAAGTCTTCCTCACCAGTAAGCAGTAAGACCTCACAGTTTAAACCGCCAAGTTCCTTCCACCATGATGGCTGTGAACCTGTCCCCATCCCAAGTAAACTATTGGCTAGCCCTTGGGGGGAATTCTTTAATCGCTGTTCTTTAATTTTGTTTTGTACGGTAGCAGGAAGTCTCTTCATCGTCTGAAACAAGGAGATATCCTCCCAATAATCAACAAACGAATTCAAACCCTCATCTACTATAAATTTTGCAAGTTTGGCATCATTCATACGGCGAAATTCTCTTTCTCTTTCTGTTTCAAGACCAGGAGAAGCGCTTTCTAAGATCAGCTTTCGGACACGGTTTGGGAACATCACTGCAAACGTTAGAGCCAATCTGCCACCCATAGAATAGCCAAGCAGGTCTATTTGGTGAACACCTGTTTTCTCCAAAATCGTATGTAAGCTGTGTGCCATGGATTCGATTTGATAATGCTTTAAGTCATCAGGAGATTCCGTTCTGCCGTGGCCAATAATATCAGGAACGATTAACCTTGAGTGGCTGCCCCACTTATCAAAAAATGATGCCCAGGTAGATGAATCTCCTGTAAAGCCATGCAGTAAGACTAGGGGAAAACCTTCACCAGAAACCTCTAAGTGAAAGCGAATCCCATCTACATTTATCATCATTCCTGCGCTCCATTGACAAGATTTGATATTTCCTGGGAAACTGAACGCCAAAATTCACGATGTTCATCGCGATTTCTGTCTCTTTTTGTTTCAACCTCATAAACATGGATACCCTTTTGCTGATGGCTTTGTTTTAAAAGGTCGGCAAGCTGATCCCAAGTTGCTATTTTAGTGTAATGTCCATTAAACATTTTAACAGCATGCTCAAAGTTAATATTCAATGGTGTACCGAACAATAGTTCAAAATGTTTAGGATGCTCTGACTGTGGAAGGAAAGAAAAGATCCCGCCCCCATTATTGTTAACGAGAATGATACGGATATCAATATCGTAAAGCTTGGCTGCAATCAAACCATTTAAATCATGAAAAAAGGTTAAATCCCCCAACACTAAATATAAGGATTTAGTATAAACTGCAGCACCGATGGCAGTTGAAACAGTCCCATCAATTCCATTAGCCCCTCGATTTGCCATTACCTTAATCGATTTATTATTGCTTAAGAAAAAACTATCTAAATCACGGATTGGCATACTGTTACCTACAAAAAGGGTTGCTTCGTCGGGAAGCATTTCAGCTAATTGATAGAATAACTTACTTTCACTCAATTCCTTTTCATCTCGGATAACAGCCATATTTTCTTTTGTGAGCTGATTCACTTTTCTCCAATCATCTATAAAAGCAGAAGAAGGATTAGCGGCCATAAAGGTTAATAATTTTTCACAAAAATAAGTTTCATTACAAAAGATCATATTGGTTGATAATGCTGAAGGATCGCGCCAGCCGCCCCCGCCGTCAATGACAAATTGAGCGGCATCATGATTTTCTTTTAAAAATATCGTTAACGCTTTTGAAACAGGCATTGCCCCAAATCTTAAGACAACATCCGGCTTTAGAAAAGACTTGGCATCTTCATTCCTTAAAAAGGTATCGTAACCCTCAATAACATTCTCAAATGAATGGGTTCCGCTTCGTAATTGCGATAACGGGTCGGCTAAAATTGGATAGTTTAAAAGAGCTCCAAGTTTAGTTACTGCTTTTGCAAATTTTTCATCCGCTATATTACCGCATACAATGATGCCCTTGTCTTTCCCAGTCAATTCAGCAGCAATTTCTTTAAACTCTTCTTCACTTAAGGTTATATCTCCATTGTTGACCCTGACATACCCCTGGGGCCGTTCAGAGAGTTCAAAGAGAGATTCGTCCATTTTCGGGATGAGCGGTTCACGGAACGGAAAGTTCAAATGAACGGGACCTGCAGGCGCTTGGGTTGCAATTGCTGCTGCCCTTGCACAAATTGTCCTTGCATAGCGTAACATCTCATTGGTTTTCTCCGGCAGCGCCATATCAGCAAACCATTTTACTTGATGGCCATACAAATGAAGCTGATCAATTGCCTGCGGAGCACCCACCTCGCGTAATTCATGAGGTCTGTCAGCAGTTAGTACCAGCAAAGGGATACGTGAATATTTTGCCTCCACGATTGCTGGAAAATAATTTGCAGCTGCGGTACCGGATGTGCACAAAATGGCCACTGGCTTGTTTTTTGCCTTTGCCATACCTAAAGCGAAAAAAGCAGCAGAACGCTCATCCACATGGATATGAACCTTTAAATCAGGGTGTTCCGCCATGACCATGGCCATCGGAGTTGACCTAGAACCTGGACTGACTACCACATCCGTAATACCCGTTAAAACAAGTTCTGAAACAAAGGCAGCAATATAAGCCGTTAATGATTCTTGATGATTCATAATTATCTTCCTCCAAGGGCCCGAAGCATTGGTCTAAACTTTAAACTTGTTTCTAAATATTCTTCTTCAGAGTGGGAATCTGCTACGACCCCGCATCCGGCAAACAAAGAAACTTCATCTCCCTGAATAAGCCCGGAGCGAATAGCTACCGCGAATTCACCATTTTGCTGATAATCGACCCAGCCGAGCGGGCCGCCAAATAGACCTCTGTCCAGTTGTTCTACTTCTCTTATCTTTTCTACGGCTGAAGTCTTGGGAAGTCCTCCAAGTGCTGGTGTAGGATGAAGCTTCTCCACAAGCAATAAAAGAGAGGTGTTCGGACCACACTTTCCAATTACTGGTGTATATAAGTGTTGAATATCACGCATTTTCATTAGTTGAGGGTGGTCTGGGAGAATAACCTCTTTACAGGATTGCTCAAGTGCCCCCTTAATCATCTCGACTACATACCCGTGTTCCTTCAGATTTTTTTGATCGGCTAGAAGAGTTTGTCCTAGAGCCTGGTCCTCTTCTACTGTTTGTCCACGGGAAATCGAACCAGCCAAACAGGTTGAATAAACTTCATCACTTTGTTTCTTGATTAGGCGCTCCGGCGAGGCCCCGATAAAACAATCTCCATTTGATTCAAACGCAAAAATATAGCTGGCCGGCTGCTGTGTATATAAATTTTCCAAGACAGATTCTGCTTCAACATCCGAATTAAACACAAGTCTAAGTTCACGAGCAAGCACGACCTTTTTCAATGGACCATGTGTTAATTCATCCACCACTCCATCAACCGTTTGTTTCCATCGATCAGGAGAGACTTCATCTTTCCGGATTAATGAGGGAGATTTTGTGTTACGATTGTTTCTTAAAGAATGGAGCAGTTGATTTCTTTCTTCCAAACTCTTGCTATATAAGGACAGATCATCATTAGGTGTAAAGATAATATTTGTGGTTAAATAGGTTTCACCCTGGACGATACTCAATAAGAATTTGGGTATGTGAAATAAAGAATCTGCAAATTTGGACCAAAGATCTGTTTTTTCTTTAAAAGGATCAAACGAAAAGCCTCCAAACATAAGAGGTCCAACACCGTCAACCTTATAATCATTAAAGATAAAACTATCTTTTAAAAAGCTCTTCCACTCTTTTTCAAGATGAAAAAAGCGGTCAGCAGCCTGATCCGATTGAAATTGCTTTGAAGTTCCAAGTCCAATTAGAACCATCTCATTTGTCGGGTCCTTCCAAAAAAAACGTTCCCCGCAATAGTGGTCTTTTCCAGTATTAAAAAAGGATAAAGGATTGGTCGTGTCCATTTTATGAACTTCACTCATCAAAATTGGACGTCCTAATTCTCTAGCCTGTTTTACCCCTAAAAGACCCCTTTCTTTTATTTCTGTTTCTTGAATGGTAATCAAACAAATCCCTCCAAAACAGCCGAAATGACTGTTATCCATTCATCTTAAAGCCTATTCTAAGATACTACTCCCATTGTAAATAAGTCAATAATACTTGTCACTACCTGACCTCTTTATTCCTTATTATATATCAAAATGCTTAAAGAAGGTTGCGAGCGGTTTTATTCCTTCAGTTTTCCACGAAAAGCAGATAATAATCGAACAGGGATTATCTGCTAGTTTTGAAAACAAAAATTAATTGACACTAAACATGGAATTCCATACACTTATGTGTGGGATATAACCCTTAATACGTATAAAGCTACATTATATAGACAGAAAATTGATAAGGGGGAGCAATAATGGAGTCAAATATACAGCAAAACTCAAAGCAGTCCGTTGAAGCTAACCGCGGGTTTCAAGTTTGGTGGAAAATGACCCGTCCTCATACACTAACGGCATCATTCGTACCAGTTCTTCTTGGTACAGCATTAGCTTTTAAAACCGGTAAAGTTCACATTGGGCTGTTTATTGCCATGCTTGTTGCCAGTATGTTAATTCAAGCGGCGACCAATATGTTCAACGAATACTTTGATTATAAACGTGGATTAGATACCGCAGAATCAGTTGGAATTGGTGGAACGATTGTTAGGGATGGCATTAAACCAAAAACCGTTATCAATCTTGCTTTTGGGTTTTATACAATTGCATTATTGTTAGGAGTTTATATTTGTGCCAATAGCAGCTGGTGGCTGGCTCTTGTAGGCCTCGTTTGTATGGCTGTAGGCTACTTCTACACCGGTGGTCCTGTTCCGATTGCCTACACACCATTTGGTGAAATTCTTTCTGGATTCTTTATGGGCATGCTGATTATTTTAATTTCTTTCTTTATTCAAACAGGTACAGTCGATCATTCCAGTATTCTTCTATCCGTGCCTAGTATGGTTTTAGTAGGAATGATTATGCTTTCCAATAACATTCGTGACCTTGATGGTGATAAAGAAAATGGCCGTAAAACGGTTGCCATTTTATTAGGTAAAAAGAAAGCAATTTATCTGCTAGCTGGAATGTTTGCCTTTTCTTATCTTTGGATTTTGGGACTAATCATTAGTGGTATTGCTCCATTTTGGACAGCCATTGTCGTTTTAAGTGTTCCAAAACCTATTAAAGCAATCAAAGGTTTTAATGAGAATACCGTGCCCATTAAAATGGCACCAGCAATGATTGCAACTGCCCAAACCAATACCATTTTTGGATTTCTACTCGCAATCGGCATTTTCATTGGCCACTTTTTTTCATAAAAACAAAGCTTCTGCCAGCAGGCAGAAGCTTTTACTTATTTTAGAGATTTAATTCTCCAAATATCATCGGCATATTCTCTAATTGTACGATCGCTCGAAAAATAGCCTGCATGTGCAATATTCGCTAAACTCATTTTTTGCCACTCGCTCTTATCCGTATATGTTTCACCGATTTGCTCTTGAACTTTTGCATAAGAAGCAAAATCCTTTAAAACAAAATATTGGTCATTTTCCTCAAGTAATGAATCAAAAATTGGTTCGAACTCATTATTAACACCAGGAAAGAATCCATTTACGAGCTGATCAACTGCTTGCCTGATTCGATAATCATGATGATAATATTCCCGCGAATGATAGCCTCCATGTTGATAATAATGAAGGACTTCATCTGAAGTTAAACCAAATGTAAATATATTCGATGGGCCGACTAATTCTTTAATTTCTATATTTGCTCCATCCAACGTACCCACTGTTAAGGCACCATTAATCATAAACTTCATATTCCCGGTACCAGAAGCTTCTTTACTTGCAGTTGAAATCTGTTCACTGACATCTGAGGCTGGGAAAATCTTTTCAGCTAGGGAAACCCGATAATTTTCCAGGAAAATCACCTTTATTTTATCCCCAACGATTGGATCATTATTAATTTTTTCAGCCACTGTGTTAATAAGTTTTATAATTTTTTTTGCATAATAATAACCTGGCGAAGCCTTCGCACCAAAAATAAACACCCTTGGGACAATCGCATAGCTAGGATCTTCTTTTATCCGGTTATATAGGTGCATAATGTGTAAAACATTTAAAAGCTGTCGCTTATAGGCATGCAGCCTTTTAACCTGCACGTCAAAAATAGCTCCAGTATCGACTTTAACCCCTGTTTTATCTAAGATGATCTCAGCAAGCCTTTGCTTATTTTCATTTTTTATATGTAAAAGCTGATCTAAGAAGGAGGAATCATTTTTATATTTAAGCAAATGAGTAAGCTCTTCGGCTGAAGATGTCCAAGAAGATCCAATTGCGTCTGTTATAAGGGTAGATAAATTTGGATTTGCTTTTAATAACCAGCGGCGGTACGCAATACCATTCGTTTTATTATTGAATTTCTCCGGGTATAGCTGATAAAATTGGTTCATTTCCCGCTTTTTTAATATTTCGGTATGTAGCTTCGCGACACCATTTACACTGAAGCTTCCTACAATGGCCAAATGGGCCATTTTTACAAAATTATCTGCAATAATGGCAAGATTACTAATCCTTTGCCAATTGCCCGGGGTTTGGTCCCAAAGTTCGCGGCAGAAACGTTCATTGATTTCTTCGACTATCATAAAAATCCTCGGCAATAATGGTTGAAAAATATGAATGGGCCATTTCTCGAGTGCTTCTGATAATGTCGTATGATTTGTATAAGAGATCGTTTGCTTTGTTATATCCCATGCTTGTTCCCATTCATACCCTTCCTCGTCAATTAGGACTCTCATAAGCTCCGGAATTGCCAATACAGGGTGCGTATCATTAATATGGATACAAACATGTTCATGCAGCTGATCTAAGCTAATATGTTGTTTTCGGTAGGTTCTTAAAATGGATTGAATACTAGCAGACACTAAAAAGTATTGCTGTTTCAACCTTAAGATTTTTCCCTCGTCATGGGTATCATCTGGATATAGAAATTCAGAAATCGATTCTGTCTCACGCTTATATTTTAATATATCAGCATCGATTGGAAATTGTGATGGCTCTGCATTCCACAACCGTAAAGTATTCACAGTTGATGTGTTATAACCGATTACTGGCATATCATGAGGGACTGCTGTAACGGTTTCAGCATGAAGATGATGGAAGACGAGGCGTCCATTTTCCAATCTTGATTCCACTTTTCCCCAAAATGGAACCTTAACAGCACTGTCCAACTTCCGAATTTCCCAAACATTCCCGCTTCGCAGCCATTGTTCAGGAAGTTCCACTTGATAGCCATCCACTATTTTCTGCTCAAACAATCCATGCTTATAACGAATGCCATGTCCATGGCCGGGCAAATTAAGCGAGGCAAGTGAATCAAGAAAACAAGCAGCTAATCTTCCTAATCCGCCGTTTCCTAATCCTGCGTCACTTTCAAGCTCCTCAAGCTGATCCAGATCAATCCCTAATTCTTTAAGTCCTGCCTGGACGGTTTCCTCTACACCTAAATTAATTAAATTCTGACGTAATAACTTACCTAATAAATATTCAATGGACAGATAGTATACCTGCTTACCTTGGGCGGCAAGATATTGTTCATTTGTTGCAATCCAGTCATTGCTGACAAACTCCCGAATCATGCTGCCAAGGGTTTGATACTGATCGCGTGCAGAACTTTCCAAAAAACTCTTTCCACATAGCATCTCAAGTCTTTTCAGAAAGGATTTTTTAAACAACTCTTTGCTAGAAAACATGAGTTTCACTCCTTGAGACGAGCTCCGCATAGAGCTGGCTATAACTAAATGCAGATTGTGCCCAGCTATAGTCCTTTTCCATCGCCTGCTTAACAATCGTTTCCCAAACTGGTTTATCATGATAGAAGCTTAACGCTCGTTGAATTGTATAAAGCATGTCATGAGCATTAAAGTTTTTGAAGGAGAAGCCATTCCCCTTACCAGTATATTCATTATATGCCTTCACCGTATCATTTAAGCCGCCAGTTTCGCGGACGATTGGTATGGCACCATATCTCATTGCAATCATCTGTCCAAGGCCACATGGTTCAAATTGCGACGGCATTAAAAACAAGTCAGCGGCAGCATAGAGCTTATGGGCAAGTTCTTCGCTGAATCCTGTATAAACCTTTAATTTATCAGGATAAACCCGGGCTGCTTGTCGTAAATATTCTTCATATTCAAAATCACCTGTTCCAAGTATAATTACTTGAACATCCTCTTGCAATATTTCCCGGAGCACACACCGTACTAGATCCAGACCCTTTTGTTTCGTCAGCCTTGTAATCATGACAAGCAAAGGAGTAGCAGCACTCTGTGGCAAGCCAAATTGCTTTTGCACTTCTATTTTATTAACTGCCTTTTTGGAATAGGTATCCACCTTATAATTTTGAAAGATTAATGGGTCAATCGCTGAATTGTAAAATTCTTCATCAATGCCATTTAAGATTCCTATTAAATCTTCGTTTCTTGCACGCAACAGTCCGTCTAATTTCTCACCGTAAGCAGGGCTTTGAATTTCTTCTTTGTATGTAGGGCTAACTGTAGTAATTTTATCCGCTGCCACAAGACCGCCCTTCATAAAATTAATATTCCCGAAAAATTCCAAATGGCCTGATTGGAATGAAGTATAATCCAATCCCAATAAATCACCCAAGACTTCCTTTGGAAAAATTCCTTGGAACTGCAAATTATGAATGGTAAATACAGTCTTAATCAAACCATACCCTTTTCGCTTGTAATACTCAGTTCTTAAAAGGTATGGAATCATCGCAGTATGCCAGTCATGGCAATGCAGGACATCTGGATAAAAGTCAAGTTCTGCAATCGCCTCAAGAATCGCCCGATTTAAATAGGAAAATCTCTCGCCATCATCGAAATAACCGTACAAACCTTCCCGTTTAAAGTAGTATTCATTATCAACGAAGTAATAAGTAATACCCTGATGTGTAAGCTCTTCAATCCCACAATATTGATTTCTCCAGCCTACAGAAACTGTAAATTCCTTAATTTTTTTCATTTTTCCTTTATACTCTTCTGAAATAGTCCCATATTTCGGAAGAATTACCCTTACATCCGTACCAAGGCTCTTTAATTCTTTTGGAAGTGATCCGGCAACATCTGCGAGTCCCCCCGACTTTGCGAATGGGCCACATTCCGATACAGCGAATAAAATTTTCACGAGTTCATCAGCGCTCCTTGTTTCGTTCCTTTACGAATGACGTATGGGGCATGTGCAGTTCCTACTAAATATGTACCTGCCTCTACCTTTACATCCTTATCTAAAATAACAGAATCTAAATAACAATTCTCCTCAATTTGACACTTTTGCATAATAATGCAATTCTTAATCACTGCCCCTTCACCGATCTTCACTCCACGGGCGACAATACTGTTTTCTACAGTCCCGCTAATATGACAGCCGTTTGCAATCATCGCATTTTTCACCACGGACTCTTTGACATACTTAGTTGGCGGTTCATCCTTAACCTTTGTAATAATTGGCTGGTCTTTTAAAAATAATTGCTTCCAAATTTTTGGATCGAGCAATTTCATACTAGTGGTGAAATAGCTGTCAATCGAATCTATCATGACGGAATAACCGTTATATTCATAGTGACAAATGGAATATTCATGAGAAAGATCATTTACAACATCCTTCATACAGGTGTACCCTGTATCATGTCTTGTTTCAATCAATTTAATCAGTAATGACGTTTTAATTAGATACATTTCCATCGAGCGTCCATCTTGCTGACGGATTTCGGTTATATCGCACTTTGCTTCATTATGCCACGCTAGTATTGGTCTGATGTTCATATTAAAAATAGTGTTACAGTTAGAGATAATCGCATATTCTTGTGTGCTTCGGTAAAAATAATCCATATTAGCCGCAAAATGTTCAAATGAACCAATTTTATTACCATCACTATCTACAATAGGGGATGGAAAAAAGAAAAGCCCGTCTCGCTTACGATTTAAATCCCAATTTTTTCCTGAACCTAAATGATCCATGAGGGAACGGTATTGCATTTTTGGAAAGATTGCTACACTGCGAATTCCTGAATTGACCATACTTGAAAGAACAAAGTCGATAATACGGTAACGTCCTCCAAATGGCAATGCTGCGAGTGAGCGATGGATTACTAGATCCTCTAAATCTTCGTGGTAGGTTGTTGCATCTATAACACCTAATAGCTTTCTTTTCACTCCAAATTCCCTCCTGTTTTTTATTAAATACCCGTCTCTTTTATTCTATAATGCAGGGTATAGTCCACTTAACATCTCTTCCGTTACGAGGATAATCTCATCATCAAACGAGCGGATCACTGTCCCATCAGGTATTTTGACCTCACCAGGTACGATTGCTTTTTCTATCAAACAATTTTCACCGATTTCAGCATCCGGCATGATGACGGACTCTTTAATGATCGAGTTTTTACCGACTGTTACACCTTGAAATAATACGGATTTTTCTACCTTCCCTTCAACCGTACAGCCTTCATTGATCATAGACTCTTTTACTATGGCCTCTGGAGAGATATATTGCGGAGGCTGATTGGGGTTAACAGAATAGATTCTCCAATCATTTTCAAATAAATCTAAATCACATTCTTCTCCCAATAAATCCATATTTGCTTCCCATAGGCTTTGGACTGTACCAACATCCTTCCAATAACCTTTAAACGGATAAGCAAACAATTTTTTATTTTCGTCTAAGAGCAATGGGATGATGTCTTTTCCGAAGTCATGGCTTGAATTAGGATCACGATCATCCATCTCCAAATATTCCTTTAAGATACTCCAGTTGAAAATATAAATCCCCATAGAGGCAAGATTATTCTTTGGATGGCTTGGTTTTTCCTCAAATTCTGTAATTCTCATTTCATCGTTTGTATTCATAATGCCAAATCGGCTGGCTTCAGCCCATGGAACCTCTATTAAAGAAATGGTAGCATCGGCTCTTTTCTCGATATGGTATTCAAGCATACTTTCGTAGTTCATTTTATAAATATGATCACCCGAAAGAATTAAAACGTATTCCGGCTGGTATTGCTTTAAATAATTTACATTTTGAAAAATGGCACTGGCGGTTCCGGTATACCATTTAACTTCTGAAGACTCGGCATACGGAGGCAGTACCGTTACACCGCCGTCTTTTCGGTCAAGGTCCCAGGCGCTGCCTATACCTATATAGGAGTTTAATAAAAGCGGCTGATATTGGGTTAATACCCCAACAGTATCAATACCAGAGTTGGTACAATTGCTTAATGTAAAGTCGATAATTCGGTATTTCCCTCCAAAAGGTACTGCAGGCTTTGCTAATTCTTTCGTAAGCGAATTAAGTCTGCTTCCTTTCCCTCCTGCTAATAGCATGGCTACGCACTTTTTCTTTACCATTACCTTTTCTCTCCTTCCGCTTTTTAACTGGTCGTATGATTTGAAAACCGAACGGGGGAATTGCAATTTCAATTGAAAATGGCTGACCATGGTAAGGCTCTTCAACTGCCGCTATGGTCTTCTTATTCACCATTTCTGTCCCACCGAACTCTTGGTAATCGCTATTAAAAATTTCACGATATTCGCCCGCTTTCGGAACACCAATCTTATAAACTGGATACCCTACTCCTGTAAAGTTGCAGACGATAATTAATGTATCTTCTTCCTTTTTTCCTTTTCGGATGAAGGAAAAAATAGATTGGGTATTGTTGTTAACATCGATCCACTCAAAACCTTCCTGCAAATGGTCTAGTTCGTAGAGTGCCTTTGAGCGTTTATATAGTTTTGTTAATACTTTTACATATGTGTTTAAATTGCGGTGCATGTCATAATCCAATAAGTTCCAATCGAGTTGTTCTTTATCTTTCCACTCCGCAAATTGTCCTAATTCAAACCCCATGAACAATAATTTTTTTCCTGGGTGGGCAAACATGTACCCTAGCAGAAGTCTCAGCTGGGCAAATTTCTCCCAGTACTCCCCTGGCATTTTGTCTAACAATGACTTTTTCCCATGTACAACCTCATCATGAGAGAATGGAAGCATAAAGTTTTCAGTAAATGCATATAAAAGTGAAAACGTTACCTTTGAATGGACATTTGACCTTGAATAAGGCGGTGTTTCCATATATTCAAGCATGTCATTCATCCAGCCCATATTCCATTTGTAGTCAAAGCCTAAACCGCCGTAGTGTACAGGCGCTGTTACTTGAGGATAATCCGTAGAATCCTCCCCGATCATGAGAAAATGGGGATCAAACTCGTGTACTTCTTTATTCAACTTTTTCAAGAAATTAATTCCAAAGGGATTTTCACGCTTTCCGTTAGTGGTATCCGGCCAATAAATAATATTTGCCACAGCGTCCATTCGAAAGCCATCTATGTGGAAGTAATCAATCCAAAATAACGCATTTGAAATCAGGAAACTTTGAACCTCACCTTTTCCTAAATCGAAATTTGCCGTACCCCATACAGCATTTTCTCTGTCACTTTCAGTGCTATATGAATAAATGTGGGTACCGTCAAATCGATAAAGACCATGAGCATCCTTGCAAAAATGGCCTGGTACCCAGTCCAGTATGACACCGATGCCTTGCTGATGGCACTGGTCCACAAAGTATCTAAAATCATCTGGTGTGCCATACCTGGAGGTCACAGAAAAATAACCCGTACCCTGATATCCCCATGAGGCATCAAGCGGGTGCTCGATGATTGGTAAAAGTTCTATGTGGGTAAATCCGTGCTCTATTACATAGGGGATAAGTTCATCAGCAAGTTCCTTATAAGTTAGGTAGCTGTCATCATCTTTTTTCTTCCAGGATCCTGCATGGACTTCATAAATAATTGCTGGCTCTGATAGCACATTCTTTTTTTCTCTTCGATTCATCCATTGTTCGTCTTGCCAATTAAAACTGTTTAGAGAATATACAATCGAAGCAGTGTGGGGCCTTAATTCTGAATAAAATGCAAACGGGTCAGCCTTAAGGAGCTTTTCACCTGAAGATGTAATAATCTCGTACTTATAAATACAGCCTTCTACATTTTGATTAAGGACAATAACCCAAACGCCCTCATCATTTACCTTTTGCAGTTCATATCCTTCACCATTCCAGTTGTTAAAATTTCCCGCGAGCCTAACCTTAACGGCATTAGGAGCCCAAACGCAAAATCGTGTATAGACCTTATCGGAATTCTTAAAGATATGAGCGCCAAAAAGCTGATGACTCTGGAAAAAGCTGCCTTCATGAAATAAGTGCAGCTGATAATCTGTCGGAAATAATGTGTTCACCGTCATGGCTCTCCTCATCTCACTGAAAATATGTATTTCTTTGACCAATTATAATTGCAAATGGCCCAGATGCCTTGTAAAACTTTTTTATCTTTTTTGACAATAACTGATGAATTCGACCACTAAGTTACAATACCCAACACTATACGACACTAAACCACAAATATTCCTACACGTTTCGACAAGAATCTAGCATCTTTTTTTGAATATTTTCATGAAACTAACGTTAAAAAGCTATTTTATAAATAATAAAAAATGAAGTAAAAGATTTAAGTAAAAAGAAGTAAATGTAAACGGTGTCAATGTTTCCTAAAAAATAAGGTTTATAATTACGTTATATTAAAATAATGAATAGAGCGTATAAGACGGAGATAAAAGACTGCTCAAGCGGACGAAAGTAGGATAAATTTTAGTACTAAGGGACCATTATTTCTTCAGGAAGAGGGATGTTTAATAAGGTGTTTGTAGGCATAAATAAAACTTAGAAAGCCACTACATACGGTCGGGGGCACTGATTAAAGGTACTATTTTTGAGTTTGATCATTAGAAGTTAGGTTAATCTAGGCAGTACTCTCCTTCCGGCTGAACTTCTTACTTTGTGCCCAGTTATAAAGCTTTAGGATAAGTTTATCTTTCAAAAGGTTGTTTTTCTATATAAAACATTCTACTGGGTTTTCAGGGTAAAAGTAAATAAGCGCAAAAAAACTGATAACAATTGTTATCAGTTTTTTTGTATGACCCCTACGGGACTCGAACCCGTGTTACCTCCGTGAAAGGGAGGTGTCTTAACCGCTTGACCAAGGGGCCATTTATCTTATGGCGGAGAAGGAGGGATTTGAACCCTCGCGCCGGTCACCCGACCTACACCCTTAGCAGGGGCGCCTCTTCAGCCTCTTGAGTACTTCCCCATAAAATAAAATGGCTCCGCAGGTAGGACTCGAACCTACGACCGATCGGTTAACAGCCGATAGCTCTACCACTGAGCTACTGCGGAATAATAGAAAAATATTTTGTTTTAAAATATTATGGTGGGCCTAAATGGACTCGAACCATCGACCTCACGCTTATCAGGCGTGCGCTCTAACCAGCTGAGCTATAGGCCCATATGTTGGAGCGGGTGATGGGAATCGAACCCACTACATCAGCTTGGAAGGCTGAGGTTTTACCAGTAAACTACACCCGCAAATATTTTAATGGGGCGGCTGATGGGAATCGAACCCACGAATGCCTGAACCACAATCAGGTGCGTTAACCACTTCGCCACAGCCGCCATAAATTATTATATTTAATTATTAAACAAATGGTGGCTCAGGACGGAATCGAACCGCCGACACAAGGATTTTCAGTCCTTTGCTCTACCGACTGAGCTACTGAGCCATCAAATGGCGGTCTGGACGGGACTCGAACCCGCGACCTCCTGCGTGACAGGCAGGCATTCTAACCAACTGAACTACCAGACCAAATTGCGGGGGCAGGATTTGAACCTACGACCTTCGGGTTATGAGCCCGACGAGCTACCAGACTGCTCCACCCCGCGATAATAAAAAGTATTAAGTTTGGAATATGCTCCATGTGTTGTTACTGACTGTCCCCATCTCAGAAAGCTTATTCAAGCAGCAGCTCGATGGTTACAACTCGCAGATTATTCATTGCAGCAACGCTCGTTGCTCCACCCCGCGATAATAAAAAGTATTAAGATTGAATTTCTTTAGAATAATATGGCGGAGGAAGAGGGATTCGAACCCCCGCGCGGTTTAACCCGCCTGTCGGTTTTCAAGACCGATCCCTTCAGCCGGACTTGGGTATTCCTCCACATTATTAAGCTACTGGTGGACCTTGTAGGACTCGAACCTACGACCGGACGGTTATGAGCCGTCTGCTCTAACCAGCTGAGCTAAAGGTCCAAGTAAAGTTATTTAAATAATAGTTGGTAGCGGCGGAGGGGATCGAACCCCCGACCTTACGGGTATGAACCGTACGCTCTAGCCAGCTGAGCTACACCGCCATCATCAATTCAAATTGGTGGAGTCTAGGGGGATCGAACCCCTGACCTCCTGCGTGCAAAGCAGGCGCTCTCCCAGCTGAGCTAAGACCCCAAATTAGTGAAGAAGTTCATGGTCGGGAAGACAGGATTCGAACCTGCGACCCCTTGGTCCCAAACCAAGTGCTCTACCAAGCTGAGCTACTTCCCGATAAACAATGGCGCGCCCGAAAGGAGTCGAACCCATAACCTTCTGATCCGTAGTCAGACGCTCTATCCAATTGAGCTACGGGCGCATTGTTCATTTCTTAAATGGTGCCGAGGACCGGAATCGAACCGGTACGGTAGTCACCTACCGCAGGATTTTAAGTCCTGTGCGTCTGCCAGTTCCGCCACCCCGGCATATATGGAGCGGAAGACGGGATTCGAACCCGCGACCCCCACCTTGGCAAGGTGGTGTTCTACCACTGAACTACTTCCGCATATATGGCAATTTACTTTTAATCCTAAAATGGTGCGGGTGAAGGGAGTCGAACCCCCACGCCTTGCGGCGCCAGATCCTAAGTCTGGTGCGTCTGCCAATTCCGCCACACCCGCAATATTGAAAGTTATTTTACTAGTGTAAAAAACTATGGTGAGCCATGAAGGACTCGAACCTTCGACCCTCTGATTAAAAGTCAGATGCTCTACCAACTGAGCTAATGGCTCATACTAAAGGTGCCGGCGAGAGGACTTGAACCCCCAACCTACTGATTACAAGTCAGTTGCTCTACCAATTGAGCTACCCCGGCTTAAAGTAAGAAATATTATGGTGGAGGATGACGGGATCGAACCGCCGACCCTCTGCTTGTAAGGCAGATGCTCTCCCAGCTGAGCTAATCCTCCATATAAAGCCTGGCAACGTCCTACTCTCACAGGGAC
>NZ_JBALNF010000065.1:0-38059 GCF_036962465.1 Neobacillus vireti
GACCAATATGTAAATATTTTGAAAGAAAAAAAGATAGATTCTTTAACTAAGTTAAGAGTAGATTATCTTAAACAATTGAATAAAGAAGACTTGTTAGATCTTAGTATGTATATAGCTAATGAAATTGAAATTGGAACTAGTAATTTAAGAATTACAAATCCTTTTTGGGTATAAACAAGAACATGACTCCACAAATATGGTAAAGGGGCATCCTTGAAAAACAATCGCATAAAAATAGATTTAAAAATAAAGCAATAAAAAGATTAAAGTAGGAAAATGACATATATCTCTATAGCGATATAATTTTTCGAAATAATTATTAAATTCAGAATATTTAATTGACACCATCTCTTCCATAGAGTAGTATGTAAATGAAATCTATACTAGCGGATGAATATTATGGGAGAGACCAAACCTATTGTTTGGCACCGAAGGAGCAAGTCCCCAAAAATGGGGTACCAATCTCTCAGGTAAAAGGACCATAATAGGACGCGTCTCTGGAGAGAGCCATGTGCCACCAAAGGAGTTAAACTCTCAGGTAAAAGGACAGAGGAAAGATAGAAGTAAATCTATCTTTCCCCTGTCTTTTTTTGATTGGGAAAGATAGCACAAACTAAAAAAAGGAGGATTGTGCTATAAAATCTAGGAAAGAGAGTCTTGGGGTGAACGCAATGGGACTACTTGACATGGTAAATATTCACTTCAACTAAAATTGTAAGCGCTTTTTTAATGTCGAATTAACGGGTAACATTCTATTAAACTTTGATTGGGATAGGAATTTGCAATGAATAGAATTTAAATTTAAAGATTTAACTCAACTATAAATTGTAAACATCCCGGAAAAGTAAAGGGGGAAATCGAATGAAGGAACAAAAATTGGAAAGAGGCCTAAAAAACAGGCATGTACAACTAATCGCTATTGGTGGAGCCATCGGAACGGGATTATTTCTTGGTGCTGGAAAATCAATTCATTTAGCAGGACCATCGATTTTATTTGCTTATATGATTACGGGGGCTATTTGCTTTTTAATCATGCGCGCTCTTGGCGAACTTCTCTTATCCAATTTGAACTATCATTCTTTTGTTGACTTTGTAAGAGACTATTTAGGTAATATGGCAGCCTTTATCACTGGATGGACCTACTGGTTCTGCTGGATTTCTATTGCTATGGCTGACTTAACAGCAGTTGGTCTCTACACCCAATATTGGTTTCCAAATGTTCCGCAGTGGATGCCAGGATTAATTGCCCTTGTGATTTTGTTAATTATGAATCTTACAACCGTTAAACTTTTTGGTGAAATGGAATTTTGGTTTGCCCTAATTAAGGTAATCGCGATTATCGCCCTGATTGTAGTTGGTATTTTCATGATTCTTAAAGGCTTCTCTACGAATTCAGGACCGTCTGGTTTTACGAATTTATGGAAACATGGGGGCATGTTCCCGAATGGAATCAATGGATTTGTACTTTCCTTCCAAATGGTCGTATTTGCCTTTGTAGGCATTGAACTTGTGGGACTTACAGCAGGTGAAACCAAAGATCCTGAAAAAGTAATTCCAAAGGCAATTAATAACATCCCCATTCGAGTATTTCTTTTCTACCTTGGTGCGCTAGTGGTCATTATGAGCATTTATCCATGGAACGCGATAAATCCAGCGAAGAGCCCATTTGTCCAAGTCTTCGTAGCAGTTGGCATCGCTGCTGCTGCTGGTATTGTCAATTTTGTCGTCTTGACATCCGCGGCTTCAGCCTGTAACAGCGCGGTCTTCAGTACTAGCCGGATGGTATACTCACTTGCAAAAGATAAAAATGCTCCTGACTCATTTGCAAAACTTACTTCACGAAAAGTACCTTCAAATGCATTGTTCTTTTCAACTGTAGTGATTCTGATTGCTGTGATATTGAACTATGTTATGCCAGAAGGAGTATTTACTTTAATCACCAGTATATCTACTGTATGTTTCATCTTTATTTGGGGAATAACGGTCATCAGTCATTTAAAATACCGTAAAACAAGACCGGATTTGGCAAGAGTCAACCAATTTAAATTGCCGCTTTATCCATTTTCCAATTACCTAATCCTTGCTTTCTTAGCTTTCGTTCTTGTTGTGCTTGCTCTTGCAGAAGATACTCGTATTGCCTTGTTTGTAACTCCAGTCTGGTTTATTTTGCTAATTGGCATTTATAAGATACGGAGTATGAACGCAAACCAGGATGATCAAGTAAATCAAGAAACGGTAGTAGAAATTAAACCGTAATGCAAATTATTGTTACCGTTTTCAAAAAAATGCTTGACTTAAATATCAGTAACAACTATTCTGAAAATAACAAAAAAATAGAGCGGATGACAGTTGTGGGAGAGTGCACTTTTTTTACACGCCACCGAAGGAGCAAGTTCCAAAAAAACCCTTGGAATAAATCTCTCAGGTAGATGGAACCACAGCTGGACGCAACTCTGGAGAGCGCATAATAAGAGATGCCACCAAAGGGGATGTTCTTCACAGAACTAAACTCTCAGGTAAAAGGACAGAGAAGGGACAAAGAGCTTTTAAGCTACCCTTCTTCTGTCCTTTTTTGCGTGCAAAAAAGTCGTATATGGATCGTAAAGGTGGGAGTTTCATCTTCCATTTTGACACATGAAGGGGTAGTTTGAGCGATATTCTAGGAGGAGTAGGAATGGGATTACTACAAAATGATTCAACTATTTTTGAAGCAATTAGGAATGAGCAGCAGCGCCAGCTTCAAACATTGGAGTTGATTGCATCTGAAAACTTCGTGAGCCCTGATGTGTTAGAAGCAATGGGAAGTGTGTTGACCAATAAATATGCGGAAGGCTATCCAGGGAAGCGCTACTACGGCGGCTGTGAAGTGGTCGATGTCGCAGAACAAACAGCAATAGACCGCGTAACAGAGCTTTTTGGCGCCAAATATGCAAATGTCCAACCCCACTCAGGTGCACAGGCCAATTTTGCTGTATTTTTCGCACTGCTTCAGCCTGGTGATAAAGTGATGGGAATGAACCTCTCGCAAGGGGGGCACTTAACTCATGGCAGTCCCGTAAGCGTTTCAGGAAAATGGTTTGATATTGTTTCCTATGGCGTGAAAGAGGACACTCAATTAATCGACTATGATGAACTAGAAGCAATCGCGACTAAGGAAAAACCCAAATTGATTATTGCCGGGGCAAGTGCTTACCCAAGAAAGATCGATTTCGCGCGCTTTAGAGAAATTGCTGATCAAGTTGGCGCAAAGCTCATGGTCGATATGGCGCATATTGCCGGGCTGGTTGCAGCCGGACTACACCCGTCGCCAGTTCCATATGCGGATGTCGTAACGAGCACTACTCATAAAACATTAAGAGGCCCGCGGAGCGGAATTATTTTAACTAATGATGAAGAAATCATTAAAGCGATTAACAAATCAGTGTTCCCAGGAATCCAGGGCGGCCCGCACATGCACATTATTGCAGCCAAGGCGGTTGCGTTTAAAGAGGCATTGCAGCCAAGCTTTAAGGAATATGCAAAACAAGTAATTGATAACGCAGCCACACTTGGCGAGACGTTGAAAAATGAAGGGGCAGCGCTTGTCTCTGGTGGAACAGATAACCATATTGTTCTTGTAGACTTACGTCCATGGAACCTAACTGGAAAAGCAGCAGAAAAATTATTAGAAGAAGCTGGTATCACTGTCAATAAAAATACGATTCCATATGATCCAGAAAAGCCGTTTGTGACAAGCGGTATCCGGATGGGAACGGCGGCTTTAACGACACGCGGCATGAAGCAGGATGAAATGGTGAAAATCGGTAAAGTCATTGCAGCTGTTCTGAAGAGTAAAGGGGACCAAGTCGTGCTTGAGAAAGCAAAAGAAACAACGAAAACCATTTGTGATGCTTTCCCGTTATATGAACAAGCAATCACCGTATAAGAAAGGGGCATTTGAATGGAATTTCAAAGTTGTTTTGACATTATCGGCCCGATCATGGTGGGACCGTCGAGTTCTCATACAGCAGGTGTTGTATCAATCGGAAAATTTATTTACGAATTGCTGGGAAATGGTCCGGAAGAAGCAAAGATTGTTTTTTATGATTCCTTTGCTGAAACTTATCAGGGGCATGGAACAGATAAAGCTCTCCTTGGCGGATTACTTGGGATGGATACGGATGATTCACGAATAAAAAATTCATTGGATTGGGCTAAAAAGGATGGGATGCAGTACAGGTTCGAATTTGCAGAAGACTGTGAGTATTATGACCATCCCAATATAGCAATCGTAACAGCAAAAAGGGAGGAACATGTTGTAAAAGTGGGCGGTGTATCACTTGGCGGCGGTTTATCAAAGATCTTTATGATTAACGACGAAATGGTCGATATCCGTTTGAGTGCCGGCGATGATTTTGCCGCTCTTGCTCGTCATTATCAACCGAAAAGGAAACAACTGATGGGGGCAAAATGATGGAAATTCAATCAATGAGAGAGCTGATCGACGCTTGTGAAAGAGTACAAAAATCCATTGGTGACATGATGTTGATGATGGAAGTAAAAAGATCAGGCAAAGACCAAGAAACCATTATTGGCATGATGGAAGATCGGCTGCTCAAAATGAAAGAAGCAGTTGAGAGCGGTATAAAGGACTCTTCAGCCGCTCCTAGCGGTCTTTCCGGCGGTGATGCCGTAAAGATGAATGATTATATCAGTCAAGGTAAATTTTTGTCAGGAAATTATATTAGCAATGCAATGGCTTTTTCGTTGGCTACTTCGGAAAACAATGCGCGAATGGGTGTCATAGTTGCAACGCCAACTGCCGGGGCAGCCGGCATCTTGCCAGGGGTATTGTTTTCACTTCATAAAAATGATGGGACGCCGTTCAAAGATTTAGTCATGGGGTTGTTTACGGCAAGCATGCTCGGCTATGTGATTGCAAACCGTTCCTTCATATCAGGAGCAGCCGGGGGGTGCCAGGCTGAGGTCGGTTCGGCAACAGCCATGGCCGCCGGAACGATTGTTGAGTTAAGAGGTGGTACACCACAGCAAGCTGTAAATGCCACCGCAATAGCGATGAAGTCACTGCTAGGTTTGGTTTGTGACCCAGTTGCAGGACTTGTGGAAGTTCCTTGCATTAAGCGCAATGTGATCGGAACCTCCATCGCTTTTTCAGCAGCTGACATGTCCCTTGCCGGGATTGAAAGCCGTATTCCTTGTGATGAAGTCATTGAGGCCATGTATAGGGTCGGAAAAGAAATGCCTCGAACACTGCGTGAAACCGCACTTGGTGGTCTGGCAACGACTGAAACCGGAAAACAAGTAAAAGAGCGACTATTTTGCAGGAAATAATAGGGGGGAACAAGATGGGGACGGTAACAGCATTAAAGCAAACACCACTTTTCGAAACGTATGGAAAATATGGAGCGAAGGTTATCGATTTTGGCGGCTGGGCACTTCCAGTCCAGTTTTCAAGCATTTTAGATGAGCATGAGGCAGTCCGAACCAATGCAGGACTCTTTGATGTCTCACATATGGGTGAAGTGCTTGTGGACGGGAAAGATGCAGAGAGTTACATCAACACCCTTGTCACCAACGATGTGACAAAGCTTGCCATTAACCAAGCACAGTATACCGCTATGTGCTATCCAGACGGCGGAACAGTCGATGATCTATTAGTCTACAAACTAGATAATGAAAAATATATACTCGTCATTAATGCGGCCAACATTGAGAAAGATGTCAACTGGATGCAGCAGCATGTAAAAGGAGAGATGACGCTCCAAAATATTTCGAATCAAACCGCCCAGCTTGCCATTCAAGGTCCAAAAGCGGAAGGAATCTTGCAAAAGTTAACAGGAACCGATTTATCTAAAATAGGCTCATTTTATTTTGCCCAACATGTTGTTATTGCCGGTGTATCAGATGTACTCGTATCCCGTACGGGCTATACAGGAGAAGATGGTTTTGAGCTCTATTTAGCAGCAGAGCAAGTGGAAACACTTTGGGAAAAACTTTTAGAAGCAGGCAGTGAGGACGGCTTAAAGCCATGTGGACTTGGAGCACGTGACACACTTCGGTTAGAAGCTCGTCTAGCACTCTATGGTCAAGAACTATTAAGTGATATTAGTCCACTTGAAGCAGGAATCGGCTTCGCCGTGAAATTGAAAAAAGAAAGTGATTTTATCGGAAAAGCCGCCCTTTTGGCCCAGAAAGAAGCTGGATTAGCACGCAAATTAGTTGGGATTGAAGTCACTGGACGAGGCATACCACGTCATGGTTATAAGATCTTTTCAGAGAATGGGGTAGAGATAGGTGTTGTGACATCGGGAACACAATCACCGACTTTAAAGAAAAGCGTTGGTCTGGCACTTATTTCTGCAGAACATAGTCCAGTAGGAACACCGTTAAAAGTGGAAATCCGAAATAAGCTGATTGATGCAATTGTGGTGAAAACACCCTTTTATAAAAGAGGTTAATAGAGTATAGAATGTGTTTTTATACTTGATTGATTTGAGCAGAAATTAACAAACGAATTTAATAGATGAGAGGAAGTATAATCAATGACAAACGCAACTGCAAGCTTACTATATAGCAAGGAACATGAGTGGGTTTTACAATTAGACGGAAATCGGGTGCGAATTGGCATTTCTGATTATGCCCAAAAACAGTTAGGCGATATCGTATTTGTAGAAAGTCCACAAGTTGAGGATGACGTAACTGCAGATGAATCCATGGGAACGATTGAATCAGTTAAAGCAGTTTCTGAAATTTACGCACCAGTTTCAGGTACAGTGGTTCGGATTAATGAGGAGTTGGAAGACGCTCCAGAAACAATTAATGCCTATCCATTTAGCAAAGGCTGGTTAGTAGAAGTGGAAATGTCCAGTCCAGAAGAATTGGAATCTCTTCTAAATGAAACGGAGTACCTAGCATTTATCAATGGAGGAGAGGAATAGAATGACATCCACATACAGATATCTCCCTGATACGAAACAAGATCAAGAGGAAATGCTCGCATTTTTAAATATGTCATCTATCGCTGAATTGTTTGAAGATATCCCAGCTGAAATTCAACTCCAAGGGGAGTTACCTATACCAAAGGCGGAACCTGAACCACTTCTTTTGAAAAAAATGAATCGGCTTGCTTCCAAAAACAAAAATGCGAATCAATACCCAACCTTTTTGGGTGCGGGAACTTATGACCATTACATTCCAAGTGTGGTCAACCACATGATTTCACGTTCTGAATTTTATACGGCCTATACACCCTACCAGCCGGAAATCAGTCAAGGTGAATTACAGGCGATTTTTGAATTTCAAACGATGGTTTGTGAGCTGACAGGAATGGATGTGGCCAATTCTTCGATGTACGATGGGTTTACCTCACTTGCAGAAGCGGCATCACTTGCTGTTTCATCTACAAGACGTTCGAAGGTACTTGTATCAAAGGCAGTTCATCCTGAATCACGCGCCATCTTAAATACGGTGGCAAGCGGGCAAGGGTACACAGTAGAAGATGTGGACCTTGCTAATGATGTGACAGACTTAGAATATCTGTCAAAACAAATCGATAAGGGAACTGCAGCTGTTATTGTTCAATATCCGAACTTTTTCGGTTCAATTGAGGATTTGTCTGAACTGAAGAAAATCGCCGCAGCAAATGGAGCACTGTTCATCGTAAGTGCCAATCCACTGGCACTCGCACTTCTCGAGGCCCCTGGTAAGCTTGGAGCAGACATCGTAATCGGGGATATGCAGCCATTAGGAATCCCAATGTCCTTTGGCGGCCCGCATTGTGGTTATTTTGCTGTAAGTAAGAAATTGATGCGAAAAATCCCTGGACGGATTGTTGGCCAAACGACAGATGAGAAAGGACAGCGCGGCTTTGTCTTAACCCTTCAAGCACGTGAACAGCATATTCGCCGTGATAAGGCTTCATCTAATATTTGTTCTAATCAGGCATTAAATGCACTTGCTTCTGCTGTTTGTATGAGTGCACTTGGAAAGCAGGGAATTCGTGAAATGGCCCAGTTAAACTTTGAAAAAGCGGATTATATGGCCAAATGCTTGCAAAAGAAAGGCTTTGTCGTTATCAATCAAGCACCATTCTTTAATGAATTTGTGGTCGAACTTCCCCTGCCTGTTAAAGAGGTTAACGCAAAATTACTGGAGGCGGGAATCATCGGCGGCTTCGATTTAGGTAGTGATTACGGCACTGAAAATCAAATGCTGGTCGCCGTGACTGAGCAGAGGACAAAACAGGAGATTGACCAATTGATCGAGGTACTGGAGGCTGTTGTAAATGGTTGAATATAATGATTTGATTTTTGAAATTAGTCGTCAAGGACGTGTTGGTTCAAGTCTTCCGGAATGTGATGTAGAAAAGCTCGATCTTCAGCAAAAACTTCCGAAGCATTTGATTCGAGAAACGCCGGCAGAGCTTCCGGAGGTATCGGAGCTTCAGCTTGTCCGTCATTATACAGCCCTTTCAAATAAAAACCATGGAATCGATAACGGTTTCTACCCGCTTGGTTCTTGTACAATGAAGTACAATCCAAAAATCAATGAAGATGTAGCCCGTTTGGAAGGCTTTAGCCGTATCCATCCATACCAGCCAACTGAAACCGTACAGGGCGCATTAGAAGTTTTATATCAATTACAGGAAGAACTAGCTGTTATCACCGGCATGGATGCAGTGACATTACAGCCTTCAGCAGGAGCACAAGGGGAATGGACAGGATTAATGATGGTCAAAGCCTATCATAAACAAAAAGGGGAAGTACGAACAAAAGTCCTTGTTCCAGACTCCGCTCATGGAACCAATCCTGCCAGTGCATCGGTTGCCGGTTATGAAACGATAACGATTCCATCCAATGAGCATGGGTTAGTCGACTTGGAAGAATTAAAGAAACATCTGGATGATAACACGGCTGCCCTGATGCTGACAAATCCGAATACGCTCGGTCTGTTTGAGAAAGAAATTGTGGAAATTGCTCATGTTGTGCATGAAGCAGGCGGCTTATTATATTATGATGGTGCAAATGCGAATGCGATTTTAGGAAAAACAACGCCTGGTACAATGGGCTTTGACATCGTCCATTTAAATCTTCATAAAACATTTACAACCCCGCATGGAGGCGGTGGTCCGGGTGCTGGTCCTGTCGGTGTGAAAGAGAAACTGATTCCATTTCTACCTGTTCCACGAGTTATCAAAAAAGAGGATCAATATACGTTAGATTATAACCAGCCTCAATCGATTGGTCGTGTCAAAGGCTACTATGGGAACTTCGGAATTCTCTTACGTGCATACACCTATATTCGCACCATGGGGCCTGAAGGATTACGTCAAGTTTCGGAAGGTGCCGTTCTTCATGCGAACTATCTTCGCAAAAAGCTTGAACCGTATTTTGAAGCACCTTATTCACAAATCTGCAAGCATGAATTTGTGTTATCCGGATCTAGACAGAAAAAGTTAGGGGTAAGAACACTCGATATGGCCAAACGTCTGCTCGATTTTGGCTACCATCCGCCGACCATTTACTTCCCGCTGAATGTGGAGGAGTGTTTGATGATCGAACCGACAGAAACAGAGTCAAAGGAAACGATGGATGCCTTTGCTGATGTAATGATTCAAATTGCCAAAGAAGTAGAAGAAAACCCAGGAATCGTATTAGAGGCACCCCATACAACGGTGATTGGCCGATTGGATGAAGTACAGGCGGCAAGACAACCGATTTTGCGATATACAAAAGAGGCATCTGCTGTAAAAGAAAAAGAAACGGTAAACGTATAAAATGAAAACTCCATCTGTGCAGGAATCCCTGCACAGATGATTTTCTAACTAAAAGATAATATGTTCCGTTCATAGGAGTGAAGACGATGACAACCGAGTATATACGTAAACCAGACTGGCTCAAGATTAAATTGAATACTAATGAACAATATACAGGCTTAAAAACGATGATGCGTGAAAAAAAGCTTCATACTGTCTGCGAAGAAGCAAAATGTCCGAACATTCATGAATGCTGGGCATCACGAAAAACGGCAACCTTTATGATTTTAGGAAGTATATGTACACGGGCCTGCCGATTTTGTGCAGTTCAAACAGGCCTGCCGACAGAGCTTGATTGGGAAGAGCCGGAGCGCGTTGCTGAATCTGTGGAACAGATGGGGTTAAAGCATGTGGTGATTACGGCTGTGGCCCGCGATGATTTAAAGGACGGAGGAGCGGGAGTCTTTGCAGAAACCGTCCGAGCCGTCAGACGCCGTAATCCATTTTGCAGTATTGAAGTTCTTCCATCCGATATGAATGGCGAATACGATAACTTAAAAGCATTAATGGATGCGAAGCCCGATATTTTAAATCACAATATTGAAACAGTAAAACGGTTATCACCAAAAATTAGAGCAAAGGCTACATACGAACGGTCCCTTGAGTTCCTGCGCCGCTCTAAGGAACTCAATGCCGCGATTCCAACCAAATCGAGCATTATGATTGGTCTTGGAGAAACAAAAGAAGAAATAATCGAAACGATGGATGATCTTCGCCAGCATCATGTTGATATTATGACGATTGGCCAATATTTACAGCCTACTAAACATCATTTAAAAGTCCAAAAATATTGGAGTCCACAAGAGTTTGCTGAACTAAAATCAATAGCGATGTCAAAAGGATTTAGTCACTGCGAAGCCGGTCCACTTGTTCGCTCCTCCTATCATGCAGATGAACAGGTCCATGCAGCAAAGGCGAATGCGTGAGGAAGATAACGAGTGTTAGGAGAAGTGAGGTCCTATGATGATAAAAATGACAGAAGCAGCTATAAACAAGTTAAAAGAAATGGCTGAGAATAAAGAGGAGATTGCTCGGCTTGATGCTGAAGTAGCAGGAGGATGCGGATTATCCGTTAAGTTTTCAATTGTGTTTGATGAACCGCGGCGAAACGATCTATGCATGGAGATAGAAGGGATTCAACTCCGAATGGATCGCTTCACAAAACGATATTTAGATGAAGAAACCGAAATTGATTATCAAGACGAACAGGGTTTCTTAGTAGGTGACAGCTTTATCTCGAGTTCCTGTGCCATTGAAATCGATTAATGAGATCCGCCTGTTTTAACTCTAGTTTCCTATAGGTGTCATAGAAAATAGAAAAAGGGGAAATGAACATGACAAAAGAATATGACATTGTGATCATCGGCGGGGGACCAGGAGGCTACGTTGCTGCCATTCGCGCCTCACAATTAGGTTTAAAAGTGGCAGTAGTTGAAAAAGGGAAAATCGGCGGAACATGCCTTCATGCCGGATGTATCCCATCGAAGGCCCTCCTAAGAAGTGCAGAATTATATGCACAAACAAAAAATACCAAACAATATGGCATCATTGCCCCAGAGGTTAGTCTGGATTTTTCAATGGTACAAGCCCGGAAAGAAGACATTAAGGACCGCCTGTTTAAAGGGATCCAGCATTTAATGAAAAAAGGAAAAATCGATGTGTATGAAGGAAAAGGAAGTATCCTAGAATCAAAGGATGTTTTAATTCAATTAAACAATCAAGAAGGGGAAGTCATTGTAAGCCCAAGGAATATTTTAATTGCCACAGGTTCACGGCCAAGAACTTTCCAAGGCTTGGAAGCGGATGAAACGTTTGTCATGACCTCTGATGAAGCGTTAGAAATGGAAACGCTCCCAAACTCCATCATTATTGTTGGCGGTGGAGTCATTGGAATCGAGTGGGCATCGATGCTAGTAGACTTCGATGTACAGGTTACCGTACTTGAATATGCAGACCGTATTTTACCGACAGAAGATAAAGACGTATCAAAGGAAATCCAACGGTTACTAAAGAAAAAAGGGGTGAAAATTGTCACAGGAGCAAGGGTTCTTTCAGAAACGCTTGAAAAAGGAGAGGGTGTTTCGATCAAGGCGGAGCATAAAGGGAAAGAAGTGTCCTATTCTGCAGATAAACTTTTAGTATCAGTAGGCAGGCTCCCAAATGTTGAAGGAATTGGGCTTGATAAAACTGCGGTTGAAATGAATGGCATGTATATCAAAACAAATGAATTCTATCAAACGAGGGAAGCCAATATCTACGCAATTGGTGATTGTATCGGAGGATTACAGCTTGCCCATGTTGCCTCTCATGAAGGCATTATTGCAATAGAACATATGGCAGGGGAAAATCCAAATCTGCTCGATCCCACTCTAGTTCCGAAATGTGTATACTGCAGCCCTGAAGTAGCAAGTGTTGGACTCACAGAAGAGGAGGCGAAGGAGAGAGGATTCCAAGTTAAAACCGGTAAATTCTCATTTCGCGCGATCGGAAAGGCCCTCGTTTTAGGAGAATCAGACGGATTTATCAAACTGGTTGTCGAGGAAGGAACGGATAAGCTGCTAGGAGCACATATGGTCGGTCCTCATGTAACGGATATGATTACCGAGGCTGGATTAGCCCGTGTATTGAATGCCACTGCCATGGACATTGTTCATACCATTCACCCACATCCAACCTTATCGGAAGCAATTGGTGAAGCAGTGCTGGCCATAGATGGAAAAGCGATTCATGGTTAAACCGAACATATTCACAAAAAAGTTTAGCAGTTTAAAAGGACTCCTGATAGGTTGGAAGGATTGCCCTTCTAATCAATTAATTTTAAATGAACCATTGGCGAAAGGATGGTGGGAGAATGAGTACAAAAGCAAACCTTAACCGTGCGAAATTATTAATTTCTTGTCCAGAAAAGCCTGGTATTATTTCAAAAGTAACCAACTTTTTATTAGAACACAAAGCAAATATTGTCCATTTTGACCAACATACGACAGATCCAAACTCAGGTGTATTTTTTATGCGGATTGAGTTTGAAATGGAAGTCATGGATGTTTCATTTGACAAGCTAGAACAGGATTTACATGTAATGGGACGGGACTATAAGCTTGAATGGCAGCTGAGCAGTACGAACAAAAGAAAGCAAATGGCCATCTTTGTTTCCAAAGCGGACCATTGTCTTAATGAGCTTCTTTGGCGCTGGAAGTCTAAGGAAATCCAAGTAGATATACCTTTGGTCATCAGTAATCATCCCGATTTAAAGGAAGTTGTGGAGGGGTATGGCATCCCTTTTTATCATATCCCCTTGTCACATGAAACGAAAGAAGAGGCCGAACAGAAAGCATTAGAACTGTTGGAAGGGAAAGTAGACTTTATTGTACTGGCCAGATATATGCAAATTCTTTCCCCAAAATTTATCTCTCATTTTCAGAATCAAATCATTAACATCCATCACTCGTTTTTACCGGCATTTGTTGGAGCGAATCCTTATGTGAGAGCGTTTAACCGTGGAGTAAAGTTAATCGGGGCCACGGCCCACTACGTTACCAATGATCTTGATGAAGGACCGATTATCGAACAAGATGTACAACGGATTAATCATCGTTATACAGTTGAAGATTTAAAGACTGCAGGACGTCATGTGGAAAAAAAGGTCCTCGCTGAAGCAGTTTCCTGGCATGTTGAAGATAAAGTACTTGTCCATGGTAATAAAACGATTGTTTTTACTTGAGTTAAGCGGCAGATGATAGGAGCTGAGATAATTGGCAGAAAATGAACATGTACTAAGCGTTATTCATTTCGTATTAGCTATTCTATGGATCTGTTTTTTTATCAAAAGTAAACGAAATCATACCGTAAACTACATACATATCATGTTGCTGCTATTCGCCGTTGGTATTTTAATTAATTCACTATATAAAGTGATTAATAGTTAAGGGTATTAGGACAGTAGAAAAAGCATGCGGATCATTTTTTATCCGCATGCTTTTTTAAAACAGAAATTTCTATAAACTATCCTAGTTTTCGATTGTAGTACAAGACCTCAGGAATTAGAATTATATCGAAAGATAAGTAAATAATGGTTATAATTACTCTCCAATAAGAATAAGTGAAAAGTAGAAGTCCTTCGGACAACCGATGCCATGAACATACCTGTTCATGCTTTTTTTATAAAAATAAAAAGCTGCAGACAAAAACAAAAGAATGCGAACTTTTTTCTCTTGTCTCATTTTCTAGTGTTTACTTGTCATCATGTTAGGGATTTTTAGGGGGGATTGTATTGGATAGTAAGGAGAGTATTTTGAAAAAGGAAGGTCGGAAGTTTCCTGGAGTGACTTATTCAGAGGTAGTATTGGCACCTGCTTATGAGCACGCCAAACAAACTTTATTAGAGCCGATGCTTGCAATCCATAAAGCCCATCTAATTATGCTGGTGGAACAGGGGTTGTTGGAGGTGAGTGGAGCTCTCCAAATCCTTGCGGGTATTGACGCACTTGATAAGGAGGCACTTCTTCAATCCACCTATGATGGACAGTACGAGGATCTCTTTTTCCTTTTAGAAAGCCAAATCATGAACGTTGCAGGAGAAATAGGTGGAAGTTTGCACCTTGCTAGGAGCCGCAACGATATGGGTATTGCTATGTACAGGATTGTTCTTAGAGACAAAATTCTTCTCGCCGTTGACTCGCTGCTTTCCTTTCAAGAAACCCTTTTGAAGGTGATTGAAACCTACAAGGAAACCATTGTCCTAGGCCATACTCATACGCAGCAAGCTCAGCCGATGACGTTCGCCCATTATCTACTAGGAATTTACGATGTCGTTGACCGTGACTTAAAAAGATTGAAGGCAGCATATGAAACATGCAATGCCAGTCCCCTCGGCGCGGCGGCCCTCACTACGACTGGATTTCCGATTGACCGAAAAAGAATCGCAGAGTTATTAGGATTCCCGAAAATCATCAAGAGTGCCTATGATTCAATTGGCGGAGCTGATTATTTAGGGGAAATTGCTACAGCGATCCAATTAACCTTTATCAATCTCGGCCGATTTTCACAAGATCTTCTCTTATGGTCCAGTCAGGAATTTTCAGCGATCCGTGTGGCAGACCCGTACGTGCAAACGAGTTCCATTATGCCGCAAAAAAGAAATCCCGTTTCACTAGAACATATTCGGGCATTAAGCTCAAGCGGGATTGGAAACGCCCAAACCGTACTCCAAATGTTACATAACACACCTTACGGAGATATAAACGATACGGAAGATGACCTTCAGCCGTATTTATGGAAGGGCCTGCAGCTCATTGATCATGTTTTTCGGCTAACAAAAGTGGTGGTTGGAACGATTGAAGTAAATGAAGCATTGTTAAAAAGAAGGGCCCAAGAGAGTTTTGCGACGATAACGGAATTAGCCGACACCCTGTTTAGGGAAGCAAATATCCCGTTCCGGACTGCTCATTCCATTGCCAGCCAGTTGGTGAAAATTGCCTTGGCCAAAGGATTGAATGCGACCCAAGTCACATCACTACTCGTTGATGAAGCTGCAAGAGCAGTAGTCGGAGTTTCGTTGAATTTACCGGAAGAAGTCATTCGCACAGCAATGGACCCAGAACACTTTGTTAAAATTCGGTCACTGCCTGGCGGACCAGCACCGGAGGAAATGAAGCGCGCCATTGTGGAAAGAGAAGCTAGCCTGCACCACCATTTTTCTTTACTCCATTCGGAGGTTAATCGAATTAAGGTTTGTATGGAAAAACTTGATCAACTGACAAGTCAGTGGGGCAAAACGGATGATAAGGGACCTCCTTTGGAGGAGTAATTGTCTCGTTAGCGGTAATGTTGATGGGCAAAGGTGGACATTTCACTGGACCCAGACCCAAATTATTAGGATCTTGTTTACTCTTAGGCTGTGGGTTAAAGCTTCCGGCCAAAATTTGGCCGGAAGCTTTACTATTAAGACCTGATTAGATTACCAGTTGTAATGTATCAACATCTTTATCTATCTTAAAGGCAACTTTCTTATCTCCACAAACAAGATCATAGTCACCAAGATATCCTTCAAATGAAACTTCTCCATTGTCATCAGTTTGGCATGTTACATTTGTATGCCAGTCATTTTTAATTAGTTTTTTCACCACTTCATACGATGGTTTTGGGCTATTATCTGTTCTGACAAATCCAGCAGGAGCACCAAGCCATGCCCCATCATCACTGAAGGACCAAGCTGTAATGGCTTCTACCTGAGGATGTTTAAAGAGAATAGAATACATTTCTTCTATTTCTTTTGCCTGACGTTCTTCGAATTCTGGTGTTGATGGCCATTCGGGAAGCTGATAATCATTCAGATCTTCAATTTGAGATGGCATCAGATGACCAGATATCAATGTGTTTTCTGTAAAGTGAAGGGGGAGACCAAAGTGTGAGAAACGGTCTAAAACTTCTTCTAATTTTTCACGTCCCCAATATCCCTGATGCTGGTGTGATTGAATACCAATCGCATCAATGGGAACACCTGCATTTAAACAACCATCAATTAAGATTTCATAGTTAATAGATGTATTAAAGTCATTTAATAATAGGGTCGCACCTGGATTAAATTCACGTGTCTTGGCAAACATTTCTTTAATGATCCCAACCCGGCCAAGTTCCTTACTAATTCTAGTAATACCATTGTCATACTTATCAAAGATAGGCATGATCACCACTTCATTAATCACATCCCACATATCGATTAATCCTTTAAAGTCCGAAACTTCACGTTCAATTCTAGTAAACTGTGCTTTTAGAATTTCCTCATTGCTCATATCCAGCAGCCATGGAGCCGTTACCGTGTGCCAGCAAAGCGGATGTCCTTTTACGGTTACGTTTCTCTCTTTTAACCACTGAGCGGCAGCCTTTAATTCTTTAGTAAGTGGTCTTCCTTTATCAGGCTCGAATGTTCCCCAATAGAAAGGTAATGTTGCAGAGTTAAAAACATCTAGGAACTTATCCAGTTTTTCTTCTAAAAAGGTAAGTCTGTCTGCTGGTACATTTTGATTGGCTACTTGGATGGCATCGAAAATGCCGCAGCCAAATAAGAACTTATGGTTTGTCTGTTTAAGTGCTACTTCCTTTCCTGCAAGAGGATTTCCTGAAGCATCCACAAGTTTGATCGTCTTGCTTGCCATACGGTGTGCAAATTCATTTGTTTGTCCCATTATATTGCCTCCGTTTCATAACCGTTTCAAATTGGTTTATATAGAAAACGCTTACACGTATCCCGTTTAAATTCTACCGAACTTTGTTTAATCAGACAACTAACTTTATATTCAGTAATAAATTTTTTTCTCAAGCAAATCCCTTTTTTAATGATTTCGGCGGGGTCTATCCAAAATGGGGTGAAAACAATTATTATAATCGATAGCCAATCTTTTTTTTTTAATCTAGTGAAAAAATTGTGTTATGATAAAAATGGTAAACAATAATATTTGGAATTTTCTTTTTAATTATTAACATGGGTTGGAATGTGTACTTATATTAATCAAAAAAACGTTGGGGGAAGCGGAATATCATGAAAAGAGACTATTGTTTTTTTATATTGGTATTTCTAATTTTTGCAAGCGGTTGCAGTAGGGGAGAAGAGTTTAAGATTGTATACTCCAATGGAAAAGTAAAGAATCCTCCTCAGGAAAGTAATGAAAGTAAGTCAATTACCATTGCAATAGTCCCAAAGTTGGTCAATATTCCGTATTTTAATGCAGTAGAAGAAGGAGCTGCCGAAGCAGGTAAAGATCTTGGAGTAAAGGTCATCTATAAAGGTCCAACCGTTGCAGATGCTGATCAGCAAATAAGAATTATCAATAAATTAATTGATCAAAAAGTGGATGTTATTGCCATTTCCGCCAATGACCCTGATAAGCTTGTGCCAGTTTTACAGAAGGCTGAACGTCAACATATTAAAGTCATGACATGGGATTCCGACACCCAAACCAACTCAAGAGAGTTCTTTATCAACATGGTAAATCCGGAAACATTGGGAAGGCATTTAATGGATACACTGGCTTGGAAACTAAATGAAGAAGGTGAGTTTGCCATCATTACAGGAGCCAAATCAGCAGCCAATTTAAACAAATGGTTAAATTGGATCCAAGTACAGCAAAAGGAGAATTATCCCAAAATGCATCTTATCAAAATCGTCGCCTCAGATGATGACCCCCATAAAGCATACATACTCGCAAAGCAGTTACTCTCGCAATATCCAAACCTAAAAGGCATTATTGGAAATTCTTCAGTTGGTCCGCCAGCCGCAGCTCAAGCTGTCAAAGAAGCGGGGCAAGCCGGAAAAGTCGTGGTGGTAGGGTTATCCCCTCCCAATCCAATGAACCAATATTTAAAAGAGAATGATGCACAAATTGTGACATTATGGAGTCCAAAAAAATTGGGGTATTTGACAGTCGCTCTGGCTGCCAACCTAATCAAGGGGCAACGGCCTTTTGACGGCGAAAAAATTCCTCAAGTCGGGAAAATTAATATGATCGATGATATGGTTATTATGGGGGAACCAATAGATTTTACAAAGGATAATGTCGATCAATATGATTTTTAAGAGGATAAGATTAAGAAACCACCGTTTAATGAATAAACTGATTATTACCTATCTATTGATTACGGTAATCCCAGTTTCCTTCATTGGCTATATTGGATATAACCAATATACTAAATCAATCGAAGAGCAGGTCGGAGAGTATATTCCGAGGGTATTGGATCAGGCGAATGAGCGAATCAATGATCATATCAATGAACTAAGGGAGCTGCCAGACCTTCTCTATAATTCAGACAAAGTGATTGAAATCCTTAGGAAAGATGCCTATCAATACAATTCTTCCTTATTGCAGGATAAGTTTCTTATTAACAGCTACTTGACAAATACGTATATTAATGGTGGGAATTCTGATATCCTGGGGGTTTTCATATTATCAAAAAACAGGCTGTTTTCTGCTTCGAGACTTCCATACACAGGTTTTGAAAGTATTGCTTTGCCTTTTGGACAAGATCTGGATTTAAAAGGAAAGCAACAAATCATATTTCCCAACCAGATCACCTTGAAATTTAAACATAATCCCCCCTATATTCTGCTTCTTCAGCAAATAACAGACACAGAGAATCGAATGAAATTAGGTACTATTTTTATAGCGGTTGATTTAACCTTTGTTAAAAATATAGTAAATAATTTGGAAACCGTTAACAAAGCAGATATCACGCTAATGGATACGAATGGACAAATTGTTTACGATACAAATCCCAACTTTATAGGAAAGACAAATGTGGATTTAAACCATTATCCAAAAATTAATGGAAGTTTTAAAACAACAAGGGAAAAGGAAAATAAATTGATCAGTATCAGTAGAATAGGTCCGAATCAATGGATTTTAACTCATCGTGTTTTATTAAGGAATTTGACAGAAAGGACTGACCTCGTCCGAAAAGCTACCATCATAGCATTTTTGGGAGTCATTCTAATAAGTACTATCATCTCTATTATTCTTGCTTGGAGTGTATCGAGACCTATCAACCGATTAACAAAGTTAATGAAACAAGTGGAAAAGGGAAACTTTAATGTCGATGTCCCAATCAATGGCAACGATGAAGTAGGAGTATTAGCGAAAAGCTTTAATTCAATGGTTCATGAGATTAATAGTTTAATAAAACAGAATTTTCAAATTAAACTACAACAGAAGGAAGCCGAATTATATGCTCTGCAATCACAAATAAATCCACATTTTATGTACAATACCCTTGAAACAGTGGGAATGGCGGTAGAAGAAGGGGAAGATGATGTGGTGGTTGAAATGGTTTCCCGTCTTGGCCGTATGCTTCGATTTTCGATAAGCAATAAAGAAAAATTGGTTTCCATTGACCAAGAAATTCAACATATCAAGGATTATTTAACGATTCAAAAATTTCGATTTGAAGATCGAATTGAATTTTCGATTCATGAAGAACTTGATTGTGAAAAACTCTACACGCCCAAGTTTATTTTGCAGCCAATTGTTGAGAATGCCATTAAACATGGACTGGATGAAGAACAGAATTTTAAAATTGACATTTTCATCTCAAGAATTGGGAATGTTTCTAAGAAAAATGAAGAAGTGATTTTTCGTGTTATCGATAATGGTCCTGGAATTCCTGAAAAAGTGGTTTCTACCCTTAAAAGCTACCTTGAATCAGACCCCATGGCAAGGCGTGACTCTCAATTTGGATTAATTAATGTTCATGGCCGACTGATCATGATGTTTGGTGAGGGCTATGGATTACAAATAAATAGTGAAATAAAAAAAGGTACAGAAATTATTATTTCTATTCCTTTGTTGTCACAGGACGATCTGAGAAAGGTAGAAGGAGACTGGGAGAGTGAACAATAGAAAAATCAAAGCCATTGTGGTAGATGATGAAAATCGAATCAGACGGGGAATTGAAAGGTTAATCTTATCATGCGGGGAAGAATTTGAGATTGTTGGGAGTTATAGCAGTGGTACGAAATTGATTGATGCATATGAAAAAGAAAACATTCATTTCGATTTATTGATTACAGATATTAAAATGCCGGGGATGAACGGACTGGAATTGATAAAAGAAATGAGAAACAGAGCCACATTTGAAGCGGTAGTGATTAGCGGCTTTAACGACTTTCATTATGTGCAAACAGCCATTCGTGAACGGGCGCTCGATTATATGGTGAAACCTTTAATTCGGGATGAATTCCGACAACAGCTCGGGAAAATAAAAGATAAGATAATAGAAAACTGGGAAAATGAACAAAAGGTCGAAATAATCGACACTCAACTCCGTCATATTAAGCAGACCCAATCCTTAAGCGAACTAGTCAGAAGTAATGAAATTGATCTTGCTGAATTGGAGTGGACAAAAGACTTTCCTAGAGGAACCTACTTCCTGTTATATATTTCATTTGACCTGAATCAAAAAAGTGATTCATCCGTCCTCCAAAATGGAGAGATGGAAAAGAGGCTTCAGGATGTATTATACGGTTTTAATGAAGCAACTCCCATATTATCTTGGATCTGGAAAGGAGAGGAGGCTTCGTACTGGAGCTTAATCCACCACAAGGAATCTGACCAATTACAAGAAATTTTGATAGCTGAAAGACTGCATTCCGCCATTAAAGCAGGAACGAACCTGACCTCGACCATCGCTCTTAGCAGAAATTTTTATGATGTGGCAGTTATTCCCTCCATAAGAGATCGCCTTTCAGCTTTGCTGCAATTTCGCCTGATTTATGGAGGAGATCAAATTTTCACCCTTTCATTGGTAGAAGATATTCTTAAGGAAAGAGGGAGGATAAGAGAGTCTAAGGGGTTGGAGATTACCATTACAAGAATGGTAGAATCACTTGATCCTTTAAAGAAGGAAGAACTTTTTCGTCATTTAAATCATTACATTACCGAACTTAAAAAGCTTTCTTCCCCGCAAGATATCGAAAAGAGTATCCAAGTGTTGGCCATCCAAACGATCAACCGGCTACTTACAAAGTCTGTAGCAAAAGACGAACTTCATTTAATTCAGGAAGCACTTAAACTGACTAGGAAATCTCCGAACTTTATCGAATTAAAGAGAAATCTTGCGTCCTGGATGCATAAAGTACTTAAAATTTTTGAAGAAATGAATCTACACGAATCCATTAATCCCACTGATACGGCAAAAGCATGGATTATGGAGAACTTAGGAAATAATATCACCATTGATAAGATTGCCAAAATTGTTCATATGAATCCCACTTATTTCTGTGAATATTTTAAAAATCAAACCGGTGAGACTGTTTTGGATTTTGTGACAAAGGCAAGAATTGAAAAGGCAAAGGAACTGCTATTATCAACCGATCTAAAAATATATGATATCTCACAACAAGTGGGATACAATGATACGAAATACTTCAGTAAATTGTTTAGAAAGCATTTTGGGGAAGTTCCTTCAAAATATAAGGAAAAAGCAAATATGAATTTGAATTAACCTCCGTCCAGGGGGTTTTTTTAATTTTTAGAAAATTGCCGAAAATCATCCCCCTTAACCGAAAGATGTCTCCTTTTCTAAGGATGACAGATAAGGTACCCTATATGTAAGCGGATTCAATGGGTGTTTTTCTTTAGCGTATTAATGGAGATTCATTGAACCAAAAGGTGCAAATAGAAACACAAGGAGTTGAAAAAATGTCCGAATATGTACTCGAATTAAGGGGCATTACCAAAATATTTCCGGGTGTGAAAGCCTTAGAACATGTTCATTTTAGGTTAAAACCGGGGCAAATTCATGCATTAATGGGGGAAAATGGTGCAGGTAAATCCACCTTCATTAAAGTGATAACCGGAGTTCATAAACCTGAGGAGGGAGAAATTTTTTTAAATGGTGAAAAAGTCGTATTTAATAACCCAAAAGAGGCTCATGACAAGGGAATCGCCGCTATTTATCAGCATGTGACTAATTATCCGGATTTAAGTGTGACGGAAAATATATTCATGGGACATGAAAAAATTGCAAAAGGGACAAAGCGATTGCTTTGGAAACAAATGCATGAAGAAGCGGAAGGATTATTAAGAAGTTTGGGTTCAACCATCGATCCAAAGATGGAAATGGGGGCTTTAAGTGTTGCTCAGCAGCAAATTGTGGAAATTGCCAAGGCCATCTCAACCGATGCAAAAATTATTATTATGGATGAACCAACGGCGGCCCTTACTGCGAGGGAAAGTGAGGAGTTATATAAGATTACGGAAGGATTAAGAGACCAAGGGACTTCGATTATCTTTATATCTCATCGGTTTGAGGATATGTATCGACTAGCAAGCCAGGTCACGGTCTTTCGAGATTCCAAATATATCGGTTCATGGGGAGTAAATGAGATTACAAATGAAGACCTGATTGTGGCAATGGTGGGGCGAAAGATTACCCAAGTGTTTCCAGAAAAGAAATCGGCCATTGGAAGTGAAGTACTTCGAGTAGACGGACTGGGGAAAACGGGATATTTTGCCGATGTTTCATTCACTTTGCATAAAGGAGAAATACTAGGCCTAACAGGACTGGTGGGAGCAGGACGCAGTGAGGTTTGCCAGGCTATATTTGGCATTAGCCCATTCGATAAAGGGAAAGTCTATTTTAAGGGGAAAGAAGCGAAACTACAAAATCCCCTGGTTGCAATGGAAATGGGGATCGGTTATTTACCTGAAGATCGTCAAGTACAGGGGTTAATCCTTGATTGGGATATAGGCAGAAATATCTCATTACCGTCACTTAAAAGATTATCTAAAAAAGGGTGGCTAAATGTAAAAAGAGAGGCAGAGATAGCTAAGAACCTGGCGGAAAAAGTAAATGTAAAAGCAAATAGTATTTTTGATTTAGCTAGCTCTCTTTCAGGCGGCAATCAGCAAAAAGTGGCGGTTGCCAAATTATTAACGGCAGATTTGGATGTCATTATTCTCGATGAGCCGACGAAAGGGGTAGATGTCGGAGCGAAATCAGCGATTTACGAGATTATTAATGAACTAGCCGCACAAGGGTATGGAATCATTCTGATTTCTTCGGAAATGCCTGAAATTTTAGGGCTAAGTGACAACATTGTTGTTATGCGAGAAGGAAGGGTTGCAAGAGTTCTAAATAAAGTCGAAGCCACACAGGAGTCCATTCTTGAAGCTGCCATGATGGATTTGTCAAAGCAACGAACAGTATAAATAAAGATTAGAAGAAAGAGGTGAGCATCATGCCAGAAGGAGTTCTGGAAAAAGTAACAAACTCGGGGCAGCAAGTAGAAAAAATATCCTTTTCAGCTAAAATCTCAAAGTTTAGAGAGCTGGGACTACTCCTATTTATTCTCTTGCTTTCCGTCCTTATCCAATTCCGAAATCCAAGATTTTTAACTATTGAAAATATTAATGATTTGGTTACCAATACGGCCATTCTTAGCATTCTCGCACTAGGGATGATGGTGGTACTGATCACGAGAGGAATTGATTTATCAATCGGAGCGGTTATCGCGATTTCGGGAATGATTACAGCTCAAACCATTAGTACACATCCAAATTTAAACCCTGTTATGGCGATCTTACTTGGAACGGCGATTGGAATCATTTGCGGGATTATTACTGGATTTTTGGTCTCAAAGATTGGCCTTATGCCTATCATCGCTTCCCTTGCGATGATGAATATCTTCAGGGGACTAACCTATACAATTAGCGGTGGTAAATGGGTAAGTTCTTATCAAATGTCTAAAAGCTTTGTCGGAATTGCTACTGGTAAAATTTTAGGAATTAACACGCTTATCTTTATTGCCATTATTATCTACCTTGTTTTCTATTACTTTATTAATCATACAAGAACAGGAAGACAAATTTATGCGGTCGGAAGCAACCCTGATTCGGCAAAGGTCAGCGGAATCAATCAAACGAAGGTCTTAATGTTGGTGTACACCATTATGGGAGGGCTTTCAGGCTTATCCGGTGTTTTGTGGGTTTCAAAATATGCTTCAGCACAAGGGGATACCGCATCTGGATATGAATTAACCGTGATTGCTGCTTGTATTCTTGGAGGAGTAAGTATAGCCGGTGGAGCAGGCAAAATTTCCGGCGTTATCCTTGGGTCGATTCTTCTTGGTGTATTAAATAATGCTTTGCCACTTTTGAATGTATCTCCGTTTTGGCAATCGAGCATCCAGGGTGCAATCATTCTCGTAGCTGTTGTGGTTAACACTTTAGTGAAGAGAGGCGTGGATCGAAATAATCTCTTAAGGAGGAAAATCTAAAACGATGGAGCAGAAAACGGTCATTCAAGAGGAACATCTCAACCGAAAAATAGTTTCGAAAAAAACATTCTCATTAAAAACTTTTTTCCTTCAGTGGGAATGGATGCTTGTACTCATTCTACTAATCGTAATGTTTATCAATACAAGCTTATCACCTTATTTTTTAAATTATTCTAATTTAAGGGATGGAACCATGACCTTTTTAGATAAGGCGTTCATGGTTTTCCCAATGGCCTTGGTTATGATCCTGGGTGACATCGATATATCGGTGGGGTCCACAGTGGCACTATCTTCGGTCATAATGGCTACTTCTTATAATCATTTGGGTCTGCCGATGGGCATTTCCATTGTCATCTGTCTGGCTGTTGGTTCGCTCTGCGGATTTCTCAATGGGATTTTAATCGTCAAGTTTAAAGAACTATCCGCCGTTATAGTCACCCTGGGTACGATGATTCTCTATCGGGGAATTGCTTATATTATCCTACAGGATCAGGCCGCAGGGAATTTTCCGGATTGGTATAAACTGCTTGGATGGGGATATTTAAATGGAATACCCATTATTCTTATTGCTTTTATTTTTTTCGCTGTTGTCTTTGTCCTATTACTTCATAAAACCACTTTTGGCAGACAAATCTATGCTATCGGAAACAACTCAACGGCCAGCAGATTTTCCGGTGTTCAAAACGATAAAATTAAACTGATAGTGTTTACGCTGATGGGGTTTACAGCCGCTGTAACGGCTTTATTTTTGGCATCCAGAATGGGAAGTACCAGACCGAATATTGCAACAGGCTATGAATTAGATGTCATTGCCATGGCTGCCTTGGGCGGGATCAGTACGGCCGGGGGAAAAGGAAAAATGATAGGCACAATGATCGCCATCTTTATTATTGGGTTTCTTCAGTATGGTTTAGGATTGGTCAATATTTCCTCGCAAACTTTATTGATTATTGTGGGTCTGTTACTCATTTTTGCTGTTGCTGTTCCAAAAATAAAGATAAAACAATTTTTAAATGTTAAAAAGGAATCCGGTCATTAGGTTACATTACAGTATTAAAACTGTGTGTATATAAAACAAATAAAAATCAAGGGGAGAAAATGAATGAAAAAATTTTGGGGATTATGTGTTTCTGTTGTCATGATTTTCTCGATTCTGGCTGCATGCAGCGCGACCACTTCAAAACCAGATTCAAAATCAGATTCAAAAGGTACTACTTCTGAGAAAAGTGGGCCGAAGAAATATGCATTTGTGTTTAAAAATACTGGTAACCCTTATGGGGAAAAGATGCAGGAAGGGTTTCAAAATGCGATTAAAGAAACAGGCGGTGAAGTCATTCTACGATCACCAGATCAACCGACGGCAGAGGGACAAATTCAAATCATTGAGCAATTAATTAATCAAAAGGTAGATTCCATTACGATTGCAGGTAATGATAACGACGCCCTTCAGCCTGTGCTTGAGAAAGCAATGAATGCAGGAATTAAAGTTTCATCCGTGGATTCAGCCGTTAATGCAAAAAGCCGAATGGTCCATGTGAACCAGGCAAACCCTGATAGAATTGGCGGTGCGCTAATTGAGGGAGTTTCGCAAATGATTGGCGGCAAAGGGGAAATTGCCATCCTTAGTGCTACTTCTCAAGCGACCAACCAAAATACTTGGATTGAAGTAATGAAAAAAGAACTCCAAAAACCAGAATATAAAGATATTAAGCTAGTGAAAGTAGCTTATGGTGACGACTTAAGGGATAAAAGTGTTTCGGAAACAGAGGGATTACTACAGTCCTATCCAAATCTGAAAGCGATAATTGCTCCGACAACGGTAGGGATTGCTGCTGCAGGAAAAGTTCTTACTGACAAGGGTCTTGTTGGAAAGGTAAAATTAACCGGTTTAGGGCTTCCTAGTGAAATGGCCACCTATATTGAAAACGGTGTATGTCCATGGATGTACTTATGGAATCCAATTGATGTAGGATATGTTGCAGGGTTTACGGCAAATGCTTTAGTAGAGGGGAATATTACCGGAAAAGTGGGCGATAAGTTTACAGCAGGAAACCAAGGTGACCAGACTATTGTAGAAGATGGGGATGGAACACAAGTGATGCTGGGTGATCCGTTTAAATTTGATAAGGATAATATTGCTCAATGGAAGAGTGTTTATTAATTAATAGGTAATAGGCGGAAAAGCTTATTGAATACGGTTAAAGCCTTCTATAAGCTTTTCCCTTAATACGAGAAGGAAGACCACTCTTGTAATTATGAATTACCGAATATTCGAATTCCTCTTTTTGGTACAAAACAGTTTTAAACTGTCTTGTAATATAACGAATGGAAATGAGGGAGGTATAGTTTAAATAAATTTGTTGTTTCATAGTTAGACTAAAAATAATTAATACTAGGTATTAGGAGGAACGTATGAGAAAAAGTCGAGCTAAATCAGCCAAGCGGATTGCGGTTACTGCTACCATGACTATGACACTGCTCATTCCAAGTTTTATTAGTACTATTATCCCTGTTCGTGGGATCGGTTCGAATGTATCAGCAACCCAAACAATCGAAACAAAGGTAGCAAATTTAAAAGTCGAGTATAGAAATAATCCACTTGGAATTGATTCTTCAAAACCTCGTTTCAGTTGGGAGATGGTATCAAGTCTTCGTGGTCAAAAACAAACTGCCTATCAATTGATTGTTGCGACAAGTCCGGAAAAGCTTAATCCAAACGCTGCAGATGTTTGGAATAGCGGAAAAGTCGTGTCTGATAAATCTGTGGCGGTAGAATATGGAGGCAGCCCTTTTAAAGCTTCAACTCGCTATTATTGGACAGTTATTGTCTGGGACAAGGATGGCAAGCAAATCGAGACGAATCCCACCTACTTTGAAACCGGCCTTTTAAGTACGGACGGAGTAACAGAATGGGATGGAGCTAAATGGATTTCCTTAGATAGCTCGGAAAAGAAGGGCGCACCAATGTTACGTAAAGAAACTCCACTCAAGGGTGAGGTTAAGAGCGCTCGTTTATATATTTCGTCATTAGGTGTGTTTGATGCCTATATTAACGGGGAAAAATTAGGCGTTGTTAATCAGGATGGTAGCAAGTCTTACGAGTTGCTGGCTCCAGGTTGGACCGCTTATCATAAAAATATTAATTACATGACATATGACGTAACAGATTACCTACAAGGCCAGAATCGTGTCACTCTTGGAGCAGTGCTCGGTAATGGCTGGTACAATAGTAGGATTTCTAGTAGTGCAGAATATTATAGTTCAACTGGGAATGATCTCGCATTGCTAGCCAAAATGCTTATCACATACAAGGATGGATCCACCCAGACAATTGTAACAGATACTAATTCTGGCTGGAAAGCTACTAATAATAGCCCTTATGTAGCTAATGATATTTATGATGGTGAGACCTATGATGCAACAAAGGAAATTACCAATTGGAATAAAAATGGTTTTGATGACTCCAATTGGAACGGAGTCAAAGAAAATATTTATAAACAAAAATACCCAACGGCAACCGTTACCTCATATAACGGTAAAACTGCACAAATCGTAGATAGTCTTGATCAAAAACCGGTTTCTATTACAACAACGACAGGAGTTATTAATCAAGGATCGAGCAAAAACGGTAAAGGTGAGGTTCAAGTAGACCCAACCAGATCCATTAATGATAGTGATACGGCAAAGAATTATAAGCTGAATATTTCATCCGGTGATACGGCACTTTATGATCTTGGTCAAAACATGGTGGGTGTTCCCCGTATTACGATAAAGGGAAAACCAGGTACACAAGTAAAATTGCGTTTTGCTGAGATGTTGAATGATGACAGCCAAGGAGCGGACGGACCTAAAGGTTCAATCTATCAGGCGAATCTCCGATCAGCAAAGGCCTCTGCTTTCTATACATTGAAAGGAAGTGAAGAAGGTGAAATTTATCAGCCTTCCTTGTCATTCTTTGGTTTTAGATATGTAGAAGTAAGCGTAGTGACACCTGGCGCTTCTGTGGAAGTTCAAAAATTAACTGGTAAGGTAGCAACATCTGCGGTAGATGTTACTGGTTCACTAGAGACATCCAATAAGGATGTAAACCAATTAATTAGCAACATTAAATGGGGGCAACGCGGTAACTACTTATGGATACCTACTGACTGCCCTCAAAGGGATGAACGTTCTGGTTGGATGGGTGATGCACAATTATTTGCGAAAACAGGCTTATATAACATGGATACTTATAACTTCGAGGAAAATTTTGTGGACAATATAATTAATAACCAATATGACAACGGATCAATTCCGGTAACAGTACCACGTACTCGGTATAGTAGGTCTACTAATCCTGATTCAGGATGGTCCGATGCAGGAGTTATTATCCCTTGGACTCATTGGCAAATGTCCGGTGATACTACAGTAATAAAAAAGGCATATCCAAGCATGAAGAAGTACATGGATTTGTTGTACCAAAAAACAGGAGACACTTATCGTGGTCCGGGCAGTCTTTATGGGGATTGGTTATCGTTCCAAAGACCTGATGTCAATGCGATTTCAGGAGCAAATCAAAACTTAATTAGCGATGCTTATTACGCTTATGACGCAAAACTAATGGCACAAATGGCACGGGCCATGGGTTATACTGAAGATGCAGAAAAATACGAGGCACTGTTTACAAATATTAAGAAAGCTTTCATCAAAAACTATATTGTGATTGATAGGAATGATGGAAGTTTAACTTTGTTATCCGGAAGCAGAACAGAGGGACCCTTATCGAGTGCTGGTGAGGATAATGCACAAACTCCTTTATTATGGGCTTTGAAGTTGGGAATGTATGATAACGAACATCAGAAACAACAAATGATTGATCTACTTGTCAAAAATATTCGTAATGACGCAGCGTACAAGGCAGCCAATCCTACAAGTGCAAGGGTTAAATATCCGGAGAATACACTATCCGTAGGGTTTTTAGGTATCAATGTATTAGCACCTGTGTTAAGTGAAATCGGGCAATCTGATCTGGCTTATACACTGCTTTTACAGGATAAAATGCCATCTTGGCTGTATTCAGTTAAAAATGGTGCTACAACGATTTGGGAACGCTGGAATTCCTATTCTAAAGAAGATGGATTTGGTCCTGCAGGCATGAATTCCTTCAACCATTTTTCCTATGGTGCCATCGGTGAATGGATGTATAGTGACATGGTTGGTATTTCGAATGACGAAAATAATCCTGGATTCAAGCATATCATTCTGAAACCTACCATTGATAATAATAAGCGAATCACAACTTCAAAAGGTTCATTTGAGTCCTTGTATGGAAAGATTGAAAGTGATTGGGAAGTTAAAAATGGTACTTTGACATATGATGCGACCGTACCGGCTAATACGACTGCGACCCTTTATATTCCTACAAACAATGTTAGTACTGTAAAGGAAAGCGGACAGCCAATTGCTAAGGCAAATGGAGTTAAGTTTATCGAGTTTAAAGATGGTAAAGCGGTATATGAACTTGAGTCCGGAAGCTATGAATTCCGATCAATTATTGCTGGTTCTAAACCAGAGTAAACGTAAAATAGTCAAAAAGCTTGCAGAAAATTTGTTATCTGCAAGCTTTTTTTAATCAACAATTGGTAAAAGAATAAAATGTCCATAATAAATAGAAAGAAGGATTAAACTAGGTTGTTTTTATAATTGAATGAACTCCGATACTCATTGGGAGTAACGCCATATAGTAAATGAAACTTCTTATAAAAATAAGTTAAATTATTATAGCCTATTTCTCTAGAGATGTCGTCAATACTTTTATCGGTCAACCGCAATAACATAGACGCGTGTTTGAATTTCTGTTCCTGAGCAATTGCGGAAAATGTTTTCCCAGTCACTTTTTTAATAATTCGACCTAAATGCGCTGACGAAAAATTAAAATGCTCAGCGGTTTGTTCAAGAGTTAGGTCCATATAGTTCTCCTCAATAAATGCCAGTAGCTCCAATATCGATATACTGGTATCTTTAATGCCTTTCTTTAAGTAAATCTCATAGTTCTCACTTTCCAACAACCTGCTAAATAAGATGACGATATAAGCCTTGATTATTTCAGGATTCGTATTTTTACTATGATCAAACGCTTCACATAAGATATTCTGAATGGTTTGTTTGATCTGCCAGTTTTTAGAAGTGCGAAATAAGAGGAAATTTTTTTCCCTCGCCTGATTGGTTATAATAGAAGCAATTGTATTTCCGAGCACATTATCCCCCAAAATCCGATAAATGAACTTGTTGTCAAAAAACTCCTCTTTTGCCAGGAAGTTTATGAGGATATCCTCTTTTCCTACTTTATTAATCGAATGTTCCACATTTTTGTTGAGGATTAGAATATCGCCTTCACTTAATTTAAATTTTTCTCCCTGAATTTCTTGAATAAAATTGCCGCTATAAATGTAGTTCATTTCGAACAAATTATGGGTATGTGTAATCATTTTAGCAAAACGGGTATGTTTGGAGATGACAAATATGTCATCAGTCACATTTAATTTTAGAACACCGTTTTCTAGCGTATATGTATAACCGGGCTCACTACTGATTGAAGATTCCGACACGTTAGACCAGGTATTAGCGTTATCCAATGTTGATTCACTAGATAAGTAGGGTGTGAGTATTAATTCCTTCAATGTTTCATCAGAGAGTTCTTCAGAGAATTGAAGTTCTTTTTCTTTATCTGTTAGTTCAAATAAGAATGCGTCTAATTCTTCATAGTTCATAGTAACTCCTCCCGGTCACAATATATCACTTTTGGTTAGTCAAAACAACTGCTCAAGATATTGGTGGAAGTGTTTACATGCTTTAATATAGCGGTATAGGGTACCCAATAAAAATGTTTGAAACGTTAGTCGCTAAATTTTTAGAAAAAATTATGTGTGGAGGAAAAGGGATGAATCATATAAAGCAAAATAAGTTTGAGCAATATTATGAAACGACCGCAAGAACCCCTTTTAAGAAAAGAGAGATCATCAGTTATACATTCGGTGGACTTGGAGATTCGATCCTGTCGGGAATGGTATCAACCTTTTTTATGATATTTGCAACCGCTGTCATGAGAATATCGCCAATCACCATTGGAACCATTCTATTAATTACAAAGTTCGTTGATGCATTTTGTGACCCAACTGTAGGCGTTTTAATGGATAATACTAGAACTAAATATGGGAAACTAAGACCTTATATTCTGTTAGGAGGCCTGTTTTGGGCAGCTATGACAGCGATGCTCTTTATTAATCCAAGTTTCTCTTCAGAAACCTTAAAAATTGCTTATGTATTTATTGTCTACACCCTTTGGGGAATTGGTTTTTCGCTGTTTGATGTCCCATATTGGAGTATGTCAGCTATTATAACCACCGATTCAGAAAAGCGGAATTCTATCGTTAGTTTAACAAGATCTGCAACGACAATTGGTGCGTTGATTGTTTCGTTAACAGGCGGCTTGTTAGTCTCTTATTTTGCAGACCTTCCTCATAGTGGCCAAGGATACTCATACTTGGGTTGGATCTTTTCATTACTCGCAGCGATCAGTTTTGTTATCTTATTTTTAGTTTCAAAAGAAAGGGTAAAGCCTCAAACAGAGAAGATCAGTTTTAAAAGTATGACTAAAATTTTAAAAATAAACAAACCATTGCAAGCCTACATCATTAGTCAATTTTTACAAGTACTTACCATGGTTACTCAAGCATTGACTAGTTACTATGCGATCTATAATCTTGGCAGTATCTCTTTAATGTCGTTTATTATGGTCCCGATTATGATCGGCTTTTTATTAACACCAGTGATTTTACCAAAATTACTAAAGAGAATCGAAATCACCAAATTGTTCTTTTATAGTGCGGTGGGCTCGGTAGTTGCGGGGGCGATCTATTATGCTGTTGGATACGAGAATTTAACTTTTGTCTTCATCATTTCAATCTTTTCTGGATTATTCATGTCAATGAGTATGACATTATCGACGCTTTATGTCGTAGATTCGATTGATTATGCAGAATGGAAAACTGGATATCGAGCAGAAGGGCTAATGTTTGCTGCCCAGTCATTGACAGCAAAGATTATGTCTGCGCTTTCTTCCTTTGTTACTGGTCTCTTACTAACAATGGTGGGATTTAATATTAGTGCGGCCACACAGTCGCAAGCTACTCTTAATGGTATATTTTTCATGTTTGTACTAGGAGCTGGAATTAGTTCTCTCTTAGGCTCTATACCACTTTTAATGTGTAAATATAAAGGGCAAACAAGATTGAATATATTAGACGAACTAAGGAAAAAAAGGCAAGACGCTGTAGGGAAGAGTAAAATCATATCCTAATTCACTCTTGACATAAATAATAAATGGATATCATCAAGATACTGAGGAGAAATAACAAATGAAAATAACCGATTTAAGGATGAATGGAATAAAAAATCCAGTAGGGTTTTCCTATGATAGGCTAAAGTGCTCATGGAAAGTTATGGATACAAATTCTAGAAGACAGAAGAGAGCAAAAATAGAAATAAGCACAAAAGAGAGTTTTGAAGACATTCTACTTGTGAAGGAGTCGGAATTTTTAGACTCTACGGGGGAGAAAATCAGTCTGGATTGTCAACCTAAGACAAAGTACTTTTATAGAATTGAGGTTGAAACAGACGAAGGTGAAGTTGCGACTAGTGAGATTGCTACTTTTGAAACAGGAAAGATGGATGACCCATGGAGTGCCAACTGGATTGGCACTCAAAGCGGGGATTCAGTTCATCCTCTTTTTAGAAAAGAATTCAATCTTAAAAATCCTATAAAAAGTGCAAGATTATATATTAGTGGTCTTGGACTATATGAAGTTTCCATAAATGGAGATAAGGTGGGTAATGAATATCTTACACCCCTATACAGTGATTACCATACCGAGTACCAGTATCAAACCTTTGACGTTTCTTGTATGCTTGCAAGTTTCAATAGAATAGAAATCATGCTCGGAAATGGCTGGTATAAAGGTAGATTTGGGTTAGGGGACTTAAAGGAGAACTTTGGATCTGAATTTGCTTGTATTGCAGAGCTTCATCTCACATACCATGATGGTCAGGAAGAAGTCTTCATCACAGATGAAAGCTGGCGGTATGTTGGTTCTGATGTGGAATTAAGTGATATTTATGATGGGGAAATATTTAATCGCCTGCTTTGGGATGGAAAAAGCAATCCGGAGAAACAGGTCCGTATTTTAAATCTGGACAAAAACAAGTTGATTAGTAGATATAGTCTGCCTGTTATTGAAAAAGAAGAAATTTTTGTTCAAGAAATTATCTATACACCAGCAGGAGAAACGGTGTTAGATATGGGACAGAATTTTGCTGGCTTTATACAGTTTCAAAATAGGTTTCCTAGAGGTACCAAGTTGATTTTTGATTTTGGGGAAATTTTGCAAAACGGTAATTTTTATAATGATAATTACCGCTCAGCTAAATCTCAATTTATATATATATCAGATGGTACTGAAGAAGTCGTGAGACCGCACTTCACATTTTTTGGATTTAGATATGTTCGCGTTACCGGCTGGATAGGAAAATTAACTGAAAAAGATATTGTAGGGAAAGTCATTTACTCTGATTTAGACCAAGTCGGATCGATTCATACGTCGGATGAAAAAATTAATCGTCTTTTTCTAAACTGTTTATGGGGGCAAAAATCAAATTTTATTGATTTTCCTACAGATTGCCCACAAAGAGATGAACGATTGGCTTGGACGGGAGATGCACAGGTGTTTGCAGGAACAGCCTCCTACAACATGGATACAAGGGCATTTTACAACAAGTTTTTACATGACCTGAGAGTAGAGCAAACGAAACATAATGGAATCGTCCCTGGATTTATTCCGGTTTTTGGTAAACCGATTGCGTGTAGTGTTTGGGGAGATATTGGAACATTTTTACCAATTGTCCTCTTTAACCATTACGGAGACAAAGATGTTCTGGAACAACATTTCCCTATGATGAAAGATTGGGTAGACTATATCACTCGAGAAGATTTAAAACGAGGCCAAAAATACTTGTATGATTTTGGTTCGCAAATTGGTGATTGGTTAGCACAGGACGGAAGATCCTCTCAGAGTTTCAAGGGAGGAACAGATGATGATTTTATCGCTTCTTGTTATTATTATGAATCCACTAGATTGGTTGCAGAAGCTGCAGGTCTAATAGGCAAAGCTATAGAGGAGGAGAAATATAGAAACTTAGCTGTAAAAATTAAAGAGGCCATTTTACATGAGTTCTTTACTCCATCAGGAAGATTAAGTATTGATACACAAACCGGTTATTTAGTTTCATTAAATTTTGGTCTTTACGTTAAAAAAGAAAAAGTAGTAGAAGGTCTTCGTGAGAGATTATATAAAGATTCTTATAAATTGACTGGTGGATTCGTTGGAGCCCCGATTATGTGCCGGGTTATGGCTGAGAATGGAATGGAGGAAGAAGCCTTGGATTTCTTATTCCAAGAAGAATTTCCAAGCTGGCTTTATTGTGTAAACTTGGGTGCCACTACGATTTGGGAACGCTGGAATTCCGTATTAGAAGATGGCAAGATGAGTGGAACCATTATGAACTCTTTAAATCATTATGCATACGGAGCAATTGTTGAATATCTTTATCGAGATTTAGGTGGAATTCGGCCGCTGGATCCCGGATTTAAGAAAGTGTTGTTTGCGCCTCAATTTAATGGAAAGTTCCAACATTTTTCGGCTGAATATGATTCAGTTAGCGGCAAGTATGCATCGTATTGGAAAATTAATGAGGACGGTAGTGTCAGGGTTCGATTCGAGGTACCGTTTGCTCGGACCGCTGAAGTATACCTACCCGACTACAAGGAAGAGACTATTCTTCTAGAAGCAGGAATTCATGAATTTAGCTATTTTCCGAAGAAAGACTATAGAAGTTTGTTTACTTTAAATACCCGCATTACCGATTTGGCCAAGCATCCACAGGCTCTTGAAATTCTTGAGAAAAGAATCCCTTTTGTTACGCAAATGATTTCTCAAGGAGATACCGATGGAATGTCCCATTCTCTAAATAATTTGAAAAGGTTGGTCTTCCTCGGCATCAATCCTGATACTGTTGATGAAGCAGCAGAGGAAATTTTAATGATCAAGCGGTAGGAGAAATGGTTTGTCTATTTAAAATATCGTTTTCTAAGTTGGAGGTAGTAAAATGGCTGAGATTTACCAATGGAAAAAAACTCCTTATCTAAATTTAATCATTGCTGCGTTTCTTGGTGTAGGTACGTCTGTAGGCGCGATTGTCATATTGAATTTCGGACTCATTCAATTTAATATCATTAGACTTGTGGGACCTGATCGGGTTACAGCAGTATTCGGTACAGCGTCTGGAATAAGTAGTTTAGCGGCACTTGTATTAGGACTTATCGGTGGTGTTATTGCAGATAAAACCCGTTTGAAATTTGGAAGACGGAGGTTCTGGATGATTGCAGGGAGTATTGGCGGTGCACTCTCCATGTTAGGCTTAACCTATGCAGTCTCGATCCCGATGCTTATTATTGCATGGTGTCTTTTACAATTCTTTTATAGTATGGTATCGCTATCCTGTTATGCCATTGTTGCCGAACAAGTTGATCCTGAGAAGTTTGGGCGTGCTTCTGGTCTAATTGGTGCCGCATTCCCTGCATTTGTAATGCTTGGTCAAATGATAATGGGGGCATTTTCCGATTCGTCCGTACAAAGTAAACTAATCGTCATCATTTTCGTACAATTGATTTGTGGGGTAGTGGCTGCCGCTCTGGTAAAAGATAATAATTTTTCCAATGCAGTTGCTGCCAAGAAAAAGGGCTTTATTTGGAAAGAAGTTCATAACTTTTATCCTAGTTTTAAACAATACCCTTCTTTTACATGGGCATTACTTACAAAGATTTTTATTCAAATTTCCAATGCGGGTCTTACTTTAATGACACTTTTTTATATTGCGAGGTTCCATTTTAGTGAAGGGAAAATTTTTCAAATTAATGGGATCACCTCTCCTTCCATTATGGTTATGGTAGCAGCAGGATTAATTGGTGGATTTCTATCTGATAAGGTGAAAAAACAGAAGCCATTTGTTATTGGAGCAGCACTGATATTAGCAATTTGCTGGATTATATTTGCTTTTTCCTTTAATATCACTTGGATTATTATTGGAAACTTTGTCCTTAACTTTGGATTTGGTATGTTTTCAGCGGTCGATAGCGCACTGGTAAACAGAATTCTTCCATCAAAAGAAACGGCAGGAAAAGATTTATCAATTATCAATAATAGTGCACCTTTGGCCAATTCACTTGTCAACTTCTTGGCACCGGCTCTTATTGGCCTAGGGGTAAGCTGGTTTGGTGGTGACGGCTACATTTTCTTCTTCCTGGTTCTTGCGGCATCCGCAGTATTTTCAGCCTTGTCTGTCATTCTAATCCCGGAATTGGGCACTCAACAAAGTAATCAATCGGAGATGGATGAGACACCCTTAAATACTTTAATCAATTAGACTTAATTGATAATTTATTATCTAAAAATAGGAGACCAAGATGGAACCTTTAGTATATTTTAGATCAGAAAAAATTTCAGACCGTGTAACTAGAATATTTGGACCTGCGGGAGAAATCATGTATTTAGTAGAAGGGAGTGAACGAGCAGCACTTATTGACACAGGTACGGGTGTAGGGGATTTACGAACCTTAATTGAACGCTTGACGGATAAACCTTATTTTGTCTTATTAACCCATGGTCATGTCGATCATGCCATGGGTGCCCCTGCTTTCGAGGAAGTTTATATGAATCCAGCAGATCAAGAAGTTTATGCTAGTCACAGTGATTACAATGTTCGTAAGGGATTCCTTGAAATGAGTATGGGCGAGAATTTTGCCAGGGTAAAGGAGGAGGATTATATTCCTATTGGTTCTAGTGATCGATATAAACCACTTTTACCTGGAGACATGTTTGACCTTGGTGGAATTCATTTAGAGGTGAATATTGGAGCTGGACATACTCCTGGCTTGGTGACCATTTTACTTGTTGAGGAACGTACCTTGTTATTAGGTGACGCATGTAATTTCTTTACCTTCCTTTTCGATGAGTTTTCTCTCGGTATTACTTCATATGAAAACATGTTGAGAGAGCTAGATGAGAAAACAGCAGGCGGCTATGACAAAGTTTATTTGTCACATGGAGATGGCGATGCGCCAAAGGAAATGATCGAATCGGTTATCGCTCTTTGTGAAGATATTAAAGCCGGCCGAACGGATGATGTGCCATTTGATTTTATGGAACATAAAGCCTTTATCGCAAAAGCAATCGATCAAAAGATGAATAGATTGGATGGCGGTCTTGGTAATATTGTTTACAATAAAGAAAAAATTCATCTTTAGAAAAAAGGAAATGGTCCCTGATACTACGTATCATAGGGACTTTCCTTTTAATTAATTTTAATTATAGGCTGTGTTAAAGGAT
>NZ_JBALNF010000065.1:38219-64256 GCF_036962465.1 Neobacillus vireti
AGATTAACACAGCCTAATTATAAGAAATTACGAAAGAATTAATAGTTAAGATAATGTAAATAATCTTGTGTTCGTGATTTAAATCAGGTAAGGAGAAAAAGGTATGTATTTAGTCATCGATATTGGTGGGACATTTATTAAATATGCCCTAATGAATCAAGCGGGGGACATCATCGAAAAGAGGAAAAAGCGTACACCAACAACTAATTTATCCAAATTTAAAGAAGTGATTTTTTCCATTATTGAAGAGCATGATTTAAAAGAATTGAAAGGGATTGCCTTCAGTTGTCCAGGGACCATAGATGTAAAAAAAGGAACGATCTATCATGGGGGACTTCTTCCATTTTTACATGAGGTTCCTTTAGTGAAAATTATTAAGGAACGTTATGAAATAGATGTAACCATCGAGAATGATGCAAAATGTGCGGCATTAGCCGAATTATGGCTAGGCAGTGTGAAAGAGGCGAAAGATTCTGTTGTTCTAGTGTTGGGAAGCGGTGTTGGGGGAGGAATTATTATAGGTGGCAAACTTCATAGAGGCTTCCATCTTTCAGCGGGAGAAGTGAGTTATGTCATGAACGAAGTAAATGCCCAATCAAGAGAGGGGAAATTTGTCGGGTCTGAATGCTCCGCCGTTCAAATGGTCGCCCGTATTGCAGATGTAAAGCAACTAAACGAGCCAGCAAACGGAGAGGCTGTTTTTGAGTTCATTAAGGGTTATGATAAAGAAGCTAATGCGATCTTCGATGAATACTGTATCCAATTAGGCACCCTGATTCTTAATTTGCAATACATTCTCGACCCAGAAATCATTGCCATCGGCGGGGGCATTAGTGCACAACCGATTTTGATGGAACGAATTGAATGGGCCATAAATGAATTGAAAAAGAAGAATCCAGTTCATACGGCAATTCCAGAAGTGGTTATATGCAAATTTAGAAATGATGCTAACCTATATGGAGCACTCTATCATTTCTTCAAAATATAAACGAAAACTTTTCCCCCTTCTTTGTCAAAAAACCAGCCCTTTTTTTGGGGCTGGTGACATAAAATTTCTAAAAATAAATGATCAATCGAATATTCATTCAACATTTGCTGCGGCACATTTCCAAATTGCTTGGCCTTTAAGTATAATTACGCGGTTTTCTTTTGCTTTTGCGGAATTGATCATGGCTTGAGCCAATATTACTGTCGGCAAAGGTTTTTGTGAGCGAAGAATTCCTATTTTATTAAAAAACTGTATGGCTTTCAATCCAGCAACTTCCATGGTTCGATCACTATTTTTTCGTATTAATACAGGCGGGTTAAAGATAGATAACGTTGGAAACCCTAAACCCTTTACAGCTTCTTCTAACTGCCCTTTCATTTTTGTATAAAAGAAGGGAGAATTAGGCGAAGAAAAACCGGAAGATACCAAAACACAATGATTCACATTGTTTTTTCTAGCAAATTTAGCGAATTGGAATTGATAATCGTAGTCAACTTTCCATTGGGCTTCTTTACTTCCTGCTGCTTTAAGGGTAGTTCCCAAACACGAAAACAAAACATCACCCTTAACTAAATTCTTCCATTGTTCTGGTTTATCAAAGTCAATAACATGTATCTTTAATTTTTTATGTTGGATATCCAGTTCACGCCTGACAAAAATATCTACCTGATGAAAGGAATCGTCTTTTAATAATAAATCCAGCAAATCTTTGCCTGTGGCTCCCGTTGCTCCTATTAATAATGCATGCATTTTCTTCTCCCGGCTTTCTGTTAATTAGATATAGAAATTCCTATTTTCATATTTTTATGAATTTCTTCCGTTTCGGCTTCTAATGCAGTCTTGTAATAGAAGCACTTATGTTCAATGACCTCCATCGCTTTTTTTAGTTCTTCCATCTGTGCTTCAACATGGGCTTTGCGGGCTAAAAACATGTCATACCGTTGTTGTAGAGTGGCATCTCCTTCAGAACACCAATCAATGAATGTTTTAATTTCCTTAATAGGCATCCCGGTAGCTTTCAGGCATTCAATTACTTTTAGAGCATCGATATCGGATTCTTTAAATACTCGTGTTCCGCTGGTTGTCCGTTCTACAAAGGGAATTAGACCCTCTTTGTCGTAGTAACGTAAGGTATAAACTGTTAGATTTAATTCTTTTGCAACTTCGCTAATAGAATATGTCTTCATTATTTGTCTCCAATTCTTAATTAGATAGATTTCGAGTTAACTCTATGATTGAGGGAATTTTAACACGGTATTTTCTATAAGTCAAAGTCACCTTATTGGGAGTGGCATTAATTTATAAACAAAAAATGCCCACTAGGAAATTGAAGGAGAATTTAAATTTTTATGGACAAAGGAACCTCAAATTAAACGAAACAAATCTCTTGACCTAGAGTTAACTATAAGGACTAACATGGTTTTGCAAGAGGAAAAATAAAGAATAGTAGGGGATAAAGAGATTTTTAACCTGAGTTCTTCATTTATAACTGGTTCAAGCCATTCTCTTGAAAACTATAAATTATTGGAGGTTTTTTAGTATGATAACTGCTAAAGCACGAGCTGTAGACGGTCCAGACAAACCGTTTCGAGCTGCTGAAATTAAGAGAAGAGACCTTGATTTGCATGATGTTCTGATTGAAATTAAATATGCAGGTATATGCCATTCTGACATTCATACTGCTCATGGCGAATGGGGTCCAGTGAACTATCCTCTCGTACCTGGACACGAGATTGCGGGAATTGTCACTGCTGTAGGTGCAGAGGTTACAAAATACAAGGTTGGCGACAGGGCAGGTGTCGGCTGTATGGTTGACTCCTGTGGTGAATGTGAGAATTGCCGTAAAGGAGAAGAACAATACTGTCTAAATGGAAATATTCCTACATACGCTGGCGTGGACAAATACGGTGAGCCAACCCAAGGCGGCTATTCAACTCACATTGTGGTAACGGAAGACTTCGCGGTGAGGATTCCTGATAGTATTGAGCTTGATGCTGCAGCACCATTACTTTGTGCTGGTATTACGACCTATTCTCCATTAAATCATTGGGGAGCTGGACCAGGTAAGAAAGTAGCGGTTGTTGGGATGGGCGGACTTGGTCATATGGCTGTGCAAATCGCACATGCGATGGGCGCCGAGGTTACGGTTCTGTCACAAACATTGAAGAAAAAGGAAGATGGATTGCAATTAGGAGCAGACCATTACTATGCAACCAGCGATCCAGATACATTTAAGGAACTGGCGGGTACGTTCGACCTTATTATTAATACAGTAAGCGCTAAGATTGATATTAGTGCCTATCTTTCGTTGCTGGCACTGGATGGTGCATTGGTTAATGTGGGTGCGCCGGCAGAGCCACTGTCACTAAATGTGTTCTCTCTTATCGGACATCGTCGTTCATTTGCGGGTTCAATGATTGGAGGAATCCGTGAGACTCAGGAGATGTTGAATTTCTGTGCGGAACATAACATTGTTCCTAAGATTGAAATTATTTCAGCGGATCAAATTGACGAAGCATACGAACGAGTATTAGCTTCAGATGTGAAGTATCGATTCGTGATTGACATTAGCACAATGTAAGTATGTCTAATTTTGCAAATTGGAGGATGTTCAAAAAGTCTAACTTATTGAACATCCTTTTCATAAATAATCAACAATTTATATAGATATGTTGAATAAACAACGAATTGCGTTTTTTTAACCATTGAAAGCATCTTGGTTCTATTTATAATAATAAACAGATGTTGATTAATCTTGTGTAGAGGGCTCATACATACTATCTAATTGATATAGTATACGGACTGAAATTGTCCGATAATCCTAACCAACAAGATTTTGAGAAACAATAACTTTAGTAATGAAGGAGGTTTATATGATTAACGCTAAAGCACGTGCGGTATTCAATCCAGAAGGTTCGTTTAAACCTGCTTCGATTGAACGCAGGGACCTACAGCCGGATGATATCCTCATTGAGATTAAGTATGCGGGTATTTGTCACTCTGACATTCATGCAACTCGCGGTGAGTGGGGTCCGGTAAACTATCCTTTCGTTCCAGGTCATGAGATCGCTGGAATTGTCAGCCAGGTAGGATCGGAAGTCTCAAAGTTTACCGTTGGTGACCGAGTTGGAGTAGGCTGTATGGTTGACTCCTGTGGAGAATGCGTTCACTGCCATAACGGAGAGGAGCAGTATTGCCTTAATGGAATGACGAGCACTTATGGATCGATTGACAAGTATGGGCAATACACACAGGGCGGTTATTCTTCTCATATCGTCGTTAAGGAAGGCTTCGTCGTTCGAATCCCGGACAGCCTTGAGCTTGACGTCGCCGCGCCACTCTTGTGTGCCGGTATCACAACATACTCGCCACTGCGCCATTGGGGCGCTGCACCTGGCAAAAAGGTAGCGATTGTTGGACTTGGCGGGCTTGGACACATGGCGGTGAAACTTGCTCATGCTATGGGGGCGGAGGTTACTGTTCTATCACAAACATTGAAGAAGAAAGATGACGGTTTGCAGCTTGGTGCGGATCATTATTTTGCTACGAGTGATCCAGAGACGTTTAAGAAACTGGCTGGTTCGTTTGACCTTATCGTCAATACAGTAAGCGCTAAGATCGATATTAGTGCCTACCTTTCGTTACTGGCGCTGGATGGTACCATGGTTAACGTTGGTGCGCCAGCGGAACCGCTCGACGTTAATGTATTCTCACTTATTGGTCACCGCAGGTCGTTTGCTGGATCGTCAATTGGCGGCATTCGCGAAACACAGGAAATGCTGGACTTCTGTGCTGAACACCACATTGCCCCAGAGATCGAGGTTATTTCCGCCAATCAGATTGATGAAGCCTGGGAGCGCGTCCTAGCTTCAGATGTTCGCTATCGATTTGTGATTGACATTAACACGATGGATAATGAATAACAAGTATTCCTAGCAACATAATAAGGGGCACTCTACACGGAGTGCCTCATTTAGTATTTTAATAGCCGAAAGATGGAGGGTAAATAATGTCAAAGGATTTAAACGTTGCACTTGTCACCGGCGGGAATAGAGGAATCGGATACGAGTTGGTCAAACAATTGTCTTTGAAAGGGTTTAAGGTTATTTTGACCTGCCGGGATCCGGAAATGGGTCATATAGCAGTTCAAAAACTGAAGGATTCCAATCTTGATGTTTCGTTTGTGGCGATGGATGTAAACGATCAAGAAAGCATCCGTCAAGCTGCGGTTACAGTAAATGAGCTATATGGAAGATTAGACGTATTGATTAATAATGCCGGTATTTATTTGGATGAGAATAAAAAGTTAATGGCTATGGAGCCTTCTATTTTGGAGAGAACGATGGAAACAAACTTCTTCGGCGCTTACTATTGTCTCCGTTCGTTTATTCCCCTTATGGAAAAACATGGGTATGGGAGAATAATTAATATTTCGTCAGAATATGGGGCGATGAGTGAAATGTCCTATCAAGGTGCAGGCGCTTATAAGTTGTCTAAACTCGCCCTAAATGGTTTGACACGATTGGCAGCGGCAGAAACCAAAGGTGATATTAAAATAAATGCGGTTGATCCGGGATGGGTGAGCTCAGATATGGGAGGACGATCTGCTCCAAGAACCCCTGAACAAGCAGCAGTGTCAATCCTTTGGTTAGCAACTTTGGGATCCGATGGACCTAATGGGGGATTCTTCCTAGATGGAAAACGAATCGATTGGTAATGAATCAAGTATCTCTATGTGTAAGATGAGGCTAGGTATACCAATACCCAGCCTATTTTATAGGTTAACTTCCTTCTGGCATTACTATAAGAGCCTGTCTAACAAATCTCCCACTTGTTCAGCCATAACACCAGGTGGATGTGGCATTCCATCGTATAACCATGATTCCAATACCCCAAGGTAAAATTGTGTTCATCATGGGAGAGCACGCTCACTCACAATACTTTAGTGAAGATGCTGACGAATTAGCGGAAGAGCCAAAAGAGCTGTACATCGTTCCAAATGCTGGACACGTTGTTTGTATGACAAGACGGATTTGATTCCATTCGACAAGTTGGAAGTATTCTTTACCAAGAATATGAAGTAATAATCCCTTCAAAGTAGAGTTCACTTTTCTATGTAAGGCAATCAGCTAACAAGCGAAAAGTGTTACTAATTACTCTGCCATTCCATTCGGAATCACCATTTTTATGACAAGTATCCTGGCTGTTATCTCCTATGTAATCTTGGTGAGAAGGTCATCAACAGCTTACAATACATTTAAAGAAAGTTGAAGAAACCATTCATTCCCATTTTGAAATGCCAATTCAAGGTGTCAAATAGACTGTAATAATCAAATAACCTGAGTCCAATAGGATTGGAGACTCAGGTTATTTTTTCTTTAAAAACATTGTTCTATTATTCTAAATTTCTATCCAACAATGCTCCCGTTTGTTCGGCCATAACACGAGCTGGCAAAGGCATTCCATTCTTGAACCACCATTCCACTGCGCCAACGACCGCTGAACCAAGAAATTGCAGAATAACATCTTCACTTAATCCTTGATTTGTTCCTACTGTTGTATCTACTTCCGTTTTAGTCTCTTCAACAACTAAATCCAGAAAACGACTGCGGAAAGAGGGTGCCCCTTTACTCGCCAACATAGTTGAAAAAAATAAATAATGACGTTCAAAGTATTCATACCAGACATAATTTCCTTCTTCAAAAGTCATCTCAGACGCCGATTGGCATAGTTTACGTAGATTGTCCATGTGTTCTTCAATCATCTTGTCCAGGAGGTCGTATTTATCATTGTAATGAAGATAAATGGTTCCTCGATTTACATCTGCTCTGTCAGCAATATCTTGAATGGTAATGTTATCAAAACTTTTTTCAGACATCAGTTCAATGACAGCATTTTTTATAGCTATTTGGCTTTTGGCTATTCTTCTATCTAATTTAGGCATTTTATTTCACCAATCTTTCTAAAGATACTCAACAATTGTACTTGAATTGTTGAGTAATCAACGAATTACGATATTTTAACCATTGAAAGTATGAACGGCTTTTCTATAATTATAAACAGATGTTGATTAATCAATCAATATTAATTTTTAAAGCACAATGTATAGCATAACCTTTGGAATAGTAAAAGAAAGAATTTCAAACAGGAGGTTTATTTATGGATCGTGTTGAAAAGTGTAAGGAAAAATACAAACAGTTATTTGGAAATGGAGTACCAGCTGCATACGCTACCGATCCTGATTTTCAGGACATCCTTAGCCGCTTCATTTTTGGAGAAGTTTTTTATCAGGGTAACCTGGATGATAAACAACGTGAACTTATCACTTTGGTTGTACTTACTACTAACCAGACGCTGCCTCAGCTCAAGGCACATGTAGTTGCCGCACTGAACGTTGGGCTGACGCCTGTAGAAATCAAAGAGGCCGTTTACCAATGTGCCCCATACATTGGATTTCCCAAAACATTGAACGCTATTAATGAAGTCAATGAGGTTTTCCAAGCAAAGAATATCGCTTTACCAATTGAAAGCCAAAAGGAGGTAGATGAAGTTAATCGCTTTGACAAAGGACTATCCGTACAGATAAAGATTTTTGGTGATATCATTGCAAAAATGCGTGAGGCTGCCCCGGACAATCAAAAACATATGCAGGATTATCTTTCCTCTTTTTGCTTTGGAGACTTTTACACCCGCGGAGGGCTTGATCTGAAAACTCGGGAGTTGTTGACACTCTGTATTATCAGTACGTTGGGCGGTTGTGAAAGCCAAGTAAAGTCACATGTGCTTGGTAACCAAAAGGTAGGCAATGATAAGGAAACGTTGATCACCGCCATCACTCACTGCCTACCATATATGGGCTTTCCGAGAACACTAAATGCATTAGCCTGCATTAATGAAATTATACGTGAAAATTAAGGTGAACGTTTAAGGATTAAGTAAAACGCTGGGAAATCAAGCTTCATTTGAAGAAATTCCTAATGAGAAATGTGATGCTTAAATATAACCGTGTAAAGGAGACAAAAGTATGTTTAATGAAACTTTCAAATTATCAAATGGTCTAGAAATTCCAAAATTAGGTCTGGGTACCTGGCTGCTTAACGATGAACAGACAGCACATGCAGTGCGGGATGCGGTAACGATTGGATATCGCCATATTGATACTGCTCAGGCTTATCAAAATGAAGCTGGTGTAGGCAAAGGAATCCGTTCCTGCGATGTCGCAAGAGAAGAACTTTTCATTACCACAAAGGTAGCAGCAGAAGCAAAGACCTATAATGCAGTTGAGCAGTCCATTGATGAGTCTTTAACCAAGATGGGATTGGATTATATTGACCTTCTGATTATCCACAGCCCGCAGCCTTGGGTGGAGTTCCGTGAGGAGAATCGTTACTTCGAGGAAAACAAAGAAGTGTGGAAAGCAATGGAGGATGCTTATAGGAAAGGAAAGGTAAAGGCAATCGGTCTTTCTAACTTCCTTCAGGATGATATAGAGAATATCCTTGCAAGCTGTGAGATCAAGCCTATGGTAAATCAGATATTGGCACATGTGAGCAATACTCCTTTTGAACTGATTAATTTCTGCCAAATGAATGACATCCTGGTAGAGGCATATTCACCCATTGCACACGGTGCAGTTCTCGATCATGCAGAGGTTAAGATAATAGCTGATAAGTATGGAGTTTCTGTCGCTCAAGCTTGCCTGCGTTATGCTATCCAACTTGGTCTTGTAGTCATTCCTAAGACGGCAAATCCGGATCACATGAGAAACAATGCAGAGCTTGATTTTGCTATCAGCGATGAAGATATGGAGACGTTGAAGAACATAGAACATATTGAGAATTATGGTGAGCATAGCTTCTTCCCGGTATTTGGGGGTAAATTAAAATAAGCAGGTACAAGTATTCAAATAGATTAGCTATAAATAAAGTGATTTTTGCACAACTGTTCAAGTTGGTTAATAAAAATAAATTTAATGGAGGAATAGAAAATGGCAAAACATGAAGAAGTAAAAAATGGTGTTATTTTCCCCGTAGGTGAGAAAAATGAAGCATTTGCACAATTTTTTGTGGGCCAAAGTTATCTTAAAGGATTAGTTGCTGATCCTAAAGTGAATGTTGGAGTGGGGAATGTGACCTTTGAACCAGGTTGTCGAAATAACTGGCATATCCATCGTGATGGATATCAAATTTTATTAGTAACTGGCGGCGAAGGCTGGTACCAAGAAGAAGGAAAACCAGCTCAATTCTTACAAGCTGGTGATGTTATTGTCACCCATGATGGTGTAAAACACTGGCATGGTGCTGCAAAAGACAGCTGGTTTGAACACATTGCCATCACTGCAGGTAAACCGGAGTGGTTGGAACCAGTAACAGATGAGGAATATAACAATATAAAATAATTATTTTGGATAAGAATGCCCCTGTTATACAGGGCTTTTTTTTCAGTCTAAAAGAAGGGATACTAACTTTGCAAAGACCGATTGATCTTGATACCCTTTAATGCTGCGGGAATTATGTTTAGATTAGAAGTCTCTATCAGTTTTGTCTCCAATGTTTTCATGTAAAATAGGAGGGAAGGGGGGATGAAAAAGGTGATGGGTTATTTATTACTTTTCTTAGTTGTATTACTAGTTTTCATCTTATTGTTTATTAACCTACATCCAGCTTTCGGAGACAATCCAAGCAAAGAACAAAAAGTGCAATTTAGTCAATTAGACAATTATGTTAACGGTAAATTTATCAATTCAGAAACAACAAGTTTGACTATGAGTGCAGCCGATTATTACTCCATGCTTAAGGAAAATATTTCAGGAGTTAAAGACCGTAATCCTGAAGGTCAAATTTCTGTTACCGAGATTGATTGGAACAAAGTCAGTAGTGAGGAAGATAGTTTAACATGGTTTGGTCATTCTGCTTTTTTACTTAGTCTCGATCATAAAAAGATCCTTGTTGATCCGATGCTAGGTCCGGTTGCTTCACCAGTTTCTTTCGTAGGAAGCAAGCGTTATAGTGAAGATTTATTGCATCTTATTGATGAAATGCCGCCGATTGATGCTGTTTTTATTACGCATGATCATTACGACCACTTAGATTATCCATCCATAAAAAAATTAAAGAACAAGGTCAATCATTTCTTCGTTCCTCTTGGTGTAGGTGCACACTTGCTTGATTGGGGGGTTAAAAAAGAAAAAATAACCGAACTAAATTGGTGGGATGAAACAGAGTTTCAAGGCTTAACTGTAGCATTCACTCCTTCCAAACACTTTTCTGGCAGAGGACCGTTAAATAGAAATTCCACCCTTTGGGGCGGTTGGGTCATTCTTGGAAAAAAGACACGGTTTTATACAAGTGGAGACGGTGGTTATGATACACATTTTAAGGAAATTGGAAAGAAATACGGACCATTTGATCTTACTTTAATGGAAGGCGGACAATATGACCGACGTTGGTCTTGGGTTCATATGACACCTGAACAATCTGTTCAGGCTCATTTAGATGTCAATGGAAAGAATATGATGTTAATTCACTGGGGAGCCTTTACCCTTGCTTATCATGGTTGGACAGACCCTATTGAACGAGGATTAAAAGCGTCTGAAAAATCAGGAGTTAAAATGATCACTCCTAAAATTGGAGAAACAGTTCCATTAGATGGGGAGTTCTCCATTCCTATTTCAACTTGGTGGAAAAGATAAGTATTAAAACAAAAAGGAAACCATTCCTCCACGTTTCTTATGGGCGAGTGGTTTCTTTTTTATATTTTCTCCATTGATGAAGATCAGTACCTAATTTTAAGTTTGTTTTGTTAAATTTTTTTTGATTGTCATATAGTTGGTACGTTTGGAGAGATTAACCTTATAACATTACATAACATGAAATTTATTTAGATAACGAGGTCTAAATTGCTGGACCTAAGCAGGGTACCCAAGTATTTAAGATGAGTTGAATCTATTTTTAAGGATGGAGTCTAAATGTCTTATCCTGAAGATACAAAGGGGGATGAATATGACCACTGAAAAAGATTTAAATCCAATGAACGTTATAAAACCACTAAATATTAGCCCCAAAGATTTAAATGAGTCCCAGCCTTTAACGACCTTTGAAATGGGAAAACTTTGGGCTACTTATATGGGAAACAGTATGTCCAGTCAAATCTTAAGTTATTTTCTGCAACACTGTGATGATGAAGCGATTAAGGCGCTGTTGGAAAATGGTTTAGCCTTATCGAAAGATTTCATAGAGAGGATTGAAGTATTTTTTAATAAAGATCATTTCCCTATGCCGACTGGATTTACGAAAAATGACGTAAACTTGGGTGCCCCTCGCTTGTATGCAGATGAATTTTACGCTCACTATTTAAAATATGCTGCAAAAGCAGGTATTAGCCTTTACGCAGTCGCAGTCCCATTAATGATGAGAGAAGATATAAGGGAGTTTTTTGTTTATTGTAATCAATGTACTACCGTTCTTTTAGGGCAAATTAATAATGTTTTAATGGATAAAAAATTAATTGCAAAACCTCCGATTATTCCAACACCAGAAGGAATTACCAAAATTCAAAAACAAAGTTTCTTAAATGGATTTATGGGAGATGTCCGACATTTACAGGCTTTAGAAATCATTCATCTTTATGATAATATTGAAAATAACACAACAAGTAAGGCATTATTATTGGGATTTTATCAAATCGTTCAAGATGAGAAGATTAAGACCTTGTTTAAGAGAGGTCTAGAGATGACAGACAGAGCCGTCAAACAGTATATGGAGAAACTTCACCATGAACATATGCAAGCACCGTCGTACCTAGACCATCTGGTTACAACGAATACCTACCCACCTTTTTCCGATAGAATCATGCTGTTTCATAAAGTGGACATGTTTGCAATGAAGATTAGGGCATTTGGAAATTCTATGGCGGTAACGGCGCGAAGGGATATAGACATGTTATATGCAAGAACCCTTATGAACATTGGCTTATTTGTTAACGATGGTACGAATCTCTTAATTGAAAAGGGATGGTTAGAATCACCGCCAATTGCGTGTGAAAGAGTGTAATGCAAGGATGATTTTCTATCTAGCGATAAATTCCTTTAATAAAAGCCATTAATTTGCTCTCAATTGCAAAAAACGCCATCTAAATTTCATATTGATGGCGTTTTTTGAAGTTTAGCGAAAAAAAATGCCCACTATGCAGATTATTAAATGATACCGTAGTTCAACCTGAACAGCTAGAAAGTTAATTAGCTTTGTATTGGTTCGAATCGGTCAACCCATTGTATCGTTAATAAATTGGGTAGTGTAGACATTTCATGATGAATCTGAATATATTTTTTAGACTTTACAGTCGCAATACACTCAATAAAAGATTGTTGATCTTCAATCAATACTTTATAACTACCTAAATTCGGTAACGAATAATTCGGTAGTATACCATTTTTTTGGCAATATTTAGTTTTATAAAAGCCCCCCAATAAATGGGGTAATTCACTTAGCTTTCGTTCTGATAAGTGTTTCCGAATCAAAGTTGAACTAATTTTCTGATTATTCCACTTTTGCTCATCGACAACAGTTAAGCCTACTTGTTGTGCAGCCGCATAAGCTTCCAATGTTTTAACAGTACCACTTGCTTTTGCTCCATATGTGTAGTCGAAACCGCAAATAATTTCCTTAGCATTTAAACCAATAATATAATCATCTAAAAAATTGGTCGCTTCTACTTTAGCTAATTCCTTTGTAAATTCTACGATATAAAAAATATCCACCTCAAGCCTTTCTAATTTTTCAACCTTTTGTTCTAGTGGCTCTAGATAGAAGATTTCTCTATCTGAAAATAACACACTTTTTGGATGTGGGAAAAAAGAGAGAACCGCTAGTGATAAATTTACTGCCTTTGCTTTTTCTTTTGCTATTTGAATTACTTTTTGATGTCCTAAATGCACGCCATCAAAATAACCAAGCGCCATTGCTGCGTTAGGAGATGATTGTCTAATCTCTTGTAGGTTATTAGCATTCACATAGATTACCTTCATTGCGGATCTCTCCTTTTTCCTTTATTTTACTTAGATTGTGCTACTTCACTACTTCTTTCGATATGTTAGCGTGGACTTTCCCAAGTATACCGAAGTCAACTTCGAATTCATCGCCTGTTTCAAAGGTAAGAGCTTTTGAAAGTGCTCCTGATAAAACAAACATGCCTGGCTCGATAGATATACCATAGGCACTTACTTCATTTGCTAACCAAACAACCGCATTGAGTGGGTTACCTAACACGGCCGAGCTCGTTGCTTCGTCTAAAAATTCACCATTTTTCTTCACAATCATTGGAATATTTGTGATGTCTTCAATATCTTTAAGTAGTGTACGCTTTTCACCTAAAATAGCACCTGCTGAGGAACCATTGTCTGCTACTGTATCCTCGAATTTTATTTTCCAATTCGCGATACGGCTATCGATTATTTCTATTGCTGGCACAACATAAGCCGTTGCATCAATTACATCTTGCACCGTTGCTTCTGGCCCTTTTAATTCTTTCTTGAAAACAAAGGCGATTTCAAACTCAACCTTTGGTTGAATAAAGGACTCAGCAACTAAACCATCTGACTCGTCATATACCATCGTATCTAAAATAAAGCCATAGTCTGGTGTATATACATTCAACATTTCTTGCATTGCCTTACTGGTTAATCCAATTTTTAGTCCTTTTACTGCTGCCCCTGTGTCAACCTTTTGACGAATTTGCTCTAATTGCACTGCATATGCATCAGCTACTGTAATATTTTCATAGGTTTCAGTTAAGGGGGCAATCGGCTGTTTGGTAGATTCTGCTTTAAGCAATGCTTTAGCCATTAGTTGTATATTCATAGACAATTCTCCTTTTATAACTTAACTGTTTCTACCTCAGTCAATTGACGATATTTACCACCGAAGAATAATAACGGATCTTTATCGGCAATACGTAAATCTACTACTTTACCAACGAATAAGGTATGATCACCTTCTACATGTTCCGATACGACTTCACATACGATTTGAGTGATAGCCCCTTTTAATACCGGGTGCTCAGCTAACGTTTCAAATTCTATTGCTTCACAAGGTCTTCCAGCGAAATGACGTGAATAATGCTCTTGATCTTTTGCTAAAATATTTACTGTATATTTTTTAGATTGTGAAACTTTCTCTAGAAATTTGGCTTTATGTCCAATAGAAATTACGACAAGCTTCGGATCCAATGATACTGACATGAAACCGTTTGCTGTCATTCCGTGTGTTTCTCCTTCGTTTTCAGTTAAAAGAACTGTCACTCCTGTAGCAAACTTCCCCATGGCATCCCTAAATAAACGATCATCCATCCTAAATTCCTCCATTCTTTCTCGAATAAACTAATCATAAATGAGTCTATTTCAAAATATCATTATAATTTTTATTGAAATTCAGATAAAATCAATAAAATCTACTTTAAATTTAATTTGAATTTTTTGTGGTAAATTTTAAACAAAACTCAGATTTATCAATATATAAAAATGTAAAAATCTCACTTTTTGAAACTGGAATTTTTTTTTCACTTTTTTCAAGCCAAAATCCTTATCAATATTTTTTATCTTGTCAATCCCTTTTTTTTCAAATAGAATTCTTTTCATGGAAGATTCGTACTCAGAATTCTCCCATCAGAAACTATTATTTTTTCTAAGAAAGTAAAAATGATAGTGAATTTAATCATTTCATGAAAAAGGAAGGGGTGAAATATTATCCAAACTATTTATTGAAAACGCTAACAATCAACTTAGTTAAAAATGGGGCGTAAAATTACTTTTAAAATTTGAAAGATTGGACTTCGAATGATATGGGTGGGAAAGTACGGGAATATAAGGGGGATTTTACATGCGTTGGGTTGTATTAGGATTTCTATTCTTGCTATCTGTTTTAAATTATACGGATAAATCAGTTTTAGGATTAGCCGCAGAACCCATCATGTCTGAACTAAATTTATCTTACGATCAGTTTGGTTTAGTGGGAAGCAGCTTCTTCGCTGCATACGCAGTCGGAAGTATTATTTTAGGTACATTAACGTATCGCTTCAACTCAAAATATTTATTAATGATGATTGCTACCGGATGGACCATTTCATTAGCAAGCGCTTATTTTGTTGAAACGTTAACACACTTAATTTTACTGCGTGTTGTCTTGGGTTTCTTCGAAGGAAGTACTCTCGGTTATTGCCTGGTACACCTTGCAAGATGGTTTACTAGTGCACAACGTGGTGTCGCAACAGCCATTATGACTTCTGGTACAACGGTTGGTACCTATTTAGCTGCACCACTTATCGTTATGGGGATTACAAACTTAGGTTGGCAACATGCTTTCGCAATGTTGGGGGTAGCAAGCTTTATATGGGCACTCTTCTTCTTCTTTATGAGAGATGAGCCAAAGCGACCACTGGTCGAAGACGTAAAATCTTTAGCTTCCAGCAATGAAGTACCGTTTAAGCATATTTTAAAAGTATTAATGAATCCTTATGTATTATCAATTTTTGTTGTAGGTTTCGTATCAATGTGGATTACCACTTGGGTTCTTACATGGGCTCCAACTTACTTAACAAAAATCGTTGGTCTAAAGCCGCAAAGTATGAGCTTAATATTCGCTGGAATGGGTATTACAGGTACCGTATTCGCCATATGTGCAGGAAAATTTACAGACGTCTTATTCAAGAAAAATAACAGTCTTATTAAATCATATGATCGTGTATTAGTTACCGTATTACTTGTTGGGACTGCCTCTTACGCAATGACAACAATTGTATCTTCACCAGTTTTAGCATGTATTTTCTTAGGGGTAGGCTTAGTTATGAACACAAGCTTACTGCCGTTAAATGCTGCGATGACATCGATCGTCATTCCAAAAAACTTTGTAGGTAGTGTAACAGGTATTTCATTATCTGTTTCAAGTATGGCTGGTATAATTGGTCCATGGATTACGGGTTACTTAATAACACTTGCGGGTAATGACGTTCGCTCTGGCTTCAACTCAGGGGTGTTAATTATCGTTAGTTTATATGTTGTAACCGCAATAGTGATATTAGCTACACGTAAATTAAAAATTACAGCAACGGAAAAAGAACATGCAAGTCGTGCTGCTGAAGCAGATCAAATAAACTTAGACGTTGTTGTAGAGCAATAAAATTCAACATGGGTTATCTCATAAAAAATATGTAACCGACTGTAGACAAACTCAGGAAAGGGAGTTTGTCCACAGTCTTTTTTGTTTTTACCGAGAAATCGTTTTCATTTTAGCGTATTCTTCAAACAATTAATAAAACATTTAAGTATTTCAGTTAAAAATAGTTTATTATCGTGCAAATTCTTCAAAGTTTAAGCTATCCGACAATATTAGCGCCTGAATAACTAATAAAGTATACGCTGCTGTTGATGCGTTTTTCAGTGAAATTTGCAGCTGTTCCTCAATTTGCTTTATGCGATATTGGATGCCGCCGATTGATAACGCCAACTCATCCATCGTTTCTTTTAAGCGCTGGCTATTTAATAAATAGACGTAAAGTGTGTGCAATAATTCCTTTTTACGTGGATCATTGAAATTGTATAAGTCTTTTAACGTCTTTTTCGCCATTTCATGCAGCTGCTCAATACTCATGTTCTTTACGATATCGCCAAGCATTCCTAAATCTTCGTAATCTGTGAGTAACTTTTGGTTTGGAAAGCGCTGTGCGACACGTGCCTCTTGTAGAGAACGTTCGAAATCTTTAAAGTTGCTAAATGTTCCGCTAAGCCCGATTGAATATTTATAATTGCTATTTTGCTTCTCCATCTTTTGAAAGATTTTCGTGATTTTCATTTGCCAGCCTTGCTTATCGCTATTTAGCGAGTTTAGTAGAGCAATTTCTCCCCCGAGTACTGCAAAAATACAAGGTAAATCCCACTCCCTTGCTAACTTAGACAGCTCTGTCAGCTGGTCATGAATGTCAATTATTTCGTGATTTTTCTTTTTCTTTTTCACACTTATAATACCTGTAGAAAACGGCGGCTGAAATTTAAAGGGTAAAAATTTATAATAAGATTCAATATCTTTAATATTTCGACTATGAATTAAGCGCTCTAATAACGAACTGCGCATACGTTGTTGTTCTTCAAACTGGGCCTCCTCATATAAAATACATAACGCCGCTACCGTCGAAATACGCTCCAAAAATAAGTGGTCGTTTTCATCCATATCCTTTTCATCAAAGTAAATAAACGAACAAGTGGCATAACTTTTTTTATTAATAAGAACAGGTGACGTCAATTTCCAATAATTATCGCCTTTGTAATGTGAAACGTTGTGCTTATCTACAAAATGTGATAATTTCGCATTATCTTTTTTTATTACAATTTGCTGTTCTTCCGTTAAACCAATTTGACTTAACGGAGTTCCATGATTATCCTCAATCAAAATCGGGGTGTTCAACAACTCATACGCCGCCTGCACAATTTCATCCATCGAATGTTTATCTGTTACTTTTTGCGTGAGTTGACCCTGAAACACCGAAATTTTTTCGAGCATTTGCTTATGATGCAAAAGGGCATCATATGTCATTTCAAGCTCGGATAGAATGTTGTCGTTTTGATAAAGGTGAATAAGATCCTCTTTCTCATTGAGCCAATCGCGCTCCAAACGCACTTTAAACTCGCAGCATGGATCACCTTTTGCGGCGCACTTGTACTCAACGGCTATAATGGATTCACCAAACTCATATGTCAATGCACCACTCGCAAAGCCGCATAACATATGACAAACACATTCATTGGCTAAACCGTAATTTTTAAGGTGCAATGCTGCTTCGAAAGATTCTACCCATTGTCCCCAAGTATCGATACATTCAATCGTGCCGTCCGGATGGCGCACAATTTCCCCCATGAAAATAACATCTTTAACGTGGCCTAAGCGCGAATGTCTTTTACCGACTTGATTCATGGAGTTTTTATTTTGGAGCATATTTTTTGCTGATTCCATCCCAAACTCTCTACCAAATCGGAATAAAAAGCCTTTCGTTTTATGAGAGCCAATGTTGTTAAATAAATTGTTTTTTAATGTGTGGAAGGCATTTGCCGACATTAAAATATTTTGTGTTTCACTAGAATCAAATGCAATTTCACTCATTAAAATCACACCCCCATTGATTTTCTACTTCCCATATTACAAAAACAAAATTAATCTTTCAATAAATTTTAAAGATTTTTACTATTCATTCAATAAAAATCACTATGATGTTTTTAATTTTTAACCTTTATACTAAAAAACATAAAATAACAGCCAAAGAGGGGGAAAAACGATGACAATTTTTGAAGGATTTCATAATAGTTACGTATTAGCAAATGGGGTACGTACACATTATTCCTGGGCAGGAACAGAAGGACCAGCTGTAATTTTATTACATGGTGCAGGGCCTGGAGCTTGCGGCGCAGCTGGTTGGCGTTTTATGCTACCTGCACTAGCAAAAGCTGGTTTTCGCGCATACGCTGTAGACCAACTATCAATGGGCTTCACAGATGCACGTCCTCACGCATGGCCAGTTAATGGTCATCAAAGCTTAGTAGATCATGTACATGATTTTGTTGAGGCATTATGCCTAGATGAAGTATCACTTGTCGGCAATTCACAAGGTGCATACGTTGCAGCTAAATATGCAATTGACCATCCTGAAAAAGTGAATAAGGTTGTGTACATCGGCAGTAATACCATTTATCAAGCGATGCAAGAAGTACCCGAAAGAAAGCTGCGTTCATTCTTAGAAGTGATTGGTTACGACTATACAGAAGAATCGTTACGTAAATTTATGTATCGCAATTCAAGTGAAGACACAGTCATTCCTGAAGAACTAATTCAACTACGTCATCATGCAGCAACTCGCCCAGGTGTAAAAGAATCAAATCAAGCGTTCGATGCTTACTTAGCAAGAATGAATGAAGAACCAAAGCTTTGGGATCGTTACTGCATTAAAGATGCTTTCCCAAAATTAAAAATTCCTGGCTTGTTCATATGGGGTAACCAAGATTCTGTTGCACCAGTTGAGATTGGTAATAAGCTTGAGAAATTATTACCGAACATTAAATTTAAATATATAGAAAACTGCGGTCACCAAGCACAAACTGACCAACCAGAAATTGTGAACAAACTTGTCATCGATTTTTTAGCAGTGGAAAAAGATCAAGCCGTTACAGCAAAATAAACTATTTTTGAAAGGAATGATCAAATGGTAACTGTAGTTGAAAATAAAGCGACTTATGAAGAAATTATCCAAAAAGCAAAACGTATCGGCGAAGCTGCAGAATCAGAAGCAATCCAAGCTGATTTAAACTCGACCATTTCCCCACGCCTTGCGGATATTATCCGCGAGGAGGGAATTCATCGTTTAATTTTACCGAAGGAGTTTGGCTATCCACAACTTGATTGGCGCACGTTCGTTGATATGGTATGTACAGTTGGTTACCACAATTTATCCGCTTCGTGGTTAACATACTTCTTCTCAGTTCACAACTCTTGGGTATGCTACTATCCAAGACACATTCGTGATGAAGTCATTAACCAAGGCGGCTTCGTAGCCGACGTATTTGCACCAATTGGCAAAGTGGAACCAGTTGAGAACGGTTATATCATTTCAGGTAAGTACAACTTTGTAAGCGGTATCAACTACTGTGACTGGGTTGGTGTTGGTGCAATGATGAAATTTGAAGACAACGACGTACCTGAGCGTGTGGGCATTTTATTAAAAGTTTCTGAATTAGAAGTTGTGAAAACCTGGGATTCGCTTGGTCTTCGTGGATCAGGTAGTAATACATTAATCGTCGATAAAGTTTTCGTTAAGCCGGATGCCATTTTACGCTTTAACAAAATTATCGAAAAGAGCCAACCACCGTATGAAGAGTTCGACCAAGACTACTTATACTACAACACACCGTTTTACCCTGGCTTTTATGTAGGATTTGCAGCGATGGCTGTTGGTGGTGCTGAACGTGTCCTTGACGAATTCGAAAAGCATACTGCAGGTCGCGTACGCTTCTCTGGGATAAACGAAAAAGATTCTCCTACGAGTCAACGCGTGCTTTCGGAGTTAAAGCTTGAAATGGTTTCTGCTAAAAGTTTATTAAAAGAATATATCGCAATGATGGAAACAGATAAAGGTGGCCCATATGAAGGGGCAAAATATAAAGCAATCCGTGCCAAGATTATCGACAAGTGTACACAAATCGGTGTAAAATCACTTCTCACTTTGGGTGGACACGCATTATTAAAAGGTCACCCAGTAGAGTTATTTACTCGTGACTTAATGGCAATAGCAACGCACATTACTTCTTTATATGAAGACGGCATTTTAGGTTACGGTAGACATTTATTTGGCGTTAATACAAACATTCAAGGGTAATAGTAGGTTTTGAAGATGTGACCTATAAAAAGTGAACTTGTATAAAAGCAACTAAATATGAGGTGAATATAAATGGAAAAATTTCTTTACGCACCGGAAATTGCAAAATTAGGACACGTAGCTTTAGTGTCAGCAGATCTTGAAAAATCTTTGTGTTTCTTCCGCGACACCATCGGCTTAGAAGAAACAGAAGTGGTAGAGGGTGTGCACTACTTACGGGCTTGGGGTGACTTCGAACATCATACATTCTCCATTAGAGCCGGTGAAACTTCTTACATCGATCACATCGGCTGGCGTACAAAACGCCGTGAGGACATTGTAACTTTTGCAAAATTATTAGAAGATGCTGGTACAGAAGTATGTTGGATAAAGGCAGGGGAAGAAGTAGCGCAAGGTGAAGCCATCCGCTTCGAATTACCAAGTGGTCACCGCTTCGAGCTTTACTACGATATGGAAAAAACACCTGCTGAGGAATCGCGTAAATCAGTACTTAAAAACCAAACGTATAAATCTTGGGCGAAGGGTGTGTCACCACGACGGATCGATCATGTAAACTTACAAACTTCTCACGACAACGCTGAGATTGTAAAATTTTTAAAAGAAGCATTAGGCTTCAAACTGCGCGAATACTTCGTAAATCCAGACGATGTACAGGTAGCAAGTTGGTTATCTGTAACAAACCTAGTACATGACGTAGCAATCATGTCCACAGCACGTTCGAAAGAGCCAAACGAGATGCACCATATCGCATACTGGTTAGACAATGCACAAGACTTGCTTCGTGCTGCTGACATATTATGCGAAGCAGATGTACAATTCGTTGGTCCTGGTAAACATGGTATTTCTCAAGCAATGTACATTTACGTAAAAGACCCGGGAAGCGGCTTACGACTTGAAATCTTTACAAACGGCTACTTAATCTTCGAGCCAGACTGGGAGCCAGTGAAATGGACATATGAAGAATATTTGAAAAATGGTTCGGCATACTGGGGTGATCGTCGCCGCGATGACGTAGACCGTGAAGCACAAGTAAAAGAATTAGCGAAATCATAATAATTAAACCACCAGTATTCATGAAAATGAACGCTGGTGGTTTCTTAAGTAATAGATGTAGTTAAAATTACTATAGAAAGGGGTGTTCCTGTTTGAAGGCAATATTAAAGGTATTGGTTTTATCTTTAATTGGCGGTTATATCTTTAGCCTGCTGCACATCCCTATTCCATGGATGCTCGGCCCTATTGTTGTTATAATGTTAGCCCAATTTGTTTATAAAGGACCGCTCAAATGGTCTGGCCAAATGCGTGATTTAGGTGTCGTCATGGTCGGTACCGTAATAGGTGTACAATTTAATATTGATTTATTCGGCATGATGGGCTCCATTTTATTTTATATGATAATACTAAACGTTATTTTAATCGGTGGCTCAATCGGCATTGCTTACTTAACGAGTAAATGGGCAAAAGTCCCAATGAAAGCTTCTGTGCTAGGTGCAATCCCAGGCGGTTTAGGTCAAATCGTCGTATTTGCTGAAGAAGAAAAAGTTGAAGAAATTGGCGTTATTTCTTATTTTCAAGTCATTCGGCTATTACTAGTCGTTGTTTTCGTACCGTTTATCGTCGCTGGACAAGTAATAAGTAAGCAGCCAACTGACGCGAAGTTAACGATTAATTTAGTATTATTAATTGCACTTGCATGGGTATGTTCCCATTTAATGCAGCGCATCCATTTGCCTGTCGCATTTTTCATCACACCCATTATTTTGCTAATTACGCTGCATCTCACAACACCTATCACAATGCCACAAGTACCTGGCTTTTTCATGGCTATTGCTCAGCTGCTAATCGGCGCACATATTGGCTTAATGCTCAAGCCACACATGATTAAGCTACCAATACGTGTACTTGTAGGCGGCATTTTCAGCGCATTCGCACTGATCGCTCTAACATTCGGTTCAAGCTTCCTAATGTCGTTTGCAATGGACACAACATTCGCTACAAGTTTTCTTAGCACAGCCCCAGGTGGCTTAGATCAAATGGTATTATTAGCTGATGCAGTTAAAGCAGAAGTCTCGCTTGTTTCAATGTTCCAAACGTTCAGGCTACTGTTCATCTTTATTTTAATTATGCCTTTGATGAAAATGTTTTACCGTTGGCGAGAAAAAAAGAAATTGGCTACAATCAAGCAAGCAGTGTAGCAAGCAAGTATTAATATATAGAAGCGTATTTTGGATTAGAAAATTTTAATGAGAATCTATAACGAAGAAGAAAACGCCCAGGTAATTAAATTTATCTATTGGAGCGTTTTTTTTGATTGAAATTAAAAGTGTGAAAGTTAGCCTATATATAATAGAAGGAAGATGAACACAACCAATTGTTTGGACTTTAATTGGCCACGGCTTATAGACAGAATAGGTTTAATCTTTCTTGTAAAACTTCTAATACTTCTTCGGGCACTTCCCTGACCTTGATATCCCCACCTAGGAAAAGCAGCCAATTGGTTAATTCGGTCAATTCCTCGTGGTTACTTACATTGATAAAAGTCTTTAAAATGGCTGTGGTTTGATAAGGATTCGTATAGGAAATCGATACTTTCAAAGGATGGTATTTCTTGAATTGGGCAATCGCTTTTGGACCAAGCTCAAGGACTAGATTAATTTCTTCTTCCTGCTGACTTACTTTTTCTAACATCTTTTTCTTACTTACTCTTTTTTCTGTCGGGCAGGGTTTGACATTGGTGAGAAGGCCGACAGGAAAAATCCGCTTCTTTTCTTCTTTTAGGTCAAAGCCTTCAATCAGCCATAGACCTTTTTCATGATAAAGGTGCAAGAGATAGATAGGAAAAGTCGTTATTCCCTTATCATCATAGATGGTTAACCATAAATAGCGATCCAAAAGAAGGTTCTGGATAAGTTTCTCTAACATCGGATCAGGGAGGTCTGTAAGATCAAGCAGGTCGGGATTATGAGGGTTGGTCCCTTCAAAAAGCAAGATTTGATTTAAAAGAACAAGTTCTTCTTGCTGGCTTTCGGAGATGAGGCCTAGTAATTTTTCAGCTAAAGACTGACGGCTCCTTAGATAAGGAAGTTGTTGATTTCTTGTTGCCATAAAGGCAATAAAAAGAGCTTTGACCTCATTATCGGTAAATCGAACAACGGGCAGGACAGAATTGTGCATGACAAAATAGCCCCCATCCCTACCAACTTCAGCAACAAGTGGCATCCCCATGGCCTCAATTTCTCTGATATCTCGAATAGCTGTTGAACGAGAGATGTTGAATTCTCGCATGATTTCAGATATGGTGAAGTGAGTGCGGTTGTTGATATACCGCATGATGGTATTAATCCGTTCAACTTTTTTCATCGGGACTCCTAAACAGTATCATTTTTTGACATGATTAAAGGTTATCATATACATATCAGGTGAAGAAAACAAATCATTTGATTAATTTTAAATAGAGGAAGGTATTGAATATGGCAGATTATACCCTAGAAGAAAAGGACAGCTTTACCGTTATCGGTATCGGAACGGAGCTTAAGAGCCATTACACAGACTTTGCCGGCTTAAACAAGGAAAAGTCAGACTTTTGGCAGACAGTTAGGCAAAATGGAACGCTTGACACTTTAAGAGCAACAGCCACAAATGACTACGTTTTTGTTGTGAACGAAGCAGTTAATAACAAGTTGATGCATTATGCCGGAGTCATGACAGAGGCGTCGGCACCAGAAGATGCCAGGGTAATCCAATTTCCTAAAGGTGAATACCTAGTTGTGAAAGGGGAAGAGAAGTCAGCTGAAGAATTGAATATTAAGCTTACTGGTATTGCCTTTGGTCAAGTCTTGCCAGATGCAAAGAATTTTGCCTATGTTGGCGGGCCGAATACAATGGTTGAGATGGGGCAACGAAACGGCTTAGTTTTTGGTGAATTCTGGATTCCTATTGTTAGAAAATAAAGATAAAAGGAGAATGCAAATGTCTTATAACGTTGATTTTAAAGATGTGTCTACACTGGGTTTAGAGTCTTCACCGGTAGCAGAAGCGCTTGCTGGTTTACGTGCTCATGAAGCCCGTTACTTTATGAACAAATACAAGCATGAATTTACGGTTGTACCAGCTGGCGAAAGCAAGGAGACCCTTGATTATGTTAACCGAATTTTGAAAGAAGAACGTGATATTGAGTTTGCAGCCAAACCATTAGAAACGTCATGGTTTCAAGTGGAAAATATCAAATGGGCCTACGTCTTTTATGAGGATGGGCTTGAGGTAAATGTTTTGTATACGGTTGATGACCCTAAGAAGCGTGCCGTTGGTTTTAAGCTTTCTGAGGGGATGGAGGTACCAAAAGAGTTAGAAGGGAAGTTTAAGTTTGCTAGGCAGAAGTCTAAACTAGCTGGAACAATCCGGGGTTCGTATTTTGTTATTAAAGGTGAATATTAAAGGAAGCAAAGGCAATGTGGGAATCTTCGTATTTTTAAAATAGAGAAAAGCAAAATTCCAGAACGGAGGAATTTTGCTCTTTTGCTCTATAGCCTAATCGTAATCTCTGTTCCGTCTTTAAGGCTTGTTTCAACCAGCAGTAGACCTTTTTGCATTGAAACTTCCCTAAGCAGAGGTTTTAAATCTTGCCTGTTTATATAAGGAATTTGAAAGTTTTTCTTTGCCTTCTTTTCAATTGCACGATTGACAAGTACTAGGATTCGTTTTGAAGTGAGGATCCCAATGAATAGAGCTAAAAAAGCATAAGGGACTGGAATAATAAATCGTCTGGCTTTTACTTTAATTTTTATCTTCATCATTACTCAATAATAACCAGTACTTTGTCACCTTTTGCGGAGGTAACATCTACAATTTGCCCATCCAATTCATTTTCAATAGCTTCAATAAAAAGTGCAACGTCGATATCCTTTACATATTTTTCGGATTCGGGAATCATTTTAGCAATATTTGTACCTACCTTTAAAACAGCTTTTATGAGTTTTATTGGAAGATTAACATTTACATTGTCACCATCTATAGTAGTAACACGGATTTTTAGCATTTTATTTAGGTAGGAGGTTGAGGACCGTTTATTTAAATCGACCTGTTTACCATTTCCTTGCAGTACTTCGATTAATTCAGCAGCCTTCTCTTTGGTCAACTTTCCTTCTTCAACCATTGTTAATACTCTTGAAATCTCTTCACTCATTTAGGATTCCTCCCCATTTAATATCCCAATTGCTTCTTCGGCTGTAATTTCGCCCTTCTCCAGCATTAAAATTACCTTTTTTTGATCCATTTTTTCAACCTTTTTAGTGTTGGAATATCCGAGAGAAGAGATAATGTCATCTAATTTCCCACGCACGGTGGGATAGGATACCCCAAGTTCTTTTTCAACTTCTTTAATATTTCCACGGCACTTTAAAAAAGTTTCAATAAAACTAAGCTGTTCTTTGCTAAGAGTTGCAAAATTAGAGAGTTCAAATTCATTTTCAATTGTAGTATGACAATGAGTACACTGTAGCTTTGTAATTTTTAATTGTTTGCCACAAACAGGACAATCTGAAATAAGTGGATATGCCATAATTTCCTCCATCATTATTTGTAATTCAATCTTACATCAAAATATTTAAAAAATAAATATCTATATTTAAAAAATAAATAAATTT
>NZ_JBALNF010000065.1:64357-89537 GCF_036962465.1 Neobacillus vireti
TTGATTGGAAACTATGTAGGAAGGTAGCTTGGTTGAGAAATTTAAAGCAATAAAAAAAAGCACAAGTTTTCAACTAATTACTTATGCTTTATTTTGTTGGTTCTTTGAATAAGCTTCTTATTTTTCCATAAAGAAGGCTCTCCGCTCTGTAGTGATCCATTTCTCTAAATCGTCTTGGCTGCGTCGAACAAGTCTATTCACTAGGACATCGTGCCACACATAATCCTCTAATAAATATATATGAACAGGGTCATCTGTATAAAAAGCAACACTACGCTCCTCAATTGAGGGTCCATAAATCATCTCTTTAGAATCGATACATAAAATAAACCAATGATCAGTAGAAGGGGTTTCAGTAAAAGGTGTATGGCGATGGGTTTCTAAATTTCCAATTGGATTTTCAACGTGTAGTGTAATACCTTGTACGGTTGCTTTTTCAGTCGCCTGAATCAAATCCTTCTTCAAAACCTCATACATATCATCCCACATTGAAATGACGATACGTTTTTCTGCTTTTTTTATTAACGTCTCACAATAGTTAATAATGGTTTTATAGTCCTTTAAAGTAAGCACACGGTTGTCCATTTTCTTATCAGAAGTTTCTAGACTTCTTAATGAGTCACTTAATACCGAATAAGTCGATTGCCACTCTGATTGAGCTTTCTGCAAAAAGATTTCAACGGGAAGAGGTGAATATCGAGTGGTGTCATCTATGTCCTCTTTCAAGACAAGTCCTTTTTCAACAAGATTACCTAACACATCATAAATTCGTGCTCTAGGTATACCCGAGTCCTTGCTAACTTGGTAGGCTGTTACAGGACCTTGTTTTACGAGAGATACATAAGATTTAGCTTCATATTCGTTAAAACCTAATTTTTTGAGCTGCTGCACTATGTCGTCCACTTTTTTTGCCCTCCAATTATTTTCCTATGTAACAAATTTACAATAACTATTTACAGATAGCAATTAATTAGTTACTATTCCAGTAGTGACTAAAAGAAAGGTTGATTGGAATGCATTTAGACCCATCGTTAGTATTTATTTTGATTGTTTTTGGATTTTTAGCTTCTTTTATTGATTCTGTTGTAGGGGGTGGAGGACTGATTGCACTTCCAACTTTATTATTTACAGGACTGAATCCAGCAGGGGCAGTAGCTACCAATAAATTAGCATCGACAATAGGCTCTTTAACAAGTACTTTTATGTTTTATCGTTCTGGTAAACTTGATATAAAATCAGTGGTTAAATTTTTTCCGCTCTCGTTTATTGGCTCATTATTGGGTGCATACACTGTTCATTTGCTAAACCCTGAAGTGCTTAAGCCATTGATGTTGATTATGCTTGCAGCAGTAGCTATTTTTACGATTTTTAAGAAAGATTGGGGAAGTATTTCAACCCCAAAAAAATTGTCCATCTATCACTTCATTATTTTTTTGGTTACATTATTTGCGATAGGTTTCTATGATGGATTCATTGGCCCTGGAACTGGTTCATTCTTCATTTTTTCTTTTTTGTTGATTGGATTTGATTTTTTAAAAGCTGCTGGTAATGCAAAATTTTTAAACTTCGGTAGTAATATTGCTGGTTTGTTGATGTTTATGCTTTTAGGACAGGTAAACTATACTTATGGAATAATAATGGGAATTGCACAATTCGCTGGTGCGATTTGTGGATCAAAATTTGCGATAAAAAAAGGAAGTGGTTATGTTCGTGCTCTGTTTATTGTCGTAACTTGTTTATTGTTAGCGAAGAATATTTATGATTATATTCAATAATATTAAAGTTTTCTTGTTTCCGTCAAAGGTCACATAATTTTATTTTTCTTTTTTAGATTGATTCAATCGAAACTTTTTTCTGTTAATTCAACAGTTAGTGAAGGTATTTTCTTTTTATCCAAAACGGACTATACAAAATATAAAAACTTAAAACCATCACCAGCTCAATGGAGAGGAGATACCAGGGCCACTGTCCAAGGTAATCTAAAAGAGAATTCGATTTAGGTTTCTTCATGATATATAGATAATTCGCTCCCAGCCATTTATTGAGGAAAAAGACAATTCCTGAATAAAGGTTCACAATTAAAATGGTTACCCACATTCCTTGAAGAGTCGGATAGTAATTGAAAACCAAAACCATGAATAGACATGCCAGCACCACCCCTCCGTGTGAAATAAAGAATTCGAAATATTCAAAGTGCGGGAACGAATATCTTCCGAGATCAGGAGCCAAAATAGCTTGAATCGAACTGCCTAACCCCGCATAGTAGAGGAATTGAAAAAGTTTTTTACCCTTGGAAAATAACATGACAATTGCAAGAATGACAGAAAGATCACTAAGCTGAAGTGGTAAGGATTGATTCAATGACCAAGCATGTCTATATAGAAGCCAATTTTGCTCCAAAGCGGTAGATAAAAACAGGAGAAAGGCTAAAAAGTAACTTAAATAATTTCTTTTCCTCTTTTTTTTAGCTTGCTTCTGTAAATAAACAGGAGACTGCTTAGAACTAAAATGATACCAAGAGTTAAAACGTGTTCCACTGAAAAAAGACGGAAAGAATGAAGGTTAGAATGAATTTGAAAATATGTTTGCATTTTTTTACCCCATTATTTTAATAATTTCTCGTTTCTATTTTAATTATCAACTGAAGGCTGGTTTTTCTTTCCATGAACCAATACATAATATTTGATAGTTTGGGGATTTTGTCCATTTTTAAACCGCAAAATTATACTTAAACATATTAAAATGATCAAAAATCTTGATACTAAAATAAAAATGGCATGCGTTTAATTTGCATGCCATTTCATGTGCACATCATATGAATTATTCGAATTCCACGCATACGTTAACTAAATATTTTAATTAAAATAGCTGCTATTTAATAAATAACAACCGGATCATGGGTGCTGAGATTATTATATACGGTTTTCATAATGCTTGGCGGAGTGTTGACACAGCCGTGCGAACCTGCCGAAAGATAAGCTTTACTACCCCAATTGCCTCGCCAGCTGGCATCGTGGAACCCTTGGCCATCATTTGTAAAAGGAGCCCAATAATTAACATCTACCTGATAAGTAATTTTACCGTTTTCTCTGCCGGTTAGGACGGCAGGTGTCTGCTTATAAAGGATATACCACACACCTGGTGATGTATCATGATGGGTACTATGTGTGCCAGTAACGACATTCGTCGTGACGACTAATTTTCCGTTTTTGTAAATCCAAATTCGCTGCTCAGCAATAGAAACTTCAGCATACGTATTGCCAATACCATTGTTCGTAATGGTATCATATCCGTAGCCTTCACCCTCCCAGCCATTTCCATAAATATTAGAGGCGGAAACCGATTTTTCTCCATTTTCAAGTGCTTGCTTAATACGTGGTACTTCTTTATCAACATCTATGGCCCAGCCATAGCCTTTCCCTTTAACCGATATCATCGAACCTGAATGGGTCTTGAATTTGAAATCTTTATTTAAGGTAGATTGGGAATGGTTTATCTCAGCAATCTTATTTTTAATCTCACCATCATCACTTAGGGTAATCTTTAAATCTCTTGTAATAGAGGCATTTTTAATTAATTCGCTTGCAGCTAATGAAAAAATTTTATCCTGCACCTTATAATCAACGGTCTGAGCAAGGAATTCCTCCAGCTTTTTCTGTTCGTTTCTTACTAAATCGCTGTTTTCATTAATGGGCTGTATGTATACTGGGGTAAGACGGATTTCACTAATATATTTGTCCTTGCCGTAGTCCTTCAAAATACTGGCCACATCATACTGCTCCCCGCTTATGCTTTTAGATACAACAATTTTGCCTTGTACCAGTCGAACCACCGCATCTTGTGGCGCTTTTAAGTTCTGATTCATGGCAAACAGCTTTTCTTCCACCTGTTTTTTCAATATTTGATCTCGATACTGGTCCATACTGACCGGCATTAATGAATAGTTCTTTGCTTTTGATGAAGGAAAGAACGTCCACTGGCTTTTTAACAATTTTGTGACGCTGGGCAAATCTTTAGCTGTAAATCCCATTTTTGTATCTTTTCCATCTAAAATCAATTGATCTCCAACATATACTACATTTGTTAATGTGGTTGTTTTTAATTTATTTAGTGCCTGCTCATTCGTCATGCCACCAACATTGATGCTATTAATCTTGATTTCTGAATTGAAATGGTTTGCCTGGTAGTAGCTTCCTGCTCCAATGATAATGGTGATAATCAAGATAATACTAAATACAATAAGTTTCCATCCTCCAAACCAGTTAGCTACGCGTTGGTTCTCCAGTTCTTGGATATTTGCTGTGCTTTCCATAATGATTTCCTCCAATACCTGATCATTCTGCTAAAATATAACCTATGGATTAAAACAATGAATACATGTCTTGGTAAATTTATACTATTAGTCTACAGAATGTCAGAATCGAACATTGTCGTTTTTTGTGTGCTAAAATATTAAATTTTATCTGCTGACTATAGGCTATAAAATGTTAGTCTATCGAGTGTGACATGCATTCCAATAGAACCGAATTTTTCCATTCAGTTAGAGGGGTACGATTTGAGTGAACTGTTGGTTTGTACGTGTTCTCCGTAATTCAAAAATAAAAAATGACACTAACTGAGGCCCTTAAAAGAGAGGATTTGCAGTTAGTGTCATTACTAAAGGTGTGAACTAGTATTATGTTTTTTGTAAGCCAATGGGGTCATGGTCATTGACTTTCGGAATTTTTCTATGAAATAGCTTGTGCTGTTAAATCCAACTTGATAAGCAACATCTGTGACATTTGATTCCGGTTGTTGTAGTAAAATTAAACTTTTTTGAATTCGATAATCTGTGACATAATTCAGAGGTGTTCTCTTTAAAATTCGTTTGAAATATCGGCAGCACTCGGAACGACTTAATTGACCAGCTCGTGCAAGATCGTCTAAAAGGATTTTCTCCGCATAATGTAGGTGGATCCAATTTAACATCTGCTTCATTCGATCGCTTTTGACCACTTCCGTCTGTTCGTACTCCAATTCAATACCATTCATAATTAAGTTCTTCCAAATTAAGGTTAGATGCAGGCTAATGTCGATTTCAAAGTAAGGTGGATATTGTTTAATCAGCTGATTGATTCTCTTCATAGAACTCAAAATATTATTTGCCCAAGGCTCCACTGGGACCAAGCGCAAATAAGGTATATTAGTCGCCTGAATATAAGGGTTTACAAGGGTGGTATAAAGTTCTTGGGATAAAACGAAATGGGGGGAAACATTTAAACAAATATAGGCACTTCCTGAATTATTTTTATCTTTTGCCATGTGCAGGCGGCCACTATTTATAAATAACCCCTCACCAGCTTCTATCATGATATTTTCTTCATTTATTTGAAAATGGGCTTCTCCTTTTATAACCAGAACAAACTGAAATTCATCATGCCAGTGAAGTGGTATGTATCCATTTATATTTTGATTAATCGTGGTTTCGTAACAAGCGAGCGGTAACACCACTGTACGATGTTCCGTTAATTCTTTTAAACTTTGGTCAACCATAAAATCTTTTATTTGCATATTCTTGCACCTGCTCAATATACTTATATTTTTTCATTCAATTTGGGTATTATTTCAGCAGTTTTCCACTTATTATTAAAAACAGTATATCACTATTTTTATATCCAAAGGTGGAGAATCAATCATGAATAGACAAAAGGGAATTGTTCTTGTTATTACAGGAGCCATATTTTGGGGGATTGGTGGAACGGTTGCAAAAAAGCTTTTTCAACAGTATCAAATCGATGTAGATTGGCTGGTTACCATCCGATTACTCTTAGCTGGTTTTTTACTCTTAACCGTTCAATTTTTCGGAAAAGACCGTTCCCAGATACTTGGTGTTTGGAAAACAAGAAAGGCTGCTATTCCATTACTGATCTTTGGGTTACTAGGCATGCTTGCAGTTCAATACACGTATATGTCTTCGATTAAACATGGGAATGCAGCGGTTGCCACTTTATTACAATATTTAGCACCTGTAATAATAATCGTTTACTTGATTATCCGAAAACAAACGGTTATAACACTAATTGATTTGTTGACTGTTTCACTAGCTTTAGTGGGATGTTTTTTCTTATTAACAAACGGCTCCATTTCTCAATTATCTGTACCAGCACCTGCCATCGTTTGGGGTGTTCTATCTGGATTCGCTTTAGCATTTTATACTTTATATGCCATTCCATTACTGAAGCAATACGATTCGCTTGTTATTGTTGGTTGGGCTATGATGATCGGTGGTTTTGCCTTAAGTTTTATTCATCCACCTTGGCAATTAGACACTCGAGGCTTAACGCTAGAAGCTTATTTATATCTAGTCTTTGTTATCATTTTTGGTACAATGATTGCCTTCTGGTTTTATATAGAAAGTTTGCAAAGTCTAGCACCTAAAGAATCAAGCCTGCTCGGTAGCATAGAGCCACTAGCAGCTGTTTTAACAACAGTGTTTTGGTTAAAAGAATCTTTTGGTATTTTCCAATGGATTGGTACAGCTTGTATCATTGGAATGATCGTATTGTTGGCATTGAATAAAGAGTCCGCTTCAAAGTCTAAGAGTAAAGTGAGTATTTCTTATTAAAATAGAGCAAATAGTAGCAAACGACATTCACCGGAGGAATGTCGTTTTTCAAATTACTTGATAGTATTGAATTCGTCTTTTTCAATAATATCTTTCACTACATCTTCAATGGTTACATTCCCAAGAGCCTTTTCCAAAGCCGTTTGAGCTAATGTAAACAAAGGTTCAATGGTACATTGAATATTTCTTCCGACAGGACAATCAGGATTTGGATTTTCATGAATGCTAAACAACTCTTTCTCTTGGACAACATTAACTGCTTTATATACGTCCAGTAATGTAATTTCAGATAAATCCTTTGCTAATTCAGCCCCGGCAATACCTGGCCGCACGCTTATCAACCCTGCTTTTTTAAGCATTCCCATTATTTTTCTGATCACTGCTGGATTGGTATTTACACTCCCTGCTAAAAATTCAGATGAGCTGACCCCATCTTTATTAATTTCAATAAGAGATAATATATGAATTCCGACTGCGAATCGGCTGCTGATAGACATGTTTCGTCACCATCCTATTAACAATTCTATTATTTAAATTATCCTTTTTATCATGTAATTAGACTGATTACAAGTTTATTATACCAAATTAACGACAAAATATAAATAACCTTACCTGTTGACAAAGTGAATACAGGTAATTAAAATGAAAACATGTAATCGATATTGTTACAACTTAAAAACTGGAGGGAATATAAATGAAACTATTAGTTACTGGAGCAACAGGAAAATTAGGTACAAAAGTGGTCGATACATTATTAAAAGCTATTCCTGCAAGTGAACTGGCAGTGAGTGTTCGAAATCCAGAGAAAGCAGAAGGACTTCGTAATCGGGGAGTAGAAGTTCGGCAAGGTGATTTTGACCAACCTGAAACATTAGATCAGGCTTTTACAGGGATTGACCGCTTATTAATTATTTCTGCGGATGGTGACAATGAAACAAGAATTCGTCAACATACCGACGCTGTTCAAGCAGCGGAGCGTGCAGGGGTAAAATTTATTGCTTACACAAGCTTGGCAAATGCAACAGAAAGCAAAAATTTAATGGCTCCGCCTCATGTTGCGACAGAAGCAGCCATCATTAAGACGGGTATTCCATATTCTTTCTTGCGCAACAATTGGTATTTGGAAAACGAAATGGGAAGCATTCAAGGTGCACTCGCAGGAGCCCCGTGGGTAACTTCAGCTGGGGAAGGTAAAGTAGGCTGGGCACTGCAACAAGATTACGCTGATGCAGCAGCAGCGGTTCTTCTTGGAAACGGTCATGAAAATTCAGTGTATGAACTTTCTGGTCCACTTTTAACTCAAGCAGAGTTGGCATCTGAACTTGGTGCAGTATTGGGTAAAGAAATACCTGTACAACAAGTTAGTGACGAAAAATATGCAGAGATTATGAAAGGTTTAGGTTTACCTGATTTTGTGATTCCGATTGTCGTAGGAATTCAAGAAAGTATTCGGAATGGTTCACTCGATGTTGAAAGTAATGATTTTGAGAAAGTACTTGGTCGTCCTGTTACTCCAATCAAAGAAGCACTGACCCAACTTGTAAATTCAATTTCAAAGGAAAACTAAATATATTTATATTAATAAAATCAAAAAAAATCTTCCTAGACGGAAGATTTTTTTACTTTAGTTTGGGAAATCCTTGCTGACGCAAAGCCTCATACACCAAGATAGCTGCTGTATTTGAGAGGTTCAGTGATCGAATATGATCGTTCATTGGTATTCTTAAAAAGTGGTCTTTATTATTTCTAAGTAAATCCTTTGGTAAACCAGTTGTTTCTTTTCCGAACATAAAATAATGTTCTTTTGATACATCACTGAAATCAAAAGATGAATGTGGTTTTTCACCAAACGTTTCAATATAGTAAAACTCACCTTGATTTTTTGAAAAAAAGTCATCTAATGAGTCATAGTACGTAATGTTTACAAGCTCCCAGAAATCTAAACCAGCTTGTTTTATCATCTTTTCATCTGTTGAAAAGCCAAGTGGCCGGATTAAATGCAGTGCTGTTTCCGTTGCGGCACAAGTACGTGCAATATTTTCAGTGTTAGCGGGAATTTCTGGTTGATATAGTACAACATGTATTGCCAAAACTGGTCACCTCTATCTTTATTTTACCCTCCAAATTATAGCATACAGTTTGTGAAGAGATGTACGTTAACTCCAACAAGTTAATAGGAAAACCTGCTTACTTTCTTCATTGCTTTAATTTTTCGGACCAATAAGAACTTGCAATCTCTATAAGGTCTTTAGCAGGATTACTTAGATAAGTACCTTTTTTATAAGATGCGCATACTTCCCAAACAGGTTTTTGCTTGATGACAAAGTATGAGACGTTAGAGTTAGGTTGGGCATAAGCCATTGGAATGATGGAACAGCATATTCCTTCCGCCACCATTTGATACAAAGTATGGCAGCTCCTAGTTTCTAACAAGATATAGGGGTTAAAATCTTCATCGGCAGTAAGATAATCATAAATTTCTCGAAGAGTGGATCCTTTTTGCATAAGGGCAAACGTATCGTTTTTAAAAAGTTCTAAGCTTATTTCAGGTAATTGATCACCGAGTTTTCCTCCTAAATGGGCTAGGGGATGCGCTTTAGGAACAGCTAAAATAATATCTTCTGAACAGATAAAGATATATTCATCATTTGTTTTTTGCGAATTTTGCAATGTTAATAATCCAATATCAAGATTCCCCAGTGATATTTCATGTTGTTGTTGTTTCACCGGCAGTTCAATTGGTTCCACTTTTAGATTAGGATACTTTTTGTAAAAAGTGGGATAGATGGTTGCAAACATTTCTGGACCACGTTCAGGAGTTAAGCCAATACTAAGCTTTCCTTTTTTTATATCCAATAAGTCATTAATTTGGTTGTAGGTATCTCTTTTAATACGGAGCATTTTTTTGGCATTCTCAATATAAATTTCTCCTGCTTGAGTGGGATGCCAATTTGTCCTTGAACGAACAAAAAGTTGCGTTCCTAGTTCTTTTTCTAATTTTAAGAGCTGCTGATTTAACGCTGATTGAGTGATAAATAGTTTTTCAGCTGCTTTTGTAATATTGTTTTCCTCAGCGATTTTAATCATATAGTCCAACTGTTTTAGATCCATTTGAAATTCTCCTACGTACTCTTAGATTTTCTTATAGAATTCTAAAAATAACCACTTTTACTTTATATATGATGTAAGAGTACAATTGTTTTGAGAATAAAACAAGAGTTTAGGAGGGTAACGCGTGGAAAATCGAATTATTAAAATTAATGATAATGATAACGTTGCCATTACAGTAAATGCCATTCCAGCAGGTACCATTGCTAATGGTGATATTCTAGTAAATCAGGATATTCCCCAAGGACATAAAATTGCGTTATGTGACATAGGGAAAGGTGAACCAATCATTCGATATGGTGTCACTTTAGGATATGCCTTGCATTCTATTAAAAAGGGCGACTGGATCAATGAGCATATGTTAGAACTTCCAATTCCGCCAGCTTTGGATGAGATGGAATTTGCAACTAACTTGATTACAGATCTGCCAGAACCACCAGCACGAACGTTTATGGGTTATCCAAACAAAGACGGAGGATATGCTGGAACAAGAAATATATTGGGAATTGTGACAACTGTTCAATGTGTCACAGGTGTTTTAAATAACGCAGTAAAGAGAATTAAACAAGAACTTCTTCCTAAATATCCAAATGTTGATGATGTGGTAGCGATAAACCATGCTTATGGATGCGGAGTTGCTATCAATGCCCCTGAAGCAAACATCCCGATTCGCATGCTGCAAAACATGGTCATGCATCCCAATTTTGGTGGGGAGACGATGATTATCTCGCTAGGATGTGAAAAACTAACTTTAGAAATGTTATTGGATGAGGATTATAACACTTCAGAAAATGTAGTAACGTTTCAAAATGAAATGGGTCACCAGTCGATTATGGGAAAAATTATGAATATGGCTGAAAACAAATTAAAAAAATTGAATGAAAGAGAGCGTGTTGAACTGCCTCTTTCACAATTATCGATTGGATTACAGTGCGGTGGGAGCGATGCTTTCTCAGGGGTAACGGCAAATCCTTCGGCCGGATATGCTGCCGATATGTTAGTGAACGCGGGTGCAACTGTCATGTTTTCTGAAGTAACCGAGGTTCGTGATGGTGTCCATATCATTGCCGAGCGTTGTGTGAGCAAAGAAGTGGGGAAGAAATTAGCTGATGAGATGAAATGGTATGATCAATACCTGAATAATGGTCAAGTCGATCGTTCAGCGAATCCGACTCCTGGAAATAAAAAAGGGGGTCTATCGAATATTGTTGAAAAAGCAATGGGTTCAATCGCTAAATCTGGTACTTCACCGATTGTAGAAGTTCTTTCACCAGGAGAAAGACCAACGAAACAAGGGATGATTTTTGCAGCCACTCCAGCCAGTGACTTTGTATGCGGCTCGTGCCAGTTATCTAGTGGAATCACGCTCCAAGTTTTTATGACAGGACGAGGAACTCCTTACGGATTAGCAGCTGCACCAGTCATTAAAGTATGTTCAAGAAATGATATGAAAGGTATGTGGAAAGATTTAATTGATATCAATGCAGGGCCAATCGCCACTGGTGAAGCAACCATTCAAGAAATTGGAACTCAATTATTCAACGAAATTATTGATGTTGCCAGCGGAAGAAAACAAACTTTTGCAGAACAATACGAAATTTATAATGATTTTACTCTATTTAATCCAGCACCAATCACCTGATTAAAGTATAAAATATATTTTTAGAAAGGGGGATAATCTATGTTGTTTCCCTTTGAAAAGAGGTATTTAAAATGGAGAAATTATTCAGAGGGATCAACATTCCAAGAATGATTAAAATCAGACAGCGTTTCCCACGAGAAACGATTGCCGATGTAACTGCGGTGGTTAGAGAAGAACTCAATAAAAAAGAAATTATTGAGAGAGTCAAGGATGGTGACCGGGTTGCTATAGCGGTGGGCAGTAGAGGAATTGCTAATATGCCTTGCATCGTAAGAGAAATTGTTACTGCCGTCAAAGAAAGAGGAGCACACCCGTTTATTGTGCCAACCATGGGGAGCCATGGGGGAGCAACTGGAGAGGGACAAGTAGAAATACTTGCCGAACTCGGGATTACTGAAGAATCTACTGGAGCACCCATAGTGTCTAGTATGGAAGTTGTTCAGATTGGGGTCACCAAAAATGGTCTCCCGGTTAATCTTGATAAGAATGCACATACGAAAGCAGATGCGATAATTATTACTGGCCACATTAAGCCTCATACATCCTTTAGGGCGCCCTATGAAAGCGGCTTGGCCAAAATGATTGCGGTTGGGCTTGGTAAACAAGTGGGGGCTGAAATCATTCATTCAGCCGGTGTAGAAAACATTCCGTTTAGAGTGGAAGAGATTGCAAGGGTGACTATAGCAAAATCCAACATTATATTTGCGGTTGGAATGATTGAAAACGCCTATGATGAAACATATAAAATTGTTGCCATACCAAAGGAACGGATAATGGATGAGGAACCAGGATTACTGCAAGAAGCACATAAACTTATGCCAAGCATTATGTTCGAAAAATGTGATGTTCTAATCGTGGATGAAATGGGTAAAAACATCTCAGGCAGCGGCATGGATCCAAATATCATTAGAAGAAATTACTCAGGTTCCTTAAAATATAATCCGCTGGCACAAAGACTAGCCGTTCTCGATCTTACAAAAGAATCACATGGCAATGCAAACGGAATGGCTAATGCTGATATTTGCTCAAGAAGACTCTTTGATAAGATCTCATTTGAATCTACTTACCCCAACCCATTGACTAACAGACTGGCACAAAGAGTAAAAATTCCAATGGTTATGGAAAATGACAGCTTAGCGATAAGAGCTGCCATGAAAACTTGTTTTGATGTTGACTATAACCATATGAAGATTATCCGAATTAAAAATACGCTGGAGCTTGAACATCTGTTCATCTCTGAATGCTTGATGGATGAAGCAAAGAACAATCCAAATATTGAACTAGTAAGTGAACCAGAATATATGAGTTTTAACGAAAACGGCAATCTCTTTTAAAATTAAGTATAAAAAATGGAGGGATTTTTAAAATATGTTTCTTCGTTCCACTAAATAAGAGAGATCCGAGCAATTGATAATAAAAAGTTAAACGAGAGAAGCTCTGCTGGTATAAAGTAAGCTATAAAATCACCCTCTATATTGGAAAAACGCCTTCATTAAAAATCACAATTGAAGGCGTTTTTTTATGTTTCGCTCTAAAAAAGCCTTCCAATTCGAAATAGGAAAGTCAAGTCCTTTTTTTATGTAAAGGTCTGTGTCAACAATGATTTAAAACTATTTAGAACAACTTAGTGTAGTGAACTATAATTTACTTCGGACATAATTAAGAGATTTCTAGCTTGAGCTGTCCGAACTTGGCTTAATTTCGGACAGCCCAAGCATGATTTCCCGATTTGTGGTCGTCAATAAGAGCCTTTGTTTAACTGTCCGATAGAACCTTCCTATAGGACAAAATCATCGGTTCTCCTAGTTAAACTGTCTAATAGAACCTATCTATTGGACAAAATCCTCGAATTTCTCAGTTAAACTGTCTAATAGAACCTTTCTAATAGACAAAATCATAGGGTCTCTTAGTTAAACTGTCTAATAGAACCTTTCTATTGGACAAAATCATCGGATCTCTTGGTTAAAAGGTCCTTTAGAGCTTCTCTATATGACAAGTCTAAAAGATCCTAGAGAATTTTGTCCGTTATGCTTCCTTTAAGAACAACCAAGAGCAAGAAAGCAAACAAAAAAGGGAACCACCCGGAGTGATCAGGTGTTCCCGAATTCAAATCTTTACTTATAAACCTTCATCGGTAGGTTAGTCAAGGACTGTCCCGTAGCAGAAGCAGTTAAATTCTCTTCTAATTGAAACCCTTCTACAGGTTCAATACGAGAAAACTTCTGTAAGAATGCCTCTAGTGCAATCTTCATTTCTAATCGTGCAAGAGGGGCACCTAAACAGATATGTGGACCATTTCCGAAGGTCAAATGTCTTTTATTATTGGAACGATGGATGTATAAAGAAAACGGATCTTCAAACATAGCTTCATCCATGATACATGCACTTATCAAAGCAATGACAACATCACCTTTTTTAAACTAAGTGACTAATAAGTTATAATTCTGTTTTACTTAGGCATGCTGCTTAAACTGAATCAGGCTTTCATTTTAATTACTCCTTGCCCAATCGAAAAAGGATAGACAACTGCTTAGCCAGAAATTGAGGAGTATAGGGCATATCGTTACGCAGCCAAGCGACAATCGTTCCAATCAAAGCGGATGAACCGTACCAGATCGCAATATCCCTTGGAATAATATGACTCGTCTCCAGTCGGTTGTTTCCCGTTTTCTCTGTAATGGATTTCGTGAGGATCGTTAATAAACGCTCTGTAAAGATGGGAGTTCGTCTGGAATTGAGAACTACTTTATAAAATTTGGCATTTTTTGCAATATACTCAAGCAGGGTTTCTAGCTTCACAAAGTCGATATTTTTGTCATCTTTTTGGTCCTCGGTGTTACTTCCCATGATCGACTCAATATCCTCAGCCATTTCCTGTGCCATTATCTCCAGCATGTCCGGAATATCCTTATAGTGAAGATAAAAAGTGACACGGTTAATGGTTGCGCGTTCAGCAATCCGATTAACCGTTATTTTATTGATATCCACCTCTTGTAGTAAATCGATTAATGCTTCCTTGATTAATTGACGTGTGCGAAGGATACGAGGATCTAATCGTGGTTTTTCCTGGTCTGTCATTTTGTACTCACCTTTCCTACTGGACGGAAATTTACACTATTTTTAATTCTGTCTATTATTTACGAATTACACAACAAAAATGAAATAAATGATAACTAATTTACACATCGTAAGAAATTGTCTGTTGTCACATTAATCATCTCGTTATAGAGTAATTTATACAATGTCAATTATTATACACGTTGTAAATAAAGTCTATATTCATTTTAGAAAGGATAGGAAAATATTGAATAATCATCCAAAAAGTGTCACGAACTCGTTAAAAAAGGGACCTGTCATGTTCATTATGATATTAGGGGCTTTCATTGCCACTTTAAACCAAACACTCATGAGCGTGGCAACACCTGAGTTAATGGTTGAATTTAAAATCACAGCTGCCACTGCCCAGTGGTTAACTACTGGTTACATGCTAGTAAACGGTGTGTTAATTCCTATAACCGCCTACTTAATGCAGCGGTTTTCCACCCGTCAGCTCTTTCAAGCTTCCATGATCATATTTTTAGCTGGAACCATTGTTTCAGCAGTCGCAACCGGCTTTCCTTTATTATTGACCGGACGTATGATTCAGGCTGCAGGTGCAGGAATCATTATGCCGCTCTTAACGAACGTCATTCTTACCATCTTTCCTCCTGAAAAAAGAGGAGCAGCCATGGGGATGGTCGGTCTAGCCATCATATTTGCTCCAGCCATCGGGCCTACCATTGCCGGCTATATTATTGAGCACTACAAATGGGAAACCATGTTTTACGGGATGATTCCATTTGCTGTTATTGTTATTGGTCTAGGATTCATTTATCTCCGAAATGTATCGGAGCCAATTAAGACAAAGCTTGATATCCTGAGTGTCGTACTCTCCACCATTGGTTTCGGTGCCTTGCTATATGGTTTCAGCCGAGCTGGAAGCCTTGGATGGTCAGACGTGGAGGTAATAAGTACGATTGCTGCTGGTATCTTAGCCCTTGGACTCTTTTCATGGAAACAGTTAAAATCGCAAAATCCATTGCTTGATTTACGTTCTTTCAAGTACAGTATGTTCTCCTTAACAACGATTATCAATATCGCTGTTACCATGGTCATGTATGCAGACATGATGCTGCTTCCGCTTTACCTTCAGAACGTCCGAGGCTATTCAGCTATTGAGTCCGGCTTGCTCCTGCTTCCAGGAGCGCTAATCATGGGATTCCTGATGCCAGTTACCGGTAAGCTGTTCGATCGCTTCGGTGCAAAATGGCTAGCAGTTATTGGTATGATTATTACGATTGCCACAACGATGGGCTTTACCAACTTGACGGACTCGACAAGTTATCTGGATTTGGTTCTTATGTCAACAGGGCGCCGAATTGGGATGGCATTGATGATGATGCCTTTACAGACCGCTGGATTAAATCAACTGCCACAGCAGTTAAATGCACACGGAACAGCGATTAGCAATACCATTCGGCAAGTGGCTGGTGCTGTTGGGACATCGCTTCTTATTACGGTTATGTCTGACCGGACAAAAACACACCTGCAGGATCTGATTCCTACGGCAGCTGCTAAAGGTTTGAATCAAGCGCAGCTGATTAAAGAAGCCACCATTCAGGGTATTAATGATGCATACCTCGTCATTATTGGGATTGGCCTCGTCGGACTACTTCTATCCCTATTTATTAAAAAGGTTAAACAAGCTGCAGATTTAGAATCTAAAGCCCATTCGAAAAAGGTAGCAGCAAAAACGTTAAGCACTAACTAATTAACTAATTTGTTAGTTTAGTTAAATGGATTCCTAATGGTTATATAGAAAGTTATGGACAGTTTCAAATCCAGCCATGATGTGGATTTGAAACTGATTTTTTTGATTACGAGTAAGGTAATGGTAACTTATGGATAAAGAGGAAGTAATTTAGCAAAGGTTCATCATGATATTAAGAAGGCCGTTGAAATATGACAAGGTAAGAATTTGTTGGAAAAATGGAAAACAGGTATGATGCGGCAATTTCTCAAGGCGGTACGAAATATTTCCGGCGGCAGAAGCAAAGCCTTTCCATCTCCCGTGCGGTGTATAGACAGCCAGAAATCTTTATTTTCGATGATTCTTTTTCAGCATTAGATTATAAGACTGATAGATATTGCGGTCAGTCCTAAAAAAAAGAAACACAAGAGCTACTACGTTATTGTTGTCCAGGAAATCACGAAGAATTACTTTTAAAAAATGGATTCTATATGCTGAGCTTAATATTAGTCAGTTTGAAAATGCATCATAAATGGTTTTATAGTCGATAATCTTAATTTAATTAATCTGGGTGTCTGTTACTTGGCGAATTAGCTAGGTGACAGGCACTTTCTTTTTATTGTTAGTAAATCATGTTTGATTCCAAGCGTCCATGTACAGTTCTTTACCGTCTATCCCGCTTAAACCGACCAGGAGATATTCCAACAGTATTACTAAATTGCTTTGTAAAAGAATAGGTATCACTGTAACCAGTAAGTTGAGAGGTTTCTTTAATGGATATACCGGATAATAACATAAGTTTTGCATGTTTCATTTTTTGCTCAATTCGATATTGAGCAGGAGCAATGCCGATATATTTACGGAATTGCTTTCGAAAATTCTCATAACTCATATTAAGAGTGGCTGCTACTTTTTCTAATGATATATTTGTATCAATATCAGTTGAAAGCAAAAGACAAGCCTCTTCCATTAATTTTTCTTGAGCACTTATGATTGGAGTTTGTGTTATTGGATTAATAGTAGATAATACTAATTCCTGAGCTTTCAGTGATAAATATGGGAGTTCAGAATCATCAGCGTCTTTTAATAGTTTTAACATCCGATTAAATCTATAGATAGAGTTATCATCATATTCGACCTTCCTGACCGGAGTATCAGTTGGGAGGAGGTTCATGCTATATAAATAATCATAGGTAGAACGACCAAAACTGATAAAGAATTCTAACCAATTGCCATCGGGAATTACTTCTGTGGAGTGGAGAACACCGGGAATGCGTTGAACGAAGTCACCAGCTTGAATGGGAATCTTTTTACCATTTGATAAATGATAAAACCCATTTCCGGATAACAGTATGAAACAGCTGTAATAATCTATAAGAAAACTAAATTGAGATTGTTCCTTAGAAGGTTTTGTCATATAACCACAAGCTAATATACCATTAGTAAAATTCGTTCCTATGCACCGATAAATTACGTCCTTTTTCATTTCTAGTTTCATGATAATCCCTACTTATATGGTTTGTCCTGAAACATTATTATACCAAAAGGGACAAAAAAATCACCAAGTGAACCATTTAATATAAATAAATACAATTATATAATTCTATTAAAGCGCTAACAGAGAGTTAACAAGAACATAGTTTGAACTAAATACGGCAAAAGGAGCTTATTATGAATAGAGAATGGGAAAATCAGTATATAACGCAAAGAAATCGATATCCGATGCATTCTCCATATGGGGCATATGAAACGGTGGAACAGGCACTTAGCTGCAATCGTTCTTCTTCTAAATATGTAAAGAGCCTAAATGGAATGTGGAAATTCATGTTGACAGAAAGTCCGTTAGACGTTCCGGGAGGGTTCGAGACCGTTAATTATCATGATTCCGATTGGGATGCTATACCGGTTCCATCAAACTGGGAACTCCATGGGTATGGCAAACCGGTCTATACGAACATGATCTACCCCTTTAAAAGAGGGAAAGCTGAATCTCCTTTTGAGTTAGAGATAGCTGCGGGTCAGATCGAGTTAAATGCCCCATTCGTACCGGAAAAAAATCTTACTGGATACTATCGTTCTACATTTGAAGTACCTGATTATTTTGAAGGAAGAGATGTATTTTTAGAATTCGGCGGTGTTGAATCTGGTTTTTACCTCTGGATAAATGGCATTAAAATAGGTTATTCGCAGGATATAAACTAGATGCGAGTTTTGATATCACCGAAGCAATCCAATTCGGAAAAAATGAACTTGCCGTAAAAGTCCTGCAGTTTTGTGATGGGACGTATCTAGAAGACCAGGATTATTGGCATTTATCCGGGATCTTTCGTGATGTAAGAATATATGCAAAGAGTAAACAACGAGTTTTCGACTATAAGGTGGAAACGTTATTTAATAGAGATGATTACGAAAAGGCTGAGTTAAAGGTCATGCTTCAGCCAAACATCGTGAAAGGTTATGGAGAAACTTACGTAAAATTAAGTCTCTATGATGCGGAAAATAATCTTGTAAACTCTTTTAGCAGTACAACATATGCACAATGTGGTTTCTATCTTATGCCCAAGTTTATAGCATTTGCGTCAATAACTGTAGAGAAACCACATTTGTGGTCTGCAGAGTCTCCATATCTATATACTTTAGTGCTGGAAACCATAGATAAAACAGGAAATATTACTGACATTGAAAGTACTAAGGTAGGATTCCGTAAAATCGAAATTAATGCTGACGGGGTGCTATGTGTTAATGGAAATAGATTGATTGTCCGTGGAGTAAATTTACACGCATTTTGTCCCGAAACAGGGAGAACTGTCTCAAAGGAATATATGAGACAACAGATTCTCACAATGAAACAATTGAACTTTAATGCCGTTCGAACCAGCCATTATCCACATGCAAGTGACTGGTATGATTTATGTGACGAGCTTGGAATCTATCTGGTTGATGAAGCAAACATTGAAACACATGGTTATGGAGGTCAGTTAAGCATTTCTCCAGAGTGGACGGCTGCATACATCGAGCGTGCTACTAGAATGGTAGTTAGGGATAAAAACCATCCATCCATTATTCTATGGTCGCTAGGTAATGAATCTGGTGTGGGTGCTAATCATGCTGCCATGTATGGTTGGATTAAAGAATATGATAAGACTAGGTATGTACAGTATGAATCCATGAATCCAGGAAGGAATATCACGGATATTCTTGCACCTATGTATCCTACAAAGAACTGGATAGAAGAGAAAATGGCCGATGCCAAAGATTTACGTCCATTCATAATGTGTGAATATGCTTATGCCAAAAGTAATAGTAATGGGAACTTTAAGTTATTCTGGGATTTGGTAGATAAATATCCTCGTTTTCAGGGCGGATTTATTTGGGATTTTCAAGATAAGGCATTGGTACAGGATGGTAAGGATGGTTCCAAAAAGTATGTTTATGGTGGAGCCTTCGGCGAAGAAGTAGTTGATCCAGTTGAAGATATGTGTCTGAATGGAGTAGTATTTCCTGATTTAAGCTGGAAACCTGCTGCTTATGAAGTGAAATATGGTCAAGCACCTGTGAAGATAGTGTATGAGGTTAATCCTTATTTCGGAACAGGTGGTTATATGATTAAGAATAACTATCAGTTTTTAGATCTTAGTCATCTTAGATTTACTTGGGAACTCCAGTGTGACGGTAAAATTGTCGATGAAGGAGAGCTAAAACAATATTTCACTCCCCCGGGACAATCAGAGGATTTGGAGTATCAGCTGAATACTGAAAAAATTTCGGGAGAAGCCTTCCTTAATATTAAAGCAGCTTTAAGAGAAGACACTTCTTATGCAAAATCTGGTCACATCATTTATATTTATCAAATTCCTCTTGAGGAATCAATACTTACCAAACAAGAAACTTGTATCACCGGAGAAAAATTAACGATGAGAGAAACAAGTGACGAGATTGGCATTATAGGGGATCTTACTGACATTCTTTTTAATAAACGGGATTGCTCATTCGCGAAAGTGATTTTAAATGGTGAAGATACTTTTACTGGAGGAATCGATAATTTCTATCGGCCTGTCACAGGAATTGATGAAGGAACGAAAAACCCCAACAACAATTATGCCGATGCGTGGAGAGCGGAAGGATTAGTTGAACCGGAGCTCAATATTCATAGTATAAAAACGGCTGTTACAGATACACAAATCTTTATTTTTACGGATGTATCTTATAATGGTGGAAAATTGAATGTATCAACTCAGTATAGAATTGGCAGCAAAGGGGTTGAAATCACCAAGACGGTTATTAATAATTGTATAAGTGAAACCATTCCAAGAATTGGCCTCACCTTTATTCTTCCGGAAGAAAAAAATCAGATTACCTGGTACGGGAGAGGTCCATGGGAAAATTATCGAGACCGTAAGGAATCAGCACTGATAGGTTGCTATAATAGTACGGTTGCTGAACAATATACACCATATATCAAGCCAGTCGAGTGTGGAGGAAAAGAAGATGTAAGGTACCTAATTGTAGAAGATAATAATAATTGTGGTGTTTGTGTAACAGGTGCTGTACCGTTTCATTTTGACATTCATGATTACTCGATTGCTGCGTGTGATCGGGCCAATTACGAGGATGAACTAATGAAAGATCATCAAATTTATTTGAATGTGGATCATGTGCATGCAGGACTAGGCGGAGATAATGGCTGGATGAAAAATATACATCCTGAAAATTGGATAAATAAAGGATATTATCACTATCAGATTTCAATTGGGGTTTTATAAAATTAAGATTAATACTTTAATTAGACAACTATAGCGCCTGAATTTTTCAATTCTTAAATGACTAGTTTTTTAATCTACCTTTTTAAATTTTTGTAGTATAAGGCTTTAATAAAACAGCTTGGAGGTAAATGTCAGTTTTCTCCGCGCTGTTACTTTTTATTATCTTGGCGGAGTTCCATTGGATCATATTGAAGAAGGGGTTCACCAATTAATGAAATGTAGTAATGGCAAAGCACGTATTGGTCATACATTTAAAAATAAGAGGAAATCTTTTCAGTCTGATTGGATGGTAACCGAGTAAGGCATAACTCTTACTAGTTTAGATCAGAATCCGTCATGGCTCGAAGGAAACTTGTCCATCGGCTGGCATCGACGGATGATGGCTGAAAAGATTCAAACGGGGAAAAGGATCATACTTTTTTTGTCTCTTATTGGTATTGATAAAAATAAAATTATTAATGCTGAAAGTCTCGAATAAACCACCTTAAATGGACGTTTGTTACTATGTATAGTTGTTATCGATTAATGTTAAATTTATTAAAAAAATGCAAATGAAACCGTTGACAAAAATCACGTTATGGTAGTATAGTATAAACATGAAAGCGATAACAGAATACTACTAGGATTGTTACTGGTCAGGCAGGCAAAACCTAAATCACATGAGCGTTATGAGCGCATTGCTCGAGAGCTCCGTGGTTTTGGTTTTGCCTGTCTTTTTGTGTTTTGTTATTCTTTCCGCGCGCGAATTCTATTATTCTTCTATTTTAGATTTTATGGAGGTTACTAACATGAAGTATGAAAAGTTAGCAAAAGATATACTCGAATTAGTTGGCGGAAAAGAAAATGTAAATAGTGTGTTCCACTGTGTGACAAGACTTCGTTTTAAATTGAAGGACGAAAATAGGGCCAAAACAGAGGAAATTAAAAACTTAGATGGTGTCGTTACAGTCATGAAAAGTGGCGGACAATACCAAGTCGTTATCGGAAATCACGTACCGGATGTCTATGCCGCAGTATTAGAAGTGGGTGGTCTTAGCGGAGTAAGTGAAAACGCTTCAAATGATGATGATGGCAAAAAAGTAGGTTTAGGTGCCAAATTTATCGATATGATTTCTGGAGTTTTTACTCCAATCTTGGGTGTACTTGCTGCAACGGGTATGCTAAAAGGTCTCGCTGCCTTATTCCTAGCTCTGCATTTGGTAGAAGCGACTTCTGGGACTTATAACCTATTAAATATCGCAGGAGATGGTTTGTTCAGTTTCCTTCCGATCTTCCTAGGTTACACAGCTATGAAAAAATTTGGTGGAACACCGTTTGTCGGTATGGCCATCGCTGCAGCACTTGTTCATCCAGGATTGGCAGCGCTGTCAGCAGGAAAGCCACTTTATACGTTATTTAAAGGAACGTTATTCCAATCTGATATTCATATCACATTCTTAGGAATTCCCGTTATTTTAATGAGTTATGCTTCAAGTGTTATTCCGATTGTATTAGCAGCATTTTTTGCAGTAAAAGTAGAAAAAGGTTTCAAGAAAATCGTTCCAGATGTCGTAAAAGCATTCTTAGTACCATTCTTAACCATCATGGTTATGGTTCCATTAACTTTCCTAGTAATTGGACCAATTGCAACATGGGCAGGAAGCTTACTAGGTGCGGCAACTATTTGGATTTATAATCTAAGCCCAATTGTTGCTGGTTTAATTCTGGGGGGCTTCTGGCAAGTATTCGTAATGTTTGGTCTTCACTGGGGACTTGTTCCAATTGCAATGAACAATATTACAACTATGCACTACGACCCAGTATTAGCGACAGTAACTTTCGTTTCTTTTGCACAAACTGGTGCTGTTTTAGGAGTTATGTTAAAGACTAAAAACAAGAAGTTAAAATCTCTAAGTATTCCAGCATTCATTTCAGGTATTTTCGGTGTAACAGAACCTGCAATTTACGGTATTACCTTACCGCTTAAAAAGCCTTTTATCATGAGCTGTATCGCTGGTGGTATTGGCGGCGGAATCATTGGTGCTTTTGCAAGTAAATTATGGATGTTTGGCGGTATGGGTATTTTCGCAATTCCAAGCTTTATCAAACCAGGTGCAGGCCTTGATATGGCTTTCTGGGGAGCGATGATCGCGATTGTCGTATCTTTCGTAATAGGATTTGTCTTCACTTATCTGTTTGGATTCAAAGACACTGCAAGCAAAGAAGAAACAAAAGTAGTAGCAACAAAAGTAGAATTGAAAAAACAAGATGGTCCAGTAGCAATAGTTAGCCCAATCAAAGGAGAAATCGTTCCTTTATCTGAAGTAAAAGACCAAGTATTTTCAAGTGAAGCCATGGGTAAGGGTGTAGCGATTAACCCATCTGAAGGAAAAGTCTTTTCTCCTGTTAATGGAGAAGTAACCCTTATGTTTAAAACATTACATGCGATCGGTTTAACATCTGAAAATGGTGCCCAAATCCTCATTCATGTTGGAATGGATACGGTTGAATTAGATGGAAAACATTTCACTGCTCATGTGAATCAAGGCGATATGGTAAAAGCCGGGGATTTATTAGTTGAATTTGATGTAGAAGCGATTAAAGCAGCTGGCTACCAAGTCATAACACCGATTGTTGTTACAAACACTCCAGATTATCAAGAAGTTAAAGTATTACAGGCAGGAAAAGTTGACAAAAATGAAGAGCTTTTAGTTCTTGTTTAAGTCCAGGTTCAATCTATAAAGGATATGGTTCCGGCCTCAAAGCCGGAGCCCTAAATCCTACATATTATTGGAGGTAAGAAATCATGACCAATTTTAAATTTCCTAAAGACTTTTTATGGGGCGGCGCAACCGCTGCTAACCAATTAGAAGGTGCATATAATGAAGGCGGCAAAGGTTTATCCATTTTCGATATGGTTAAATTTGTGCCAAAAGAAGAACGCGGAAATGATCCAGAGATGGATGTAAAAAGCGAAAAAGAATTAGAAGAATTATTATCCTTAGGGGACGGCGAAAACTTTCCAAAGCGACGCGGGATTGATTTTTACAACCGTTATCAGGAAGATATTTCCTTGTTTGCGGAAATGGGCTTTAAGGTATTCCGTATGTCTATTTCTTGGCCGCGCATTTTTCCAAATGGAGATGAACTGACTCCTAATGAAGAAGGACTTGCTTTTTATGACAGAGTGTTTGATGAATTACAAAAATACGGGATCGAGCCGTTGGTTACTTTATCACACTATGAAATTCCACTTAACCTCGTTCAAAAATATAACGGCTGGGCAGACCGCCGCGTGGTGGAGTTCTTTGTTCATTATGCAGAAACTGTTTTTAATCGTTACAAGGATAAAGTTAAGTATTGGTTAACTTTTAATGAAATCAATATCTCGCAATTTTCACCATATATCGGATCTGGTCTTCTAATTGACCGCGTGGAGCATAAGGAACAGGCCGTTTATCAAGCGCTTCACCATCAATTTGTGGCTAGTGCAAGAGCGGTTAAGGCCTGCCATGAAATCATTCCTGGTTCACAAATCGGCTGTATGTTAGCTCGTATGGAAGTATATCCAGAAACTTGTAATCCTCGAGATGTGCTAGCTGCATTGGAAGAAGATCAAAAGAATCTATTCTTCACAGATGTCCAGGTTCGCGGCTATTACCCAAGTCATATGTTAAGCTATTTTGCAAAAAATAATATCCACATCGAGATGGTACCTGGTGATGAAGAAATCTTGCTTCAGCATCCAGTAGATTTTCTATCATTTAGTTACTACATGACAATGGTGGCGAGCGGTGATCCTGATAAGTTGAAACAAAAAGGGAACTTCTCGAGCGGAATATTGAACCCTTATCTTGAAACATCTGATTGGGGATGGCAGATCGACCCAACAGGATTAAGAATTACCTTGAAGAAATTGTATGACCGTTATGAAGTGCCTTTATTTATTGTGGAAAATGGCTTAGGTGCGTATGACAAGGTAGAAGAAGATGGTACGATTCAAGATGATTACAGAATTGATTATCTCCGTGAACATATCAAGGCAATGGGAGATGCCATTCAGGATGGAGTAGACCTAATCGGATACACCACTTGGGGTTGTATTGATTTAATCAGTGCTGGTACTTCAGAAATGTCTAAACGCTATGGGTTTATCTATGTAGATCAAGATGATTATGGTAATGGGACATTAAAGCGGACTCCTAAAAAATCTTTTCATTGGTACAAAAATGTTATTGCCACTGATGGTGAGAAGCTTTAACTAATTAATGGATTGAAAAAAAACGACTCTAAAA
>NZ_JBALNF010000066.1:0-20077 GCF_036962465.1 Neobacillus vireti
CTTTTAGCTAGAATGGTAAAAATTAAATGAAACAAAGCGCTTAGTGTAATAAACTTTTTGAAATTTCCATATGTCCATTTTAATGACCATAAAGCCACCGCTAACATTGGACCTATTAAAAACGGAAATTCGTTATAAAAAAAGGATTTTGGTTTATTATAGAACAACCACCATCTACGTTTCTTTCCAATTGGAACATCAATAAGATTTATTAAATACACGAAAATAAAGGATGGGAAAAATCTCTTAATACTTCTCCATTCCAAAAAAAACATTGGGATCCAAGAGAGTAGTACCATTGAAATATTAAATAACCACTTATTTCTCATTGACATATTTAAAATTCCTTTACACTTTTTACTTAGAATGTCTTTTTTAAAAAAATGTATTCATGCAGGGTTAGGATTTAATTTCCTTTTTAAAATACTGCGCATTTTAGTAAAAAGCGAACTCCCTTGTCTGAACAATCCCACCCATTAATTTAATGTACACAAAAGAGTCATGAAAACATACAGAATAGAAGAAATAAATGAAAATACTTATTTACCAACAATGGAAATTGTGATGGAAAGGAAAAGGTTAAATTTAGGAATCTAACTAAAAAGGGACTCCTCAGAATCCCTAGTTTTATAGAGTGGGCTAATTAGGCTCACTCTTTTTAAAAAAAAATCAAAGCGAGATGATTAAGTAGCAAAAAGTGACCTGCATTATGAATGCCCTATTTCATCGTAATCTGTACTTAGAGGTGAAGCATATAGATTTATAAATAATATGTAAACTGGATACAGAATGACTGACCCATAAATCAGAAGGTTGTATCTCGGAAAAATCATTACTCCTGCATTAATAGGAATAAAAACAGGAAAAAAAGAGAAAAAAAGAATAAAATATGGTAACCACAAAAGGAGTGACAAATAGCTGTATTTTCTGCCTATAGTCCATTTTTTTGTTAAGAAAATGAATAAAATTGTCCAAAGTAGAAGTCCAATAACATTAATAGCAGCAATTACAATGTAAACATTATCCCACTCCCATCCAGTTAACACACTTATATGATATACATTTATTATGAGTTCGATTGCTAAAAACAACGCTATAGCGTATAAGGCACTAAGAGTATTTAACTTTATAAAAAACTTCATCGTATACCTCCTTTATTATGAAACAGCAACACCGCTGAGTTAAGTTCTTATTCAATTATAATCATTCTTAAAATAACCTGTCACGTTAATAATAGTTCCAAAAATAAAATCAAGCTGTTTAAAAAACTTGTGAGAAAATCGTTATTTCAAAAATAACTGGTCAATGTAGACCGCCGTGTAACCGAACTAGGACGAGAGAACCTAACTTAGAATTAATGGCTAAAGCAATAATTAACTTGAATCATTAAACAAGAAATGCTTGGAAAATTGATGAAGGTAAATAATATGAAAGGTATTTCTAAAGAAAAGACCAGAGAAGAAACTTACCATGTGGAAGGTTTGGGGAAAGTAACATATGTAGGTGAATTAGATATTGAGAAATTGATAAAGCGATTATTGAAGTGTAAGTATATTACGGGACGGGAAAATAAAACAACCACCAGTCATTTCGATTGGTGGTTATCTATTCTTCACTCACTGTCCTACTTGTTATTCATTTTCTTTTCAAAAACGTCACCTCATAAAATACATTTTTGCTAAGAAAATGTAGGCAACGTATCGACATATTTTAGCCAGTAATATGTTGGATATTTGTGTGTGTTAATGAACTTTATGCTATGCTTTGGTTATTATTTCCGATTGTTTGGCTTTGCTGCTTTGGTTTTGCAACATTGAAGATGATATTGAGTACAATCGCCGTTAAGCTTCCTGCGACAATTCCACTGTTGGTTAAAATTTTCACACTTTCCGGAAGGGCGTCAAATAAAGTAGGAACAGTTGTAACTCCTAGACCCACACCAACGGAGCAAGCGATGATTAAAAGATTCTCTTGAGATGAGAAGTCAACTTTACTTAACATCTTAATTCCAGAAGCAATAACCATTCCAAACATCGCTACCATAGCACCGCCAAGAACGGAGGTAGGAATAACCGTAGTTAAAGCTGCTACCTTAGGAACAAATCCAAGGAAAATTAAAATACCAGCCGTAGTGTAAATCACATTTTTCGACTTAACACCTGAAAATTGAACAAGTCCGACATTTTGAGAATAAGTCGTATAAGGGAAGGAGTTAAATAATGCTCCTAAAATACTTGCTAGGCCCTCTGCACGATAACCTTTTACCAAATCCTGTTCCGTTAACTTTTTTCCCGTAATATCACTTAATGCAAAGTACACACCAGTTGATTCAATAAGACTAACAATTGCCACAAGTGTCATCGTAATAATTGGAGCAAATTCAAACGTTGGTGCTGCAAAGTGCAGAGGAGCAACCATGTGGAACCATGAAGCCTCTCCAACGGAAGAAAAATCAACTTTTCCTAAAAGTGCTGCTACAATCGTCCCAGCAATCAGGCCTAGTAAAATAGAAATGGCACGAATAAATCCTTTAGAAAAACGATAAAGAACAATAATGAATAATAATGTTCCAAAAGCTAGAGATAGATTTGTTACTGAGCCGAAATCAGGGCTTCCTTGTCCTCCAGCTACATTATTCATCGCAACTGGAATAAGGGTAAGTCCTATAATTGTAACGACAGAACCCGTTACAACAGGTGGGAAGAAACGAACAAGTTTTCCAAAAAATGAAGCAATTATAATTACAATAATACCTGAAACAAGAATCGATCCATAAATCGCACCCATACCATATTGACCGCCAATGGCAATGATCGGACCAACGGCAGTAAACGTACAGCCAAGAACGATTGGAAGTCCGATTCCAAAGTATCGATTTTGCCAAACTTGTAAAAGAGTAGCGATCCCACTTGTTAGGATATCTAATGAAACTAAATAAGCTAGTTGCTTGCCAGATAAATGAAGGGCACCGCCAATTATTAGAGGGACGATTACAGCCCCGGCGTACATTGCTAATACATGCTGAATTCCTAAAGATGCTGTTTTCCATGGACTTTGTTTCATTAGACTAATTCCTCCACATTTTCATTAATAAATTGAACTTGACCGTTTGCCAGGGAGGCAATCCTTGCTAATGATTCCACCCTTAATCCACGTTCTTTTAGTTTTTCTGATCCTTGCTGAAAAGCCTTTTCAATCACAATCCCAATTCCCAACACCATGGCACCACTTTGTTGGACAATCTCAACTAATCCCAGCGCTGCTTGTCCATTGGCGAGGAAGTCATCAATTATGAGGACACGGTCCGCTTCGTCTAAATATTTTTTCGAAATGGATATTTCGTTTGTTTCTTTTTTTGTAAACGAATGGACAGACGCAGTAAGTAAGTCATCCGTAAGCGTTAAGGATTTTCTTTTTCGAGCAAACACTACTGGCACATTCAGATACAATCCAGCCATCACAGCAGGGGCGATACCAGAAGATTCTATCGTCACGATTTTTGTAATTCCTTCGTTAGCAAATCGTGCCGCAAATTCTTTTCCAATTTCCTTCATTAGGAAAGGGTCGATTTGATGGTTAAGAAATGAATCCACTTTTAAGACTTGATCAGACAGAACCCTACCTTCCGAAATAATCTTTTCTTCTAGTAATCTCATAATGTTAAATCCCCCTTGAATAGTAAAAAGCCCAATGGTCATCGCTCACATCGTAATCCGAGTGAGGCAATGACCATTGGGCTTCATAATTGCTTAAATAAGCACAAATAGGCAAATTTCATTACCCACTCATAGTCGGATTGTTAACGGCAATCCGGTAGAAACTTGCGGGCCATATCCCCGCGATTATATGAGCGAAACTATATTTAATATATTCACATTATATCAGGATAATAGGGGAAATCAATCCCTTTTTAGCAAATAACGAACATTCATACAAAAAAATTAATTCATTATTCGCTTATTGAAACCATTTTCATTCGATTAATGGAAAGTAAAATCTAAGATTGAATAGTCATTCAGTTTCGAGTACTATTAACATACAGATATTTAGTCAGAATATTCCAAACCGAGGAGGGGTTTAGTTTGCAAAAATCAATACCTGAAAGCTGGTGGAACCAACTCCGGTTGCCGGCTATTTCTGCACCAATGTTTTTAGTGTCAGGCCCTGAGTTAGTTAAGGCGTGCTGTTTAAATGGAGTGATTGGCTCTTTTCCTGCCCCAAATGCAAGACCAATTGAAGTGTTAGACCAGTGGATGGGACAGTTAAATGAAGAACTAGAGGAGGCACGGACAGTTGACCCGAATCGAAAAATTGCTCCCTGGGCTATGAATATGGTGGTACATAGCTCTTATAGCCGTCTGCAGGATGAACTCAACTTAATTAAAAAGCATAAACCACAGTTAGTCATTACCTCATTGGGAAGTCCAAAGCACGTCGTTGAGATTGTTCATGAATACGGCGGACTTGTTTTTTCGGATGTAAGCGATTTAAAATTTGCTAAAAAAGCAGCCGAAGCGGGTGTTGATGGTCTTATTCTTGTGGCAAGCGGTGCGGGCGGCCATGCCGGGCAAATTAATAGTTTTGCGTTTGTTGATATGGTGCGGTCATTCTGGGATGGAATCATCATTCTTGCCGGCTCTATTTCGACCGGAAAAGGCATTCTAGCAGCTCAAGCCGCTGGGGCCGATCTTGCTTATATGGGTACACGGTTCATTGTGGCAAGTGAAAGTATGGCTAATGTTGAATACAAAGAAATGCTCGTTGAGGCAACACAGGAGGATTTAATCTTAACGGATGCATTCTCCGGCGTTAAAGCAAACATGCTTATTCCAAGTATTAAAAAAGCTGGACTTGATCCAGGCCAATTAGTAAAGAAAGACCAAGTCAATTTTGACGATATGCAAAAAGAAACAAATGCCAAGGCTTGGAAGGATATATGGTCTGCCGGTCATGGTGTCGGGGCCATTGATCGGATTGAATCGGCTGCAGCTATTATTAACCAGTTAGAGTCTGAATACAAACAAGCACTGCAAAAGATTAATAGCTCTGCGGGTAAATTATCGAATGTAGGAGTGAAGTAAGGTTCTTTGAAGTCAAATTGAATATCATTTAAACTCCGATAAGCTGAAAAAAAAACGAGTTCGGTTTCCTACCAAAACACGTTAATGTTCAGCTATAAATGTAAAGTAAAATGTGCATTAAAAGACACCGCAATCTACGGTGTCTTTTGGTTTGTTTTCAAAAAATAACCCATTCTAGGTTGTAGAATTGATTAGTTTATATAAAATTGTAGGCCACCAGTCCATAACTCCCCACTTTCTTCCAAGACGAATAGCCAATGTATTGTTTTCTGGACTAATATATAAAACTTGACCTAATGCCCCTAAAGCAAAATAGTCATTATTCGTTTTGCTATTTAAATGTCCCCACCATAGATATTTATAATATGCTTTATTTTGACTAAACCACATTTTTCCCCAAGGATGTTTATGATAATATCGGAAATGTTCACTATTAGAAAGGACATTTTTTGGACTTACTGATTCCTCAATCCAGTCTTGGCTAATAATCCGTTTGCCTTCCCATTCACCATTTTTCAAGTATAAACTACCGAACTTTGCTAAATCGATTGCAGTCATTACTAACCCGCTCTCAATTTTTTCAAATGAATACTTTTCACTGTCTAATATCATAAAACCCGGAAATTCCATCCCTAATGGACTCCATATCTTCTCATAAAAAAAGTCAGTTACACTTTTACCTGTTGTCCTTTCAAGGATAAGCCCTAATATTAACAAGTGATAATCATTATAATGAAAAAATGTATCCTTCGTATCTTCTACAATGGTCAGTGCCAGTTCCCGTGCATTCGGATATAAGTAAACTTTTGCCTCGTCTTTCCACGGGAAATGACCTTCCTTGAACTTTATGCCCGCGTCCATCTGAAGGAGATGTTTGATTCTGATATTTTTAAGTTTTAATTCGGGTATATAAAAAGAAACGAGATCATCTACACTTCTTATATAACCACTATCAATAGCGATTCCAACAAGAGCAGAAATAAATGATTTTGTAATGGAGAACAACTTTTGAGGAGTTTCTCTTTTATGACCATTAAAATAATTTTCATATAAAATAGTGTCATTTTTAATAATAAGTAAAGCAGTAGTACCTGTATTCTCCATAAATTGGTTGAAGTCTGCCATTCTTTTTTTTCCTTTATGTAAGTATTCAAGTGTTGAGAATGCCCGTTTATTTGGAGATTCTATAAAAGAAGACCGATTAGAATCAGATGGGAATGTCTTTGTTGAAAAGAATAGATAGTCATTGTATGCAACGGTAAATTTATTACTTAACATATATGAAAGATAAGTATGAATGTAATTTTTGTTATCAAATAGATTGTTGTTATTTCCCATCAAAATTCCCCCAAAAACCAATATGATAATCCCATTATACAAATTTCCAGTGAAAAAAGGATAGAAATTTCCATATACTACTAAAAAACGCCTATCAAATTCATACAATTCGATAGGCGTTTTACCTTATATAGTTAGACGTCTTGAGAGGAATGGAACCCGTTAATCATTTAAACGGTTCCTTTTTTCTGTTTCTTTTTCGTTTCCTTCTTCGCTACGATATTAACCACTTTATAACCTGGCTTTAATTTTACTTTTTTGATGCCGTTTTCTAATCTCACTTGGTATAGGGTATATTTACGGGGTTCAACCTCTAACAGTTCAATTTTCTTGATGGTTTCCTTACGAAAGTGTTTATGAATCTTTTTTATTTGTTTTTCTGGTTTCTCACCGTAAAAGAAATCATATGCATAAATAAAAATATAAATAAATACAGCACCAATGACAATGTAATAGAGGGCAGAAGTTAAAGCAGTCATGTTAGACATCCTTTCTAAGAAGCAGGTGAATATAGTTCAAAGTGTATTATAACGAAAAAAATACCTTTTAGAAATGATTAGTTTGACAGCAAGAATAAGATATAGAAAGAAACATCCACATTTTTACCCCGTTACACTGATTTTTTAAATAAAACTGTCCATTTGTAGTGAACAAATTATAAATAATATGATAAAGTAAACAGTATAAATCCTTACATATCATTACTTTAACAATTTTCTAGTGTCCACTCCAGGAGGACGATTGTTTTTTGTTCATGACAAGCCCAACTTCAATTACTAAGGAGGAACATTTTGTGTCTAGTCATATTTTAGAAACTTTTTTAAATGAAAATCTTGAAGATTTAAAGGGGAAAGGCTTATACAATGTCATCGATCCACTTGAAAGTCCAAATGGTCCACTCATAACCATCAACGGTAAGCAACTAATTAATCTATCATCTAACAATTATTTAGGTTTAGCAACTGACGAAAGACTTAAAGAGGCAGCTAAAGATGCCATCGCAAAATACGGTGTTGGCGCAGGGGCCGTCCGTACCATCAATGGAACGCTTAAATTACATGTTGAGCTAGAGGAAAAGTTGGCGGAATTTAAACATACCGAGGCAGCGATTGCCTACCAATCAGGCTTCAATTGTAATATGGCTGCAATTTCCGCCGTTATGGATAGCAATGATGCGATCCTTTCTGATGAATTAAACCACGCCTCAATTATTGATGGCTGCAGGCTTTCTAAAGCAAAAATTATTCGTGTCAAACACTCTGATATGGAAGATTTGCGTACGAAGGCAAAAGCAGCAAAAGAATCAGGTCATTATAACAAAATTATGGTGATTACAGATGGCGTTTTTTCGATGGATGGTGATATTGCCTTGCTGCCAGAAATTGTTAGGATTGCGGAGGAATTTGATTTAATTACGTACGTTGATGATGCACATGGATCGGGTGTTCTTGGGGAAGGGGCAGGAACTGTTAAGCATTTTGGTCTGTCCGATAAAATTGATTTTCAAATTGGGACTTTATCAAAGGCGATCGGAGTGGTCGGCGGGTATGTAGCCGGTAAGAAAAATTTGATTGACTGGTTGAAGGTTCGGAGCCGCCCGTTTCTTTTTTCCACTTCCTTAACACCTGCGGATGTGGCTGCATGTAAAAGGTCAATCGAAATATTAATGGAAAGCACCGACCTGAACAAAAAGCTATGGGAAAATGGCGATTATCTCAAAAAGGGCTTAAAGGAATTAGGTTTTAATATTGGCAAAAGCGAAACCCCAATCACACCATGTATCATTGGCGACGAGTCGCTCACCCAGCAATTTAGTAAACGTCTGAATGAAGAGGGAGTTTATGCGAAAGCAATTGTATTCCCGACTGTATCAAAGGGTACCGGCCGGGTCCGCAATATGCCAACTGCCGCTCATTCGAAGGAAATGCTTGATCAAGCCATTGCCATTTATAAAAAAGTCGGCACGGAAATGGGCGTCATTTAAACGTTAATATAGACACTCTACACAACTAGGTAACGTATCCATAAATAAATAGAAATATTCAGCATAAGTGAAGAGGACGGAGAAACGACGATGAAGCGTATTTTAATCACTGGTGCATTAGGACAAATTGGATCAGAATTAACCTTAAAGTTAAGGGACATTTACGGAGCAGATCAGGTCATTGCGACAGATATCAAAAAGAATGATAGTGAAGCAGCCCAGAGCGGCCCCTTTGAAACCGTTGATGTGACTGATTTAAAGCAGATGATGGAGACAGCCCAAAAATACAAAGTGGATACCATCATGCATTTAGCAGCGCTGCTTTCCGCCACTGCCGAGGCAAAACCTGTTTTTGCTTGGAACTTGAATATGGGCGGGCTGATGAATGCCCTTGAAACAGCCAGGGAATTAAAAGCCCAATTTTTTACGCCTAGCTCGATTGGTGCGTTTGGACCATCCACACCAAAACATAATACTCCACAGGATACGATTATGCGGCCGACTACAATGTATGGGGTCAATAAGGTTGCCGGAGAATTACTTGCCGATTATTATTATCATAAATTTGGCGTCGATACGCGCGGTTTGCGTTTCCCCGGCCTAATCTCCCATGTTGCCTTTCCTGGCGGGGGAACAACGGATTATGCAGTTGAGATTTATTATGAAGCGGTTAAACATGGAAGGTATACTTCCTATATTGAGAAAGGCACCTTTATGGATATGATGTACATGCCGGACGCGCTGCACGCGATTATTGACTTAATGGAAGCGGATAGCTCAAGGCTAAAGCATCGTAATGCTTTTAATGTAACAGCCATGAGTTTTGCCCCGGAGGATATTGCCGCCAGTATCGCAAAATATATCCCGGGGTTTGAGATGTCCTATAGGGTAGATCCTGAACGGCAGAGGATTGCCGAGAGCTGGCCCGATTCGATTGACGCCAGTGCCGCAAGGGAAGAGTGGGGCTTTAAATATGAGTACGATTTGGATAAAATGACGCACGATATGATCGAGAAGCTGCGGAAGAAAATGTAGATGATTGAAACCTGAGCCAAAGGGCCCGGGTTTTTTATTTTGTTATCGTGTATGGCTCCACTTTTGATTTCAAGGATATCTTTACAAATAAAAACATGCAGATAAGTTGTTCAAAAGATTTAACTCTATTGGACAATAATCTAAATTCTTACTGCTAAACTGTCCAATAGAACGCTTCTATTAGACAAATACAATCGCTAGAAAGAAGATTTGTCCTATAGACCAAGCCCTAATCGACAAATTCATCGTTTTATCAGGAAATCTGTCCATTAGGCAGATTCTATTAGACATTTTCCATTAATATCACTGCACCAATGACCAATAGACTTTGCTGTAGACAAATTCTAAGCCCTATCTTTTTTAGAAACAAAATAAAGAAAGCCTGTCAATCGACAGGCTTTCTTCATTTATTAACTTGTAACGCAGTAGGTACCCGCCGTCAACAGTGTTATCTTTTCACATAAATATATTTCTCTTGCTTTTCCAACACACGCCCAACGATCGCAGCTTGAACAACGCCGGAAGCATGCAGCTGGTCTACATACTTTCTCGCTTCTATTTCATCCATGGAAACCAGCAAGCCCCCAGATGTAATAGCATCACAAAGAACAAGCTGCTCTTCCGAAGTAATCTCCTCATAAACGGTATCATTACTAATCCATTTATGATTTGACTTTGATCCGCCTGGTACAACGCCATTTTTCGCTAACTCGACAGCCCCTTCTAAAATAGGCACCTGACTTAGATGAATTTCAAAGCTGACATCACTGCCGCGCGCCATTTCGCTGCCATGTCCAAGCAAACCAAAGCCTGTTACATCTGTAACAGCATGTGGTTGATAATTGGTCAAAACTTCAGCTGCTGTCTTATTGAGCATGGCCATCGTATCGGTAACCTGCTGCTCCTGCTCGGGTGTTACCGCACTTCGTTTAATACCGGTCGTCAGAATACCAACTCCAATTGGTTTGGTTAAAACTAACACATCCCCCGGTTTGGCACCGACATTTTTCCAAACCTTATCGGGATGAACGATCCCTGTTACAGAAAGACCAAACTTAGGTTCCTGGTCATCGATGGAGTGACCGCCCACTGTAATGGCGCCAGCTTCTTTTACTTTATCGGCTGCACCAAGCAGGATATCTGAAAGCATTTCAGCTCCAAGTTTCTTAATCGGAAAGCCGACAATATTCATAACCGTTTTCGGCTGTCCGCCCATAGCATAGACATCACTTAACGCATTTGCTGCCGTAATTTGACCGAACATATATGGGTCGTCGACAATCGGTGTAAAATAGTCAACCGTTTGTATAAGAGCAATGGAGTCCGTTAATTTATAAACCCCGGCATCATCCGATGTATCAAGCCCCACAATCAATTCAGGGACAGGTTCTTGTTTAGGTAATTGACGCAAAACTTGCGCCAGGTCCTCAGGACCAATTTTGCAGCCTCAACCCGCTTTTGTCGAAAAAGAGGTTAGGCGAATCTTCTCTTGTTCACTCAACATGTCCACCTCCATTTTCATAGTATACCTCTTTCCGCGTGAATCCGCACGAGGATTGCAGAACATTTGCAGACGGCAGGGGGTATACGATAAAATTATTACTACTATCTAGATATAGGAAAATCGGAATTTAGGAGGTGAAAACATGAAGAATTACCATGTCGTTGTAGAATTTTGTATGCAATGAAACTACGCACCTAAAGCTGCGAGTTTCGCAGAAGAGTTATTTAACCATTTCTATCGGGACATACAAAAACTAGAACTCATTCCGAGTTCGGGCGGTGCGTTCGAAGTAACCGTCAATGGCGAAAAAATCTATTCCAAGCTTGATACAGGCGTATTCCCAGAAACAGATGAAATGATTGAAATCATCACGACCAAATAACAAGAGGCCCTTAAAAAGGGCCTCATTTAATTTACATAATCATATTATGTTAACCGAATGAGAAAAAAATTCACCTTATCGATCTAAGGTAAAGTAATATATCTATTTTTCCCTGTTCCTTTTTTGGTTTTAGAGATAAAAATCTCCAGAATTCCATTTGTAAAAGCAGCTGATATATCCTGTTCGTTGATATAAAAGGGAAACTCGATTGAACGCGAACGTTGATGATGGGGCAGGTAAAGGGGGGGGTTATTTGCCAAAATGGTTAATTTTTTCTCTTCTATATAGACTCGTATATTTGATGCTTCAAAATCACTTAAGATTGCTTCAACAATCCACTCTTGAGCCGTCTCGAACAGGTCAATTTGAAACTGGGTTTGGTCATAATAAGAAGTAAGCGGATCCAGAAAATAGTTTTCAAGCCACTTTTCCACTAAAGCAAAATCAAAGGTTTGATTTTGTGGATGTTTTTTCTTCATCTTTAATCCCCCTTGCTCGTTCATTTTATTCGATTCAGCCTTAAAATGTGAACCGATTATGATATAATAGGAAAAGAAATTTTGCCACTGGACGAGCTGCGAAAAGGCATAGGCTGGCGGCTAAATTGCCCGAATTTTATACAAAAAGTCAAATAGCCGTCAGCTAGGGAAAAGAAGGAGTTTTTATTGTGAAAGAATGGTTACGTTCATTACCAGCCATCCATGAGCTTCAAAACCATGAGAGTTTTTCCAAATTGTCTAACGAAAATCGACTTGATCATGCACTGCTTACTAAACATCTAAAAGAAGTACTTGATCAAATCAGGGAATCCGTCCTTAAAGGCAATTGGCAAGGCTCCATACCTGGAACAGATAAATTTACACAAGAATTGTTTCACATCTTAGAAGAAACTCTTCAAAAGCAATATACCTATACGATTGAAAGAGTTATTAATGCCACAGGCACGATTTTACATACGAACCTTGGAAGGGCAAGGCTCAGTGAGAATGCGATTAAACATGTGATGGAAACGGCTAGAAATTACTCCAATCTCGAATATAGACTGAAGGAAGGAGAACGGGGTTCCCGGCATAGTCATGTTGAAGCGCTCATTAGAGAGATTACCGGTGCTGAAGCCGCAATGGTTGTTAACAATAATGCCGCCGCTGTTTATCTAGTCTTAAGGGCGCTAGCTAAAAATAAAGAGGTCATTGTGTCCCGTGGACAGCTTGTTGAGATCGGCGGATCCTTTCGCATATCATCGATCATGGAAGAAAGCGGAGCCACCCTTAAAGAAGTAGGAACGACAAATAAAACCCATTTGTCTGATTATGAAGAGGCATTGTCACAAGATACAGCTGTCATCATGAAGGTTCATACCAGTAATTTTAAAGTCATTGGTTTTACAAAAACAGTTGAAACAGACGAACTGGTGCAGTTAACCAAAAGGCAAGAAAATGTGATCTTTTACGAAGACCTTGGCAGCGGTGCACTGTTTGACTTTAGAAAGCACGGTATTGGTGATGAGCCTGTTGTAAAAGAAGTTATCGAGTTGGGGGCAGATGTTGTAACCTTTAGTGGAGATAAGCTCCTGGGAGGACCGCAGGCAGGGATTATTGCCGGCAAAAAGGAAATTATTGATCAATTGAAAAAACACCAATTAGCCAGAGTGGTTCGGGTAGATAAAATGACATTAGCTGCTCTGGAAGGGACATTAATTGAGTATGCCCGAGGGGAAACGGCAATGAGAAATATCCCAACAATTCGTGATTTATTAGTTTCTATTCATCAATTAGACGAAAGAGCACAATTATTCGTTACAAAATTATTACAAAAAACGAGTCATTTTCAAACGGCTATTTTCCAGGACTTTAGCCAAGTCGGAGGGGGAACCATGCCGGATGTTTTACTGCCAACGATGGTCGTTGCCTTAAAGCATGATTCACTAAGCGCAGAACAAATCGGCAGAAAACTACGAACGGAAACGAAACCTGCGATTGTTGCCCGTATCCAAAAAGATGAATTTATTATTGATTTGAGAACCGTTTCAACTGAAGAAGAATCAGAATTGTTAGAAGCTCTAGCTGGTCTCAATTCTTAATACCGGAAGGAAGCGCCTAAGTTCCATTAAGGGCGCTTCCGTTTTTCATTAAAGTTGCAGCACAAGGGGGGCTGCAACTTTTCTTTATTACATATCGTGTCCAGGGTTATGGTTATTTCGTGAATGGTTCCGGTTCTTCACTTTCTTAGATCCACTTAGTGGTTCCGGCTGACCGGATTGTTTTGGAGCATTTTTACGCATATCTTTTCCATCATTTTTGTTTACCATCATTCATCCCTCCTATCTGTTAGGATGCAGTCAATAAGTGTTTTTATGCTGAATAAATTTTATTGTTCTGTGCAATTTAACGGTATATAAAATGAAGGAGTGGAATGGAAAATGCAAAAATATCCTTATAATAAAGACAAACAACAAGCTTTTCAAGCCGCACAGCAAGGATACGAAAATGCTCAAGGCCTATATGAAACCATTGTGAGTGACAGTGCAAGCTATGGTCACCAGCTCAAGCATTTAAAGGATGAAGTGAATGAGGCCTACCAACAGATCGAAAATGCCCTCGAGGTTGCTTCAGAACACCAGAAAGCCCAATTAGAACGTTTTCAGCAAGATCTTCAAACGATGGTATCAGAAGTTAATCAAGAAGACTAAAAAAGCAGGAGGGAGATCCTCCTGCTTTACTATTGTCCAGCTGCAGCGCCTGATCAAGTCGCTGCAGCTTTTAATGCTACTGATTTTTCTTTCGCTTTTTGTTGTTCATTCTTTCTTTTGCAGTCAGTTCTGGCTCACTGGCAAATTCCTCATTAAAGCCAGCGCCTTTCCCTTGACCTTTTGCCGCATTCATCCCTGGAATTACATGATTAGACTTACGTTTTACCATGCCAATCACCTCCTGTCATTTAATATTTCCTCCTTTACTTAATTAATGACAAAATAAAAGTTTTTTGCGATAATATTAGTGAAAGAGTATTTTCCTAAAATTCTAAATTCACTCTTGTATAGTTGAGATTCACAAAATATTCTGAACAAAATACATAAAAAACATAAGAAAAACTTATCAATCACAATAACTTTCTTGTTATTTACTTATGTAATAGGTTGTATTAAGATAAGAATTGTGAGAAAAGTGAAGATGAATGGGAAAATTCAAACTTTCAAGACTTTTCATTTAATTATGTTAGAAACACGAACAGGGGGAATTACAAATGGTAAAAAACGACGTATTTAAGGCGCGTTCTTCCTTCGAGGCGAACGGCAAACGCTACCACTACTACCGTTTAAATGCTTTAGAAGAAGCAGGCATTGGCAATGTTTCCAAATTGCCTTACTCCGTGAAAGTATTACTTGAATCTGTACTTCGCCAATACGATGGCCGCGTAATCGCAAAAGAACATGTTGAAAACTTAGCAAAATGGGGAACTGCTGAGCAAAAAGAAGTGGATGTTCCATTCAAGCCAGCACGTGTTATCCTTCAAGACTTTACTGGTGTTCCAGCAGTAGTTGACCTTGCTTCCTTAAGAAAAGCAATGGCTGACCTTGGCGGAGACCCAGACAAAATTAATCCTGAGAAAACTGTCGATCTTGTTATCGATCACTCAGTCCAAGTTGATGCATACGGATCTTCTGATTCTTTAAAAATCAACATGGATTATGAATTTGAACGTAATGCAGAACGTTACCAGTTCTTAAGCTGGGCACAAAAATCATTTAACAACTATCGTGCCGTTCCGCCTGCAACAGGAATCGTACACCAAGTAAACCTTGAGTACTTGGCAGATGTTGTTCATGTCGCTGAGGTTGATGGAGAACTAGAAACATATCCTGATACATTAGTAGGAACGGATTCACATACAACGATGATTAACGGTCTCGGCGTACTTGGCTGGGGAGTTGGCGGTATCGAAGCAGAAGCTGGAATGCTTGGACAGCCTTCCTATTTCCCTGTACCAGAAGTGGTCGGGGTAAAACTAACTGGAGAACTTCCAAACGGTGCAACGGCAACAGACCTTGCATTAAAAGTAACTCAAGTACTTCGTAAACATGGTGTGGTAGGAAAATTCGTTGAGTATTTCGGACCTGGAGTCCCTTCATTACCACTTGCAGACCGTGCTACGATTGCCAACATGGCTCCTGAATACGGTGCAACTTGTGGATTCTTCGCCATTGACGACGAGTCACTTGCATATATGCGCTTAACTGGACGTGACGAAGAGCAAGTCAAGGTTGTAGAAGAGTACTGCAAAGCAAACGGCTTATTCTTTGATCCTTCTTTTGAACCTGTTTACACAGATGTCATTGAAATTGACCTTGCCGAGATTGAAGCAAACCTTTCAGGACCTAAACGTCCTCAAGATTTAATTCCTCTTTCACAAATGAAAGGTGAATTCGTCAAGGCTGTTTCTGCTCCACAAGGAAACCAAGGTTTCGGCTTACAAACAGATGAGCTTGAAAAGTCAGCAGTGATTAAATTTAATAATGGCGATGAAGCCACCATTAAAACTGGTGCTGTTGCCATTGCATCGATCACTAGCTGTACAAACACATCTAACCCATATGTTCTAGTTGGTGCAGGACTTGTTGCGAAAAAAGCTGTTGAACTCGGAATGGAAGTTCCTAAATTCGTAAAAACTTCTTTAGCCCCAGGTTCAAAGGTTGTAACAGGTTACCTGCGTGACTCTGGCTTACTGCCATACCTTGAGCAAATTGGTTTTAACCTTGTAGGTTATGGTTGTACAACATGTATCGGTAACTCCGGTCCATTAAAAGAAGAAATTGAAAAAACAATCGCGGAAAACGATCTTTTAGTAACATCCGTTCTTTCAGGTAACCGTAACTTTGAAGGACGTATTCACCCGCTTGTAAAAGCTAACTATCTTGCTTCACCACCATTAGTAGTTGCTTACGCACTTGCTGGTACCGTAAACATCGACTTTGCTTCTGAAGCAATCGGTAAAGATAAAGATGGCAATGATGTATTCTTCAAGGATATTTGGCCATCTACTGCTGAAGTAAATGATGTGGTAAAACGTACGGTTACACCAGAATTATTCCGAAGAGAATATGAGAATGTTTTTGGGGATAACGAGCGTTGGAACGAAATCAAAACTAGCAATGAACCATTATACACCTGGGATGAAAATTCCACTTACATTGCGAACCCGCCGTTCTTTGAAGGGTTATCACCAGAACCAGGCACTGTTGAACCGTTATCAGGTCTTCGTATCGTTGGTAAGTTTGGTGACTCTGTTACAACTGACCATATTTCACCTGCAGGAGCAATCGGTAAAAATACTCCAGCTGGTAAATATTTGTTAGAAAAAGGCGTTCAGCCACGTGACTTCAACTCTTACGGTTCCCGCCGTGGTAACCATGAAGTAATGATGCGCGGAACTTTTGCAAACATTCGTATTCGTAACCAAATCGCACCAGGTACAGAAGGCGGATTCACCACTTACTGGCCAACAGGCGAAGTTACTTCTATCTATGATGCTTGCATGCAGTATAAAGCTGATGGTACTGGCTTAATGGTTCTTGCCGGTAAAGATTACGGAATGGGCTCTTCACGTGACTGGGCTGCTAAAGGTACAAACCTTCTTGGCATTAAAACCGTTCTTGCTGAAAGCTTTGAGCGTATTCACCGTTCAAACCTAGTGTTAATGGGCGTACTACCACTTCAATTTAAAGATGGCGAAAACGCTGAAACCCATGGTCTAACTGGTAAAGAAACATTCGAAGTTCAAGTAGATGAAAATGTAAAACCACGTGATCTATTAAAAGTTACAGCTACAGACGAAGCTGGTAACAAGAAAGAATTCGAAGTTCTTGTTCGTTTTGACTCTGAAGTTGAGATTGATTACTACCGTCACGGCGGCATTCTGCCTATGGTTCTTCGTGAAAAATTACAAGCTTAATTAGCATGCGAAAGCGCCTTGGTGCTATAGCTAACTATTTTCTAAGAAATATTCTTAACACCATGTCTAAATAGGCATGGTGTTTTTATGTAAGGATTGACAAAGTTAGCTCTTATTGAATAAAATGGAACTATCAAACGTAAGGGAATGAACAAAGGGCCGATGAAATTTTAATCCTATCTTTCAGTATATTTTTTCGAATAGAAAAAAGTTGAACCTGAAGAGTAGGATAAGTCTGTCCTTTTTTATGACCTGACCGTTTATACTGAAAACACCCTAACCTGTAATAGGTTTATTTGGTGTTGGATTTTTGGTATAGAATTATTTAGGACATAAACTCTCTTCAGGTTCAATCGAAGGGAGTTTTTTTATGCATACAAATCAAAAAGTCATGTTAAGAGTAAAGGGTTTAGATAAAAGCTTTCATTTAAGAAAGGTTCTTGAAAACCTCCAATTTGACATAAAGATGGGGGATCGAATTGGACTCGTCGGAAGTAATGGCTCAGGGAAGACAACCTTGGCCAAACTCTTACTCGGAAAATTAAGTCCGGATGCGGGAATGATGGAAAAGGCTGATCACCTAAAAATAGGTTACTTGTCACAGTCGATTGAGTATGAGGTGAATGAATTTGGTCAAATACACGCCTATGCGGATAAGGACTTATATCAATATACAAAGGAATTAGGCCTCGACAAAGCCTATGACTGGAATCCTGAGCGACTTCTTCATTTGAGTGGAGGAGAAAAACTGAAACTGGCACTTTCTAATATCTGGGCATCAAAGCCTGAACTTTTAATCTTAGATGAACCAACCAATCATTTAGATTTTAAAGGGATTAACTGGCTTGTATCGGAAATTGAAAGGTTTGCCGGCGCAGTTTTCATCATTTCTCATGACCGTCATTTCCTTGATCAAGCTATTAACCAAATACTTGAATTAGAAAATAGCAAGATTTCTTTTTATAATGGGAACTATAGCGATTATATGCTTGAAAAACAAAAAAGAATTGAGAGCCAACGGCATGATTATAACGTCCAACAGCGTCAGATCGAAAGGGTAGAATCGCAAATGCAGCAATTAAAGTCCTGGTCTGAAAAAGCGCACCGAGATTCAACCAAGAATGGCTCAGGTCCGACCAAAAGGCAAAATGGCATCAAAGAATACCACCGCGTCAAAGCGAAAAAACGGGACAGCCAAATCAAATCCAAAATGAAACGATTAGAAAGTGAATTAACGAAAAACAGGATTGAAAAGCCTGCTGAAGAAGTAAAGGTGAAATTCGAGTTTGATGCAAGCGGGAAAAGAGGAAAGCGGATCATTGAGGCAAAGAATTTGGCAATAGAATTTGCAGATCGCGTCCTTTTTAATGATACACAGTTCTATATTAATCACGGCGAGAGAATCGGCTTACTCGGCGATAACGGCTGTGGTAAAACCACCTTAATTAAAATCATATTAGGGGAAGAACCCCGCTTTAGTGGTGAGCTTTGGAAAAGTGATTCCCTCCAAATTGCTTATTTAAGTCAAGAAGTGGACGATCTGCCTAAAGATAAAACGGCGTTAGAAACTCTCGGGTATACCGATCGCGAAGACATTTACCGAGCCAGAACCTTGTTGGCTAACTTAGGTCTTAAAGAACAACAGATCATCAAGCCGATTGGGAACTTAAGTCCCGGCGAAAAGACAAGGGTAAAGCTGACTGATATTTTGATGAAAGAATACGATGTGCTGATTCTTGATGAACCAACCAATCATCTAGATTTACCAAGCAGAGAGCAGCTTGAAAAAACGTTAGCGGCGTTCACTGGTACAATCATTACGGTATCCCATGATTATTATTTTTTAAATAAGCTATGTGATCGTTTGCTTGTTTTTGAAGGTCAGAAAGTGAAGCGGGTCGAAAAGAATCCAGATGAATATTTAAATCCTGTTAAGAATCCTGAAAGAAACGAAGACGCATTATTAATTATTGATAACAAGATTGCCGTTATTTTAGGACAATTATCAATGATGGATCAAAAGGATCCCCAATATCCCCTTTTAGACCGAGAATTTAACCTTCTTCTTAAGCAAAAAAGAGAAATAAAAAAATAATTTGTCACAACTTTGGCATACAGTTATTTTGTTTCAACTGAGTTTATAGTGTAAAATCGTTATAGCAGAAGATGAAACAAAGGAGGTTCCGGGATGATTAAAAAAGTGATTGCCGCCGTAGTACTTGTTAGTTTACTGACAGTAGCGATTGTTCAAGCAATGGATAAAAAGACTGAAGCTCCGGAAACGGCGACCGAAGCATCGGCAGTAAAAGAAGGACTTTCCATTGGAGCTGCAGCACCTGATTTCGAATTAAAGACGTTAACCGGGGACACCGTTAAGCTCTCGGACTTAAAAGGAAAAAAGGTAATGCTTAATTTCTGGGCAACCTGGTGCCCGCCTTGTAAAGCAGAGATGCCGGAAATGGAGCAGTTTTCTAAACAAATTAATAATGATACCGTGATTTTAGCGGTTAATATCGACCCTCAACTAGATGTACAGGGATTTGTAAATGAAAATAAGATTACGTTTCCCATCCTTCTAGATGCAGAAGACAAAGTAAATGAAGCCTATCAAATCCTGTCTATCCCGACGACCTATTTTATTAACAGTAAAGGGATCATTCAGAACAAATATACTGGCTCAATGAAGCTTGAGAAAATGAAAAAATTTACCCAGCAATTGAATTAAAAAGAGGCTTACCCAAAAGCTGGTTGATGAATAATTTTAGCAAACTCTGTTGATTGGAGCGGAAGGCGCGAAGACTCCT
>NZ_JBALNF010000066.1:20181-42356 GCF_036962465.1 Neobacillus vireti
ATCAACAGACTAGTTTAATGTTTAAAAAAGAAGGTGCCCTAAAAGTTATACTTTTGGAATACCTTCTTTTTTTGTTTGTTTTTTGAACTTTTTCTTGCGAAAAGGTTCCACCTTTCTTAAAATTTTCAAAAAGTTGTAATAATTGCAACCGTTTTCGGGAATAATAGCTGTTAGAATAAGTAATAAGGATGGTGAAACCAATGAGAAAGCCTAGAAAACGTTCATTCGCAGAACTTGTATTAGAAAATAAATCACAACTTTTAAAAGACCGTGCTGCTATGGAAAAAATTGAGCAGCGCTTAGAAGAAAAGCGCCTCGGTAAAGCAGAGTAATCACATTTGTTTCCAATCATGCTTCGCCTCCTTATGGGTAAAATGTAAGTAAGGGGGGATTGGACATGGGTAATCCAAAAAAACATTTTCAAGCTTACACACCAAGTCATTTAGGCACTCAACCTAGAGGCTTTAGTGGAAATAATGGAAAGAAAATGAATGATACTTCTGGAAAGCATGCACAGGTCATTCAAACAAAAGGTGAATAATTAAACATTTATAAGACCCGTGAGGCTCAGGCCTTTCGGGTCTTTTTGTTTGAAGTTACCATAGAATCCTGTGATAAATTTTGCTTCTCGTTACAAACTATATCTGTACCAAATACAACTTGAGGAGGAATTTGACGATGACTTATAATAACAAACCAAATCCTGATGACCGCAGCGATAACGTTGAAAAACTTCAATCAATGATTCACAATACAATTGAAAATATGGAAGCTGCTGAAGAATCACTTGCGTTAACAGATAGTGAAACACAAAGACAACAAATCCAAGCAAAGAACGAGCGCAGACGGGAAAGCATCGAATCGTTCCGTTCTGAAGTGAAAGATGAGGCAAACAACCAAGGTTAACAGCTATACTCTTAGGACCTGTTCACAAACTGAACAGGTCCTTTTTGGGATGTTTTGGATCCATTCGAATTCACAATAACGGTCCACTCGCCATTTTAAGTCCTCTTATTTTATTTGGGGTAACTTATTATGATAAGATAGTGAGTAAAACCAAGCATCAAAGAATTTAAAATAGAAGAGTGATGATTTTGAATCAATTGGAAAAAAATCGTTCTTCTTCCTTCGAGTGGATTCAAGCGTGGGAAAAAGAACTGAATGATACAGGTGTTATTTTAAATGAGGCAAAGTTACTAACCGTCATTCGCCAGGAAACGAATCCTGTGTCATTATCTAAACTGCTAACGCTTGGAGCTTTATCCAGGCTTCACCATGATATGGACGATTCGATTGCGAAAGTTTGGTTAGAGAAGGCATTAATGCTTGATCCTCATAATCAAAAAGCAAAAGAATTTGCGGTCCAATCAGATTGGAAGAAGATGGAGGAACTTTTAACTCCTCTGACCTTCCCTTCGATGCGGGAAACCGATAATCGGACAGCGAAAAAGAAAACAGCAGAAGAGTATATTGACGTATGTCAACGTTTTCTAGCGGAAGCCGATGACCACCTTCATGAATTACAGCAAATGATCGATACGGCCGCAAAAATGGATATAAATGACCTTTTACAACAATATAAAAAACTGGCCGACCTGCTTTCTGCTTCGATTGAAGAGACGGGGAGTTTATTAAAGGCGGCCGAGGAATACAACCAGTCCATAACAGGGGTTTTTCATACTTCAACCTATTATGATGATTTAAAGCTGCATATGGCCAACTTAGAAGAACTAAAACAGACCTGGAAAGAGCAATTTGTTCAAGAAGAAACGTCTGCTGCTGTATTGGAAAATGCTTTAGATCAGCTGCAAAACATGATAGGGATGGATTTAGTAAAGAAACGGGTCAATGACTTTTACCGTTTTTTAAAGTACCAGAAGCAACGGAAAGAAAGAGGGCTACAGATTAAGGATGAGCTAAGTCTTAACATGATTCTAACCGGTAATCCTGGGACAGGGAAAACCACGCTGGCTAGGTTATTAGCGAAGATTTATCACGAGCTCGGGGCTTTGCCAAGGGAGGAAGTGATTGAAACCAATCGCTCACAGCTAGTGGGATCCTTTGTTGGGCAAACGGAAGAAAATGTTCGTTCCATTGTGGAACGCTCGATTGGCGGCGTGTTATTTATTGATGAAGCCTATAGCTTAAAACGGGAGGGACAAACAGGAAACGATTATGGACAAGCCGCGATCGATACGCTTGTTTCGTTAATGACAAGCAGCGAATATGGCGGTAAATTCGCTGTTATATTAGCTGGCTATCCAGATGAGATGCGTTCCTTTTTAAATGCGAATCCTGGGTTGCGAAGCCGTTTCCCGCAATCAAACTTTATTCACCTTCCTAATTACTCGAATGAAGAATTAATTCAGATTGCCGAGCTGGTGGCAGCTGAAAATGACTATCTCCTGACAGAGGAAGCAAAGATTGAAATTGATCATCGCCTTGAAAAGGAACGAGTTGACGATACTTTTGGCAATGCCAGAACTGTCCACAATATTGTGATTGATGCGATTTTTAAAAAAGGGGCAGACAACCATACAGCAGATGGAGATATCTTTGATATGATGCTCCTCGACCAAGAAGATTTTCAAATCGAGAAAGAGACTGTTTCCGAATCTCCACAGGAAAAGCTCAACCAATTAATTGGCTTGGATTCCTTAAAGGTCGAACTAAAGACACTTATTTCATTCGTCAAAATGCAGCAATTCCGTAGATCAAGAGGTCTGCCGACTGTACCAATTCAGCTGCATGCCGTTTTTACGGGAAATCCGGGTACAGGGAAAACAACGGTCGCAAAAATCTATGCGGAGTTTTTAAAGGAATGCGGTATTTTAAAAAGAGGCCATCTCATTGTTGCGAGTCGTGCTGATTTTGTGGCTGGATATGTGGGACAGACAGCCGGAAAAACGAAGCAAAAAATTAAAGAAGCCTTGGGTGGGGTTCTTTTCATTGATGAGGCTTATTCCTTAATCAGTCAAACATCCGGTGATTTTGGAAAAGAAGTCATCGATACTCTTGTAGATGAAATGACCAAGCAAAATGAAAATTTAGTGGTCGTTTTAGCTGGATACCCAAATGAAATGAATCAATTATTAGAAAGCAATCCGGGACTGCGTTCCCGTTTTAAAAAGTTCTTCCTGTTTCCGGACTATTCAAATGAAGAGCTACTTGAAATTATGGTTAATTATGCTGGTAAGTTTCAATATCAGCTTACGGAGGATGCTAAGAACCTATTGCTTGAAACGATGGATGCCGAAACAATTATTGGGAATGGACGATTTGCGACCAATTTAGTAGACGATATGATTCAGGCACAAGCTTTACGGTTAATGAGTGATGTTATCGAAGAGGATCTTTTAGAAAAAGTGATGTACCTGGAAGTGGAAGATGTCAAACAAGCACTCGGGAAGACTTCAGGTTATTGACGAATGAAAGGAACGTTTATGGTGGAAAATTATTTTGTCTCGACAAGGGAAATTCAACTGTATTATGCGGATACAGATATGATGGGCGTTATCTATCATGCCAACTATTTAAAATTTTTCGAGCTTGGCCGGACTGGATTTATCGAGGATATTGGTTATAGCTATTTGGCTATGGAGGAATCGGGTTACTTTGCTCCGGTCTATGATATCCAAATCACTTATAAGAAACCATTAAGATATGGGGACAAGGCCTTTGTAAAGACCTGGGTATCCTTAAATGATGGCATTAAGACCATTTATTCCTATACGATTTTAAATGGCAATGATGAAATTTGTGCGGAAGGCACCTCGACCCATATTATTGTGAAAAAAGATAATTTTAAGCCAACATCTTTTAAAAGGGCTTTTCCGGAGTGGTATTTAAAATACGAGGAAATCAAGAAGAAATAACTTCTTCTATGGTCGAATTTCAACAGGGATTGAGGTGATGATGTTGGCCTTTGGTATCAAAAGACAAGAGTTAAACGAATGGAAAAGGAAAATTGATCAAGGTGAAATTGCGTTTTTAACTCATTATTGGCTGGATGACCGTTTTCCTGATTGTACCACCGTCACCAAAGTCGGATGTCTTGACCTTGACCAATTAGCTGATTGGGGTAAACGGTATGGGCTAAGGAAAGAATGGATCCATCACCGCAAGGATGGCTACTCCCATTTTGATTTACTGGGGGAACGGCAAAGAGAAATTTTACTAAAAGAAGGCTTGTTCGAACAACTTCGGCAAAAGGATAAAGGCACTCCTGAGAGTTAACATTTCAAGAGTGCCTTTTCCTATTATTTAAGCCATTGGGTCATATGCTGCTCAATTTCATTGTATTTAGAACCTGCATTTGATAAGCCATAAGCTCCAGCCTTATCTAACGGAACGATTCGAAAGCTTTTGTTTTTTTTGCTTACTACATATGTTGGCGTGAAAACGGGATTAGATAGGTCAATTTTACTGCCTTTTTCGGTGATTTGTTTGGTAATATCGATGCTGGCTAATCCACCGATATCCCTGTAATCGCCGTGTTGACCAGAGATAAAATTTCCTAATGAATAGATAACAAATGACTTTCTCCCATCTTTTGTTTTTATCCATTCCATTGGCTGCAAGACATGTGGATGGGAACCAAAGATAATATCTGCCCCTTCGTTGGCCAAAAACTGAGCCAATTCCCTTTGCTCATTGGTGGGGATTCGTTTATATTCGTCCCCCCAATGCAGGCTCATTACCACGACATCTGCTTGTGTTTTTGCCCGTGCGATTTCGGCTTTCATGACATTTTTATTGATGACATTAACAAGATAATCTTTTCCTTTTGGAAGTGGAATGCCGTTTGTTCCATATGTATAAGCTAAAAAGGCAATCTTAATTCCGTTTTTATCGATTATTCGCAGTTTTTGGCGGTCAGCCGCATTAATATAACTGCCGACATGTGGTAACCCAATCTGGTCCAAATAGGCTGATTCCGAGCGAATTGCTTGTTCGCCTCGATCTAAGGCGTGATTATTAGCGGTCGAGACGATATCTACTCCAGTATCTAGCAGTGCATTCGCAACCTGTTGTGGACTGTTGAACCTTGGATAACCGGAGAGCCCCAGTGCCAATCCGCCTAACATACTTTCTTGATTGGCGGTTAGTAAATCCGGTTTCTTCAATAGGGGTTTTACTTGTTCAAAAATAGGGTCAAAGTTATAGTCAGCCCCGTTGAAAGCATCCTGGTATACCGGTTGATGAATAAGGATATCACCAACCGCCCCCAGGGTGATCTTTTCAGTCAGAAGTAGATTTCGATTCACATTAAATAATGGACGTAACGAAAGGTTCTGGGCATGATACATTTTATCCTGAATGGCGGACTGTCTTTGTTGAATGAAGAGAATTGCGGCAATGACAATACAACTAAGCATAATGAAAATAGAAGGTAAAATGGCCTTTTTCTTCATAATATCTCCTTATGGATCATACTCGAGTTAAATGATTTTTGATCTCCTTAATCATACTATATTATATTTAAAGAGGATTTTAAAATAATTCAAGGACATTTTCACAAAAAGGTAGAAAGGAAGATGAGATGTTTAAACTAACAGAAAGTGCTTACCAAAAATTAACCGATATCATAAATCAAGAAAAAACATCAGAAGATGAGCTGCTTTACCTGCGTTTAACCATGGGGATTGGCTGAGGCGGCCCCAAATTAAATCTGTCTCTGGAAGAGCGGAAGATTGAGGGAGATCGTTCATTCGAATATAACGATCTAACCGTGATTATTCATGAAAAAGATATGGTTTACTTCAACCACACGAAACTAGATTATGTTCAAGATGTACTAGGCAATAAAAAATTTCAACTATTGCACGTATAGAAAAAATGGCTATAAAGAGACTGAATGTCCCTTTATAGCCATTTAATTTTTGGTTCCGTTTTATTGATAATTCTTTTAATATTTGCGCGGTGGCGGATAATAACAAATGTCGCTAAAAATAACACCACGATTAATAAAGGGATGTCCCAATTGTGAACCAGTCCTGATATGATGGCAAATAACACAGCTGTAATACCAGCAATCATAGAGGAGAGAGATACATATTTGGATATGTATAAACTAATAAAGAAGACCACTATTACCGTCAAAAACATATACGGTGCTGCAAATAGTACGATTCCCCCAGAGGTTGCAACGGCTTTCCCGCCCCGAAATCCGGCAAAGATTGGATAAGTATGTCCCACAACCGCAAAAATCCCAGCCAATAATGGATTCATATCAAGATGGAAAATGACAGGCAGTGCGGCAGCGAGTGTGCCCTTCAGGATATCAGCAAGTGTGACAGCTAATCCAGCTTTAACACCAAGTGTTCGAAACGTGTTCGTACCCCCTAAATTCCCACTTCCATGTTCACGGATGTCGACTTTGTAGAATGTTTTGCCCACGATGAGCCCAGATGGAATGGAGCCAAGTAAGTAGGCAAGGATCAAGACCAAGATAATTTGAATCATGAATAATTTCTCCTTCAATAAAAGATCCAGTTCATCTATTTTACCATGGAATTGCGAAAAAACACTATTCCTTTCGATGATAAGTTTAAAAGAGTTGTAAAAAAAGATAGAGAAAACAGTACTTTCATCCTGTTTTTTATAGTGATATTTTCCTTATTAAGTCTAAAGTAAGGACAATTAAAGACAATTTTATTACAAAATAATGGAGAATTTAGCAACCCTAGGTTAAAGCGATTGAATGCAGGAAAAGGTGAATCTATAATAGAGAAAAATCGTTTGATTAACTAAAAACCGGTCTTTTATCTATGAGGTAGAAGGGTCGGTTTTCTTACATAATGTTATTTATTAACTGTTAAAAGAGGTGATGGTCGGATGGCCAGAAGCGTTCTGCAATATCTTAAATATCAATACCCTGATATACGAGTTTTATATGTTGAAGATGAAACCTTTTCCCGCGAAAAACTGCTGCGGGTTTTAAATCGCCGGTTTGCCCATATCCATGTTGCCATTGATGGCGTGGAAGGATTACAACTCTATCAAAAATACAAACCGGATTTAATTATTGCTGATATTAAAATGAATCAAATGAGCGGGTTAGAGATGATTAAAAGAATCAGGGAACTAAACGAAAAGGTCCAAGTCATTGTCACCACCGCTCATGATGATAATGATTTTTTTGTCCAATCAATTGAAAACAATGTCAATCATTTTATTTTAAAACCAATTGATCTTGATTTGCTGTTACAAGCCATTCAAAAATCTGTTTACCAGATTCAATTAGAAAAAGAGTTGGAAAAACAAAAGAATCTAACCCGGACAATTCTTGATTTTCAAGATAATCTCATTTTCGTGATTGAAAATGGAGAGATTGTGGAATGGAATCAAGCCTTTTCAACGGTAACGGGGATTGGGATCCACAAGAATCATCCCGCGAGTTATCAAAGTCAGTTTCTTTCCAGTTTTTTTGTCGAGGATCCTCACTATTTTTATCCCAAGGATAAAGAGCGTTGGATAGAAGAGTTTTCAGCCACCGGGAAAAATGTAGCTAAAGTTCGCTGGAAAGGCCCGCTAGGAAATGATTATAACTATGTCATGAAAGCAGGACCGATTCCGGGCACTAAACAAATCTTATTTGTCCTGACAGATATAACCGATTTAGAGAAAGAAAGCCGGGAAAAGGAACATTTAGCCATGCTGGACCCATTAACTAGCAGTTACACCCGGCAGAAGTTCAAGGAAATTTTGGCCGGAGAAATGAGACGTGCCGAACGATTTGATCGGTCCTTTTCGCTTATTCTAATGGATATTGATTTCTTCCAAACTCTTAATAAACAATTTGGCCAAACAGCAGGAGATAAGGTGCTAATCACTGTTTCCACCATTGTCCAGCAGCGGATTCGTGAGTGTGATATGTTTGCCCGCTGGGGAGGCGAGGAATTCATCTTGCTTGTTCCGGAAACAGATGGAAATAAAGCTGTGTTACTTGCTGAATCAATCCGGTCAATTATTGAACAATATCATTTTCATACCATTGGCCAGGTTACCTGCAGCTTTGGAGTGGCAGAATTTTCTCCTGGTAAAACAAAAGCGGAATTGCTGGCAGAACTGGACCGAGCGCTTACCACTTCAAAAAATAATGGACGAAACAGTGTATCACTATACACCAAAGAAGAATAAGGAGGTGGCTAGAATGCTATTTATCTATATTTCCTTATCGATGGTGATTGGTTATATTATTTTAACCATTTGTTTATATGTATTTAAGAGCCGCGTTCTGATGAAGAAGCTAAAAGCAAGTGAACAAAGCAATCGTGAATTAGCGGAAAAGTACGAGGCCATTAATCGAAACTTAGAAAAGAAAATTCAAGAGGAAGTAGAAAAAAACAGGCAAAAGGATCATCTCCTGATTCAGCATTCCAGACTTGCTGCCATGGGTGAAATGATTGCCAATATTGGACATCAATGGCGCCAGCCGTTAAATAGTTTATCGCTTATTATTCAGGATGTGCGTGAAGAGTTTGAATTTGGTCAGCTTGATGAAATCTATATTAATAATTTCACTAAGGAAAGTATGATTCAAATCAAGCACATGTCTCGTACCATCCATGATTTTCAGAAGTTCTACAAACCGAATAACGAAAAAACCCCTTTTTCAATTGGCAGTTCAATTGAGGATGCATTGGCGATTTTTTCATCAAGTCTAAAATATTATGGGATTAAGATGGTATTTGAATACCGCGGGGAACTAATCGCTTACGGTTTTCCTAACGAATATAGCCAAGTGGTATTGAATATCTTAACCAATGCCCGTGATGCCTTTGTACAAAAGGATATTAAGGACAGAAAAATAACGATTAAATTAAGTAAAACAGCGGAATTTGTAAAGGCGGAATTCACGGATAATGCCGGGGGGATTGAGCCTTCGATCCTCGATAAAATCTTTGATCCTTATTTTACTACGAGGCCGCATGGAACCGGTTTAGGCCTCTATATGAGCAAGATGATTCTAGAAAATATGAATGGATTGGTTACGGTTGAAAACCATGAGGCAGGTGCCCGTTTTTGCCTGTCCGTACCAATGGTAAACGAGGCTGTTAAACCTGAACTCATCTCTGTTTCTTAAGGTAAGCTCCCACATGGAAGGGAGTTTTTTTATGAAATGATAATTGTTTATGAAAAAGTCATGTTTGACGATAAATATTCCCGGTTTAGCTGCAGCGCCTGGTCAAGGCGCTGTAGCTTTTCTGTTTGCAAGCGTTTTATTTTGGTTTTTATTTTCAAAAAGGGTAAAATAAAGGTAAGAATCTTAATGGGGAGTGGTCAGAATGGCAATTGAAAATCCAAGTCGTGAGGAAATCGCCGCTATTTTAAAAAAGGCTAAAAGAATTGCAGTTGTAGGCCTAAGCGACAATCCTGGAAAGGCTTCATACCAAGTATCAGAGGTCATGCAAAAGGCGGGCTATGAAATCATTCCAGTTAACCCAGCTGTCGACGAAGTATTAGGTGTCAAAGCAGTTGCTTCTCTAAAAGAAATTGAGGGACATGTCGATATTGTGAATGTTTTCCGGAGATCAGAACAATTGTTCGATGTCGCGAAAGAATTTGACGAGATTGATGCGGACGTGTATTGGGCCCAGCTCGGTCTTGCCAATGAAGAAGCCTATCAATTTTTAAAAGAAAAGGGCTATACGGTTATTATGGATCGCTGTATTAAAATCGAATATGCGATGACGAGATAAAAGCTGCTATTTTTTAGCAGTTTTTTTCTTTTATCCCCTACAATGACAGTCAAAATTGTATTACAAAAATAAGTTGTTTTTAAATACATATTTGCCAAATTGAAATAAATCGCTACAATTAAGCATAGACGCCGCAACAAGTTATGTTAAAATAAATGTGGCAAACATTAGTTCTATTGGATAAATTTAAAGGATAATGGACTCTTTAAAACGAATGTTTTACTAATTCAATTTAAAAATGGCGGTGAGCGCCATTTATGTTTTTTTAGGCAGGAAGGGGTATTTTAGTGGCAAGGAATCAGCAAGCATTTGATTACAATGATGATGCCATCCAGGTACTAGAAGGTCTTGAGGCGGTAAGAAAGCGCCCTGGTATGTACATTGGCAGCACTGATTCACGCGGTCTTCATCATCTTGTTTATGAGATCGTGGATAACTCTGTCGATGAAGCACTTGGCGGATTCGGGGATCAGATCATTGTAAGAATACACAAAGATAATTCCATAAGTGTTATGGATAAGGGTCGAGGAATGCCTACAGGCATGCATAAAATGGGAAAACCAACTCCTGAGGTTATTTTAACGGTGCTTCATGCCGGTGGTAAATTTGGTCAAGGCGGCTATAAAACCAGCGGCGGGCTGCACGGTGTTGGTGCTTCGGTTGTCAATGCGTTATCTGAATGGTTAATCGTTACCATTAAACGAGATGGCTTCGTTTATGAACAACGGTTTGAAGATGGCGGTAAACCCGTCACCACACTCGAAAAAATCGGCAAAACCAATCAAACGGGAACGACGATTCATTTTAAGCCGGATACGACGATTTTCTCGACCACAACCTATAATTTTGAAACTCTATCTGAACGGCTGAGAGAATCAGCTTTCTTGTTAAAAGGATTAAAAATTGAGATTATCGATGACCGTAATGATCTCCATGAGGTTTTTCACTATGAAAACGGAATTGAGGCTTTTGTTGAATACCTGAACGAGGATAAAGAAACTCTTCATCCAGTTGGAAGCTTCGAAGGAACTCAAAATGGGATTGAAGTTGAATTTTCGTTTCAATTCAATGATGGCTATTCCGAAAATGTCTTGTCCTTTGTTAATAACGTAAGGACGAGAGATGGCGGTACACATGAAGCCGGCGCAAAAACGGCGATGACAAGGGTGTTCAATGACTACGCCCGCAAGGTTGCTTTCCTGAAGGAAAAGGACAAAAACTTAGACGGTAACGATATTCGTGAAGGATTATCGGCGATTATTTCCGTAAGAATACCAGAAGAGCTGCTCCAATTTGAAGGACAGACAAAGGGAAAACTCGGTACGAGTGAAGCGAGATCCGCTGTTGATTCCGTGGTATCTGAACACCTTTCCTACTTCCTCGAAGAAAATCCTGATATCAGCTCGCTGTTAATCAAAAAATCAATTAAAGCGTATCAGGCCCGAGAAGCGGCAAGAAAAGCCCGTGAAGATGCACGGAGCGGCAAAAAGAAAAAACGGGGAGAAGCAGTCCTCTCTGGAAAGCTGACACCAGCGCAATCTCGAAATCCGCAAAAGAATGAACTTTACCTAGTAGAGGGTGATTCTGCGGGTGGTTCTGCCAAGCAGGGCCGCGACCGCCGCTTTCAGGCAGTTCTCCCCCTACGTGGTAAAGTTATTAATACTGAAAAAGCGAAACTGTCGGATATCTTTAAAAATGAGGAAATCAATACGATTATCCATGCGATTGGCGGCGGAGTTGGGGCTGATTTTTCTGTTGAAGACATCAACTATGACAAAATCGTCATTATGACCGATGCCGATACGGACGGCGCCCATATTCAAGTCCTATTACTCACCTTCTTTTACCGCTATATGAAGCCACTTGTCGAAGCCGGCAAGGTGTTTATTGCCCTTCCGCCTTTATACAAAGTAAGTAAAGGCTCCGGCAAAAAAGAAATTATTGAATATGCCTGGAATGAAGATGAGCTTCAGGGTGCCATTAAAAAAGTCGGCAGAGGCTACATCATCCAGCGTTACAAAGGTCTTGGCGAAATGAATGCCGACCAGCTGTGGGATACCACGATGGATCCCGAGACTCGGACATTAATTCGTGTAAAGATTGATGATATCGCCAGAGCAGAACGGCGCGTAACTACCCTGATGGGGGATAAAGTAGAGCCACGACGCAAATGGATTGAAAGTAATGTGGCATTTGGGTTAGAAGAAGATGATACGATTTTAGAAAATGAAAATATAACGGTCACAGAGGAGGGATCTGAAGGATGAGTGCACTTGAAAAGTTCCGTGACTTACCTCTAGAAGATGTCATTGGTGATCGTTTTGGCAGATATAGTAAGTACATTATCCAAGAACGTGCCCTTCCGGATGCACGGGACGGACTAAAGCCTGTACAGCGACGTATTTTATATGCTATGCATGTAGAAGGCAACACATTTGATAAAGGGTTTCGAAAATCAGCTAAGACGGTTGGTAATGTTATCGGTAACTATCACCCGCATGGTGATTCTTCCGTTTATGAAGCCATGGTACGTTTGAGCCAGGATTGGAAGGTTCGAAATGTACTTGTGCAAATGCATGGGAACAACGGTAGTGTCGATGGTGATCCGCCTGCAGCGATGCGTTATACAGAAGCAAGGCTTTCGGCGATTGCTGCGGAGCTCTTGCGAGATATTGAGAAAAACACGGTGGAATTTATTCCGAACTTTGATGATACCTCTAAGGAACCGACTGTCTTACCGGCGATGTTCCCGAACTTACTTGTTAATGGCTCTACGGGTATTTCTGCCGGTTATGCCACCGATATTCCTCCACATCATTTGGGTGAAATTATTGATGGCGTGATAATGAGAATGGATCAACCAGATTCAACGGTAGATGAGATTATGACCTTGATTAAAGGACCAGATTTCCCTACGGGTGGTATCATTCAAGGGATAGAAGGCATTAAAAAAGCCTATGAAACTGGTAAAGGTAAAATCATTGTTCGTGGTAAAGCGGAAATCGAGGAGGTTCGCGGCGGTAAGCAGCAAATTGTAATTACCGAGATCCCTTATGAAATCAATAAAGCCAATCTCGTCAAAAAAATGGATGAGTTTCGTTTAGACCGTAAAGTAGAAGGAATGTCAGAGGTCCGTGATGAAACCGACCGTACAGGTCTTAGGATTGTCATTGAACTAAAAAAGGATGCCCATGCAGAAGGTGTCTTGAACTTCTTATATAAAAATAGTGATCTTCAGGTTACGTATAACTTTAATATGGTTGCCATCTATAACAAACGCCCAAAACTAATGGGGATTCGAGAGTTATTAGATGCTTATATCGGCCATCAAAAAGAAGTTGTCACAAAAAGAACGCAATTTGACCTCAATAAAGCGAAAGAGCGTCAGCATATTGTGGAAGGTTTAATCAAGGCTTTATCGATATTGGATGAAGTGATTGCAACCATTCGTGCGTCAAAGGACAAGCGGGACGCTAAAGATAATTTAATCGCTAAATTTGCCTTTACAGAACTGCAGGCTGAAGCGATTGTTTCTTTACAGCTCTACCGTTTAACGAACACAGATATCACGGCCCTTCAGAACGAGGCAAAAGAATTAGCGGAGAAAGTGGAGGAACTTACTAGTATTTTAGCTAGTGAGAAAAAGCTTTTATCGGTCATTAAAAAAGAGCTGAAAGACGTGAAAAAACGCTTCGCAGATGAACGCCGTTCCAAAATCGAAGCGGAAATTGAAGAAATCAAGATTAATCTTGACGTAACTGTGCCAAGTGAAGATGTGATTGTCACTGTGACACAAGAAGGTTATGTGAAACGAACAAGCCAGCGTTCCTTTACGGCATCCGGCGGACAGGACTTGGCGATGAAGGAATCGGACCGTCTCCTTGCCCAGCTTGATATGAACACCAAAGATGTCTTGCTGCTCTTTACCAATAAGGGGAATTACTTGTTCTGCCCTGTTCACGAGCTTCCAGATATTCGTTGGAAAGATCTTGGTCAGCATATAGCCAATATTATTCCAATCGACCGTGACGAAGAGATTATCCATGCCATTTCCGTTAAAGACTTCGAAGTCGATGCTTATCTTGTGTTTGTAACAAAAAACGGGATGGTTAAGAAAACTGAGCTGAAAGCCTACAAAGCACAGCGGTACTCTAAACCACTTGTGGCTGTCAATCTTAAGGATGATGACCAGGTAGTTGATGTGCATCTAACGGATGGCACAAAGGAGTTCTTCTTAGTCACCCATTTGGGCTATGCATTATGGTTCCATGAGGAAGAGATTAGTATTGTCGGCCAGCGGGCGGCAGGTGTAAAAGGGATTAACTTAAAAGAAGACGATGTGGTGGTTGGCGGTAAGCTGATTACGCCAAATAGCAGTGAATCGATTGTAGTCGCTACCCAGCGCGGTGCTCTTAAACGAATGAAGTTAAAAGAATTTGAAAAAGCAACTCGTGCCAAGCGTGGGGTTGTCATTCTAAGGGAGCTTAAAGCAAAACCGCATCGAATTACCGGTTTTGTCATCGCAAATGAACAAGATCTTATTATTATTGAGACGGAAAAAGGCTACACAGAAACATTAAAAACAGCGGATATTAGCTATAGTGACCGTTATTCGAACGGCTCGTTTATCCTTGACGAGGACGAAAACGGCAAAGTAAGCCATATTTGGAAAGTAGCTGCTACCGACCCAATAACTGAATAAAACGATGAAAAGAACCTCCTTAGAAAAAAGGAGGTTCTTTTCATTTTTTTCCCAATAATGGACATACTAAGTAAAAGAAAAGGATGTGGAGGGGAACTGGATGAAAAAAGAGATGCTGTTAGTCATCGTTTCGTTTTTTTTTATATCACTTACGACCATTACGGGTGTATATGCGATTGAAGAAAATATTAGGACTGTTACGATTTCCAAACAAGAAGCGGATCTGACGGGAGATGGGCAAAATGAGACCATTTGGTTAAAAGGGGTACCCTCTCCAGACGAAGAAGATTACTTGAAAAGTGTCTTTATTGATATCCGGGCTTCAAATGGCAGAACCTATAGCTTTCCCTTAGAAAGCGGTACGAAGGCATCCTTAAAGTTAGTAGATTTAAACCATGATGGTTTGAAAGATTTATTTGCTAATGTCCTAACAGGTGACAGCGAAGGGAATGTAATCAGCTATTTGTATAGCTTAAAGAATTTTGTCCGGACCGACTTAACCGTTCCTGAACCGCTAGAAATGGATGCAAAATTTAAAAATGGCTACAAAGCGGAAATCAAATTAACCAAAACAGGAAAATCCTATCTTTTTGATTTGAAAAATCGCCAGGAATATTATAAAAAACTAGGCTTTTATTATCGTGGGAAATTAAATGAGCCAACCGAATTAACGGTTAACTCCTATTCTAATGTAAAACCAATTCAAATCGACGATCAAAAAATGGGATTAAAAGGGCAGCAAAAAGTAACCGGGATCGCCAATGCTGATATTATCGCCTTTGTTAATTCGATTTGGTATTATGATCATGGTCACTGGAAACTCTTTAAAGCAGAGGTAACCCATTAATTGTTTTTCATAATAAGCCATCAAAACACAGAAAAAATTTCTGTGTTTTTTCTTTTAGTTAGTAATTGACGTATTGTTGTAACGGGAATATACTTAGGTCTATAAATAATTAAGCTACCTAACTATTAGGATAGAAAATAAAATGAGGTGAAGAAAGTGGCTCATTTTGAAAGTGAGACTGCGCAAAAACTAATGAAGGCTTTTCAGCAATTTCGTAAAACGGGCTGGCATGAAAAGAAAATTGCTGGTTTTAATCCAAGTGAATTCAGAGTGCTCGCTCTGCTTCAACGAGCAAATGAGAATAACAGTGAACTGAAGGTTTCAGAAATCAGCCAGAAACTCAGAGTAACACCGCCTACCGTGACGCAAATCATCAATGTTCTCGAAAGGGATGGTTTTATTGAACGGACCATTCATCCAGCGGACAGACGCTCCGTAAAGATCAGTTTGACTAAAGAAGGGCTTCAAGCAACTGAACAGGCTAGACAGAAATTTGCCAATACCTTTCTAGGTCTGATTGATTATCTAGGGGAAGCGGAAAGCGTGCAGTTAGCAGAATTGCTTTTTAAAGTTCATGATTACTTCAATCAATTGGAAAATCAATAAAAGAAAATGAATATGGAAATGGAGTGGAAGCAACTTGTTAAAATTGAGTAAATACCTTAAACCATTTCAAATCCCGATCTATGTTGTCCTTGTGCTAGTGCTGTTACAATCTCTATCAGAATTGTATTTACCTACACTAATGTCTGATATCGTAGATAAAGGGGTCGTAACGGGAGACACTCAGTATATCTGGAAAATTGGCGGTTATATGCTTCTAGTAGCTTTAGGCGGAATGATTTGTTCAATTGCCGCAAGCTTTTACTCAGCCAAGGCCGCATCGGGATTCGGCAGGTTATTACGGAGCAAAGTCTTCTCACATGTTGGAAACTTCTCATTAAGTGAGTTTGATAAGCTTGGTACAGCTTCCCTTATCACTAGAACAACAAACGATATTACGCAAATCCAGCAGGTTATGATTATGATGCTGAGAATGATGGCCGCTGCTCCAATGATGTGTATTGGCGGAATTATCATGGCCTATTCAAAAGATGCTAAGCTTACAGGGGTCCTTGCCGTAGCGATTCCTATTTTAATTGTGGCGATTGTGGTCATTGCTAGAAAAGGGATTCCGCTTTTTAAAGCCATGCAAGTAAAATTGGATAAACTCAACCGTGTGTTACGGGAGAATTTAACAGGTATTCGTGTTATTCGCTCCTTTAACCGGGTTGAGCATGAGAAAAAACGCTTTAATGAAGCCAACTGGGATTTAACGCAGACAGCGATAAAGGTAAATAAAATTATGGCGGCAATGATGCCGATTATGATGGTTGTGCTCAACCTGACGACGGTGGCGATTGTTTGGTTCGGCGGCCATCGGATCAGTAATGGAAACATGGAAGTTGGGGATATGATGGCCTTTATTCAATACGCCATGCAAATCATGTTCTCGTTCATCATGTTATCGATGATGTTTGTGATGATTCCAAGAGCTTCTGTTTCGGCAGTTAGAATTAACGAAGTGTTGGATACTACTGCCGATATTAAGGACCCAGCTTCCACAGCATCTATCGAAGGCGAAAGAGGTCATGTGGAATTTCACGATGTGACCTTTAGCTATCCTGGTGCGGAAATGCCAGCCATCTCTAACATTTCTTTTTCGATGGACCCAGGAGAAGTGACGGCGATTATTGGAGGAACAGGCTCAGGTAAATCCACACTTATTAATTTAATTCCACGTTTTTATGATGTGGATAGTGGTCAAGTAAGGGTGGACGGAACAGATGTTCGAAAAATGACACAGGAGCAGCTTCGTCAAAAAATTGGTTTTGTTCCACAGCAGGCGATTCTCTTTACTGGTACGATTGCCGAAAATATCCGTTATGGAAAAGAAGATGCTACAGATGAAGAAGTTCGTCATGCGGCTGAAATTGCTCAGGCAAATGAATTTATTTCATCCATGCCTGAAGGATTTGAATCCACGATTGCGCAGGGGGGAACAAATGTTTCGGGTGGTCAAAAACAGAGACTTTCGATTGCGCGTGCCCTTGTAAGAAAGCGGGAAATCTATATCTTTGATGATAGTTTTTCAGCATTAGATTTTAAGACGGATGCCAAGCTGCGGGCGGCCTTAAAAGAAGAAACCGGTCAATCAACGGTCTTAATTGTGGCGCAACGGGTAAGTACGATTATGAATGCCGATCGAATTATTGTCTTAGATGATGGAAAGGTCGCTGGAATCGGCACACATAAAGAACTCATGGAGAATAGTCCTGTTTATCGTGAAATTGTGATGTCACAGCTGTCAGAGGAGGAAATTGCATGAGTGCAGACTCTAAAAATCAACCTGGCGAGGGTTCACCAAGAAGAGGTCCAGGCGGGGGATTTGGTCCTCGGGGAATGGGGATGCCTGTTCAAAAAGCAAAAGATTTTAAAGGAACTCTTAAAAGACTCATCGTCTACTTAAAACCATATAAATTGCAGCTCATTTCTGTCCTGATCACAGCCATCATTAGTACGGTCTTTTCTATTGTCAGCCCGAAAATAATGGGGAAGGCGACAACAAAACTCTTTGAAGGGTTAATGATGAAGCTAAAGGGTGTTCCCGGCGCTAAAATCGATTTTGACTATATTGGTCAAATCATTTTACTATTAATCGGCCTCTATATATTGAGCGCCATCTTTGCTTATTTACAGGGTTATATCATGGCAGGGGTGGCCCAAAAGACCGTTTATAATCTTCGGAAAGAAGTAGAAGAAAAGCTGAACCGGATGCCGTTAAAGTACTTTGATTCAAAGACACATGGTGAAATACTCTCAAGGGCCGTCAATGATGTAGATAACATCAGTACCACTCTCCAGCAAAGCTTAACACAGCTGATTACATCGGTTGTTACCTTAGTCGGCGTGATTGTGATGATGTTGTCGATCAGTCCATTAATGACCTTAATTGTGATTGTGACCTTGCCGCTCAGCTTTATTGCAACGGCAAATATTGCGAAAAAGTCCCAACAGTATTTTAAAGGACAGCAAAAATCTTTAGGCCAGTTGAACGGTCATGTAGAGGAAATGTATACGGGCCATAAAGTGGTTAAGGTTTTTGGCCATGAAAAAAGATCCATCGAGGAATTTGAAAAAATCAACGAAAAGCTTTATCAATCAGGCTGGAAAGCCCAGTTTGTGTCGGGAATGATCATGCCGCTTATGTCGTTTATCAATAATATCGGCTATGTGCTTGTATCGGTGGCAGGCGGCCTATTGGTAACAAAAAAAGCGATTGAAATCGGCGATATTCAAGCTTTTATCCAATATGCCCGTCAGTTTTCGCAGCCAATCGCGCAAACTGCACAAATCGCGAACGTGATTCAATCGACGATTGCCAGTGCAGAACGTGTTTTTGAAATTTTAGACGAAACAGAAGAGGTTCCAGAAGCGGTTCTGCCAAAAGAAATTCCATCCCCAGATGGGAACGTCAGCTTTGAGCATGTTTCCTTTGGTTATAAAAACGATGAACTGCTAATCGAGGATATGAATATCGAGGTAAAAGCAGGCCAAAAGGTGGCTATTGTTGGCCCGACTGGCGCTGGTAAAACGACGCTGATTAATTTATTAATGCGATTCTATGAGCTTAATTCTGGTAAGATATTAATCGATGGAATTGATACGAGAGAGCTAAAAAGAGAGAAACTAAGAAGCTTATTTGGTATGGTGCTTCAGGATACATGGCTGTTTAACAGTACCATCCTAGATAATATCGCTTACGGTAGAGAAGGGGCGTCCGAAACGGAAATTATTGCTGCATCGAAAGCCGCAAACGCTGATCACTTTATACGTACACTTCCAGAAGGCTATGAGACAATTTTAAATGAGGAAGCTTCGAATATATCTCAAGGTCAGAAACAATTAATTACGATTGCACGGGCTATTCTGGCAGATCCAGCGATCCTCATTCTTGACGAAGCAACGAGCAGTGTTGATACCAGAACAGAGGTACAGATTCAAAAGGCAATGGATTATTTGATGAAGGGACGTACAAGTTTTGTCATCGCACACCGGTTATCAACAATCCGAGACGCAGATTTAATCCTGGTGATGAATCATGGTATGGTTATTGAAAAGGGAACGCATACAGAATTAATAGCTAAGGGCGGATTCTATGCGGATTTATATAATAGCCAGTTTACCGGTCAAAAAAATGTGGGATAAAATAAAGCGCTTAGGAGTTTCCTAAGCGCTTTATTCAATGATTGTTTCTTTTTACATTGAAACGGGAACCTCATATACTAAGTGAATTATAGAGGAAGTGAACAATATGCTGAATTCGCTGTCAAAAGCAGAAGCGAAAGATAAAATCAGAGAAGTGAAACCATGGGTACGGCGTTTTGGCCGCTTAGGTTATATGGCTAAAGGCCTCGTGTATGGAATGATTGGGGTACTCGCAGCATTAGCAGCATTCGGATCCGGAGGCGGCATGGCTGGAACATCTGGTGTTCTTCATTCATTGGCCGGAATGCCATTTGGTGAGATTGCATTATGGATTATCGGAATTGCTTTAATTGGTTACATCATTTGGGATTTTATTAAAGCGATTAAGGATCCTGAAAATGACGGCACTGATGCTAAAGGACTGATTAAAAGAACTGGTTATTTCATCAGTGGAGTCATTTATACGAATTTAGCATTTGGTGCAATAAAATTAGCTAGTCACACGGGGTACAATGGTGGTGACAACTCAGGAAAAACGATTTCGGCTAAGTTAATGGATCAGCCTTTTGGTGTATGGATAGTTGGAATAGTAGGAGCAATTATTACTGTATATGGTATTTTCGAACTTTATAGTGGTGTAAAAGAGAAATTTATGTCTAAATTCAAAACCTATGAAATGAATGATAAAGAACGTAAAATCGCACGACTGTCTGGTAAGCTAGGCCTGATTTCAAGAGGGATTGTTCTAAGTATGGTCGGCTTTTTTTTCATTCGCGCAGCATACACACATAACCCAGATCAATCAAAAGGGATTGGCGGTGCTTTAACAGCATTAGCAAACCAGCCATTCGGACAGTTTATACTGGTAATAGTGGCAGTTGGACTGATTTTATATGGTGTCTACCAAATTATTATAGGAAGATATCAGCATATGAATTTTGGGTATGATGGAAAATAGTATAGAGTTAAGTGATGATTAAGCTACCGCGATTAATACTGTCGTGGCAACTGTATAATGGTACCACTGGGAAGTTTATTGGAAATCTCGACCCTACTGGCTTCACGGGTCAATTCCATCCTCGTGCTTTGGTCATTGGTCCTGACGGTTTGCTGTATGTTTCCGTTCGTAACATTCCAGAGCCAGAAGGCGGCAATGTGCTGCGCTTCAACCCGAAAACTGGGAAGTTCCTTGGAGTATTTATTGAGAGCAACGCGGTCAACGACCTTAATCGTCCTGAAGGCTTGGTGTTCGGTCCCGTTGGTAACCTATACATCACCAGTTTTCAAAGAGACGCTAACGACACTGATAAAATTCTGATTTTCCACGGGAAAACGGGCAAGTTTCTCGATAAGATTGACCTTGATGTGGTCGGACAGCCGCGCGCCTTTGCACAGGCACTCCTGTTCGGTCCCGATGGAAAACTGTATGTCCCTATTACTGGCAACGGTCCTGATACCGGTTCAGTGCGTCGATACAACGTCCATCATCATCGTAAGACGTTCGATGTATTCATGCCTCCAGCTTTATTGGGAGGATCGTTAGGGATGCCGTAGTATCTGACATTTGAGCATACAACCCCCGCAACACTAGCTTACAAGAATAACCAGGCAGGAAGCAGCAATCATCATCACCATCATGAGGAAAGTAGTGACGAGAGTAGTAATTAAAAATTGAACTTATAAGGAAAGACCGTTCTAACGTTTTAGAGCGGTCTTTTTGGACAAGTTGTTCTAAAAGGGCAGATTCAAATTTACTATGAGTTGTTTAACAAGGTTAAAATTATGATAAAGCTCATTCGATCAGGTTGTTGTCGCAGCCTATTGGCAAGTTCCATTATTCTAGTTATTAATTGTTACGTCAGATGAGTTTATCCATACAAAATCTTTAAAACTACGAATAATTGTAAACTGGTGAACTTAAACTATAGAGTGCTTGAGTTTTAGAAGGGATTGCTGCGGCGATCCTTTTTAGTCAGTAAAGAAAGGGGTTTTCTATACAGGTATAGAATAAGTAGTTATATTTGTTAAGGTGGTGTTTTGATGCTTCAACATGAATATAGATGGGTTCGACAAACTAGAGGAACTCTGTTAGATTTTTGTAGAAATGTAGATCCTAATCATTTTACACATACAAATGGATTCGGTTGGCAAAGTGTAAGAGATTCATTGGTTCATATAGCTGATTGCTATGTTGCATGGCTCGGCTCATTTGTTTTAATGAAGACGAAAAAACCTCTTACTCCTAGGGAAGAATTACAAAAATTCAGTTTAGAGCAAATAATAGCACGATTTGAACATGTGGATTCAATAGTAAATGAATTATTAGAACTACATGGACATAATTTAAACGTGCTAATTGAGAGAGAAATCCCTTGGAGAGAAGCACCTGAACTATTATCTATTACTCCTTGTAAATTGCTAATGCACACCATCACTCACGAGTTTCATCACAAGGGTCAAATAGTAGCAATGCTTCGTCAGATGGGTTATGAGCCCCCAAATACAGATGTATTAGGAACAGATGATTAATTTAATCTAGAAGTAATTAGGGCGATGTTTAATTGACATTGCCTTTTTGGTTGAGAAAGTTTGTGAAGTACCGTACTTAAAGTAAAGGCTGCATGTGCGACCGAGCATTGGTCGTATCATATAGCGGGTGGGATTCCCGTCAAGT
>NZ_JBALNF010000066.1:42414-43453 GCF_036962465.1 Neobacillus vireti
GGAGGGCTAAAGGTAACTTGTGAAAATGGAGCATTTACATCATTACTACACAACTATTGAGAAAACAAACCAGTATTTTTGTGCTTCATTCTTCCAATATCCATAAACATAAGGTCAGTTTCTGACAATTTAGCTACTGATCACAAAGGTAGGTTTATTGGGGGTTTGATCAGATGCTAACCTAAGCATAAAATCAGCAACAAATTAAGTCATATCCTCGTACTGCATTTAAAATAAGTTGGAATTTTGCACGTCACCTTTTATCACGAATAAATGTGGATGTTTTATATTCAATCTACCTTGGTATCGAACAAATGTAGTGATTTCATATCCTAATTTTAGACGCTGACGAACAATATGGTGTCCAGTAGTTCCAGTTGCTCTGAAAATCAAGTTCTTCATATCCATCACTCCTAAAATACTGTTAAAACATTTAAAAGATTAAATTCGAATCATCCTATAAAATATTATAAATTTATTGTATAACTATTTTAAGTCTTGTCATTTTGCACTACAATATGTAATGGGGGTGAAAAAGTATGAGTATTAATAACTTCCGTTACGATAAGGTTGGTTTGGATCGCTTTTTTGGACCATTAGAAGCAAAAATTATGGATATTTTGTGGAATGGAAAGGAAAAGAGCATCAAAGAGGTTCAACAATTAATCGAAAAAGAAAGAACCATAAATTTTAATACTGTAATGACAGTTATGAATCGACTGGTAGAAAAAAAGATTCTTGAAAAGAGAGCTGAAGGAAGAACTTCGCTTTATAAACCCATTATGACAAAAATGCAATTTATTGATGAACAGTCAAAGAAAATTACTGAAAACCTGTTAGATGAGTTCGGTGATATGGTAGTAAATCACATGCTAGATTCTTTGGAAGATGTTGATCAAAACTTACTTGTTAAACTAGAACAAAAACTTAACCAATTAAAAAAGGAAAGTAAGTAATGATGTGGAGAAATAAATCGTTTTTTGTCTTAAGTGTAGGTCTCTGCTGTGGTGTTGTTTTATTTGTACAGATGGGATTATAT
>NZ_JBALNF010000067.1:0-12204 GCF_036962465.1 Neobacillus vireti
GTGAATATATATTTAATTTAACAGGTTTTAATAAATTTATTTTGAATTTGTTAATTATTCAAAGTTTTGGTGAGGGAATCATATATATTTATAACAATAAAATTAGTTTAGATTATCAGTATAAGAACTTTTTAAAGATATCATTAGTTAATACTGTTGGAAATATATTTTTATCCCTTATTTTGATTTTGACAATTATGTCAGGACAACGTTATATGGGGAGAATAATTGGTACCTCAGCACCTATTATTTTGTTGACTGCTATCATTTTGTTTTCATTTTACAAAAAGGCAATGCCAAAGGTTAATTTTAAATACTGGAAATTTGGATTATTATTTAGTATTCCGATTATATCCCATGGCTTATCTCAAATAGTTTTATCGCAATCTGATCGTATAATGATTCAACATTTTTCGGGCAATCAAATGGTTGGTCTATATAGTTTTTCCTATACAATCGGCACTATCTTAACTATAACAGTTTCATCCCTAGATACCGCTTGGTCCCCTTGGTTTTTTGAGCAAATGATCAAAAAGAATCTAAGTGCAATAAAGAAAAGGTCATCACAATACTTAACAGTTATTTTTTTATTAGCAGCATTTCTTATTTTAGCAGCTCCAGAAATCACAAAAGTTCTTGCTGGTAAGGACTTTTGGTCATCAATGTACTGTACTATTCCCGTACTTGTTGGAATCTTTTTTTCTGTTATTTATACGATTCCAGTACAAATTGAATATTACTTAAAGAAAACAAAATATATTGCATTGGGTACAATTGGTGCAGCTGTAATTAATGTTATATTAAATTTTATTTTTATTCCGCAATATGGATATATTGCTGCTGCTTATACCACACTTGTTTCCTATATGCTTTATTTTACTTTCCATTATATTATTGCTGCTAGATTGTTAGGAAGTTGTATTTTTAACACGGCTATTTTTGTTTTATATGGATTCTTAATTATTATTTTGGGGATTTTGTCTTTAGTTTTTATTAAATATTTATTAATTAGGGCTGGGATTGCTTTAATTATTTTGATTTTAATGACTTTTATTTATAAAACCAGGATGATTGGAGATGTATCTTTTGGAGAAAAATAACAACCACCTAAGTCCTGAATATAGGTTTGGTTTTTATGTAAATGCGGAAAGGAAAAGACTCTGGCATGCAGAGCTCTTAATGTATGAAAAATTTAATAAGATATGTAATAAATATAATCTGAACCATTTTTTAATCGGAGGTTCAGCAATCGGAGCTGTGAGACACAAAGGGTTCATTCCTTGGGATGATGACTTGGATATTGGAATGCTTAGAAAGGATTTTAATAAATTCCTTGAAGTAGTTAAATCGGAAACGTCATTCAACTACGAAATTCAATATGGTTTTCTACCGAATAATCAATTTTCGTCATTTTTAAGAATTAGAGATAAAAGTACTACAGGGATTATAAAAGATGAAGTAGATAGAAATATTAATCATGGGATATTTATAGAAATATATCCTTTTGATAATGTATGTTCAATTAAATGGGTTAGAAAATTACAATTAAAGGTATCGGCGAAATTACTAAATATTTTGACAGATCGATTTTACCAAGTTACTTGTAGTAAAATTGACAGAGTATTAATATCTATATTTAAAATTTTATCAGCTAATAGACTTTGGAAGTTATGGAATTGGAACTGTCAATTATTTGGTAAATTTAATACAAAATTTGTAGATACTGTTGCATTACCAGTTTACGCATTTAAAGGAATACATCTTTACTATAAGAAAGACCTAATCCAAACCCAGAAAGTAGATTTCGAATACACAAATGCCTATGTTGCGAAGGGGAATGATAGGTGTTTAAAAATTCATTTTGGTGATTATATGCAGCTTCCACCAGTGGATCAAAGGGGAGCTCACCATCAAGCAATAATATTTTATGATACACAATTACCTTATACAGAGTATATGGATAAGATAATTGTTCAAAAGTTTTTTGAAGGTGATGTAAGCTTAAGAGATATATAATGAAAATTATAACTATTTAAACATTTAAAGTATTTATATTCTACCTTTTTTCAAACCTAATAATTTTCTTCTAAGATCAGGGTATTTATTTATAGGATTTTAAGTCCTCTAACACTAAATGGCTGTTAATCAATGCTTTTAATAAATTTGAATTTTTAAGCTTATATATTTTAAAAAGTACAATTTTCAAAAGAGAGGACATATTTTTCTCTCTTTTTTTATGGTTTATTAAGTCGTGAAGTATGGCAATGATATTTCACAATCATATTACTGGATAAATATGTTATTCACAGTCAGTAAAAGGTTTTAGGGGGGAAGGAAGTTGAAAAGCAATTGGTTTAAAATTTATCTACGGTTAAATAAAATTATTTATGGAAAAGGACTAACACTAAAAGGTTTGCCAATCATATATAGCAAGTCTGGAAATAGATTATCCATTGGAAATAATGTCACTATTAATTCATCTTTCTTATCCAATCTAGTAGGATTATACCAAAGAACAATTATTGTGACACGGACTCATGAAGCCGAAATTCATATTGGTAATAATGTGGGGATTTCTGGTGCAACGATATATGCTAGAAAAAGTATAAAAATAGGCGATAATACAATGGTTGGTGGTAACACAAAAATTATAGATAATGACTTTCATCCTATTGACCCGAAAGTGCGTAGCAAAACGCCAAATGAAAATATGCAAATCCAATCAATAGAGATTGGTGAAAATGTGTTCATTGGTTGCAATTGTTTAATACTAAAGGGCACAAAAATCGGTAATAACTCAGTCATTGGTGCTGGAAGTGTTGTTACTGGTGAAATACCAGAAAACTGTATAGCTGCTGGTAATCCAGCTAAGGTACTTCGTGTACTTGACACTGGTGAAAGATGACTAAAGTACTGAGATAAATGTTTATAAGTATGATTTCACATTTTATAACCTTAATGAGGATACTTTCCCTGTAATTGGATCATCTTCATCAAAACTATTTTAATTTAAAAAAGTATAAAAGAAGATTTAGCTTTTGTATGACATGCAAATCCTTATTCAGAAAATGAATTTAGTGCAATTTAAATCTAGAAAAGACTTATAAATTCCAATTCTGATCTTCTTAAAAAGCTAAAGTTTCCTAATCCTCTTCCAATTATGGATGTACTTGTGCTGTTCTCTAAGCCTATATGAATCGGGAGTTAGGTATTCTAGTCGTAATATTATGTTTATGGAGGATTATCAAATGAAGAGAGTAATAACATATGGGACCTTTGATTTGTTTCACGATGGTCATATGCGCTTATTAAAGCGCGCAAAAGAACTGGGTGATTGGTTGATAGTTGGGGTTACAACACAAAACTATGATGATAGTCGAGGTAAATTAAATGTTCAGGAAAGTTTAATGGAACGCATTGAAAATGTTAAAAAAAGTGGATTAGCTGATGAAGTAATAATTGAAGAATTTGAAGGTCAAAAAATTAATGACATACTTAAATATCAAATTGACATTTTTGCAATTGGCTCTGATTGGTTAGGTAAATTTGATTATTTAAGAGAATATTGTGAAGTAGTTTATTTGGAGAGAACAAAGGGAATATCGAGTACCGAATTAAGAGATAAGGGAAATGGAATTATAAAGTTAGGAATAGTGGGCTATGGGAGAATTGCAAATAGGTTTATTCAAGAGTCAAAGTTTGTAAGTGGCATTAATGTTGAAGGTGTATTCGGAAACAATGAGGACTCATTAAGGCAATTCGTTCAAAAACACGAATTAGATTTTTATACATTAAATTATGATACGTTAATTGAAAAGGTAAATGCTGTTTATATTGCATCTCCACATCTAACCCATTATCACTATATTAAACAAGCACTGATTAGAGGCAGGCATGTATTATGTGAAAAACCCATGGTATTATCTGCTGATGAAGCATGTGAATTGTATACTCTAGCGAGAAATAACAATTGTATTCTTTTAGAGGCAATAAAAACAGCATATTCTCCAGGATTTATTAGATTGATTAGTATTGCAAAAAGTGGTTTGATTGGGGAAATAAAGAGTGTAGATGCAACTTTTACAAAATTGGTGGAAGGCAACATTCGAGAATTGGACGTTAATGCAGCAGGTGGAAGTATGACCGAGTTAGGATCCTATCCACTATTAGCTATAATTAAATTATTAGGTCAAAATATAGAGAAATTGGAATTTTACTCATATTTTGATAGTGAAAAGGCTGTAGATCTGTTTACAAAGGTAAATATTAAGTATAAAAACGCAATAGCATCTGCGAAAGTGGGATTAGGGGTTAAATCTGAAGGTGATTTAGTCATTTCGGGTACGAAAGGATATATTTATGTGCCTTCTCCTTGGTGGAAGACTGAGTATTTTGAAGTTCGTTTTGAGAATTTTAACAGTAACAAAAAGTACTATTATAAATTTGAAGGTGATGGACTAAGGTACGAACTTGCTGAGTTTATGGCACAAATTAACGGGTATCATAATCATGCATATAAGTTGACAGAGGGTGAATCTATAACAATGATAGGTGTCATTGAAAAGTTTATGCAAGGCCAAGGTGTTCAAAGGTTTTAATTTGAATAAATTTTACGCTTATAAAGAATAAAAATACTAGGGCGAAGAGAAAAATTTTTTTGGACGCAATCATGTAACTACCATAAGGTACATTAATTTTATAGAGTTTGGTGCCTTCTTGGTTTTTAAATGTTTACAATGTATTTTAAATAGAGAGTTTAGAAATAGAAGTACATTTTCAAAATAATTGAAGCTAATATTAATTTTATGACTATGCATACAATCTATAGTTAAATTTTTATATGAAAGTAATATGGTAAATACCGATAGGTTTTTATTTTGTAATAAAGAATTTATGGATGGGGGGGTTAATTTGCTAAGGATTAAAAATTTTTTGGTGAAATTTGCATTTGTCATTGCCAAATCTCCATTGATTTCTTCAAAATTTCGAACGTTTCTTTATCGTTTAAGTGGTATGAAATTATTAGATAATGCTTGTATTTTGCCTAGATGTAACTTCAGGAGTTCAAATCTTTCAATTGGGATTGAATCCTTTATAAACGATGGTACAACCATTTTTAATGAATATGCTCCAGTAACGATAGGAAACCACTGTGCAATCGGCCCTGAGGTAATGATGTGTACCACAACTCATATTATTGGCAAACCTGAATCACGTGCTGATAAACACGAATCAAAACCAATAATAATTGAGGATGGATGTTGGATTGGAACAAGAGCTGTTTTACTTCCAGGAATTATAATTCGAAAGGGATGTATAATAGCTGCAGGTTCTGTAGTGACCAAAAATTGTGAACCTAATGGATTATATGCTGGTGTACCTGCACAAAGGATTAAGGACTTACCGTAAGGCTGGTCTTTTTTAGTTCAAAAAGAAAAATTTATTAATGAACTGTAAATCGAATTTGGTTATAATTGGTTTTTCTATTATTTTAGTTAAACGATAAAATATAGACTAGAATCTCATAAACTTACAAAAGCCTTATTGTAAGTGAATATAATAGATAAATAAATTCTTGCAGTGAATAATAGATGAATCAAATTAAGTGGAAATTAGTAAGGTTGATAGGTTTAATTTTTTGGAGGGATTTTCATGAGGCTATTATTATTATCAGGTGGTTCGGGAAAGCGGCTATGGCCCTTATCGAATGACACAAGATCAAAACAATTTTTAAGAGTTTTAGAAGGAAAAAATGAGGTAAAGCTATCAATGGTTCAACGAGTATGGGGGCAGTTAAATACAGTGGGGCTCGCTGATTTGTCTGTAATTGCAACCTCTAAAATGCAAAGAGATATGATTCATAGTCAAATCGGCATGGATGTACCGCTCATTATTGAGCCTGAACGTCGCGATACTTTCCCAGCGATTGCTTTAGCAGCATCGTATCTGTTTTCTGTTCAAAATGTATCGGAAGATGAAGTAGTTGTAGTTTTACCAGTTGACCCTTATGTAGAAGACAACTTCTTTGAGAAAGTAAAAGAATTAGAGAGAGTATTGCTAGATTCAGAAGCTGATATGGCATTAGTGGGTGTTAAACCTACTTATCCATCTTCTAAATATGGTTACATTGTTCCTAAAGGTAAAGTAGATGTTGATACCTATTTTACAGTTAATGATTTTACCGAAAAGCCGAGTGAAGAAAAGGCGCAAACTTTGATAGAAATGAATGCTCTTTGGAACTGTGGCGTATTTGCTTTTAAATTAAAATATTTAATTAATATTCTGATTGAAAAAGGATTGCCGCTCCATTATGATAACCTATCACAACAATACAAAAATCTACCTAAGATTAGTTTTGACTATGAAGTAGTTGAGAAGGCAAACCATATTGTTGCTCTTCCTTATGATGGATATTGGAAGGATCTTGGAACTTGGAATACCTTAACAGAAGAAATGGCTACAACGCAATTAGGAAAAGGTGTGGTAAGTGATGATACTGTAAACACCCATTTAATTAACGAGCTTGATATTCCTGTTACTGTGATTGGTGTAAAAGATATTATTGTAGCTGCTAGTCCCGATGGAATCTTAGTAGCTGACAAAGCTTCAAGTCCAAAAATTAAGGATCTAATTAGTGGATTTGATCAGCCTCCAATGTATGAAGAGCGGATCTGGGGTTGGTCTCGGGTTCTTGATTATGCTAAGTATGATGATGGAAACGAAATGGTTACAAAACGTATTTGTATACACGAGGGGAAAAATTCTAGCTATCATTATCATAATCTTCGTGATGAAGTTTGGACGATTGTTCGAGGTGAGGGTGAACTAGCATTAGATGACTATATTACTCGAGTAAAAGCGGGGGATATTATTCATCTTCCAGCAGGAAAGAAGCATGGAATAAAGGCATTTTCTGAGTTGGAGTTTGTTGAAGTTCAAACTGGGATTGGCATAAGTGATGATGATTTTACTCGCCTCTATTTTAAATGGAATGACGTTATTAATCACTTCAATAAGTCAAAGGCAAAAGTGATATTATAATTATGTGAGAAGGGGGAGAATATATGTCTCCTCCTTTTTTCTTTAATTTGAGGTGTTATAGTGAGAATCATAGCTTATTATATATCTGATTATGGGTATGGACATGCCTCAAGAGGTATAGCAATCATAAGGAACCTTTTAAAAGACCCAGAAGTATACATCATTGTTTGCCATTCGTTTGCTCTGACTTTTATTAAGGATTCCTTAAATTCTAGTCGTGTAATTTTTAGGAACTTAAAAACAGATGTCGGATATTTTTTAGAAGAAAACTCGATTCAACCTGATAGGAATCGTTTAGTTGAGGAATATAAAAACTTCGTTTCCAATTGGGATTACAAGGTAAATCAGGAGCAAGATTTTCTACAGATGAATAAGATTGATTTGGTAGTTTCCGATATTTCACCACTTCCATTTGAAGCAACTGAACATTTAGGTATTCCTTCTATTGGTCTTTCTAACTTTACTTGGTATACTGCCTATCAAGGTTTAATAGAAGATAGAGAGTTATACCCCTTTAAAACTGCCTATCAAAAAATGACCTATTTCTTTTCTTTGGCTGGAGGCAATGAAAAGTGGACTGTCACAACAAACGAATATGGCATTTATTCAAGGGAAGTAGATTTAAAAGAGGTTGAACGAATTAGAACATTGGTAAATCCAAATGGTTATAAGCATGTTATTTTCTTAGGACTTGGAATGAAAATCGATGTTGATTCTTCATTAGAGGAGCTGCCTATTTGGAACAGCCCTGATTGTGCCTTTATCGTATCTTCCAATGTTCAGGTAAACCGTGCTAATGTTTTTCAAATTCCTAGTGATTATCTGGAATCACAAAACTATATTGCGGCAGCAGACCTAGTTATTTCAAAGGCAGGTTGGGGAATGGTTGGCGAGGCAATTAATGCCAATGTACCTCTTTTAATCCTTAATCGAACTTCCATGGTAGAAGATCAAAACACTATCAATTATTTAAAGAAACATCATCTTTGTCATATTATTGATTGGGACCAATTTAAGTCTTTTCGGTTGGACGAATTCTTTATGAATAATATTACAAAAGAAATTAACGTGAATAGCAAATTAAATAATCATGAAGCAGATAAGATAGCCGCTGATATATTGCAAATAATGAATATTTCTACATCTTAGACAAGGGGGAACCAATTTTGACTTGGTTATATAATGCAGAAAAATGGCTCTCATTTAATAATTTAAATTCTGATTTAAAAGAGACATTATTTAATATTGAAAACAATGAAAAATTATTAGAAGAACATTTTTATAAACACTTAGAATTTGGTACTGGCGGTATGCGTGGGGAGTTAGGACCTGGTATTAACCGTTTAAATATCTATACTATTCGTAGAGCAGCTGAGGGATTGGCCAAGTATATCGCTGAACAAGGAGAGGAAGCAAAACAGCGTGGAGTTGTAATTGCGTTTGACTCTCGCCATAAGTCTCCTGAATTCGCGCTAGAAGTAGCAAAAACGGTGGGTAATTATGGAATTAAGGCCTATGTATTTGATGAGCTTCGTCCAACACCGGTATTATCATTTGCAGTTAGATATTTACATGCCTTCTCAGGAGTAGTAATTACAGCGAGTCATAACCCGCCTGAGTACAATGGATTTAAAGTGTACGGAGAAGATGGCGGCCAAATTCCTCCAGAGGCAGCTAATACTATCATTAAATATGTGAATGCTGTTGAAAATGAATTAACTGTTGAAGTAGCAGAAGAGCAGGTCCTTCTTTCCACTGGATTATTAGCTTACGTTGGAGAAGAAATCGACAATGCTTATGTAGAACAATTAATGTCACTTCAATTGAATCCTGAGGTGGTAGCCAAGGTCGCGAAGGATTTAAAGATTGTTTACTCTCCATTACATGGAACAGGAAATAAACCTGTTCGTGCTGGCCTAAAGGCATTTGGATTTGGAAATGTTACGGTTGTAAAGGAGCAAGAGCTACCTGACGCCAATTTTTCAACTGTTAAGTCACCGAACCCAGAAGAGCACGCAGCTTTTGAATTAGCGATCAAATATGGGGAAGAAATGGGTGCAGATATTCTTATGGCGACAGATCCCGATGCAGATCGATTAGGTGTTGCAGTAAGAAACAGTTCGGGTGAATACGTAGTGTTAACTGGTAACCAGATGGGTGCCTTAATGCTTGATTATCTTCTATCTCAGAAACAAGCTAAATGTATTCTTCCTGAAAATGGTGTGGTCATTAAAACAATTGTTACCTCTGAAATTGGTCGTGCGATTGCAGAGCATTACGGCATGCAGGCAATGGATACACTAACAGGGTTCAAATTCATCGGTGAAAAGATCAATGAATTTGAACAAACAGGTCAGCATACCTTCTTATTTGGCTATGAGGAAAGCTATGGTTATTTGATTGGTGATTTTGTACGTGATAAAGATGCTGTCCAATCTGCTATTTTTGCAGCAGAAGTTGCTGCCTATTATAAATCTAAAGGCATGACGATGTATGAAGGTCTATTGGCTATTTTTGAAAAGTATGGTTTTTATCAGGAGTCACTTCAGTCGATTACCTTAAAAGGGAAAGACGGAGCGGAACAAATTGCGGGTTTAATGGATACATTCAGAAATGAGAGCTTGAGTGAGGTAGCGGGAATAGAAGTTGCAGCAGTGGAAGACTACGCTACTTCAGTAAGAAAAGCAGATGGTTTGGAAAGTAAGATTAACTTGCCGTCATCAAATGTGTTGAAGTACTTTTTAGCGGATGGTTCATGGTTCTGTCTGCGCCCATCTGGAACAGAGCCTAAGGCGAAATTTTACTTTGGGGTCAAGGGACAGTCGATGAAACAAAGTCATGAGAAATTAGCTTCAATCCAAACTGATGTTATGAATATGGTAGATGATAGATTAGCTGCAATGGTATAATCCCTTATTAGAAAAAACAATAATAATTCGCACCCTTGTCCTCTTAGTTCAAGGGTGTTATTTAACTTCCGAAATTAACGAGATGGTATAATGAATAAAAGAAAATGCTGGGTACCTAGAGTTGTAATTTGGATCAATCGAATAATCGTAGTGGCTCAAAACTGAGTGTTTGCTGAGCACCCTCTTATGAATATCATTACACAGCTTTATCATTATTTGGAAGTATTACTTAAGAACACGGGCAATCCTGGACGCTCATGAATTCGAATATGTAGAAGTTCCTGAAGACCATTGGAACTATAGTATATTGTTAGTGTTAAATTTTAATAGACATGATGTAAGTAAAATATAAAATTAGAGGTGTAAAATGAAAAGATTTAAAAATTATGCAATTTTCTTTTTGTTTTTTTTAACACTTTTATGGTTTGAATGCTCAGTTAGTTATGCCTCTCCAAATACGACTATATGGAATACTTGGTCACAAGTTACTGAAATAGACACAGGTGGAACTTTTCAATTGCCACCTGTGAATCCAACTGGAACTGGGACAAAAATAATTATAAACACAAGCGAAAAAGTTACAGTAATTGGTACGAATTCAGTTGGCTATGGATATTTAGCAATCGAGTATAAGTGTCCTAATGCAAATTTAACAATCAATAATTTAAAGGTTCAATCGATTTATGTTCCGGCGCTAAAATTTATTGGCGAAAACAATCATCTGTATTTCACTGGAGAAAACAAATTAAGTGGTTCTACATATTATCCTGGAATTAGCGTAGAAGGAGAGACCACCTTAGAAATTAGCGGAGACGGAAAAATAGATGTCTTTGGTGGTGCTTATGCTGCAGGTATTGGAGCGGGTAGTGGAAATAAAACAGGGTCAATTATTATTAATAGCGGAAAAGTCACTGCTCAAGGTGGTGAACGTGGAGCAGGAATCGGTACTTCAGATCATCAAACAGGTGGTAATGTTATCATTAACGGTGGGACTATTACTGCTACAGGTGGAACGGATGCTGCAGGCATTGGTGGTGGTCTTTATGGCAGAACTGATAGCATTTACATTAATGGAGGTAATATAAGTGCTATTGGAAAAACAGCTTCAGCAGGAATAGGTGGAGGACATTATAACTATGAGGGTGGTGGACTAATTAACATTACAGGTGGAGTTGACCTAAATAAAATTTGGTCATATCCAAGGCAAATTATTACTACAGACGTTAAATATTATTATGGGGTTAAAATTGGTACTGGAAATTGGGAGTCTTTACAACCTAAAAATTCTTCGCTTAATAATCTCTACATTGTCAATTTTAACAGTGGGAGCGGAAAAGAACAGAGTTTAGCTTATGTAACAAGCAATGCGGATGCAAAACTTCCAAATAAAGAATTGTTGAATTCTCTTAGTGAAAATGGCTCATTTTCGCCGAATAATGACGTGAGTCTTTTATGGAAGGATAGCAACGGTGCGTTTTATAATGGTTTAACCTTTGATCCTTCCATCAATAAATCCTTCACTGCTGTCTGGGGATACAATGTTGAATTAGTCACAAACAATTCAGAACCCAACACGAACTTTGTAGCTGAGAGTGACAAAAAAGTAATTGACGAAATTCAATTAATTCCGCAAAAAGCTGGTTTCCATTTTGATGGTTGGTATTTAGATGCCGACTTAACTACTCCTCTTCCAACAGATTTAAAAATGTCCGGAGATATTACTTTGTATGCAAAATGGACAATTAATAAGTACACAATTTCATTTAACACAAATGGTGGAAGTCGTGTAGGTAGTATTACACAAGAATATAACACAAATGTAGTGAAGCCAATAAACCCAATGAAGTTTGGCTTTACATTTGGTGGATGGTATTTTGATAGTGAATTAATCAATGAGTATTCATTTACAACAATGCCAGCGAACAATGTTCAACTCTATGCGAAATGGATCCCATATGTAGATGTCTATTTCTGGGACGGGGCCAATAATGTTAAGGTACAGGTAGCCCAAGGACAAAAAATAACTGAACCAACAACCCCGGTAAAGGATAATTATGTATTTGGAGGGTGGTATACAGATTCGGTACGAACACAAGCAATGGACTTTAACACACCNNTGGATTCCCTATGTAGATGTCTATTTTTGGAACGGAACGAATAATATAAAGATACAGGTTGCCCCAGGACAAAAAATAAGTGAACCACCAGCCCCAGTAAAGGATAAATATGCATTTGGAGGATGGTATACAGATAC
>NZ_JBALNF010000067.1:12291-12424 GCF_036962465.1 Neobacillus vireti
TGGGACGGAACGAATAATGTTAAGGTACAGGTACCGCCAGGACAAAAGATACCTGAACCACCAGCCCCAGTTAAGGATAAATATGTATTTGGAGGATGGTATACAGATTCGGTACGAACACAAGCGATGGACT
>NZ_JBALNF010000067.1:12711-29337 GCF_036962465.1 Neobacillus vireti
GTCTATTTCTGGGACGGAATGAATAATGTTAAGGTACAGGTAGCCCCAGGGCAAAGGATAACAGAACCACCAGCCCCGATAAAGGATAAATATGCATTTGGAGGATGGTATACAGATACCGCGCGAACACAAGCGATGGACTTTAACACACCTATTACACAAGGAATGCAGCTATTTGCGAAGTGGATTCCCTATGTAGATGTCTATTTCTGGGACGGAACGAATAATGTTAAGGTACAGGTAGCCCCCGGACAAAAGATAACAGAACCACCAGCCCCAGTAAAGGATAACTATACATTTGGAGGATGGTATACAGATACTGCGCGAATACAAGCGTTGGACTTTAACACACCTATTACCCAAGAGTTGCAACTATATGCGAAGTGGTCCCATATATAGATGCCTATTTCTGGGAGGAAGCTATAATGTTAAGGTAAAAGAAACATTAGTGCAAAAGGACCTAGACCAGCAGAGCCCGTGAGGGATAAAATGCATCTGGAGGATGGTACACAGATGCAAGTTAAAGAGTTTTATATTAAATTACATTGTGATACCTAAGGTAAGAACTTACTGAGTGTATTCCTATTTTTTAGAAGTATAGTTCTAGAGAAATATAAATGAGAAAGTTTGTAAACTAAAGGATGGAAGGTATTAAAACCTTTGGTGTCAAATACCACAAAAGACAAATCTCATTTTTGGCCATATGGAGGGGGCTTTATTAATCATGGGAAGGAAGATTTGTTATCTGAAATGTATATTCAAGCTTTCAACAGGACTATTAACATAAATTGAAGATGAAATCGACAGCATTTGAACTAGCGATTCACTATGGGCGAAGAAATTGATGAAGACATTCTCATTCCACGGATTCTCCACATAAGTAATCTCATCTGCCTACAATTTATCTTCAAAACCATTATTGTTACCTCTGAAATTGGCTGTGCCATCGCGGAGTACTATGGTATCACAGAATGGATACACTGACAGGTTTTAAATTTATTGGTGAAAAGATTAATGAATTTGAACAAACAGGTCAGCATACCTATTTATTTGGCTATGAGGAGAGTTATGGTTATCTGATCGGCGATTTTGTGCGTGATAAAGATGCTGCTCAGTGGCCATTTTTGCTGCCTATTATAAAGCTAAAGGAATGACCATGTATGAAGGTCTCTTAGCTATTTTTGAAAAGAATGGTTTTTATCAGGAGTCACTACAGTCGATTACCCTAAAAGGAAAAGATAGAGCGGAGCAAATTGCTAGCTTGATGGATACTTTTAGAAATGAGAGCTTAAGTGAGATAGCAGGAATAGAAGTTGCTGCAATGGAGGACTATGCCACTTCTGTAGGATTGGAAAGTAAGATTAACTTGCCGTCATCAAATGTATTGAAGTATTTTTTAGCGGATGGTTCATGGTTCTGTCTGCGTCCATCTGGAACAGAGCCTAAGGCGAAGTTTTACTTTGGTGTGAAAGGCGAATCAATGGAACACAGCCGGGAGAAGTTAGCTGCTATTCAAACTGCTGTGATGAATAAAGTGAATGATATTTTAGTAGCGAAAGTATAAACTAATTTCCTTATTATATAAGGAATTACGAATAGTTGCACCCTTGTCTGAATATGAGGCAAGGGTGTTATTTTTCTATAAGGGATAAAAAAGAATAGGAATGATTTGTTAAAGTTCTACTAAGATAGCTTAAAGTAATCAATGTATATCATCATGATGGAAAGCTTCTGTTTATTATTTTTCGGCTTAATGACTTTTCAATGTATTCTTGAAATCCACTTCCATTTGAAATCCTTGTTAATTAATCAATTAAAGACAACTCGAAAAACCCATTTTCTAATCGTACTGTTCAGAATACTAACAGCTAAATTAAACCAATTGTATGTATTTCTTCATTGCTCTTTGACCAAATTTTGATCCTTTAAGAGCTTTTATTTCTAGCATGGTAGGAACGTATTTATTGCTACTATATTCTCTATCTATTAATTTATTAAACGGAACATTAAATCTCTCTGTTCCAATCTCGTACAGATGAAGATTCACTAATCCTATCACATAATCAAATTTGTTATTAATGGCATATATCGAAATAAAATTTAAGGCCTCTAACAATTGTTTTAATGAACCCTGATATTCACTTTTAATAACAAACTTATCTAATTCCATTACTTTTTTGTTTTGAAGTATAGGAAAATGATGAAAAGGGAAATCTTCATTAACAGGAGAACAATTAAAATAATATGGATTAAATTCAAAACAACCTATATCTTCACCTGAGTTTGACCGGAAAATAAATCTTTCAATCCCTTTCGTAATATATGATTCTAATTCATATCCATTCTCAATCCATACTGGAAGCCATATATCACAGTATCTTTCTAAATCTTTTTGTGTCTGAATCTTTACAAAATCCACTAAAACCATCCCTTTATATTGTTAATAATGTAATATTTTAACATATGTAAGGAAGGTTTTATAGGTATTTTGACTGACGAAATTCTTTGTTATGAGCTTTCTCTCTGTCTATTTACCCAATTTTGTATTCTTAGGTCCATTTTAGTAACTAATTTCTTTCCAAAGGTAAAGCCAAAGATAAACAAAATGATGATAAACATCGTAAAACCATCTAGTTTTTGAAATCGAATAAAATCTAATATGCCGATCGTTAGGTGTGGTACATATCCGGTTATGATTGCAAAGGCCCCAAAAATATAAAACTGGATTTTAGATTTTAACCAGTACCTCGCATATAACATGTAAAAAGTAGTTAACCAGGCCGCCGTTTCACAAATAATTAAAATTGTCCATTTGTACTCTATTAATAATTGAATCATTGCTTTCACCACTGTGTAAAATTGAATTTAAGGATCAGACCTCTACTCAAATAATTTTTGGTGCCCCCTACCAGTATAAATAATTACCAACACCCATTAAAAAAAGTAAAATACGTATATGTGTATTTTACTATATATTCTATTTATATTCAGTCCCTCACAATTTTATTGTTGTGAGGGACTGAACCCAATTTGTTATTCATCTTTTTCATATCGAAATAAATCATCAATTAAACCCAGGTCTTCTATTTCTTTATAAAGCTCAGATCCGTCCATTCCCAGGTCTTCTATTTCTTTATAAAGCTCAGATCCGTCCATTCCCAGGGCTTGCGCAATTTTTTCGAATACCGGTAGACTTGGCAAGCTTTTCCCTGTTTCAATATTACTGATTGCTTTCCTTGTTTTCTTACAATTAAATGCCAGTTCATCCTGAGACATTTTTAAAGCACGCCTTTTCTGTACTATTAACTCTCCAATAGACGATATCTCATGTTCTTTCATGGGAAATTCCCCTTTTACCCCAATTACATAATTCGGGGGGAGGAATTCACACGTAGTAAACTACTCAAAAGTTGGTGTGAGGAAAAACACGAGAAGAACTTGTTTATCTTTCTAAATAAATGATTTGCTATTTTTGAATAAAAGAACGTTCATTTACATGTATTCCTCTATTGCTCTTACTAGTTCAGAAGCCTTTATACCAAGGCCATCAGCAATTATGAAGACGGTGCTTAATTTTGGACTTTTCATATTGTTCTCTAGCAAACTGATGTATGAAGGGTCGATGGAGCAACGGTCTGCGAGTCCCCATTGTGTTAGATTCATGTCATTTCTTAATTTCCTCAGTGGAACTCCTAAAAGAGCGATACGATGATTTTTCATTTTATTCTCCTTAAGCTAAATTAATGTATTTGTCCATTAATCGTATTCTAATTATCTATCCCGGCCTTTAATTTCTAGTCAATTTTACTAAAATTAAATGGCTTATGAGTAATTAACCGTTAAATTCAACTAAAGACGAGAAGTTATATTTGCCTTCTTTTAGCCAGGTAATTTGTTTCAGTTCTTCTGATGCTTTGAAGTATGAGAGGGGATGAGGATGGTTCCCCCTTTCGCTGGATATCTTTTTTAATTTTTGGGCGGCCTCAATCTTGTTTATAAAAAAGTTCCTCTTTAAATCGATAATAATCGAAACACCATTGCTAAGCTCAACTTCTGTTTTACAGCCAAGGGCCTTGGTTTTGACAATATGATCGGGGTTAAACCACACACAATCTTCCTGTCTTGAGGACTTATAAGGAAAAAGACAAATGCCCTTATAGGAATTGACCATGATGGGGCACATATAGCTATTGCCCAGTAAGTATTTGGAACCTTTGATGGCTCCTTTTAAATCGAATCCTATGTATTTTAATGTGTCATCTATTACCTGTATTGGTGACCTGTTTACTAATAATGTTTGTCCGCCGATCATGATTCTCGCACAAAACAACCCGTGGTGGTTATATTCACCTGTCATTAAAATGATGTCCTCATACAATAAATAAAACTGATCAAAAATCATAAAACATCTCCCTATTTGTTTTTTGAAATACTTAATATAGATTGGCGCGAACTTTTTTGTAAGCAACTTAGTTGAGGTTTACTAGATTGATACTTGTCCTTCACCTCTTTTGCTGCAGGATGTTCCCCTGGTTTTAATAGGTGTATTCAGCAATTCAATTGTTTGGAAGTAGAATTGTAAACATGGGAGTTATTTCCTCTAACATTATTTAAATATAATTAGAAACTCTTAACCATGTACTAAAGTATACAAAATTCGTCAAAGTTTGACATTTTTGTGTACAAAAATTTGGGAAGCATGGGGACGGTTCTGATGCTTCCTGTCGACAAGACTGAAAGGATTAGGATTTATCTTGATGAACTTACCATAAGTAAATAAGGTTTTTAGATGTGTGTGTGTCCTTTAAGGATTGTTGTGATTGATTGCAAAACAAAGAGATGACGGTATCTCTAACTTCTTGCCTTTGTTTAGTTGTCTTTAAAATTTGGGGAAGAAAAACATAGTATGACAAAAGGCCTGTCTTTTTCTACATATTTTAAAGGGTATTTTTTCCTAATGTCGAATAATAAAAAATAGTGTAATTTATTGCCTCTATTTTCAGTAACACGGAGATAAAACAAGTAGTATGGAGTGATGGCTAAAAAAGTAATTGGGCGTTTCTAGGAATAAGAGGAGAGGTACGTAATTAAACGTAAAAAAATTATAAGGGGTCATTATTGTATGTTAGATAATATTAACTTAGCAGGTATTGGAGATGTGTACGCCATAATATCCGCGTTTTTTGGATGGAAATTCATTTCAAGGTTACAAAGGAATTTTGTCTTTTTTACAACGATTACTGATTATTTCCTCACTAAATTTATTTTGTCTTTTTTAGTTGGATGGATAGTAGCACCTTTTTATATATTATCTTTTATCTTTAAAATGATTTTTTTGAAAAAGTCCAAGAAAAATAATGTATATAATCTCAGATAGTATAAAATTTAACAACATAGAAAAAGCGGGGAGTAACTCCCCACTTTATTCTTCTTCCTCTTCATCGTCCATAAAATGCTCCTCTCTCTTTGATTTGCTTTCCAAGGACCTCTGGCTCTAGTTCTAATCCCATTATGATATTAAGGAATTAATATACTTATCAGTAACGCACATTCCCCAAAAAGGCCTAGTCAATTTGACTGGGCTTTTTTTTGTTGGTGCACCCTGCAAGGCGATCAACAGTGAATAAGAGAATATATTTTATATGTTCAAAATACCTCTTATTGAAATCCTGTTAATTTACTACTCTCATAATGGGTAGAATTCCAATTTATGTATTAGAAAATAATACTAAAATAGGAATATAATCGTCGAAATTTATCAAAAATTAAAGTAAAATAGAAAAGGATGGATATTTTGTGGTAATAAAGTCTTGTTATATTAATGATGATAATTTCTAGATGAGGAGGTAAGTCATATGACAATTGCTATAGGAATTGATTTGGGCACGAGTAACTCGGCAACAGCTGTTTATCGTAAAGGGAGGGTAGAAAGTATCCCAATCGAAGGGAAGAAAATCCTTCCATCAGTAGTCTCTTATAGGGACAATGGGCAAACACTGGTTGGGTACACAGCGAAGTCAAGGCTGTTTATTGACCCTGAAAATAGCGTAGCCTCTTCTAAAAGAGAAATGGGGAATAAATCCAAGTTCTACTCTATTAAAGGCAAAACACTTACACCAATTGATATTGCAAGGGAGATTCTAACGAAAATCAGGGTGGAAGCAAGTGCGTATTTAGGGGAAGAAGTAAAGGAGGCCGTGATTACGATCCCTGCTTATTTTACAGAAGAACAAAGAAAAGCAACGAGGGAAGCGGGGGAATTGGCGGGTTTTAATGTTTTGCGACTACTTCCTGAACCGACAGCTGCCGCAATCGCTTATGGATTAGATAAGGAAAGAGACCAAACCATTGTTGTCTATGATCTAGGTGGTGGTACGTTTGATGTATCCATCCTTAAAGTAGAAAACAATAACTTCAGAGTGTTAGCTGTTGATGGAGATTCCAACCTCGGCGGCGATGACTTTGACGATCAAATTGTCCAATATGTCATGAATGCAAATCATATCTCCGCTTCAAGAAAAGGTGATTATAAAGGTTCCGTTGCTAGTCAGCAATTAAAAGAAGCAGCTGAGCAGGCAAAAATGGAACTCTCTGAATCTGGAATTGCCGATATCTCAATACCAGACGTTTTTGGTATACATATAGATGAGGAATTGACCATTGATACGTATAATGGCCTAATTTCACCATTAGTAAATCGGACGATTGATAAAACCTTGGATGTGATTAAAGAGGCTGGTCTAACGGTAAGGGATATCAGTCGAATTATTCTAGTAGGAGGTTCTACTAGAAATAAAACAGTCCGTGAAATGGTCACACAAAAGATTAAGCAGCCCTTTATTGCTGATAATGTGGATGAAATCGTTGCGCATGGAGCGGCCATTTTGGCTGCAAGCCTGAGTGTGCCAGATTATGATGATACCCCAGTTCCGATCGAGGTGGAAGATGTAACCGCTCACTCATTCGGGATTGATATGCTTATCGATAATCAATATGAGATTGTACACTTGATTGCAAAAAACACAAAAATCCCTTGTACAGGGGCAGAGATCGGTACAACGATCCATAAATTTCAATCCGGAATTAATTTTTCCGTATACCGTACGGAGGAGAAAATACCATTGGAGAAGGACAAAATTGGGGAATTAATCTTACCGATTAATCCCAAACCTTACCACGTTCCGGCTGTTGCCTTGTTCGAACTTGATAACGATGGAATTATTACGTTTTCAAGTGCAGAGCTAGATATGAAATCTTCGTTATTAAAAGAATACGCTCAAACACAAAAAGTAAATCTACAACAATTGCAATCTATGATTGATCGAAGAGAAATTGTACCAAAAGTAATTAAAATCGATACTAAATAAAAGGGGAAAGTACAATGACCATCGTTGAAAAGAATAGTCCATATATTTTAGGGATTGATTTAGGGACATCCAATTCCGCCGTTGCGATTTATCGAAAAGGAAAAAGTGAAATGATTCGCCTTGGGAAGGAAAACACCCTCCCTTCTGTCGTAAGCTTCCGTTCCGAAGAAGAAGTGCAAGTGGGTGAGAATGCGAAAAAACGCGTACTGATTGACCCGGAACATACTGTGTCGTTTATTAAAAGAGAAATGGGTACTGACTGGAAGCGTGGATTTTTTGGTAAGGAATATCGCCCGCAGGATGTTTCGGCTGAAATACTTAGCAAAATCAAGGAATACGTCGAAAATCAACAAGACTTTGATTTAAAAGGAACACCCAAATTTGCGGTGATCTGTGTGCCTGCAAACTTTGATGACAATAAAAAAAGGGCCACACGTGAAGCGGCAGAGTTAGCAGGGTTAGAAACCATCTATTTGTTGGAAGAACCTGTTGCTGCGGCGATTGCTTATGCAACGGAAATTGGCCGTAATCAAACGATTTTAATTTATGATCTAGGAGGCGGAACGTTCGATGTTTCGATTCTAAAAGTTGATACGGTAGCTGAAGATGAGCCAGCTAAGTTTACCGTTTTAGCCAAAGAAGGAAATCCGAACCTAGGGGGCTATGACTTCGATAAAATCTTATTGGATATGGTATGCAGGGAGTTTAAAGAAACAGCCCAGCTTGATCTTCTAGACTTAGAAGCAGATCAAGGAGTTTCTGTCAGCGATTTACTGAAAGCTCAAGAACTGGTTCGTGAAGCTTGTGAACAAGCAAAAAAGGATTTGTCTGAAGTTGAAATTGTCAACATCGAAATTCCGAATGTAATTAAAGATGAATTTGGGAAAGTCCATAATATTGATTTTGAATTGACTCGTGGACAGTTTGAAGATGCCATTAACCATTTAGTCCAAGAAACGATGAATACGGTACAGACGGCCTTAGACAATTCGAAGTTAGAAATGAAGGATATTTCGCGCATTATTTTAGTTGGAGGGTCTACGAGGGTACCTGTTATTAAAAATGAAATCAAAAAGTTCTTTAATAAAGAACCATTCTCTAATATCGATCCTGATACAGTGGTGGCTCAAGGGGCGGCCATATTTGGGGCTAATTTAGGAGTTCCAACCGATAAGCTTATCGATACAAATGAAACAGATGCAGATGATCAGCCGGAGACAAAAATTGAAATGAATAACATCGTTACCCATCACCTAGGAATTGAAGTGCGGGGAGGGCGTTTCAATCAAGTGATTGAAAAAGGGTTAGAACTCACGGAGGAACAACCGACTGTCTCAAATGAAAAAGTCTATACGAATTCAGAGGATAATATGACCTCGATGCGGATCACCGTCTTCCAAACACCTGAATTGGTTGATTACGTATCAGATTCACAGTGTGTGTGCATTGGTGAATTTTTCCTTAATGATATTCCTGCGGCAGCTAAGGGAACGCATCGGATTGTCGTTAAATTTGAAGTGAATCAGCAAAACGAAGTAATTGTCACGGCCACACTGCAAGGAGAAGAGGGAGTTTCAAGTCAAATAACGATTAAAAGAGACTAGGAGTAGTGGAGATGGAGAAATCAGAACTCATTAGCAAGTTTAATAGGTTAGAAGATGAATACAAAGTAAAGCGCACATTATTAGATAAGTGGAAAGCTGACTTCGAGGAGCTTTCTCAGATGATTGATCATTTATCTGCAGATTTCGACCGAAAACACAGTGAAATGACGATTATAGAAGATTTACCTTTCGAATTAAAGGAAAAGCTTGAAAACCGGCATGAGGGCGTACGTTTATCTGTCAAAACGGCTAGCAGACTGCAGCGTAAACTAAACATCGAAAAGCCGATTGAAGAGGGTATTTCTGAATTTATCTTCTGGGAAGGCATAAGTGGTGCTCAAGAAAGAGAAATCAGTTTAGAAGGCAATGAGCTAAGCCATGAAACGGAACAAAGCCCTGAAGAATCCATAATGCACCTCGAGGAAGTTTTAAAACAGAACGAAGAGACGCTTGAGCGGCTAAAGAATGCGATTGAATCAGCTGAAAAAAGATTTGTCACTTTTATTGAGAGAGCGCTAGCCCCTGTACTGGATGGATTATATAGCGGGGATATGTATGCCAAGGATTTGATCGTTGAAGTAACAAACTCCTATCCTGACCATAGCCCATATGTAACGGAGTGGTTAACGGTATATACCATCTTAATGTCTGGCATTAAAAAGATCCTCGATCAGTTTTCCGTCGGATTGTTAATTCCGGAAACGGGACAGTTTTTTAATGAGCGTGAACATGAACCACTTGTCATCGTTGAAGATCCTTCCATGGAAAATGAACAAATCAAGGAAGTTATCCGTTATGGGTATGTTTATCTAGGCGTCATTTATAACCAAGAAGGTTTTATCATTCGTCCTGCTCAGGTGTCGGTGGTAAAGAATGCAAATCCTATGGTTACGGATGAGTCTGAGAGTGAATTGAATCTAGAAGTTGAAGCATTAGAAGAACCTGCTGCTGAAAGAGATCAAGTGGAAACTTCATCAGAGATAGAGGTGAAATAAACGTTGCGAGTCGATAATGAAAAAAAACCAGCTTTAGGAATTGACCTTGGTACCACCTATTCAGCGATTGCAAGATGGACGGAAAAGGGTCCGAGAGTCTACCAAAATCCAAAACGGGAATATACCTGGGCTTCAGTCGCTTATTTTGATGAAAGACAGGGGATTCTTGTCGGTAACTTTGCCGCACAGAAAGCATTGATTAACCCTGAAAATGCGGTGATTGGCGTAAAAAGAATGATGGACGATGGTCATCAAAAAATTGCTTTAGGCGGGAAGACCTATACACCGATTGAAATCTCTTCCTTAATTTTAAAGGATGTATATGAGTACGCAGAGAAGACCACCCCTGGATTTAATCCAACAGGTGTTGTCGTAACGGTCCCGTATTACTTCACGGCCCTTCAATGCAGTAATACGTCAGAAGCTGCAAGAATGGCAGGATTGAATGTATTGGGCATTATTCAGGAACCAATCGCCGCTGCTTTGGCGTACGGCATACATGAGGAAGAAACCCTAAAAGATGAAATTATTATGGTATTTGACTTGGGCGGGGGGACTTTCGATTTAACGATTTTTAAGCTGATCAACCGGTCAGATAAATTAGTGTTTGAAGTGCTGGCGACAGGGGGCGATGACCGGCTGGGTGGACTTGATTTTGATAAAGAGTTTGGAGAGTTCATCAAGAGAAAAGCAAAACTCAATCTCGCTGGGCTGCCGCAAACAGAATTGGCAAAAGCGGAAGCAAAGATATTAGAAGCAGCAAAGGAAGCGAAAGAGACTCTTTCCTCGATTGATTTTCACGAAATAATTATCCCTAACGTGGTAAGTGGTCAACATATAGAATTAGAGATTACGAGAGAAGATTTCGAAGACTGTATTGATCATTATTTCACCAAAATGGATACCATTATCGATGATGTTCTTGAAAAAGCATCCCTTTCCCATCATGACGTGGACCGTGTGATCAAAGTAGGGGGTTCAAGCCGGATTCCTAAGGTTGATCAATTATTAGCTGACAAAATTGGCGAAGGAAAGATCTTTGGAAATATTGATCCTGATTTATGTGTGGCTGAAGGTGCCTCTGTCTATGCAGCCTTTTTAGATGAAAGATTAGAATGGTCTAAAGAGATAGAAATTAAGACGGCTACTGCTCATGCCCTCGGAATTGGATTAGGAGATGGAAGGTTCAGTGTTTTAATACCTAGTAATCGCCGTACCCCGTGTGAAGCGTCAAAAATCTTTACGACCAATGTAGATTATTGTGATGAGATTGATATTGATGTGTACCAAGGGTCTTCACGGTATGTTAGTCATAATAGAAAAATCGGAACCATCAATGTTTCAGGACTTGTGAAACGGCCGAAGGGTGAGTTGGATATTCATGTTACCTTCCGGATCAATCAACAGCAAACCGTCTCGGTCACGGTGGTACAAAAGGAAAGCAAAATCAGAAAAATTGAAAGTGTAAAACTAGCTTAATTTATAGGACCATTGGTGGGGATGAAAAAATGATAATTGCACCGTTACAGCAGCAAAAGAAACTATATGAAGATACCAATCTTTCCGTTTATGAAGTAAGCAGTGAGGAATCTAACAAACCTCAAATGATGAGATTGTTTCGTGGGGTGACGTTATCTGAAGAAAAGCTGGATTTGTGGTTTTCGAATTACGATGATTACCAAATGACTGTTACAAATTATAAAAATCTTCCAAGAGTCATCTCTGTTAACTATGAAAATGACAATCAAGCTTATGCTTTATTAGAATTCGAAAAAGGCCGATCATTAGCTGAAAAAGCTGCAATGAGTAATGACGAGTTAGAGCAGCTCTTGGAGGCGGTTGACCATTTGCATCGGAAAAATTTTGTCCATGGTTCTATTAAAGCAGAAAATATTTGGATTACGGACCAAGGGAAAGTATTATTATTCGGTGCTGGTGAATGGAAGGCATTTGGCCTTCCTTTTTCCAACAAAGAAAAGGATGTAGAGCAGCTTGCTGATGTGGTTAAAAAATACGCTCTCATACATAAGGAAAGACTGCTCCGTCTACAAAAAGGAGTGCAGTCATTAAACCAATTAAGGGATATTATATTTTCGGATGAAACGGGCGAACGGGTAAAAGGAACCGTGATTGAAAAAAATTTAAAAGGCAGTTTAGTGGAAAAGCCTTATGAAGAGTCTACGGAAAAGAACCTTAAACCAAACGATCAAAAATTAAAACAAAAAATTAATCAAATCAATAATCAAACAAAGAACCATCATGTCAATGAGCAGGCTTTTTCACTTGATCATAATAAATTTGCAGGATTCTGGAAACGTTTCTTGGCATACTTCATTGATAGTTTGATTTTGTATATTCCTTTGTATATGGTGTTTGGTGAGTATGCGTTTATCTTTAACTTATTGTTTTCCTGGATTTACTTTGCTTGGATGGAAAGCTCGAAGCTGCAGGCTACTTTAGGTAAAAAGGTGTTTGGTTTAAAAGTAATTAATCAAAGTGGTCGGAAAATAACTTTCAAAAGGGCTGTAGGACGTTATTTTGCCAAATACATTTCAGCATTGACTTTAGGAATCGGTTATTTAATGGCTGCCTTTACAAAGAGGAAACAAGGACTGCACGATAAAATAGCAAATACTTTCATCATTTCAGTAAGATAGTAAGAGAAATGAAAACTTGTCTCTCCAAGGGAGTTATCGCCTTGGAATAGATAAGTTTTTTCATAAAAGGGGAATTTGGTTGATAGGAAGCATGGGGACGGTTCTCATGCTTCTTAACAAAGTTTTTATTGATAACCATGGATTCATAACCAGCAACAATCTTTTTTAGTAACTATTGTACAAAAAGAGAGTAATTAAATTAGGCTTGGTGATATTATATGAAAATTGAAGGTTATGAGATTAGACGGGAGTTATTTTCTACAAGATCCGGTTTGAAGGTATTTGAGGTAAAGGAAATACAAAGCGGTGAAATAAAACTACTTCGTTTAGCTGACTTTTCCAAAAAAGCTTCTAGAGATCAGCAGGATCAGTGGTATGAATTGTATGATCAGTACCAAATGAAGATTACCAATTTTAAGCATCTTCCTCGTGTGTCGATCATTAATTCGTTAGACGAACATCGCCTTTATTCCATTTTGGATTGTGAGGAAGGGAATCTCTTAAAGACCGAAGGGGAGTTAGGCGCCGATGAGGTAAGTCAATTAATCGACGCGGTTAGTCATCTTCATCGTAAGAAGCTTAGCCATGGATCTATTAAAGCAGAAAATATTTGGCTTACAAACCAAGGACGGGTCATTCTTTATGGAGCTGGGGAAATAAAGGTAACTGATAAAAAAGGTGCAAGCTTTTCCTCTGATATTGAACAATTGTCCATTGTGATCCAGAACTACTCATCGTTAAGTGGAGTTTTACTAGACCAACTTAGGAATGAACAACCTATGACGATTGATGAGCTTGAGATGTTGATTGCTAATGGGGGAATCCAAGAGAACAATCAAAAGAGAGCGGGATTAGTTGAAAAAGAAACCGTTCCTACCCCGACGCCAATATTTGAAAAAAAGACCAAGCCTTCTCCAAAGGATGACCATAAAGGATCTCCTAATGAACGTAAGAAGGAAGTGTCCCCGGAGAACAAAGAAAATCATGATCGCAAAAAAGTAGAACAGCAGGAGAAAAGAGAGGAACATCAAAGAAACAAGAGGGAAACGAACTGGGGAACCTGGGTCAAAAGATTAGGAATCGGGGTATTGGGAGTTCTGGCTTTATTGTTTGTGATTAGCCAATTCGAAAAACCAAACTCTTCAAATGAAACTCCAGCCCCTGTAGAGGCCAAACAGGTCGTTAAAGAAACGACTGAAAATGTTAGTGCTAATCAGGTTGTTCCACAAGCAAATAATCAGGAATCAGAAACACCTTCTGTTACAAAAGAGGAAGTAGAAAATTTAATGGGCGACTATCTAGAGGCAAGTATAAAAGCCGTTAATCAGAGGGATTTTTCCATAGTAGAATCATTTATTGACCCAAATGGCAAAAGGTTTGCAGAACAGAGGGATTATAACAAGTATCTTGGAGAAAAGAATATAACCGAAGAACTCTTAAATTACAAGGTAAATGATATTACTAAAATTGATTCCACAACATTTACGGTTAAAACATATGAAGAATATAATATTACTTTTGGCGATGGCTCTCAAAAAATAAAGACCTTTAATAGTACAACACGTGTAAAGGTTTTAGCTGAGGGGCAGCTGGCAGTAAATGAATTGTTAAATTTACAAGAAAATAAGGATACCTCGACGGAAGATACAGCGGTCGAACCAGGGGATTATATTCTTCCAAACAGTGATACCACAATATTAACAGAGGCGGACATAGCCAATTTGACTCCTGAACAGTTGCGATTAGCAAGAAATGAGATTTTTGCACGCCATGGTTACGAGTTTAAATCGGTGGATTTACAAAACTACTTTTCTCAAAAATCATGGTATTCCCCTGATCCTTTATTTTCTGAATCTATGATCAGTGATATTGAAAAACAGAATGCGGAATTAATTCTGAGTAAAGAGAGGAACTAAAAGTGAGGTACAGGATAGAAAAAAGAGGCTTTTTTGTATTGCTACTCCTGGCGCTGATTGCTGCATCCTTCTATTTCTATTCTTTAGGGACAAAAGGATTATTGAATCAAGAACAATCCGAGGTGGATGTAGTAAAAGAAGGAAAAGTGAAGTCTGAATCGGCTAAGGGACAAGAATCTGTATCCTCAAAAAAGAATGTAGAGAACAAGGAATCAGTGGTCTTCCATAAAGGAAATGACTTAGGAAATAACAAGAAACCAGAGAAGCCCCTTGATACCTCAAAAACAGAAGTGGAACCGGTTAAGCAGAAGGAGGCTAGTCCAGTTTCCGATACTTCAGGTAGTAAAACTCCTATATTGACTTCGGAGCAATCAAAGGCGGCATATAATAATTTTTCGGTTGTGATTGATCCTGGCCACCAACAAAAGGCTAATTTAGAAAAGGAGCCTGTAGGACCGGGTTCCTCAGAAACAAAGGTCAAGGTTACTGGAGGAACTTCAGGGATAGTCACTGGAAAGCCGGAGTATGTTTTGGCACTGGAGGCCTCTCTTATTTTGGGAGATTTGTTGGAAAAAAGAGGAGTTAAGGTTATTTATACAAGGAGCACTCATAATGTTAATTTAAGTAATCGGGAAAGAGCGGAGATCGCCAATCAACAAAAAGCAGATTTATTTATTCGGATCCATGCAGATGGTTCCACGGATCGGAATGTTAGGGGTCTTTCCATTTTAACCCCTGCTGAAAACGATCCCTATACAAAAGCAATATACCAAGATAGTTTACGGGCGTCTCAGGATATTTTAGATGAAACCAAGAAAAACGCTGCATTAAAGGTAAATGGATTATCATACAGGGGAGATTTATCGGGCTTTAATTGGTCTAAGGTTCCAGCCACTTTGGTGGAAATGGGGTTCATGAGTAACCCAACTGAAGATAAAAACTTGTCAGATCCTGTATATCTGACTAACCTTTTAACGAATGTTGCAGATGGAATCATACGGTATGCTGATTATAAGAAATAGTGAAGGTACAGATTGTTTGTAGCTCATGGGGACAGACCTGACACCAGTTATTGAAACAGGAATAGTCGAAGATTCGAATAATAGGAATATGAAGTAATATTTTATTATTATTTTTTCTGTAGAAGATTGTCCTTAAAACGGCGTCCTCATCCTATTAATAAAATTGATCAATATTCATGAAACATCTCCCGATTTGTTTTTTTTGAAAAACTTAAATTAGATTTGCTCGAAGTTGTATTGGAGAATGCACCTATACTACCAGGTGATGAACCTGCGGCAAATGAGTTACGGTTTTGAAACACACTTTCACTGATGTGACTAAGGTCATTATTTCTTTTGTTAGTCGCAGTTTTTTTAATTTACGGAATATTATTGAAATAGGCAAAATGATGTAATAATATAAATGAGTAAAATAATGGAAAAACAGAAGGGAGAGTATTTTTAGGTAGATACATAATCAATGCGGAGGTAGTGCGATGAGGGGATATAAAAGTTTAGTAGTAATGCTGTTATTTATTTTAGGAACTTTTTCTTTAACTGTTGTTAAGCCATATTCTGCAAATGCAGCCAGTATAACCACCCTTTCCTCTGGTGTGGCGGTAAACGGGGCATTAACACTGAATGGTTTAAATGCTTATCAGTTTACAACCAATAAGGATGGGGAAGCGTATATAGCTCTGGATCAGACCACAGGCGGATTTAGAATGTCTTTATATGATGCGAATGGAAATTATATAAATGACAGAGTTAGTTATACAGCTGGCGATGATACGTTCCTCTATTTAAAACTCAAACAGGGAACGTATAATGTTAAGATATCTTCATATAATTGGAACGGGATAAGTAATGCTACTTATCGTTTGAAAGCAACCTTTCCTGGTATCATTACTAGGGATCCTGTTACTTTCGAACCTAATGATACAATTGAAACGGCCATGTCTATGATTTCAGGGAAAACATATACTTCTGAAAGCTCGTCGATTATTGATCAAGATTTATATCAATTTACAACGAATAAGGACGGAGAAGCATATATTGCTCTTGATCAGACCACAGGCGGATTTA
>NZ_JBALNF010000067.1:29440-29679 GCF_036962465.1 Neobacillus vireti
TAATTGGAACGGAATAAGCGATGCTTCTTATCGATTGAAAGCAACGTATCCAGGTATCATTACTAGGGACCCAGTTACTTTTGAACCAAATGATACAATAGAAACGGCTTTGTCTATGATTTCAGGAAAACAATATGCATCTGGAAGCTCGTCGGTTATCGATCAGGATGTATATCAATTTACAACGAATAAGGATGGAGAAGCATATATTGCTCTTGACCAGACCACAGGCGGATTTA
>NZ_JBALNF010000067.1:29813-33614 GCF_036962465.1 Neobacillus vireti
TAATTGGAACGGAATAAGCAATGCTGCTTACCATCTGACTGCCAACTTCCCGGACAAAAGTCCAACCGTTAATCCAGTGTCGGATCATTCAACTTCCATCACTGGAATAGCAGAGTCCAATCTGAAAATATATGCTTATATAGGTAGTAAGAGACTTGGTTATGCTACATCCTTTAATGGAAAGTATTCCATACCAATCTCAAAACAAACAGCAGGTACACTTATTACTGTTTATTCAATTGATCCACAAGGTAACCAAAGTGGGAATGTAATGGTGAAAGTATTGGATAAAACTCCTCCACCAAAGCCAAATGTTAATCCAGTGTCTGATCAGTCAACCACCATTACTGGTACAGCAGAATCAAATTCGAAGGTTTTTGCTTATATAGGTAATAAGATGATAGGCTATGCAACTGCTAATGGAGGAAAGTTTACAATAAAAATCACGAAGCGTGTTGCTGGCACTGTGCTTAATATTTATGTACAAGATGCAGCAGGTAATAGGAGTGGGGCTACAGCCGTAAAGGTCCTCGATAAAAATCCCCCATCTCCGCCAACTGTGAATACTATAACTAGTAAAACCATTTACATTACCGGAAAGGCCGAACCAAACTCAACAGTATATATCTACAACGGGAACAAGATAATTGGTTCAGGAAAGGTCGATGGTAAGGGTAATTTCAAAATAAAAATTGCATCCCAAAGAAAAGGAACTATTCTCAAGATCTATGCTCAGGATGCAGCAAAGAATCGGAGCTCTGCCAAAATAGTAAAAGTTTATTAGAAAACAAAGGGACGGTTCTCATGCTTCGGAAGCATGAGAACCGTCCCTTTGTTTCTTCTTTTTATATTGAAAAATTTGGGAGCAGTAGTATAATTTTACTATACTAGAGTAGTAGATTAATACTATAAGAGGCTGTGTTTATATATGAGTCATTTATAGTAAAACTATTTTTTATTTAGAGGGGGAGTTTATATGCAGGGTGTAAAGAGATTAATGTTTTTGCTTTTCTTCTTATTGTTATGTTTTCCTAGTTTTTCATCGGCTGCACAAAATGTTGGTTATTTGAGTCTTTCTTCGACTAGCGGAAAGGCTGGAAGTACTATTACCGTCTATGGAAGTCAATTTTCGAGCTATGAATCTGGGTATGTATACCTAGATACCAATAATAATGGAGTAAGGGATAGTGGGGAAGCGTATTCAAGCACCACTAGTAGTTATTATGGCAGCCTTACTGCCTATTTGACTGTACCAAGTATCAATGCAGGTACCTATCCTATTCGCTACTCAGGCGCATCGACTGTGAATCAAGTCAGTTATACTGTTCAAACAGCTAGCTTAACCTTATACACTACAAGTGGGACTCCAGGAAGCACTTTTTATGTCTATGGAAGTAATTTACCAAGCTACGAATCTGGTTATGTATACCTTGATGCCAATGGAAATGGAGTGAAAGATAGCGGCGAATGGTATACGAGCACCTATAGTTCTTATAGTGGAGGGTTTACAGCGTATATGACCGTGCCTACTATCAGTGCAGGGACGTATAACATTCGCTATTCGGGAACTACCAGTGTGAGTCCGGTCAGTTTTACAGTAAAAAGGGCCAGCTTATCCGTATCCTCGACTAGTGGAAAGCCAGGTACTCTAGTCTATGTCTATGGAAGTAATTTACCAACTTACGAATATGGATATGTTTATTTAGATACGAATGGGAATGGGGTAAGAGATAGCGGAGAAGCGTATACGAGTACCTCAAGTAGCTATGGTGGCAGCTTTACTGCTTATTTAACTGTTCCAAATGTTAGCACGGGCACCTATAATATTCGCTATTCGGGGACTACTAGTGTATCTCCGATCAGTTATACTGTACAAAGTTCTATTAAGTTGACACTAAATACGACAAGCGGGAAAGCGGGCAGCACGCTTGCTATCTCTGGAAGTAGTTTTCCTTTATACGAGTATGGCTACGTATATCTTGATGCCAATGGAAATGGAGTCAGAGATAGTGGAGAAGCATATGGGAGTACATATAGTTCATATTATGGCAGTTTTACAGCTTATTTAACTGTACCAAGTGTTAGTGCGGGGACCTATAATATTCGCTATTCTGGAACTTCTAGTGTAAGTCCGGTCAGTTTTACCGTACTAAGTTCCCCTAAGATAACTCTGGATTCAACTAGTGGAAGATCAGGAAGTATAGTGACAGTTTCGGGAAGTAATTTACCGAGTTATGAATCTGGCTATGTGTATTTAGATGCCAATGGAAATGGAGTAAGAGATAGCGAGGAAACGTATAAGAGCACTTATGGGGGGTACAGCGGGAGTTTTACTGCCTCTTTAACCGTACCAAGTATCAATGCGGGTACATATAGTATCCGGTATTCTGGGGCATCTAGTATAAATCCTGTCAATTACACAGTGACAAGGGCCAGCTTGACTATTGACACGACAAGTGGAAGAGCAGGCAGTATCGTTTCGGTCTATGGAGGTAGTTTCCCAAGCTATGAATCTGGTTATGTTTATTTAGATACCAATGGAAATGGCGTAAGAGATAGCGGAGAAGCGTATACGATGACCTACAGCAGCAGCTACAGTGGCAGCTTTTATGCTTATTTGACGGTTCCAAATGTTAGTCCAGGTACCTATAACATTCGCTACTCAGGAGCTACCAGTGTAAGTCCCGTGAGTTACACTGTACTAAATACAGCCAAACTAACGACTTATACTACAAGCGGTAATCCAGGGAGCACAGTGACAGTCTATGGAAGTAGTTTTCTTGGTTATGAATCTGGATACGTGTACTTAGATTCAAATGGGAATGGAATAAGGGATATAGGGGAATCGTATACTAGCGCCAATAGTTACTCAAGTGGTAGTTTTACCGTATCTTTAACAGTACCTAGTGTGACCGCAGGGACTTATAGTATTCGCTACTCCGGGACATCGAGTGCTAGTCCGGTAAGTTACACTATTCTAAATGCTGCGAAGTTAACTATTGGTACTGTAAGTGGAAAACCAGGTAATACAGTGACAGTCTATGGAAGTAATTTTCCAAGTTATGATTATGGCTATGTGTATTTAGACGCCAATGGAAATGGAATAAAGGATAGTGGAGAGGCGTATTCAAGTACTTATAATGGGTCAAGCGGTAGCTTTACAGTATCTTTAACGGTTCCTAGCATTAGTGCAGGTACCTATTATATCCGCTATTATGGAACAACTACTGTAAGCCCGGTGAGTTACACTGTACTAAATGCTCCTAAGTTAACCACTAATACTACAAGCGGTATAGCAGGCAGCACCGTAACAGTCTCGGGAAGTTATTTTTCAAGTTATGAATCTGGTTACGTTTATTTTGATGCCAATGGAAATGGCGTAAAAGATAGCGGTGAAGCTTATACAAGTACCAATGGTGGATCCAGTGGCACCTTTGCTGCTTCTTTAACGATTCCAAGCATTAGTGCAGGTACCTATTATATTCGTTACTCAGGTTCATCAAGCGTGAGTCCTGTAAGTTACAAGGTATTAATTGCAGCCAAGCTCACCACTTACACCACAAGCGGAAAACCAGGCAGTTCGGTGACAGTCTATGGAGATAGTTTTCCAACATATGAGTCAGGCTATGTGTATTTAGATACCAATGGTAACGGAGTAAGAGACAGTGGAGAAGCATATGCGAGTACCTATACCAGTTATAGTGGCAGCTTTTATGCGTATTTAACGGTACCAACCGTTAGTGCAGGAACCTATAATATCCGTTACTCAGGAACCAGTAGTGTGAGTCCGGTAAGTTACAC
>NZ_JBALNF010000067.1:33685-74627 GCF_036962465.1 Neobacillus vireti
TTAAATGCGGCAAAAATCACGACTTACACGACAAGTGGAAAGCCAGGCAGTTCAGTGACAGTTTATGGAAGTGATTTTCCAAGTTACCAATCAGGCTATGTGTATTTAGACGCCAATCGAAATGGAGTAAGAGACAGCGGAGAAGCTTACACGAGTACTTATAGCTATTCAGGTGGCAGTTTTACAGCATATTTGACTTTACCTAGCACCAGTGCAGGAACCTATTATATTAGGTATTCCGGTTCTAGTAGTGTAACCCCAATAAGTATTTATGTTAGCAGCTTATAAGCAACTAAAAAATGAGCAAGGGAATTAATCTTTGCTCATTTTTTAATTAAGGAAGACAACCAAAATTTTATTAAGAAGGTTTCAACTGTTTCCCTTATTGTGTGGGAACGGCCTCTAGCGCCTGAATGGTGGAAGCATGGGGACGGTCTAATGCTTCCTTTTACTGCTTTCTTATCGTGCTTTTAGAAGGCTGGGTCGATTCACTTAATCTCGGTCTTCTAACAGTCCATACCTCGAGAAAACAGGGGATAATTATTTGCATATTTTATTATAACGACAATCAAATTTCATCTTTGAAAGCACCCTGGACGGATGCTTTTAAAGATAATAAACTACTATTTTCTTATTCCTGACCAAAATAATTTTTTACCAAGCCATTGCTCTGTATAGGTAAACTTAGGAGCTCTCTTTACTTCTGCCATATCTAATTGTCCATTTGAACCGTACCATTTCCAACAAATCCATGGTCCCACTATACTAATGACATTTTCAAGAAAACCATTTGCATTATTAGAAAACCATTCGCCAAGAGTTCCTCCACCTTTTAGCGGAACAGGTTTACTGTCCCATGTACTTTTATAATCACTATATGAACCGAAATGAACATAGGTAATTTTGGCATCTTTTGCAACAAGCTTATATCCAAAGGAATTACTTCCAAACTCCATAAAATTCTTACCAGCTAGTTTTTTAGCTTCAGACTTGGAATAATACTTTGGAGGACCTGATGCAGCTTCTGTTTTACCAACGCCCATCAATGTAGAAGAAAGTGCAAATAAAAAAACGATACTTACGATCATGAACTTAATACAGCGATTTTTCACTTAAAATCACTCCTTATGGTAAAATTTAACAACTTTTAGTATAAAAAGGAATTGGCAAAAAGTCTAGGTAATCCATTCGACAAAATTTCTATTTAAGCTTCGTCTTGCCTCAATTTAAAAGGACTCCACTTTCTATGACCATCAACAATAGTGCAAGCAATGAAAGGACTTACTATAGTGTTTATTATATAAATAACGAATTAGTTGGACTGGAAAATTATTCCCCCCAAAAAAGTAGAGGATGAGATTATTGAAGAGTTGTAACAGGTCAGGCAGAAATTGATTCTAAAGTTGAAATCAAAGTGAATGGTACTGTTATTGTTTCAGGAACAACTGGGGCAGATGGTAAGTTTTCAATCACGGTACCAATTCAAAAGGCTGGTGCGCAATTAGTTGTAACAGTTAACAGCCAAGCTTGGCAGCAGAGTTACTTTGGTGAACTAAAAACTGGATCAATTGAGTAATTTTTCTATGCAGAAGGGGTTTTTGGTTAATAGTTGAGAAATAATCTGACATCCTTTGTGCCGATCGGCCGAATACCACGCTGATTCGGATCTAACATCAAACTAAAGGGACGGCCCTTTCCTTGAAAAGCCGTCCTGCCGCTTACTTTCGTTTGAAGTCATTTTTTACACCGTCGGAATAAACAACGTCTACATTATTGCTCAAGCCATGTTGACGGAGAAAATATTCCATATCTCCTTCACTACTGTCATTCCCTACATAAATCGTTTTTAAAGTTTTTGAATTGATAATCTCTTTGATATTTGATATTTGCTTGATATCGTAAATACGCAAGGTTGTTAACTGGGGCAATGTACTTAATCCAGTTAAACTAACACCAAGAGTATTTTCGGCAATCACAATTTCCGTAATATTATTCTTATTGGGGTTGTTTAGGACGGAATCTATGGTTTCCTCCGGAAAATTAACAACCACAGACTGCCCTTTTGGTTGGGCAGCGGTACTGTTGCTCCCTGCAGCCGCCGAATTACTAGTAGTGGAAAAATCTACTTTATCGTAGGCAGTATATTGGCTTCCTACATTCTGAATACTGGAGTTTTCCACCAGCAGCTGGTAACGGTCTACCGCAGGCACTTCAAAACCTACATATCCGATACTCTTTGTTCCGGGCTGCAAATCAACCCATGGAAACTGATCCTTTAAAGAATCGAGCGCACGACCAGTTTGAGAGAATGTTTGCCCATTTATAACAATACTGAAATAAGCAGGATTCAAATGCACTGCGGAATCTGTTAAATTTGTAACGGAAACTTGGACTACTAATTTGCTCTCATCCCCATCTGATGGCCGGAGCGAGGATTGAAGCACTTCCACCTTTAGCGGGTCTACGAGCTGGACCGGAGCTTTGGCGGCAGCAGGTTTGTCTGCTTCTGCCTTTTGGACTGTGACCTCCATGCTTTTACTTTTTTCTGCCTCTGCTTTTTGTCTGTTTTGTATCGCCTTAGTCAATTCTTCTGTTGAATCGAGTTTTGGTTTTGTAATCTGGTCCTTTACCCAGCCTATACCAGCCCCAATGAGCAACATCCCGATAATAATTAGTACTTTCTTCACCTTCATCACCTATTCAAATTAAAATACAATACATAAAACCGCTTAATCTTATTCCCCCTTTACCTGTGTCGGGTGCTGACTGGAAGAACCCTTTTTCGACTGTGTTTTAACGCACACACCGATTTTCACTCAATCTATTACTAATTTACTATAAAACCCCTTTTTATGGATAGTGAAAAATAAAAATGCTAACAATCAAACTAGTGAATAACCAGCCATCGTTTTAACAAAAGAGAAAAGTGGTGAGTAACTTCCCGCTTTATCAGCGTTATGGATTGTTATAGTCTCCTATCTTATCAATATTTGGAGATATAAGTTAAAGCAGAGGGGGCGTAGTTTGGCCTTTTTGTTATGGATGGATAATTTTAAAAAATTGTTCAACATAAATAAGCCCATTATCTCTGTATTAGAAATAATGGGCTTATTATATTAAGGTATATATTGTTCTGTAATTTTTGTTACAACCCCATTTGTTATCTCGAGATGAAAAGGAATCTGATGGTGCTTATCCCGCTGATTCAAGAACGTAATAAACTGACTTCTGGTTACCTTTTCATTCCACTTGATTTCGTATAAACTACGTGTCTGTAAGATATATTGGGCATTATTTGAAATGGTAAAGGTGCGTATCTTAGGATTAACGTTTCGTATCCAGTACCCGTCTGGGGCAACATCCATTTCTTTCTGGCATTTGCAATCCTTTAGGAAATCTCTATCAGCAGGCTTGCCGAAATACCATTGGATATAATCAAATTTTCCTGCCCATTTCCCATTAATCTGTTTGAATGAAGTTATGTAGGTGGTTGCTTTTTCCACCTTCGGGGGTTTTGTAATGTTCGTTTTTGCATATGTTTGTGAATTCTGTGAGGGCAGTAATAGCAATGTAAAGATCATTAATACAGGATAGAATAGCTTCATTTAATCTTTGTAACTTCATACAAATTTTCCCCTCGTATCACTTTTTTCTATAGTTTAATCGTAATAGGATTAACTTAAAACATTGTCGATATTGGGATACCCGGAAAATACTTTTTAAAATCAAAATCTATATTTCGTTTTTACTACCGGCCAACCGGAAACGCCAGTGGAAGATGGAACGAGCGGTCAACCAGACACTACCGTAGAGGAACCAGCTTCCGGAACAAGCAGTAAATCAGATACTACAGCAGACGCACAGGCTGCTGAAACTAGTAGTAATCAGGATCAGGTAGTAGGAAGGTAGAGAGCAATCGCATCTCTGCCTTTTAGATTTAGTGCCGGTCACACCTCAAGTTTTGTTGAAATCTGATAAACATGTAAGGGGATAGGTCTCTTGTTTCCTCTCATAGATTACCTTCTCCTAATCTATCGAAGAATGTGTTTAATTTTATGGGATTTTGGACAAGATTGGGTTAGGGAGGAGAGTTCGAAATGATGACTAGAAAAGAATATTTAGAAGCTATTACTTTGTAACGGAAGAAGAGGAACGATATAAACAATTAGTTCGTTTTATTTCAAAGCGGCTAAATAGAGAGTTGACAGGAAAAGAAGTTAAATATATTCACCTGATTGCTGAAATGGATACAGAAGCGTCCGAGGTATTTGAAAAACTATTCGAAGACATAGGTTCACAAGAAGGGGCCTGATGAATAAAAAAAGGCAATTGGTATAAAGAGCTAAAGAAGAATTGATTTACTGATAATGTACAAAAAGTGTTCCTTTTACCTTTAAAACACGAACAATATATTTCTATTTTAAATTATTGTTCACCTTTCTGCTTGTAAACCTATAGGATATTTGTTAGTCTAGTATAGTAATCATCTTAAATAGCATTACTCGTATATACTCAGAAATATGGTCTGAGCGTTTCTACCTGGTTCCCAATGTAAGAACTAGACTACGAGTTAAAGTATTGTAACACGCCATCGTTTTTATGGCTGCCAATGTATGTTTAGTGTAGGGGTTATTTTAGCTAAACTATTGATACTTTGACTTTTCGTAGGTCTAGAAGGTAGAAAAGTTCTACTGCTCTAGACCTTTTTCTTTGGAAGAAACAACGAGTATATCCACAACAAGAGAAAAGGGGAAATACTTAATGAAAAAAGGATTCTTAAACAAGTATGTTTCATGGACAGCGATTGTGATCTTGCTCTTATCAATGCTTGCAGGCTGGAAGTCTTCGTTACTACATGAAACAAAAGTAGAAGGTGCCACAAGACCGATTCTAATTGAAGGTCCAATGCCTATTGAGGCGGAGAATTTCGCAAAGAAATTAGAAAAAGTAAAAGTAGAAAAGTCAGGAACCTTTGTATTCTATAAAGGAAAACTTGACGGGTATCCTGTTATTGTTGCAAAAACTGGCAAGGGAATGGAAAATACAGCAGCCGTTACCGCGCTGGCGATTGAAAAATATAAACCAATTGCAATTATCAATCAAGGAACATCCGGAGGACATGATCCGTCTTTAAACGTATTTGATATTGTATTAGGAAAAAGAGTAACCAACATCGGTTCCTTAAAAACAGAAACGAAAAATGCTGGTGAGGGAATGGACCCAAGTCAATGGATTCCAATGGACTTAATGGCTTCTGAAGGAAGCGGAGCAGATGCGAATGCCAATAAGGTTCGTTACTATGAGGGAGATAAAGAACTGCTTGCAGCGGCTAATGCGGTAAAGCACTTATATACGAAAGGTAAGGTTGTGGAAGGTACGATCGGGTCAGCAGACTTTTGGAACAATGAAGTAGATCGTATTAAATGGATTCATGAAAAGTACGGTACATCTGTAGAAGAGATGGAAGGGGCTGCGGCTGCACAAATTGCCGATGCCTATGATGTAGCTTTTTTAGGCATTAGAATCCTCTCGAATAATAAAACAAATGGCGGGGCCTACAACCCTAACACTGCGGCAGCAAACCAAGAATATGTTTATGACGTTGTGAAACAATATATCTCAACAATAAAAAAGTAAGGATGGGTGCTCCATTCGATGAAAACGGCTTAGAGGTGAAACTCTAAGCTGTTTTCTTTTAAATGATGAAATACATCCAAATTTTTTACCATAATCCAAGGGAGTCTCATGCTTCTTTTGTGACTAGAGGCGGATCTTGTTTCAAAACCAGGTAACGCCCGGAGTTTGACAAACGGGTGAGATTGTTTGCATATGTGTTGTATAGAGCAATAAAGGAGAAAAGCACCCATATAGAGTGCTTCCCATCTGACTCCTCATTATTTTTGGAACAAACTTTTTACACCTTTATAAATTAAGACGAGTGAGAAGACAAGAACGGTTAGAATGCCAAGGACATTTGTTACAGGTGATATGCTTTCAAGGAATGAATCAGCTAAAGGAACTTTTATAAGTGCAAAACCAGATAAAATGGTAGCAAGAAACAAGAAAATCCGATTATCCATTGGTTCTTCCTCCTTCCTAGGTGATTGATAAATTTATATGACATTAGGATTACAAATATGTCAATTTTGTAACAAATAGTTCGTTCATATAAATAAGGTCAGGGACGGTTTATGTAGTAATTTTACCCAACAAAAAAGACGACAAAATATTGTCGCCTCCAAGCAAAGTTGAAATAGATATATTCCAGTTCACTTTTTCTTAACATTCTTTAGCTGTTTTTATCCTATTGGATAAATATCCTAAACATATGACTAGAACGGTAATAGCAGTAGGAATCAATAAATGTAAATCGTCTGGAAGAATAGACTCTAATTTAGGTTCTCTAACCATCATTTCACCTGCTGTCCAAGCCAATATTCCAGCTCCAGCATAAGAGATTATTGGGTACTTTTCCATTGCTTTTAATATTAATTGGCTGCCAAAAACAACAAGAGGAATACTAACAATAACTCCAATCATTATACCGGCTATATTTCCTTCAACCGCACCAGCAATAGCTAGGACATTATCAAGAGACATGATGGCATCAGCAGTAATAATGGTTTTGACAGCGGAAATTAAACTTGAACCGCCTACTCTATGATCGTCTTCATCATCAGCTATTAGCAGTTTTATGGCAATATACACTAGAAGTAGACCGCCTATAAAAGTTACGAAAGGTAAGGCTAGTAGATAAACAATCGCTGTTGCAAATAGTAAACGTAAAATAACAGCTCCAATTGTTCCCCAAAAGATGGCTTTCTTTTGTTGCTTCTTTGGAACATTACGTGATGCCATTGCGATTACAACTGCGTTATCTCCGCTTAATACAATATTGATTAAAATAACCTCCAAAAGAACCGCAAAAGACAAACCAAAAATCTCCAAAATGTTCACCTCTGAATATAAGCTAACTAAGTCATTATATTTATTAGAGGTTTAAAAAAGACCGGATTTGAAAGATCACAGGGACGGTTCTCATGCTTCTTTTTTCTGATTAATGGCATGAGAACGTATCTTATGCTCCTATACACTTGAGAGCAGTCCAGTAAGTGTCGCTGCCAGGGGACAGATGAAGGGAGAGACCAAGTAGAGTCGTTAGCCTAGTGAAATTTTATAAAGAATTGCCATGGCATCAAAATCATATTCAAATGAAAAAGCGAGCGTTTCTTATTAATAGAATATTACAGGGTCAGTCCGTTTTTATCTCGGGCTGACACTGTTTTTATGTCTATCTGAATGGGAAGTAAGACTTGGTATTGTTCCAAAGAATATGGCTTAAACATGCTCAAATCCGGGCTAGGTTGAGGGAGGATATGTTTTTCTAGAGCTCTATTAAATAAGGCAGCTCTCGACATTTATTTCACGCAATTATGGTAACAAATACAGAAATGACGTGGATAGGATTATTTTTAAACAAATGTTTGATTAGTTTCGAAATATAGCGATTTGACAAGAAGGATGTAGGTTGAGTCGATTACAATAGAATTTTCCGGGAAATTGAAGTTTTATTTATGAAGTATTCTAACCTTGCTCGACAATCTTTTTACTAGTATTGAAGGGGAAATTAAGAGGGATGAACATTTCGGCATTTTTAATTAAACGTTTGATTAGTATAGCCTATAGGGAAAGGGGTCGAAACGCTGTCGATTCGCCATTCTTTTGCTTCCTCTCAAAGAACCATGAGGACGATTCTTGTAGCGGGCAATAAAGAAATTTTCCGAAAGATTCTACTATAAAATAACCTTCCGCGAAAAGACTTCCGAATATCCCCTTAAAGAGCTATTCCCCTAGCGTTATAGTTTTAATGGAAAAACCTTAGAGATAATGGAAAAACTAAATCACATTTTATGCATACATTGACGGAGCCCACCGCTCAGAATAAGATGTGAGAAAAAAGAGCCCAATGGGAATGAATGACAGAAAAAACTCGGGTCATAAATTTGACAGCGCTATCATTTCCAGTCCGACGTAGGAAAAGGGGAAGCATGCTTACATAAGCTTCAATATAAAAAATAGACAGAGGGAGAGGAGAAACAATGAAAAACATGAAAAAGCGCTATTGGTGGCTGGTTTTCTTTTTATGCTTCTTGATTGTGGGGTTATCACCTAACACTAGTTATGCCAAACAGCCAGAATCATCTTATTGGTATCCCGAGCAATTATTGAACTGGACGCCAGAGAACGATCCGAATGCTGTGTTTAACCGCAGCCAAATTCCATTAGGAAAACGGGATGTGTTGTACAAAGTCAATGACCATGCCCAGTCAGATGCAAAGCTAGTGGCTTTGTCTGCGCTCAACCCTACAACAAGCGGTGTACCTTCACAAGGCGGGAAAGAGTTTTTGGCAAATACCTTCAGTTATTGGCAATACGTTGACCTAATGGTGTATTGGGCGGGTTCTTCCGGCGAAGGAATCATCGTGCCGCCAAGTGCGGACGTTATTGACGCGGCCCATAAAAACGGTGTACCCATTTTGGGAAACGTTTTCTTTCCGCCGACTGTATATGGCGGTAAGGTCGAGTGGTTGAACCAAATGCTGGCTCAGCGGGAGGATGGCTCCTTTCCTGCTGCGGATAAGCTGATTGAAGCAGCAAGCTATTATGGATTTGACGGCTGGTTTATTAACCAGGAGACCGAAGGCGGAAATGCCCAAACGGCTCAAAAAATGAAGGACTTCCTTGTCTATCTTCAGAAGCATAAGCCAGATGGCATGCAGATCATGTGGTATGATTCGATGACGAAAGATGGGAAGGTTAGCTGGCAAAACGCGTTGAACGCCCAAAACGCAAGCTTCCTGCAGGACGGGCAAACACGTGTTTCTGACAGCATGTTCTTGAACTTCTGGTGGCGCAACCAGCAGTCTTCTGCTACTAAAGCTCAGGAACTTGGCAGAAGCCCGTATGATGTATTTACCGGGATCGATGTGGAAGCAAAGGGGACTAGTACAAATGTTGCTTGGGAGGGGATTTTCCCTGAGGGCAAAGCACCATTAACTTCTTTAGGAATTTATCGTCCGGACTGGGCCTTTAAAACGGCTTCCACGATGGAGGAGTTTTACCAAAAGGAAAATGAATTCTGGGTTGGAAAGTCCGGAAATCCGGCATCGACCAGCAATAATGGAGCTTGGAAAGGGATGGCCAACTATTTTGCTGCTAAAACGGCGATTCAGGAACTTCCTTTTGTGACTCATTTTAATACAGGAAGCGGCAAGTTTTTTGCGACAGATGGAAATACGGTGAGCCAACAGTCTTGGAATAACCGCAGTCTGCAGGATATCCTTCCGACTTGGCGCTGGCTGAAGGAAGGCGGACAAGCGGTTGACGTCAATTTCGATTGGGATACGGCTTATGATGGCGGCAGTTCGTTAAAGCTTTCTGGAACGATTGAATCGGACAACCCTGCACATATCAAGCTTTATAAAACCAATCTGCCGATCCAAAAGGATACGGAAATCTCGTTGACTTACAAAACGGATATGAAAAAGCCAAACATGAAAGTAGGAGTCAGCTTCACGGACAACCCAAGCCAATTTGTGTTTTTCGATGTGAAAAAACTAACGGACCAACCGTGGACGACTGACACTATTAAACTTAATAAATACAGTGGTAAAAAAATTGCAGCTCTTTCTCTACTTGTTAAGAGTGACAAGGACGTCAAAGATTTTACGACCAATATCGGAGAAATCAAGATTTATAATAAACAGGAAAAACATGATTCCCTCGATGCTCCGACTGAGGCAAAGGTCAATAAAGTGGAGTTCAACAAGGGAATCTACGCGGATGTCCCTCTCGAATGGAAGAAGTCTGATTCTGATGTGAGCCACTATGAAATTTACCGGAAGCTGCCGAACAATGAGAAAGAGTTTGTTGGCGCTACTCCTAACCAGGTTTATTACCTATCCAATTTTAAGCGCAGCGGTAAAGAAAGCAGCACGACATTGGAAATTGTAGCGGTGAGCAAAGGTTTCAAGCGCAGCGAGCCAACGACTGTTACGTTTGATTGGCCGCCTTATCCAAAGCCGGAGGCTGATTTTAGTGCGGATAAAACGGTAGCGGCTCCTGGGCAGGAAATTCACTTTGTGAATAAGTCATCTGAAGTAACGGAAGAATGGGAATGGCAGTTTGAGGGTGGAACTCCTGCTGTGAGCCATGAGGAAAATCCGGTCGTTACTTATGATAAAGAAGGCGTCTATTCAGTTACCCTGATTGCGAAAAACAGCGAGGGTGAAAGTGTCCTTACTGAAAAGGAAATGATCACCATTTCTGAAGCAGCGAAGGACATTAAAAATGTGGCATTGAACAAGACCACCATCGCCAGCGGACACTGTTCACCGACTGAAGCAGCGAAGTTCGCGTTCGATGGCAAGGTGACGGACAACAGTAAATGGTGTGCCTTGGGGACTCCTCCACATTGGTTACAGGTCGACCTTGGCGGCCAATATGCCATTTCCAAATTTGTCATCCGCCATGCAGAGGCGGGCGGAGAGCCGTCAGCCTTTAACACTCAGGCATTCCGAATTGAAGTAAGTTTGGATGGAGTAAATTGGACAGAGGCAGTGAAGGTGACCGATAACACAGCGGCTGTTTCGGAGCACAGCATCACTTTAACAAACGCAAGGTATGTCCGTTTGTTGGTTGACAAGCCAACCCAAGGCGGCGATACAGCTGCGAGAATTTATGAATTTGAAGTCCATGGATACCTGAATCCATAGATATCCCAATCCATAGTGTCTGAAGGAAGCAGGGGAAGGTTGATTGGAAGCAAGAGAACCGTCCCCTTGCTTCCTTTTTCATGAACTATTTTTAGATACACTGTAAAATCCATAGGACTTACTTGTAATCTATTGCGCCATTGTGTTGGATTGTTAAAATGGAGTCAAAATGATAGCGTTTTCGTTTTTGCGATTTTAAGAGAAAGCGGGTATGAGTCAATGAAGAAAACTGCGCATATTATTTCACACTCCCATTGGGACAGAGAATGGTATTTGCCTTTTGAAAAGCACCGTTATTACTTCATTAAGCTGATGAATGAAATGATTGCTCAGTTTAAAGAAGAAGGAAATGCCTTTCAAGCGTTCCATCTTGATGGCCAAACTGTTCTTTTGGAAGATTATTTTGCGGTTCATCCAGAAAATCGGGAAATTGTTAAACAATTAATTGAAGAAAAAAAGCTGTATATCGGACCATGGTATGTGCTCCAGGATGCTTTTTTAACAAGTTCTGAAGCAAATGTCCGAAACCTGCAAATTGGTTTACATGATAGCAAAGCCTATGGGCATGTATCAAAAATTGGCTATTTTCCTGATACCTTTGGCATTTATGGGCAGGCACCTCAGCTGTTAAAGCAAGCGGGGATTGATACGGCTGCTTTTGGAAGGGGTGTCAAACCGACCGGTTTTAATAACACCGTGTCAGATGCTCCCGAATATGAATCACCTTATTCCGAGATGATTTGGTCAGCACCAGACGGCTCCACTGTATTGGGGATTCTTTTTGCGAATTGGTACTCCAACGGTAATGAAATCCCGGTAGACGATGTGGAAGCCAAAAAATTCTGGGATCAAAAGCTGCGTGATGCAGAAAAATATGCGTCTACCAATCAGTTATTGTTTATGAACGGATGTGACCACCAGCCGCTGCAAAAAACGATTCCGCAGGCGATTGAAACCGCATCTCGTTTGTATCCAGATTACACCTTTAAGCATTCAAGCTTTGATGAATATACAGAGGCATTAAAAGCAGCTCTTCCTGAGAAGCTCCAGGTTATTGAAGGCGAGTTGCGCAATCAGCGGACCGATGGCTGGTCGACGCTAGTCAATACCGCATCGAGCCGGATTTATTTGAAGCAATGGAACAATCACTGTCAAACCCTCTTGGAGAAAATCGCCGAACCGCTCGCTAGCATGGGCTTTTTAGCAGGCGGAGCCTACCCAAGAGAATATCTCCGCTTCATGTGGAAATCCCTGATGAAAAACCATCCGCATGACAGCATTTGCGGCTGCAGCGTGGATGAGGTGCACCGTGAAATGGTGACCCGCTTTGAAACGGTTTCGCAAATGGGCGAGGTGTTTGTCCAGGAACAGGCAGCAGCGCTTGCCGAAAAAATCGATACCTCGGGTGCACCAGAGGGCGGAATACCCCTTGTGGTTATGAATACAACAGGATGGAACAAAAACGAAGTCGTCACAAAAATAGTCGATCTGGAGAAGGTGTACTTTTCCCAGATGCATTTTGAGCAAATCCCGGCACATTTACAGGAAAGAGAGATGCAAGCCTACAAGCTGGTGGATGTAGCTGGCAAGATCATTGAATCTGAGCTGGAAAACCCAGTAGTTGAGTTTGGCTATGATTTACCGGAAGACAAATTCCGCCAGTCGTTTTTTGCCAAACGGGCTAAGCTAAGCTTCTTTGCAGAAGATATCCCCGCATTTGGTTACAAAACGTTCTATCTTGTTCCGTGTCAGGAGTCTGCCGGCCAGCTTAAAGATCATTCGGCCGATGATAGTCTGGTCATGGAAAATGAATATGTACGCATCCAGTTTCATGAGGATGGCACCTATGATCTTACGAATAAAGCGGACAGCAAGACCTTCTATCATCTCGGAATCTACGAGGACACAGGGGATGTTGGAAATGAATATATGTTCAAGGAAGCAGAAGGACAGGATCCGATTACAACAAAGGGTATACCGGCCGAATTTCGGTTCATTGAAAAAACACCACTAAGGACAGAGCTTGAATTTACACATACCCTAACCATCCCGGTATCAGCGGACGATCAATTAGCGGACGAACGGAATCGCTTGATTTGGCACAAGGAAAGAAGGTCGGGCCGATCATCTGAAACTTGCGTCCTCACGCTCCGTACCGTTGTAACTCTTGAAAAAGGAATGAAGGGTCCTGCTTTTAAACTGACCATTGACAATCAAGCGGCCGATCATCGTCTGCGTGTTCTGTTCCCAACCGGATTGCAAACGGAAAAACATCAGGCGGACAGTGCTTTTGAGATTGCGAACCGCCCGAATGCGCCGGAAAAAGAATGGGAGAATCCTAGCTTCTGTCATCATCAGCAGCGCTTCTCGAGCCTTGCAGACGACAAAATCGGCTTAACGGTAGCCACGGATGGTCTTCAGGAATATGAAATCCTGCCAGCAGATGGAACGATTGCCCTTACTGTCCTTCGTTCCACTGCAGAGCTTGGCGACTGGGGTTACTTCCCGACACCAGAGGCCCAGTGCCAAGGGATCCAGACAGCCGAGTGGCAGGTGTTCATGCATGAAGAGGATGTGGTTACGTCAAAAGCATTTGTGGATGCTTATCAATATAAAGTGCCGCTTCAGGCGATCCAGACAAGCGCTCATGAAGGTACATTGCCAGCTGTCCATCAGTTTGTCGAGTGGGAGTCTGAGGGCCTTGCGTGGTCATCTATGAAAGTGGCGGAAGAATGTGATGACGTGATGATCCGCTGGTTTAATCCTGCGCCAGAAAGTCTTAGCCTTAAAGCATCAATACCAGATTTTTCAACTTACAAGAGTACGATACTTGAAGTACAAACCAATGAGTCTAGCGATCAGTATGATGTGGCTGGCTATGAAATTATTACACTAGGTTTTCAACCAAAAAGATAGATAGGAGAGGGAAAAATGACAGCCGTAATTCCAAAATCGATGCAAAAATTAATCCAGCATGTGAAGGAATATTTTCCTGGGGATGAAAAATTACACCGTATGTTTGAACAATGCTTTGTTAACACGTATACAACGACGTTGAAAAAATTAGAGGATGGAAAAACATTTGTCGTCACTGGAGACATCCCAGCGATGTGGTTAAGAGACTCTGCTGCCCAAGTACGCCCTTATTTGATTGCGGCAGAAGAGGATGTAGAACTGGCCGATTTACTAGAAGGGGTCATTCGCCAGCAATTTGCGTTTATCTTACATGATCCTTATGCCAATGCATTTAATGAAACGGCTAACGGCAGGGGGCATCAAAGTGATCTTACCAAAATGACACCCCATATTTGGGAACGGAAATATGAAATTGACTCCTTATGCTATCCAATCCAGCTTGCCTATCTATTTTGGAAGTCAACAGGACGTACAGCTTATATAAAAGAAATGTTCCAAGAAGTGCTCGAGACGATTATCCAGGTTTGGAGAACGGAGCAGGATCATGAAAAAAAATCCCCATACAGGTTTGAACGGGCCAAAGTACGCCAATCGGATACCTTAATCCGCCAAGGAAAAGGGGGGCGTGTGGTCCCAACCGGAATGACCTGGAGTGCGTTCCGTCCAAGTGATGATGCCTGCACCTACGGATACCTCGTTCCAGCCAATATGTTTGCCGTCGCGGTATTAGGGTATGCGGCTGAAATGTGTGATGAGGTGTTAAAGGATTCTTTGTTAAAAGAAGAATGCTTAACGCTTCGTGAGGAAATCAGGCAGGGAATTGAACAGTATGCGAAATTGGAACACCCGATTTATGGCGAGATGTATGTCTATGAAACAGATGGGGAAGGCCGAAGCCAGTTAATGGATGATGCCAATGTTCCAAGTTTGCTGGCGGCCCCTTATTTAGGGTACCTGCCATTTGATGATCGGACGTATATCCATACACGAAAGTTTCTTTTGAGCAGGGATAATCCGTACTATTACGAAGGGAAGTATGCCAAGGGCATCGGCAGCCCGCATACGCCAGACCACTACATTTGGCATATCGCCCTGGCCATCCAAGGGATGACCTCGACGAGTGAAGCGGAAAAAGAGCAGATCTTAGCTTATTTTAAAAACACAGATGGCGGTACAAATGTTATGCATGAAGGTTTTAACGCTGACGGCCCTGAGGAATTTACAAGGGACTGGTTTGCATGGGCGAATACGATGTTTAGTGAATTCGTGCTAAGTCTGACAGGGAAAGCAGTCAAAGGCAGTCCCCTTCATCAACAATTATTGAAAATTAATCAAGCGTAGGTTCATTTTGATCGACGATTCGAAAGGCTGGTGCCGTTATGGAAAAAAGTTCAAGGATCATCGGTGTTTGTGAGTGGATCTGGAGGGCAATCACAGCAAATGTATGCTGGATTGTCTTTACCGCCTTGGGATTAGGGGTGTTTGGCTTTTTCCCTGCCACTGTGGCCCTTTTTACGATTGTCCGGAGATGGCTGCGGAAGGATACCGATCTCGCTGTTTGGAAGACATTTAAGCAAGTGTATTTTAAAGAATGGAAGCGAAGCAATGGAATAGGCCTTGTTTTTTACGGCATTGGCCTGTTTCTTTTTATCGATATCAGGATTACAGAGGGCTTTTTAACAGGTGTTTTAGGTAGCTTTATATCGCTTATTCTTTACCTTTTAGTGATTGTCCTATTAATGGCGGCAGGCTATTTCTTTGCCATCTATGTCCATTATGAGTATTCCAATAAGGAATATATCAAGCAGTCCTTTTTAATTACATTGACCAGTTTGCCTTTCAGTCTATTGATTGGAATCGGGTTAATGGTGATTGGCTATTTGATTAATCGGTATCCAGGCCTCATCCCGTTTATTTCTGCGGTGGCTCCTGCTTATTGGATGATGAGGATTTGTCTTAGCCGGTTTACTCAATTGGAGAGGGTACATGTTGGTTAGTTTGTGCTGTTGAATGTAGCTGTGATACGAGGTGAGGCGGGGCAATTCCTGAATCGCAACTAATATGAAGGAACTGCCGATAAATACCGCAAAACTGCTGATAAACTCTATAAAACTGCTGATAAATTTCAAAAAACTGCTGATAAACTAAAAAAACCGCTGATAAATCTATCAACCTATTTATTTAGAGTAAAAAAATACTCACATTCACGCCTTTTTGTGTTTAAACATAGCTAAAAAACATCTGCAACACTAAATCGACTACAATCTGGACAAAAACAGGGGGAATTACAAGTGAAACTATCCTTTAAGGGAGACACAACTTCGATAGAGGCTGGACTGAAGCTGCTATCCAAACGATTCAATATTCAGCTTTCTACTGACGGTTATCCGATTCAAGTGAGAAATCACCAAGGGCCGCTAAGGGCTGCAAATAAAAGTGGGCAAGGGGAGATTTCGTTTGAAAGGCCGATTCATTTTTTCCGGGCTTTAGGACTTTGGCTTGAGAATTTTCAAAAAATCACCGAATTCGACTTAACAGAAAATCCTCAGTTTACCATGAGTGGTGTGATGCTCGATGCGTCCAGAAATGCCGTTCCGACCGTTGCGGAAGTAGAGAAGCTGCTCCAGCAGATGGCGGTGATGGGATTAGACACCCTGATGCTCTATACGGAGGACACGTACGAGGTAAAGGAATATCCGTATTTTGGCTATATGCGGGGAAGGTATACGTCAGAGGAGTTACGAGCATGTGATCAATATGCCGCAAATCTCGGGATTGAAATGATCCCTTGTATTCAAACGCTAGGTCACTTAAGGGAGGCACTTAAATGGAATTATGCTCAAAGCTTCAAAGACACAGATGACATCTTACTCGTTGATGAGCCCAAAACGTATGAGTTTTTAGAGAGCTGTCTAAGAGCAGCCTCAGAGCCCTTTCAAACGAAACGGATTCATATTGGCATGGACGAGACCTTCCAGCTTGGCTTAGGTAAGTATTTAGAAAAGCATGGGTTTGAAAACCATGTTGATCTGATGAATCGGCATCTCCAAAAGGTTGTCTCCATTACCGACAGGCTCGGACTGAAACCGATGATTTGGAGTGATATGTATTTCCCGCTGTTTGCAGAAAACAGTCCCTATAAGGATGACAGCGGCAGCATTCGGAAGGATATCTTAGAGGGAATCCCAGATGTGGAGCTTGTTTATTGGAACTATTATCGAAACGAACAAGAAGTATATGAACGGGATTTTCAGAACCATAAGCTTCTCGGTACCTCGCCAATTTTTGCCGGCGGGGCTTGGACATGGAGTGGACTGGCGCCAAACTATGGCAAGGCGATTGCGACAACCGAAGCGGCACTGGCTGCCTGTAAACAGGAAGGAATTAAGGAAATCTTCGTAACCTTGTGGGGGGATAATGGAGCAGAAACACCGTTTGCGGCCGCCTCTCCGATCTTGCAATTGTTTGCCGAGCACACCTACCAAAAAGAAGTGTCGATGGAAATGGTGTCCGAGCGGTTTGAATATTGCTGTGATGGCCATTTTGCCGATTTTATGAAATTGAAATTATTGGATGAAACACCGGGTGTAATGAAAGATAACATGAATTCTTCCATGACGTCGAAGGTGCTGCTCTACCAAGATAGTTTAATCGGTTTATATGATGAGAATATCCGCGGACTTTCCTTAGGGGAGCACTATCAGCGTCTCGTGCCCGTGTTTGAAAAAGCCAAACAGGAGAATCCAGCCTGGGAGAGTTTGTTTGATTTATATGAACAACTGGCGAGGGTTCTGGCTGACAAAGCGGAAATTGGCATTAAAATCACGGAGGCCTACCGGAATAGCAATTATGAGCAAATGAAATCCATTCTTATGACCTTGGATAAAATTAAATCAGATGTGGATCTTTTAAGGAAAAAACATCGAAACGTCTGGTTTGCTGCCTACAAGCCATTTGGCTGGGAAGTGATTGATATTCGTTATGGCGGCATCCTAACTAGGATCGATTCAGCCAAATACCGGATCCAGGATTGGCTTGAGGGAAGGATTTCCCAGTTGGAGGAATTAGAAGAAGAACGCTTGCTGCATGATGGGCCATGGGAATTTGCTGAAGGGCTGATAGGCGGCAATGTCTATCACCGAATCGTCACGGCAGGAAATTTTTCATTATAAAAACTAGTCCTTACGAGGTGAAAATATGTTCTTAACAGAAAGAAAATTTGAAGAGCGCATCAGGGAATTGGAAGGGTACCGGTACCGGGACCTTGTGTCCATCCACCAGCTTTACGTACTGGAAGATGATGGGGCAATCGGCGCCTATCCGCCGGCTGCTTATGATGAACAACAAGTCATGAAAATCGGCAGCTACTGGAAGGGCCGTGATCGCTATATTTGGCTTCATGCCGAGATTGATTCTCATTTGCCTTATGCCGATCAGCAGGTTGTTGGTTTATTTTCATTTGGAAAAACGGGCGGAGGCAATAACTCAGGCTTTGAATCCCTGCTTTTTGTCAATGGTAAACCCTATCAAGGGGTCGATTCTAACCATGAAGAAGTCCTTTTTGATGACCAAACGGCGAAAGGGCCGATTCGCTTGGATTTCAGGCTCTGGTCAGGACTTGAGGGCGGAGGGATTCCGAAAGAAAATGAATTTAAACTGGAAATGGCCGCCATTGGCTGGCTCGACCGCCAGGTAGATAACCTCTATTATACGCTTTTGGCTGCTCATGAGGTGTTAAAAGAAACAAGTGAGTCCGACTCTGCCTATACCATTTTGAAAAAGCTGCTAACAGATGCCCTTCAGTTGATTAATTGGACCAAGCCTGGCAGTCGGGAATTTTATCAGTCCTGTTATGAGGCGGAGGAAAGCTTGACAGAGGCGGTACAGTCCATTCCCAAATCATCCGATATCACTATCCACACCATCGGACATACTCATATTGATGTGGCCTGGCTTTGGCGGTTAAGAAATACAAGGGAGAAATCCGCTCGATCTTTTTCAACGGTCTTGCATCTTATGAAACAATTCCCTGACTATTTATTCTTGCAAACCCAGCCGCAGCTCTATGACTATATCAAAAGTGATTATCCTGAAATTTATGCTCAAATAAAGGAAAGAGTGGCGGAAGGTAAGTGGGAAGCCGGCGGCGCGATGTGGCTTGAGGCCGACTGCAATATTCCGAGCGGCGAATCGCTAGTCCGCCAAATCCTTCATGGGAAAAACTTTTTTAAAGAAGAGTTTGGCGTCGATTGCAAGTATCTATGGCTGCCGGATGTGTTTGGCTACAGCTGGGCCCTGCCGCAAATCTTAAAAAAATCGGGCATCGAAACGATGATGACGACCAAGATTAGTTGGAACCAATATAATCGGATGCCGCATGATACTTTTTACTGGAAGGGAATCGATGGGACGGAGATTTTGACGCATTTTATTACGACTCCAGAGCCATGGAATTCTCCGGACTCTTGGTTCTATACGTACAATGGCTTTATTACTGCGAAAACGGTGAAGGGCACTTGGAAAGGTTATCGTGATAAGGATTTATCCAAGGATTTGCTTCTTTCTTATGGATATGGTGATGGCGGCGGCGGCGTCAACCGTCATATGCTAGAAATGCGCCGCCGATTGGATTCGCTGCCAGGGATGCCGAATGTGAAAACTTCGACAGCTGGGGAATTCTTTGACAAGCTGCATCAAAATGTTTTAGAAGCGGATGGCTATATCCATAAATGGGATGGCGAGCTGTACCTTGAATACCATCGGGGTACGTATACAAGCCAGGCATTTATGAAGAGGATGAACCGAAAATTGGAGCTATTATACAGACGGGCTGAATTCCTTACCACGTGGCTATCAGAAAAGGACCAATGGATCGGAATGGATGAACTGAAAGATGGCTGGAAGATTATTTTGCGTAATCAATTCCATGACATTATCCCCGGCTCCTCCATTCATGAGGTGTATGAGGATGCCAAAGAAGAATACCAAGAGGCGCACGAGTTAGTTCGAAACGTGGAATCCCGTATCATTCAGCATGGTGTGGACCAAGCTGACCGCTCCGTTGTGCTCTTTAACGCGACCCATCAGCAGAGTAAGAGGAACGTGACGGTCCCTCAATTTGCCGATTTTGCTGCTGGTGTTTGGAAGGACAGTAAGGGAGAAATCCTAACCCATCAAAAACGGGATAACGGCTGGCTTATTGAGGTCGACACCCTGCCATCCTTTGGTGCCAAGACTTTATATTTTGAGCCTGTGGGAACCGTTCAGAAAGCGGAATCGAATTTTACCTATCAGGAAGGTAAGTTGGAGACACCGTATTACCTTGTGGAATGGAATGAATTCGGTCAAATGACGTCGCTTTTTGATAAGGAAGCGGGGCGTCAGGTTCTCTCTGAAAACCAAAAGGGGAATATCCTGCAAATTTTCGAAGATAAGCCGCTTGCCCATGATGCTTGGGATATCGATCTTTTTTATCAAGAAAAAATGGAAGAAATCCGCCGGTTAGAGACGTTTGAAGTAGTGGAGAATGGGAAATTGACGTTTACGATTCTTGCCAAGTGGACGTATCACCATTCTGAAATTTCTCAGCGGATGGTATTTTACAAAAATGACCGTCGTATTGATTTTGAAACAACGGTGGATTGGCATGAGAAGAGAAAATTACTAAAGGCTGCTTTCCCAGTGGATATCCGCGCAACCGAGGCTACCTATGATATTCAATATGGAAATGTGAAGCGCCCGACCCATTGGAATACCAGCTGGGATATGGCCAAATTTGAAACCGTTGGCCATCAATGGGCTGACCTGTCAGAGCCGGACTATGGGGTAAGTTTACTGAACGATTCCAAATATGGTTATGACATCAAAGAAAATACGATGAGGATCACTTTATTAAAAGCAGCGATTCATCCGGATCCACAAGCGGATCAGGGAACACATTCGTTTGTGTATTCGCTTTATCCGCATATGGGGGATTGGCGCCAAGCGAAAACGGTGGAGAAAGCATGGGATTTAAACGACCCTGTTTTGGCTGCAAGCGGGAAATGGACTAAAGAGGAGTCATTCTTGGAAATAGATTCGGACCATGTTAGGATTGATGCGATTAAGCCAGCCCATGATGGTAACGGGCTTATCATCCGCCTGCATGAATATGAAGGACGCAGGGGACGTGTGTCTCTCGAGGTTCCAAGAGGGATCACCTCATGGGTGGAGACCAACTTAATGGAAGAGGCAATCGGAGAAGAATCTGCCTCATCGATTGAGGTTGAAATCAAACCGTATGAGATTAAGACTATTAGAGTTTTATAGGTTAAAATGAATCGACTGGGCCGCACCTGGTCGGTTTTTTCTATTATTGATAATTGCTGTAAAAATATCTAAGATTTTTGCACTTAATCCTAAATTAGTCAACTATAAATAGGCTCCTTTTCCCTATAGAATAAGGGTATGGAAGTGCTTACATATAAGTGGGAGGAGGAGAAAGATGAAAAGGATATTCAACGATCTTTATAAAAATCGAGTTTGGCTGCTTATGGTTTTACCAGGAACAATTTGGCTTTTGCTATTTTCCTATTTGCCGATGTTTGGACAAGTATTGGCCTTTAAAAAGTTCCGGATTGACCCCGATGGTTTTTTTGCCAGCGTCATGCACAGTGAATGGGTTGGCCTAGACAATTTCAAATACTTATTTAGTACAAATGACGCATGGATTATAACAAGAAATACCTTACTGTATAATCTGGTCTTTATTGTATTAGGGCTAGTCACTGCAGTAGCGACAGCTATCTTGCTCAGTGAGCTCATCAATAAGAGGCTGTCAAAGGTTTACCAAACTTCTATCTTATTCCCACATTTTATTTCATGGGTTATTGGCAGTTACTTTGTTTTCACTTTCTTAAGTAATGAACACGGTTTGGTAAATAACATTCTTAGCTGGTTCCATGTTGACCCGGTTTCATGGTATAGCGAATCCAAGTATTGGCCGTATATTCTCGTGTTTATGAGCATCTGGAAAGGTGTAGGCTACGGCAGTATCGTTTACTTAGCCTCCATCGTCGGGATTGACCGGAGTTATTATGAAGCGGCAATGATTGATGGCGCTTCCAAGTGGAAGCAGATTAAACATGTTACCTTGCCAATGCTTAAACCGTTAATGATCATCTTAACGATCATGAATATTGGCCGGATCTTCAACTCGGATTTCGGATTGTTTTATCAAGTGCCGAGAGATTCGGGATCCCTTTACGGAGTAACAAATGTTATTGATACATTCGTATACCGCGGTCTTATGAATCTTGGGGATATTGGTATGAGTACGGCAGCAGGTCTCTATCAGTCGCTTGTAGGATTTATCCTTGTTATTATTACGAACTACATTGTCAGAAAAGTGGATGAGGAAAGTGCCTTGTTTTAAGATTCACTTCTTTACGAAGGGAGGAAAAGTCGCCTGGCGGCTAACTTTATGCCAAAACTAGAACAAACCCATTCATCACTTGCTATTTCAAAGTCTGTAGAAGAAATAAAAAGTGGGAAGATAAAGACAACCAGGAAAAAGTATCAAGACCCTCAACATTTGCATCCGGTCGCAAATACCATTGTTGCTGTGCTGCTTGGGATTCTCGCATTCGCGTGTGTCTTTCCTTTTCTCTATGTCATTATTATTTCGTTTACCAATGAAGAAAGTATTGTCAGGAATGGTTTTCAGCTGATCCCGAAGGAATGGAGCATGGATGCTTATCGTTATCTGTGGAGTATGAAGGGTTCCTTTTTCCGCTCTTATGGTGTCACGATTTATATTACCATCTTAGGTACAATTATTAGTGTGTTTATGATTACCTTTTATGCTTACGCAATCTCAAGACCGCAATTTAAATATCGAAGATTTTTCACATTCCTGGCCTTCTTTACGATGCTTTTCAGCGGGGGGCTAGTTCCGACTTACATTGTTGTTACACAATTTTTACATTTGAAAAATTCCATTTGGGCATTGATCCTGCCGCTTGCAATGAATGCGTTTTATATTATTGTCATGAGAACGTTCTTCCTAAAGTCTGTTTCTGAATCGATTTTAGAATCGGCCAGAATAGATGGAGCAAGTGAATGGAGAATTTTCTTCCAGATTATCTTCCCGCTTTCCTTACCGGGAATTGCCACGATTGCCTTGTTTAGTACACTGGGTTATTGGAATGACTGGTTTACCGCCTTACTTTATATTGATAACCCTAATCTGGTACCGCTTCAAGCATTACTCATGAAAATTGAGGCCAATCTCGAATTCATGAGGCAGAATATGGATGTTGCGATCATGCAGACAAGTTTATTTGATACCATCCCGCAAGAAACATCCAAAATGGCTATGGTTGTAATCGCCACCTTACCAATTGCAGTTTCGTACCCGTTCTTCCAAAAGTATTTTATTGGCGGGCTGACAATTGGCGGCGTTAAAGAATAATCAACAGAAAGAGGGGAAAAGAAATGAAGAAGAAGAAACTAGGTATTGTTCTCGCATCCGTTCTGGCAGCGGGAACCCTGCTGTCTGCTTGCAGCAGTAAAGACAGTAGTGCCACATCAGAAAAGGGCGTTAAAGATGCGCCATATGAAATTAAATGGTACACCATCGGAACCCCGCAAAAAGATGCTGACAAAGTATTTGCAGAAGTCAACAAGTACACAAAGAAAAAAATCAATGCCACAGTGAAGATGACGCAAATTGACTGGGGTGATTGGGATCAAAAATCACAAGTCATGATCAATTCAGGGGAATCTTTTGACCTTATTTTTACTAATGGAACCTCCTACGTTCAAAATGCTCAAAAGGGTGCATTCCTCGCCATTGATGATTTGTTAAATAATGAAGGCAAAGCACTTAAAGACGTGATTAATCCTGACCTATTGGAAGGAAATAAGGTAGATGGAAAACTATATGGTATTCCTGCTAACAAAGAGGTTGCCAGACAAGATGTGTATACGTTTAACAAACGCCTTGTAGATAAATACCACTTTGATCTTTCCAAGGTAAAAACATTACAAGACCTTGAGCCAATGTTGAAAACCATTAAAGAAAATGAACCTAAAATTACACCAATGGCAACCTTTAAAGCACCACTTCGCTTTGACTATGTATTCAATAATGAAATGCCTGCAGCCTTCCCATTTGATGGTCAAACAGACAAAGTAATTAATCCATTTGACACAGATGCTGCCATGCAACAATTTAAAACAATGCGCAAGTATTATAAAGCCGGTTATCTCAAAGAAGATGCCGCAACAAGCAAAGACAGCTGGCCGATGGATGTAGAAAACTGGTTTGTCCGTATGGGTGGTTCCCAGCCATATGCTGATTTACTCTGGTCTCGTTCTGCTAAGTATCAACTAGTATCTGTTCCTGCTGAGCAGCCAACGATTATCAATGATTCTGTTTCTGGTTCTATTCAAGCGATTTCCGCCACATCGAAAAATCCGAAAAAAGTCATGCAATTTTTAACATTGCTTAACACTGACCCATATCTTCGCAACCTAGTTGATAAAGGAATTGAAGGCACACATTACAAGAAGAATTCTGACGGTACCATTGAAGACCTGCCTGCACGTATCGACGGCTATAACATGCCATCGTACTCTTTAGGAAACCACTTTATCTTGTATCTATATAAAGACGATCCAAAGGATAAATGGGACAAATTCAAGGAATTTAACGCATCTGCTGTAAAGGCACCGTCACTTGGTTTCAAATTTAATAGTGATTCAGTTCGTTCCGAGCTTGCTGCGATTACCAACATTTCGAAAGAGTTTTATCCAGCATTGGCTACAGGTTCCGTTGACCCAGAAGAGTACCTGCCAAAATTCAATAAAAAGCTGAAAGAAGCTGGACTTGACAAGGTATTAAAAGAAATTCAAAAGCAATATGATGAGTGGAAAAGTACACAAAAATAAAAAAGATAGAATCAAGCTGGGTGATCTATTCCAGCTTGATTTTATTTTAAGAATTGGATTTATTTACCTAGAACGGCAAGGGAAGTTATCTCGTCTTCGATCCTTTCCACTGTGTTACACTTGAACTGAAAAAATATGCAAGCCTTGAGGGATTGGAAATGAATTTGAAACTATACAGCCGTTTTCATCAAAAAATATTTAATAAGCTTTTTTTAACCTCCTCCATCACGATTATTGTAACGGTGATCATCTTGATCGTGACTATTACAAACTATTATTCTGATATCATTATTCAGAAGGAAGTCAATGTTAATACAAGAACGATGGAACGGGTAGAGGATTACTTTTCTACCAAAGATTCAGTTATTAATAAAGCAGTCAGGGATATTTACGTTCAAGGGGATTTGATTGATGATATTTCCTTTGCGCTCCATAATGGCTATGGGAAATATTTAGAATACCGTCTTGATCGATTTACAGAGGATCACTCGTATTTTCCTAGCAATCTTGATACCTATTTTAATGGTTTTTTTAGTCAAGATAGTGATATTAATGCCATTAGTTTACGTTCACTAGATAATGATGGAATTGAATATTTACTCATCAATAACTATCTTCGATGGAACAATAGTATCGTTGACACGAAAGCGCAGTCAAATGCGGTTATGCAGGAAGGGAGCACTAATCTAAATGGAACCGGACTGCCAAAAAGGCGGAAATTAAAAGATACCATCACCAAAAAGGTGGTTATTAATAATCCGGTCACGCTTGAGAAACTAGGGGAGATCTCCGTCTATTACTCTACTGAACGGTTAAATAAAATGGTCAAAAGAGATGAAGGGGCACCGGCTTCCTTCTTTATACTTGATTCAGACGGCAAAATTGTTTATACGCATAATGAGGGTGTTCCTCTTGCTTTGATCCATCAAGTCAAACAAGAAACGAATGAAACAAAGATTAAGTATAAATCTGAAAAATATTATATCAATACCATTGCCAGCAAGGGTGATTATACGTTTGTCAGTGTGATTACGGATCAAGGGTGGCGCAAGCTATCGATTGTCAGGGGAACCATGTGGGTCGTGATCACTTTCCTTATCCTAGCGGCCATTTTGCTGTCTTATTCGTTTATGCAAAATTATTCAAGACGTATAAATAAGATTGTTGCGACGATTCGCCAAGTGGAAAAGGGGAACCTGGATGCACGGATTCCCGAATCCAAACATGAAGATGAATTATCGAGTATCGCCTCTAACATGAATTCCATGCTCAACGAATTGAATAATTACATTGAGCAATTTTACAAGCTCAATATGAAGCAGCAGCAAGCTGAATTAAAAGCACTTCAAGCGCAAATCGACCCCCATTTCTTATTTAATACGCTTGAAGCCATCCGAATGGTAGCTGTCTTGGAGGGCTCCAAAACGTCCAGTAAGATGATTTTCCATTTATCAAAATTGTTTCGCTACTCGTTGGAATCAAAAGATATCGTAGCGTTCTATACCGAAATGGAATATGTCAAACAATATTTAACATTAATGCAATTTAAACACCCGGATAAACTGCAGGTTCATATTGATATTCCAGAGGAGATCGAACAAATCCCTGTTCAAAAATTGGTTCTTCAGCCGATTATTGAGAATTACTTTATTCATGGTTTTAAAAAGAATCGGTCCGATAATGAATTAAACATTTATGCGGCCAATCTTGGTGAAAAAATCGAAATTTGTATAGAAGATAACGGTAAAGGTATGTCTGAAGATGAACTGGCCAAAATTGTCCAACATATTAATGGTGAAGAGGGCGATGAAATGAAATCAATAGGATTAAGAAATATCCATCAACGTTTGAAACTCAAGTATGGGGACCAGTTTGGGCTCTCGGTAAAAAGCAGCAAAGACACTGGAACAAGGGTCACTTTGTCCATTCCAGTGCAGGGGCTTTACCATGTTTAAGGTGCTATTGGCTGATGATGAACCCATCATCACAAAAGGACTGGCGGCCATCTTGGATTGGGAAGATTATGGATTTGAAGTCGTCCATACAGCAGAAAGCGGGGAGGAAGCGCTCTCCTATATTAAGAAATATCCGATCGATATCCTCATTACGGATATATTGATGGGGGAAATGTCCGGCTTAGACTTGATACAAGAAGTAAATAGCATCCGGCCTGAGACCAAAAGTATGGTTTTAACAGGATATCAAGAGTTTGATTTTATCAAGCGAGGGTTGTTATTAGGAATTGAAAATTATTTGGTAAAGCCTGTGGATGAAGAGGAATTATTGAAAACGCTTCAAGTTCTTGGACAAAAATTAAAGGCTGAAGCGGCAGGCAGCAAGACACAGGAAACAGCCACCCTGCTGGACAATACTTTATGGAGCTATCTAAATGGCGAAATGGACAGGCATAACTGCCTCGAAAGATTGGCCTTATACCAAATCAAATTTAACCAGACAATGTACGCAGTTTCAATCCTAACTATTGAACATTACCACAATCCAGAGGTTGTAAATGGTGTCAGGCACCATATTGAAGAGCAATACTCGGCGTTATGTTTCTATAGTCCTAATCAAGAGATTGTGATTTTTTTCGGCGGTGCGAGTGAAGAGGAGCTGGAAAGGCAGCATCAAAGCCTTGTGGATGATCTCCGCAATGAACAAAGAAGGACAGGCTTATTCTATTTGGCGATGGGAAAGCCCGTCTGTACGATGGATGAATTTGAAGAAAGCTTTATGGTGGCTAGGGAACATAGCTCCCTTCAGCTATACTCAGAACCGAATGTGCTCCTGACAGATAAACTAGCAGTCGACCGCCAGGAAGATCTGAAACGTCAGCAGGAGTTCAAGGAAAATATTGTAAAGCAGCTCATGAATGAGGAGGAAGAATCATTAAAATTGATTGATTTGTTCTTTAAGGGACTAACAGAAAAATCAACAATCATCTCCCCTCATGTGGCAAAAAAATATACTTTTGATTTAATTTCCTATATTCATTATTCCCTGCAGCCGGATGACCTTTCGCTTTACACCGCTGTCGTTGAACGGATTGTTTATTGCTCGGATATCGGGCAGATGAGGACCATCTTGACTGAATATTGCTATGAGCTAATCTTGACCATTCACAATCATGTTCATTTGCGAAGCCCAATTGTACAGAATGTGCTCCAGTACATCCATGCCCACTATGACCAGGGGCTGTCCTTAAAAACATTGGGGCAGCAGTTCCATGTCAATGCCATTTATCTCGGGCAGTTGTTTCAAAAGGAAGTAGGGGTTGTCTTTTCAGAATATCTTAATCGCTACCGATTAGAGAAAGCAAAGGAATTACTGAAAACCACCCATTATCGAGCAGGGGATATAGGAAAAAAGGTCGGGTATTCAGACACTACTTACTTTTATAAACAATTCAAGAAAATCATTGGCACGACACCGAGTGAGTGGAGGAAAATTTAATCGTGGATTACCATTTAATAGAGAGAAGCGGTGATATAGATGGAAAAAAATATTAATCAACCAAACTATCGTTTTCCTGAAAAGTTTTGGTGGGGAAGTGCCGCATCCGGTCCGCAAACGGAAGGGGCCGCAATGGCTGGTGGAAGAAAGCAAAGTATCTGGGATTATTGGTATAGTGTAGAGCCTAATTGTTTTCATAATCAGGTTGGCCCGGAGCAGACATCGGATTTCTATCATCGCTTTAAAGAAGATATTCAGTTAATGAAAGAAACGGGGCATAACTCCTTTCGGACCTCGATTCAATGGTCCCGGTTAATTCCGGATGGAACTGGGGAAGTGAACGAGATGGCCGTTGCCTTTTACAATCAAGTCTTCGATGAGCTGCTGGCCCAGAAAATAGAGCCCTTTGTGAATTTATACCATTTTGATATGCCGATGTGTATGCAGGAAAAAGGCGGCTGGGAAAGCCGGGAAGTCGTTGATGCCTATGTGAATTATGCAAGAACTTGCTTCCGTTTATTTGGAGGCCGCGTGAAATACTGGTTTACTTTTAACGAACCGATTGTTCCAGTCGAGGCAGGCTATTTATATAATTGGCATTATCCTAATGTAACAGATTTCAAACGGGCAGCCGTTGTTGCGCACCATACGATTGTGGCCCATGCCAAGGCGGTAGAGGCCTTTAAGAAGGAGAAGATAGCAGGGAAAATCGGCATCATCCTGAACCTAACGCCAACCTATCCAAGAAGTAAGGATGATTCGGAGGATGTAGCCGCAGCCCATATTTCGGATTTGTTCTTTAACCGCAGTTTTCTTGATCCGGTCACAAAAGGGGAGTATCCGCGTGATTTGGTTGATCTATTAAAAGAAAGAAAGCTGCTTCCAACGGTGGAGGCCGGTGATTTGGACGTGATCAGAGAGAATCCGATTGATCTTTTAGGTGTGAACTACTACCAGCCGCGCCGTGTAAAAGCGAAGGAGAAGCCGGAGCCTGAGAATACTCCGTTTATGCCGGAACATCTATTTGATCCTTATATCATGCCAGGGCGGAAAATCAATCCGCATCGTGGCTGGGAGATATGCGAGGAAGTCATCTATGACATAATGATCGATCTTCGTGACCATTATGGAAATATCCCCTTCTTCATCTCGGAGAATGGCATGGGGGTTGAGGGAGAAGAGAAGTTTCGCAACAAAGAAGGATTCATTAAGGATGACTACAGGATTGAGTTTGTGAAAGAACACTTAAAGTGGGTACATAAAGGAATTCAGGAAGGAGCCAATTGTCTGGGATATCATATTTGGACATTCATGGATAACTGGTCATGGACAAACGCCTATAAGAACCGCTACGGATTGGTAGAAGTAGATTTGAATAATGGTCTTAAACGAACCATAAAAAAATCTGGCCGATGGTATAAGCTGCTGGCAGAGAACAATGGATTTTAAGCTTGGTGAGACGAACAATTTACACGTAGGGGGATGCTAATGAAAGCCTACATGGTATTCGATATTGGAGGTACATATATCAAATATGCGGTTATGGATGAAACGGCCAAGAAACTCAAAAGCGGCAAGTTGATGACCCCCAAAGATGGATTGGAGATCTTCTTGCAGACTTTACAAAGAATAGTCGAACAATATTCGGATGACTTTGAACTTCAAGGAATTGCCGTAAGTTCTCCAGGATCTGTAGATGTAAAAACAGGCTTTATTGGCGGAGCCAGTGCGATTCCCTATATCCATGGAGTCAACATGACCGGAATCATAAAGGAACGGACAGGACTTCAGACAACGATCGAAAATGATGCCAATTGCGCTGCTTTGGCGGAAGGCTGGTTAGGTGCAGCCAAAGGAACGGATTACTATATTTGTATTGTGATAGGCACAGGAATTGGCGGCAGTATTGTCCTGAATCAATCGATATTACGCGGGGCCTCGCTGCACGGCGGGGAGTTTGGTTACATGATTATGGGAGCCCCTTTCCAAGAGCCGCTGCAAGGAACCTGGAGCCTTGTGGCTTCCACCAATGCCCTTGTGGAGGAAGTGAAAAAGGGAAAATTGCTTGGGAAAGGGAAGCTGGACGGAGAAGAGGTATTTCGTTTGGCGGAAGAAGGCGACTCGATTGCCCAAGAATGCCTTACCGAGTTTTATAAGAGGCTGGCAATCGGTATCTATAATTTGAAATATGCCCTGGACCCAGAAAAAATCCTCATTGGCGGCGGGATTAGCAAACGCCGGGAAGTGATTGACGGAATCAATCATGAATTAAAGGGCCTGAGAAATGAGATTTCCACGTTAGCTATTGAAGTGGAAGCGTGTCAATTTGGTAACGATGCCAACTTAATCGGGGCCTTGTTTCATTTTCTGAATGACAAGGGACGGTTTCAAGAATAATAGACTAGGAGGAATTGTAAATGCTTGGTGCGATTGAAGCGGGAGGGACAAAATTTGTTTGTGCTGTCGGAGACGAAACAGGAAAGATAACGGACAGAATTCAAATCCCCACGACTACCCCGGAAGAAACCCTTCCAAAAGTCGTTGATTTTTTTAAAAAGTACCCAGTGGAGGCGATCGGGATTGGCTCATTTGGCCCTATTGATGTCAATCGGGAAAGTCCGACTTACGGGTATATTACGTCTACACCAAAACCAGGGTGGAAGGACTATCCGTTTGTGCAAACAATTCAGAATGCCTTTGATGTTCCCATTGGCTTTCATACAGATGTAAATGCGGCCGCATTAGGCGAGGCGACCTTTGGTGCAGCCAAAGGGCTGGACAGCTGCTTATATATTACGGTTGGCACAGGAATTGGTGCAGGGGCGCTTGTTCAGGGACAGCTGCTTCAAGGGCATTCACATCCGGAGATGGGACATATTTTGGTTCAACGTCATCCAAGGGATCCCTATCAGGGAAGATGCCCGTACCACGGTGATTGCCTGGAGGGGCTGGCGGCAGGGCCTGCCATTGAAGAACGATGGGGAGAAAAAGGAATCCGCTTGGCGGAAAGGGAGGAAGTATGGGAATTGGAGGGCTACTATATTGCTCAGGCCCTGATGCAATATATTCTGATTCTTTCTCCAAAAAGGATCATCCTAGGCGGCGGCGTGATGAACCAAAAACAAGTATTCTCTTCTATCTATCAGTATTTGGAGCAGTTTCTGCGTGATTATGTTACATTGCCGGAGCTGTCGGAGTATATTGTAAGCCCTGGGCTGGGGGATGATGCAGGGATTACAGGGGCGCTTTTATTGGCGCGGCAGGCATTAGGTGAGAGTAGGAAAGTATATTAATAGAGGGAACGTACTACTCGGGAGAGTGGTACGTTTTTTTTGTGGGGGCGGCTTGGCGAGAGGTTGGGCTCTACTAATGGACAATTTCCCCGCTGTTCAATGGGGTTTTGTCAAATAGGGTTGCTGCTATTGGACAAATTCTGGAGGGAATTTAAAATTTTGTCCCATAGCCGCTGTCTATTGGACAGATTGGAGAGGGTGGATAAGGATTTTGTCCAATAGGGACCTTCTTTTGGACAATTTTTATAAGTTCGATGGGGTTTTGTCTAATAGAGTTATAGCTATTGGACAATTACAGGAGGGAATCTAAAAATTTTGTCCCATAGCCGCTGTCTATTAGACAAATTCGTGAAGTTGGATAAGGAAATTGTGCAATAGAGCCCATCTATTGCACAATTTTTAATTGGTTCAAGGGGATTTTGTCTAATAGAGTTATAGCTATTGGACAAATACTGGAGGGAATTAAAATTTTGTCCAATAGCCACTGTATATAGGACAGATTTAGAGAGTACAATCAAGTTTTGTCCTATCCCTAGATGAAGGGCATTTTTCATGCAGCACGACTTTAACATTCTGAATTGTTAAACAGTGTTCTTTACTTTAACCAATGAATCTATGTTTTAGCCAATAGGAGGATAAGAATAGTATTGCTAAAATAGTGGAAAGGCTTACATTCAAGGGGAGCCATGGGATGAAATGTAACCTATTCATTAAAGAGGGGGGCGGAGCTATCCATCAATGAATCTATTGATGCCTTACATAATTGTAGGTGATCAACTTACTTCTTTTGTCTAAGCAGCTAAGCGGAAAAAAGGGGAGGGAAATGGATGTTTTCACGAATGGGAAAAACGAAAAAAACATTGATCGTCACAATTTCGGCGCTTTTTACCTTGCAGGCCGGCTTTGCAACCTCAGCTTTGGCGGGGGATACACTGCCATATACAGGCAGCAACGCAACCGGATTAAATCAGCCAACCCAGCACGGATATACATCGAATGACATTTTAAAGTGGAAACCGGAAACAGATAAAGATTCAGAGATGCTCAGGTCGCGAGTCCCACTACAACAACGTAATGAAGCATTTACCGCCACACAGGCAAACCCTAATTTGAGCCCGGAAACACAAATGTTTAATATTGCAGGTGACTATGGGAATGCTTTTATGGACAGTACCGCCTATACGAATAAATTCGGGCAGTATACGTTTCCTTACTGGCAGTATGTTGATTATTACTCTTATTGGCATGGAATGGCGACAGCCGATGTTCCAAAAGATTTATATGATCCGAGCCTTCAATGGTATGAAAGATGGTTTGAATTTGGTGCATTAAATATCCCAAATCCGGCTTATACGAATGCCGCCCATAAAAACGGAGTCAAATCCCTTGCTGTTATTTTCTTCTCAAGCAATGACAGGGGCCCGCAAACCTATACGCAAATGCTTGTCAAAGACAAGGATGGGAACTTCCCTGTTGCTGAAAAACTGATCGAAATGGCTAAGTATTATGGATATGACGGCTATTTCTTTAACCAAGAAGAGCTTTCCGGGGTAGCTGTGAAAGATATCCCTACTTATAAAGAGTTTTTAAAGGTTTTACGAAATAGTGGTTTATATGTCCAGTGGTACGATGCAGTTAATAATACAACTGGTAAATTAAAATACGACAACGAATTCACCACCGGGAATAGTCCGTTTTTAAAGGATCCGCAATATGGCGATCTGGCCCAGTCGATTTTCTTAAATTACAATTGGAACAAACAAAAGTTGTCAAATTCGAAGGCCCTTGCAGAGAGTTTAGGTTTAAATCCTCTAGAGTCTGTGTTTGCCGGTGTGGAAGCAGGCGGCGACAAATTTGGCCTTCATCGAAACGATCTTAAAAATAATTTGGACAGCATAGGCAAATCGATGAACAGTATCGCCATGCTTGGAGCGGACTTTACCCATCATGGCTTGGATGAAGATCTTGGCGGAGTGGATACGATGCGTCGCAACAACAGCGATTACCAATGGATGTCGTTTATTCGTGATCGTGCATGGTGGACAGGCCCTAATCTTGATCCAACTAATACGGGTAGAAATGCAAACGCTGCCCTTTCCGATGTAGCGGCAAAAGGGGATAACTGGGATGGTGTTGCTGCGTATATCGCTGAACGCAGTGTCATTCAGGGCTCCAACTTTGTCTCTAATTTTAACATGGGCCGCGGATTAGCCTATTATGTCAATGGCAAGGTTAGTAACAATGAAGAATGGTCCAATATCAATATTCAGGATATTCCTGTGACATGGCAATGGTGGATGCAAACATCAGGCACACCGCTGCAGGCAGACTTTGATTTTGGTCCTAACTACAATGCGGGCCAACGGTTCAATTATCAAAAGGTTGGTGCCTATAACGGCGGAAACTCACTCGTTGTAAATGGCACATTGGATGCAGAAAACTTTTTACACCTTTACAAGACCGATTTACAAGTAAAACAGGGCTCTAAATTTTCGCTTACTTACAATAAAACATCCCAAGATGATGCATCTAAAATGAGTGTCGGTTTACTTTTTAAAGACGCTCCGGAACAAGTTGTGAAAGTGGATGTACCGAATTCCGGCAAAAAGACGGATGGATGGGTGACAGCCGATCTTGACTTGTCCAAATATGCAGGCAAAGAGATCGAAGCTTTTGGAATCGTTTTTGATAACGGTGCACAAGGACAGATCAATAATTATCAGGTTAATATCGGCCAGGTGAAAATCAGCGATCAGTCGATTGAGAAACCGAAGGCACCTGTAGGACTTCAGATCACAAAAGCTCTACGTGATTCTAATGAAATGTATATCTCATGGAATCTCGCTGACTATGATGATGTGAAGCAATACAATGTCTATAATAACGGAGCTTATGTTGGCGGAATTTATGATAATGTCTTTTACATCAAGAATATGAAAGGGTTATCAGGTGATATTTCCGTCACAGCCGTGAGTCAGGATGGCCAGGAAAGTGATCCTACTGTAGTCAAATATGATTTAACAAAAGGGGTTCATAACATCAAAGTTATCCAATCGGATAACGGCGATATGGTAGTTTCATGGGAAAATCCTAAGGATGTCGATGGAAAGGTTACTGTAAATCTTTCTACTGAGTATGACTATGCCAAAGAAGTGAACGAGACGGTCACCGTAAGTAATGGCAAGCCAGAAGCAAAACTGTCCAATTTACCGATTAATGGGGATAAATATCTTCTAAAAATAAAGGTCGGCAGCCATGACTGGATTAGCTATCAGGGCACGTTTATAGACAAATCCATTGAAGCGTATCCGGCAGAAAAAGTCACCATTAATGGGACTTCCGTGACGTGGGGATTACCGGACGCAAGGGATTGGCATTACCTGTATGTCCATGAAAATGGCGTGGCTAAAACGTTCAATACTACTTACAGTCAAGGACGCAAACCTTATATTGTGCGCGGACGCACCCATTTACAAGAGCTCACCTTCCAAACCCAGTCTACGAACAGCATCCTTGAATTTGTGATGGAGGACTATTCAGGTAATAAAGTTACTACTGTTGTCAGAATGACCTTAGATGACCTTTACAGTATCATCAACGGATTGGTTGAGAAAAAAGAGTTCACCGCAACAGCTGGCGAAATGCTAACGGACACATTGAACACTGCGAAGGAACATTATGAGGCAGGCCGCTTGAAACAAGCGGCCACGCAATTAGAGAAGTTTAAGGCTCAAATCGACCGCGGTGAATTCAATGGCATTTCACAAGACTCGAAAAACAGGCTAAAAGCTAGCGCGGACTATTTTTTAAGAACATGGTCGAAGTAAACCGCTGCTAGCCAGCGAAGTTATCAGGTATGGCAGATACGAAATATCTGCCATACTCTTTATTTTTTATGCTGGTTAATGATCACGGAAAGCGAGGGCCTGGAGCGGAAATTAACAGCAAAATTTAACACAGCATTTTTTTAAATAAAAGAATATTAGCTTGGGAGGGAACAACATTGACCTTGGAGAGAATACAGCGATTTATTCAGCATTTATCGAATCACCAGATACTAGAGTCTATCCAGATTGAGGAATGGCGTGCAAAACGCGGCATTTATATGTCACCAGCAAACTATAAGTTTGATTCAGAAGACAGCTTTCCTATTAATGAAGGTGACTGGTTAATCGATGCCGGTGGTACCATGTTTTTGGAGAAGGAAGTATCGATCCCCGCTCACTGGCAGAATCGGCCATTTGGACTTACCTTTCTTGCCGGTGCAAAGGGCCGCAGGACGCTCCATGAGGGTTTGGTTTCATTAGATGGCATGCCCCACCATGGAATTGATCGGAACCGTAGTTATGTCCCTTTTCCGGAGAGTGCACGGGGAAAAGAAAAAATCAATATAAAAGTAGAATTATATAACTATGCCGGTCAAACGCTCGATGAGTTAAATTATCAAAATGAACCCGCCGAATTTGATCCCCCGCCACTAACCCTTCTGAAAGGAACTCTTGATCTTCCGAATACGGCTGTCCAAAGTCTGCTGGCCACCGTGAAGTGTTACTATGATACCGCGAAATTGCTGCAGGAAGGTGACATGGGACGATTCAAAATCATTGAGAGTTTGACTGAGGTTGAAAAAATGATTCTGTCTGAAACGCCGGAAGCATTAACGAACGGTTCATGGGTTGCTGACATGGAAGAAGACTTAAAGAAAAAACTATCTGATTTGGCGGGCAGCCCCTATGGTCAAATGTTAATGGTAGGACAGTCTCATATTGATTTGGCCTGGCTCTGGCCGGTAAAGGAAGCCATTCGTAAGTGCAGCCGGACTTTTTCGACGATGAGTACCCTGCTGGATGAGAATCCAGGCTTTACCTATGCACAGAGCCAGCCCCAAGCCTATGCCTTTGTAAAGGAGCATTACCCTGAAATCTATGAAAGGGTGAAAAAGCATATTTCTGATGGACGCTGGGAGGTCGTTGGAGGCATGTGGGTAGAGCCCGATTTAAATATGCCATCCGGTGAATCGTTAGTCCGTCAGTTGCTATATGGGATGAAATTTTACAAGGATGAATTCGGCGTACAGCCAAGAATTGAGTGGCTTCCTGATACCTTTGGCTATTGTGCTTCTCTGCCGCAATTGTTAAAGGGTGCTGGAATCGACTATTTTATGACCTCTAAAATGAACTGGAATGACACTAATCCATTTCCTTATGATTTGTTTTATTGGGAAGGGATCGATGGAACGCAGATTCTGTCCTTTTTAAATCATGGATTAAATGAATATACCCACCCCCAAGAAATCCAGAGTCACTGGGATAGTTTTAAGCAAAAGAATGCCCATCCAAAACAAATGCTCCTTTATGGACATGGGGATGGCGGCGGCGGCGTGACACAAGAAATGATTGATTATATTGATCGTTCCGCCTCCTTGCCTGACTTGCCGGCAGTGGTAAACAGTACAGCCCACGAATTTTTCGATGGGATCCGTGAGGCCAATCCACCTTTACCTGCATGGGTGGGGGATATGTATTTGGAGCTTCATCGGGGGACGTACACCACACATGCCCGGAATAAGAAATGGAACCGGAAAGCAGAAGTCCTTTACCGAGATGCAGAGATTTGGCGCAGCCTAGCTGGAAACCTTGCCGGAGCCGATCTTTCTCAGTCATTGGAAGAAGGCTGGAAGCTGCTCCTGCTCAATCAATTTCACGATATTATTCCAGGGTCGTCCATTCCGGAGGTCTATGTGGATTCAGAGGCCGATTACAAGAAAATTTTTGCAAACGGCGAAACGGTGAGACAGGAAGCATTGCAGTCTCTCGAAAAGCAAATTGATACCAAGGGCGACGGAATACCGATTATCGTCTTTAATAGTTTGTCCTGGATGAGGTCCGAGACCGTAAGAATTACCGGTGGACCTGAATTGGCAGGAATGGGAGCAGTCAATCAGGAGGGGCGGGAACTTCCAACGGACACTATTCAAATGGAGGATGGCCAAATCGAATTAACAGTTCACGTGCCTGAGATTCCGGAAATGGGTTATGCAGTCGTATGGTTAAAGGATTTAGGGAAACAAGCTATCGAGGAACAGGAGGAATTGGGCCGCGAGTGGGGAACGGACTATTACCTGGTGGAATGGAATGAAAAGGGGGAAATTTCCCGCCTATATGATAAAAAAGCCCAGCGTGAAGTGGTGCCTAGCGGGGCCGCTGCTAATCAGTTCCAGCTCTTCCATGACCGCCCGATGCTCTGGGATGCATGGGATGTGGACCCCCATTTTGAAGACCAGCCGGCGGAACCGGTTGTCCTTCTTGAGCAGGGCATTCAAAAAGGAGAGGCCAAGGATGTGATCCGGTTTAAATGGCAGCTGGCCGGGTCAACCATCGAGCAAGATATGGTTTTCTATCACCACAGTAGACGAATCGATTTCCAAACGCGAGTCGATTGGCAGGAGGAGCACAAATTATTAAAGGTTGCCTTCCCGGTCGATGTGGTTAGCAATAAAGCCACATTTGAAATCCCGTTCGGATCGGTGGAAAGAGCGACTCATACTAATACGAGCTGGGAGCAAGCACAGTTTGAAGTGTGCGGCCACCGCTTTGCCGACCTTTCTGAAGCTGGATATGGAGTCAGTTTGTTGAATGATTGCAAATACGGATATGATGTGAAACAAAATGTTCTGCGCTTATCCTTGCTTCGGGCACCTAAATGGCCTGACAAAGGGGCAGATCAGGGGCAGCATGAATTTACGTACTCCCTTTTCCCGCATGAAGGTGACTGGCGAGAGGCTGAAGTGGTTAAGCGCGGGTATGAGTTGAATCACCCAGCTGTTGTTTTCTGTACTTCTGCCCATCAGGGAAGACTGCCAAGTTCGCATTCTTTTATAAAGATAGAATCCAATCAGGTCATTCTTGATACGGTGAAGCCGTCAGAGGATGGCACGGGGCTTACGTTGAGAATGTATGAATCTAGCGGCGGCAGAGAGAATATTTTCATATCCTTGGCGGGGCAGGTTCAGTCAGCACATGAAACGAATCTACTGGAAGAGAGACAGGCAGACATTTCCGTCCAAGGGAACAAGCTATCCTCCTCACTGAAGCCATTTGAAGTAAAAACAATTTTAGTAAGCTTGTAGAATCAAAAAACTACATGGGTCAGGTGGAAAAATGGCACATTCTAATACGGCAAAAGAAGCGATAAATGAACGAGTTGAAGCATTATTGTCCAAGATGACCTTAAAGGAAAAGGTTGGACAGGTGAACCAGAAATTGTATGGCTGGGAAGTTTACAGAAAAACAGACACCGGCTATGAACTAACGGAAAAGTTTAAAGAACATGTAGAGCGATGGGATGGAATCGGAGTCCTTTATGGACTCTTCCGTTCCGACCCATGGTCAGCCGTTAATTTTGAAAATGGGATTACGGAGGATGTTAGTGCTGAAGTGGCCAATCTGATTCAACAATATGTAAAGGAACATACAAGATTGGGAATTCCCGTCCTTCTTTCGGAAGAATGCTCCCACGGTCATCAAGGACTAGACAGCATGATTACGCCTGTCAATTTGGGAATAGGTGCAACGTGGAATCCCGAATTGCATGAAAAACTGATGGCCGCCGTGGCAAAGGAAGTAAGGGCAAAAGGGGCCCATTTGGCACTCGTATCGACATTGGATATCCTGCGCGATCCAAGATGGGGGCGATCAGAGGAGTGCTTTAGTGAAGATCCCTACCTCGCCTCCCGGTTATCCGAGGCTGTTGTTAAAGGAATGCAGGGGGAGCCAAGTGACTTTATCCCAGAGGGGAAAATGACCGCTGTTTTAAAGCATTTTGCGGGCCAGGGCAACGGAACAGGAGGTAAGAATGCTGCGCCAGCTTCCATCGGGGAAAGAGAATTAAGGGAAATTCATCTTCCGCCGATGATCTCAGCCATCCAATCAGGAGCTCTTGCCTGTATGGCAGCTTACAATGAAATTGACGGAATTCCCTGTCACGCCAATGGCTATCTTCTTAATCAAATTTTGCGGGAGGAATTCGGATTTAAGGGAATGGTGATGGCTGACGGCTGTGCGCTCGACAATTTGGTCGCTTTAACCCAAAGCCGGGAGAAAGCCGCTGCATTGGCCCTTGAAAACGGAGTAGATATCAGCCTTTGGGATGATGTGTATACTACTTTGGAAACCGCAGTGGAAACGGGGCTCGTCAGTAAAGAAAAGCTTAATGATGCAGTAAGAAGGGTATTAACGCTTAAATTAAAAATGGGCTTGTTTGATCAGCCTTATGTGGAAGCCAATCCGATGAAAAATAAGGAGCAGGCTGAGAAAATTAATCTGGAATCGGCACGGCAGTCGATTGTTCTGTTAAAAAATGACGGAATCCTTCCTCTCAAAAAAGATGTTAAAAAAATAGCAGTCATTGGCCCTAATGCTGACGCCATTTATAATCAGCTTGGGGATTATACACCGTTCCAGCGGGAAGGCCGCGTCATTACGGTTCGGAAGGGGATTACCTCACTGGCCTCTGAGGCGGAAGTGGTTTATGAAAAGGGCTGCGGCATTCGCTCCGGTGATCGAGAAGGTATCGAGAAAGCCGTTCATCTTGCCGGCAGTTCAGATGTGGCTATCGTTGTTTTAGGTGGTTCCAGTGCCAGGAAATTTGATGCCCAATTTGACCTAAACGGAGCTGTTGTTAATACAACAGGCGAGGAAGAAATGGATTGCGGCGAAAATGTGGATGTGGCCAATTTGGAATTGGGCGGCCTTCAGCTCCAGCTGCTTCAAAAAGTGATGGAAACAGGAACACCGGTTATCGTTGTTTTAATCCAGGGAAGACCACATGCGATTCCATGGATTGCGGAACATGCCCCAGCGATTTTAAGTGCCTGGTATCCAGGACAAATGGGTGGTCAGGCCATAGCGGAGGTGTTATTTGGAGAGGTAAATCCCAGCGGACGATTGCCGGTGTCCATCCCAAGGTCTTCCAAGCAGCTGCCTGTTTTTTATAATTATAAGGACGGGGGATACAAGAAGGACTATTTCGATCAATCCGGAACTGCCTTGTATCCATTTGGCTTTGGGCTTTCTTATACCGACTTTAAGTATGAAAATCTTCGGGTCACAAGGAAAACCATAACAGCTGGCCAATTGTTGGCTGGTGAAAAATTCTGCATAACGGTGTACGTCACCAATATAGGGGACCGCGATGGTTATGATGTGATTCAGCTCTATCTAAAAGGAAAGGGCTCAAGTATAACCAGAAGGGTTAAGGAATTAAAAGGTTTTAGGAAGGTATGGCTGGATGCCGGGGAGACCAAAGAAGTGATGCTCGAGCTTAGGGCGGAGGAATTACAAGTATTCAGTAGCCAAAATATCTATAAGCTGGAACAGGGATGGTTTGAAATTGAAGTTGGAAATCCTGGAGATTTATTGAGCACGGAATTGACTATCGGATAAATGGCAGCAGTTCCTTAAATATTGTTTAGTCCTCCTCTGTTCTGGTGGTTGGAGCCTTTATTGAACTGTCCAAATTCAAGCCAAGTTCAGACAACACAAGTCAGAAAATACACGGAGCTGTCCGAAGTCA
>NZ_JBALNF010000067.1:74700-86916 GCF_036962465.1 Neobacillus vireti
CAGCACAAGCCAGAAAACACGCGGAGCTGTCCGAAGTCAAGCCAAGTTCGGACAGCACAAGCCAGAAATCACGCGGAGCTGTCCGAAGTCAAGCCAAGTTCGGACAGCACAAGCCAGAAAACACGCGGAGCTGTCCGAAGTCAAGCCAAGTTCGGACAACACAAGCCTGAAAAATAGATGAATAGAGTAGCCAATAGCTAGAAGGAGGTATTTTTGTTGCAGCCATTATTTTTAAAGCCTGTTTTTAAAGAGAGAATCTGGGGAGGAAATACGTTAGAGCAAGAATATGGATATAACATCCCATCTGGAAACACGGGAGAATGCTGGGCCATTTCTGCTCACCCGAATGGTCCTTCCGTCATCGAAAACGGACCGTATACCGGCATAACCCTGGACAATCTCTGGCGGGAGCATCCTGAACTATTTGGGAATCCAAAAGAGCAGGTTTTTCCGTTGTTAACCAAAATCTTGGATGCCAATATGGATCTATCTGTGCAGGTTCATCCCGATGATGCCTATGCGAGGGTAAATGAAAATGGGGAGCTTGGCAAAACGGAATGCTGGTATATTATCGATTGTAAAGAAGATGCGGACATGATTTTTGGCCATAACGCCATGACAAGGGAGGAATTAGTAGAACAAATTACCGAGGGAAAATGGAATGAACTCTTGCGCCGTGTGAAAATTAAGCCGGGTGACTTTTTCTACGTCCCAAGCGGAACCGTTCATGCTTTATGCGAAGGAACACTTGTGTTGGAAACACAGCAAAGCTCGGACACCACTTATCGTGTGTATGATTATGACCGCAGGGACTCAGCCGGAAATTTACGTGAGCTCCATTTAGAAAGGGCTATTGATGTAACGACTGTCCCGCACCAAGATGGTGAAGCTGTTCAAAGGGTTGAGGAGCAGGAGAATGTTAAGATTACTACTTTAGTAGAGTCAGAGTTTTTCTCGGTTTATAAATGGGAAGTGCAAGGATGTGCCTTGTTTTCCTTTGATGATCACTATTTACTTCTGAGTGTTATAAATGGAGAAGGAGCACTTTTACATAACGGAGAGGAATATGGTTTGGAGAAAGGTGCGCATCTTATTGTCCCTGTTGGATTTGGTGAATTTGAAATTTCCGGTCAATGTGAGTTAATTTTATCGCATAAGTAGACATTGGACCACGGGGCAGTTCTCATGCTTCTTTTACTGCTTGATTATCTCCTTATTCATTAAAGCTTTATTTGATTTGGAGAAATTTGTATCGGTTGAACCGCTAGATTTTACCTTGATTTTGTCTGTTAAAGTAGTTAAAGGGTCACCACGATAGGTAAGCCTACTTTGCTGGTATGACTTGTCTCACGAGTCTTCACTCCTTTCTCCTAAGGGTACGGTGAAGCAGAAGAACCGTCCCCGCGCTTCCCTTCAAACGGGTTAGGTGTGGAACAGAGAAAGACTCCTTACCGGAGTCTTTTCAGCTTATATTTCATTATACATTGAATCAGAACTTATAATGACTGAATAAACGGAACCCAATATAGGTTCCTAAAGTATTTAACATAACATCGTTAATATCCGTAGTTCTATTAGGCATGGTTAATTGGATACACTCGATTAGGAGCGATAACCATAATCCTGCTAAAGTGACTGTTGTCAATCTACCAATCTTGGGATACCTCAATGGTAATATAAAACCAAACGGAATAAATAATAAAATATTCCCCCCGACATTAACGAAAAAGTCGGATGAAATTGGATTTCCCAAGGATTTAAAGGGAATCAAGTTTATTTCCCCTTTACTTATACCTATGCCTAATGAAGAATTTGGAAACATCGTAAATCCGATAATAAAAACCAATGAAAAGATAAACAGTAACCGAATAAGTAACTTTTTTTGCATGATAACTCCTAGTAAAACTCTTTTAGGAGTTATCTTAACATTTAATTAGGGCCATAATAAATAATTTTTTACTGTGGACAAGCAATAAGGTGATTTATTCTTGCTCGAAATTCCTAGAGATGTAAATCGGACCTTAGTCTCGTACATGACGAATTATGAAATAGGTGAGGATCCATAAAGGGATGGATAAAAGGATTCCCCATAAGCATCCTAAACCAAAGTTCCCTCCATCCTCGTTCTCTTTCAATTTTATTCCCTCCATTTGTTGGCTCATTGAAACTCGTCCATCCATTGAGCCCTCCTTTAACACGCTTCACATAATATCAACATTTAAAAGGTTATTAATACTATGGAACACTCGTAATAAATGTTATAATAAGATAAGGAATACATAGTTCGTACGAAAGGGCAAAGCCATTGAAAAGTGGCCGCGCAAAGCTAGAGGGGCTAAGGTCTTTATTGTAAACTATGCCAGCCAGTTACCGAATATGAATCGCCTTACTACGAATTATCATTCATCTAGGAGGTTTACTATGTTTATATTTATCGCAGGTTTATTTGTCGGCTCTTTTTCAATGCTTTTGATTATGAGTTTAATGGCTGCAGCTAAAAGAGGAGATCAAATCTTAAATACACATCATTAATATGTAAACGTTTTCCAAAAACAATCCTTTCTAATTGGGATTGTTTTTTTGTTCATTAAAAATATTAGATCGTTTTTAGGAATCCTCTTATAAATAGAAGTTCAAATATAATGAAGGAATAGTTTTAGCCAGCCAAACACTGCCATCCACAATGGAATACTAAAAGTAGTCCCCCATATAATCCCTGCTAAAATGTTCCCTTCCTTTTCCATGAAGTTCACCCCAAAATAAAGTCCTTTTTTAATTAAATGACCCAACCGCTTACCTATCTTCGATAATTAATAATGATAGTATTCCCTAAATGAAGGTAAATTAATCTGTCATATAAATTCCAATTACTGTGCTGAAGAAACTATGGAACTGGTAGAGTATTCACAAATTTGTTCTCCTATTTTCTTTCGTTTTGTAGTATCCTAATATTTGGAGATAATTTAGATGAACCATAAAAATTAGAATAATTAAGTTAGAGGTGAACCAATTGACTTGGAAGATTGCGAGTTCTAATAAGAATAAGGTAGATCGGTTTGGAATTACCATCGATCAGGTGATTCTTCCAAACGGAGACGAAAAGACATTTTCCTATTTGGACTTTGCCAAAGGAGTCTGCATTCTTCCGATAACGAAAGAGCATGAGGTTGTTTGTTTAAAACAATATCGCCATGCGATTAACAGCTGGCAATGGGAGTTGCCTGCTGGAATGATTGATCAAGAAGGCAGCGACCCAATGGAGGTTGCAAAACGGGAACTTGAGGAAGAAACAGGGTATGTGGCCGAACATTGGCTTGAATTAGGGAGCTTTTATCCTTCTCCAGGCTCCACAACGGAGGAAATATTCTTGTTTGCAGCAGCAGGCTTAACTTCGACCCAGCAAGCGTTAGAAAATAGTGAGACACTAGAACTGCATTATCTGACCATGGAAGAGGTGAAGGATCTCATCGTTAAAGGTGATTTCAAGCACGGTGCCGGTCTAGCCGCTATTTTAAGATATAAGTTTATGACGGATTAGCAATCATGAGGAGGACTATGTTTGGAACCATTATTTTTACAGCCTGTCTTTAAAGAGAGAATATGGGGCGGGACAGCTTTACAAGAAGAATTTGGATATGATATCCCTAATGAAAACACAGGGGAGTGCTGGGCGATTTCCGCTCATCCTAATGGACCTTCTATAATAGATAATGGCCCTTTTAAGGGAATGACGTTAGACCATTTGTGGAAGGAGCATCCAGAGCTTTTTGGAAATCCACAAGGAAAGGTATTTCCTTTATTAACCAAGATTTTGGATGCCGACATGGATTTATCTGTTCAAGTGCATCCTGATGATTCCTATGCGATGGTTGAAGAAAACGGCGAACTTGGTAAGACGGAGTGCTGGTATATTATTGATTGTAAAGAAAATGCTGACATGATTTTCGGCCATAATGCCACAACCAAGGAAGAATTGCAGCAGCAAATTCAGGAAGGTAAGTGGAGTGATCTGCTCCGCCGAGTAAAAATCAAACCAGGTGACTTTTTCTATGTTCCAAGCGGGACCATCCATGCCTTATGTGAAGGAACTCTTGTATTGGAAACACAGCAAAGCTCTGACACCACCTATCGGGTCTATGACTATGATCGCCGAGATGTAGAGGGCAACTTAAGGGAGCTTCATTTAGAAAAAGCAATCGAGGTTACTACCGTTCCGCATCATGATGCTGTAAGTATGAAAACAGTCCAAGAAAAGGATGCTACTTCCATTACAACCTTTGTAGAATCAGAGTTTTTCTCTGTTTATAAATGGCAAGTTGGCGGCAGGTCTAGCTTTTCATTTAATGATCAGTATTTGCTTTTTAGTGTGATTAAAGGTGAAGGCACCCTATCTCATCATGAGAAGCAATATGAATTGAGGAAGGGAACTCATTTCATTCTTCCTGTTGGATTTGGCGAGTTTGAGGTCGATGGGAATTGTGAAATGATTGTTTCTCATACTTAATATGATACAAAAGAGTAAGGACCTATGATGGAGGTCCTTACTCTTTTTGCTATGAAAATATATAATTATTAAATCTTTCTACTAAATAACGAAATGAATTAATAGTTTCAGCCAGCCAAAAAACGCCATCCACAAAGGTATACTTAAAGACGTACCCCAAAATAACCCCACTAATAGATTCCCTTGTTCGTCCATGAACATCCACTCCTAGTAATAGTTGTAGATAACCATTCAGTCTATCAATAGTATTTTACTAACTATAACTGAAAACGCTTTCAATATCAACGGAATAAATTGCGGAATATTAAAAATAATTATGCTGGATTTAGAGGATAATTGTTGAATTTTAGTGAAAGAAGAAGCACAGGGACGGTTCTCATACTTCGGAAGCATGAGAACCGTCCCTGTGCTTTTTTTATTGAAAATTAGCTGCTATAGCTTTTACTTGTTCTTGATTGATCACTATTTGGGCATTGTTTGCTTTTAGTATATCATCGTAAAGTTTTTTTCCTTCACCATGCATTTGTTGATAAACCAACTGAGTTTTGGGATTAAAGTCTTTGGCAGAAAGGCCTAGGCTCAACATATCAGTTGTTGACATATTTGTAGCTACAACAAATTGAGGAATCGTTTTAACCAGGGCTGGCAACTTTGTGATATTGCTTGGGCTTAACGCTTTTTTGGCAATCCCCTTTAATGCTTCTTCCTGCAGCTGCTGACGGCCATATTCACCATTTTTTAGTGAATAACGCTCATGAACAACCTCTGTTACCATTTTCCCGTCAAATGAATAGGTACCTGTACTAATTACTTTATTTCTATTTTCTGCATACCATGGATGGGTTAATTTTACATCAAAAGGTACATTCATTTTGATTCCACCCAATGCGTCAACCATAGATTGGAAGCCCCAATAGTTTGTTTCAACATAATAATTGATAGGGACACCCATAAACTCACTTATAGCTGTAACAGCATCCTCAATCCCTTTTTGGGACCCAACGGTGGCTTGCTTAATATATTGAACACTCGTTAATTTTGTATATCCATAACCATCTAAATGGATACGAGTATCACGAGGTATACTAACTGCCTGATATTTGTTTTTATTTAAATCAACATGGACAAGCACCATCGAATCGGTATGACCTAATTTGTCACCTTTTCGTTGATCAGAACCGATTAAGAGGACGTTAAATACAGGGGTCTTCACCTCAACTTTTTCCTCTGAATTCGTTGAACCTGATGCTTTCTTCGCACCCACTACGGGAACCGTTGAAAAGTGATTTTTGGGCTGCAGTTGATAGTATTCATAGCCAAATGCAGCAACCCCTAGAAGTAAGATTCCTAGCATACTGAAGCCAATTATTTTCCGCTTTCTTCCACTCTTTTTCTTCATATTTTCCTCCACTGTATTATATAAATAGTTATTTAGCCTTATAATTACTGACTAATATTACTATTTTTGGAGAATGTATTCAATAAGATCAAACTGGTAAAAATGAAATATTTGTAGAATATCGTAGAGATTGATTGAATAATGAATGATTTTGTTTAAACAAAAATCTGAATAATTGCAAATGGATACAATAAAAAAAGAACCCGAATTACCGAGTTCTACATTTTTTACCACATCTTACACATTTACCAGTGTAGTAGTCAACTTTATGTTTTTTTAAAAATAAACAAACTATAGATTTAATACTCAAACGATTCCTCTCCTTTGAATATTAATCCGGTAGTCCAGCCATCATAGCTTTCGCCTTAGACCCGCGACTTTGCGTCCCTATTTTTCAAAAGGTTTGCCTTTATCAGATTGATATACTAGAAAATATATGTTTAAAATTGTATCATTTTATGCTCGAATCCTGATGATTTAAAGGTATTTTTAATACAATTTTAATGACTGCTTCACTTAATGTGAAATTAGTAGCATATAAGCTCATAAATATATAACCAAGCATTAACAACTTAAGTCCTGGAGTCGTCCCTTCAGTTGTTATTGTGGGTATATGATACTATATAATAACAGCATTTTGATAGTATGAATACAAATAAGTACTAGTAAATATCCTATTTATTTTTTGGATATTTACTAGTACTTTTTAGTTTTAACTTATTAAAAATTAATAAACTGTGTAACTACCACCGTTAATGTTCACATCATCATAGTGCTTGTTATAAACCGTCGTTAAATAAGATAAATTAATTGCGGTTCCATCATCGAATACGATTAATTTCACTGGTGTAGATGGAGTGAACGAATAGAAAGTTGTGGATCCATTAATTGATATAGAACCCATAACAATTCGTGATTTATCATATCCGTTGTTCAGAGTATACGTTACTTTCGATAGATCAAAAAGGGATAATAATTGGTTTAATGTTAAAGTGTATTGCCAATAAAAATTAGTAATAGCTTTATATTTTTCTTGGGTAGAATTTTCAACATTAACGGTTTCATAAATCGGTTCCTGTTCCGTATAGGTGTAAGGTTCCTGCTCTGTATAAGTATATGGCTGGCTTTCCACCTCGGTATACGTATATGGCTCTTGTTCGGTGTAGGGTACTTGAATAGTCTCAGTTACCGTATTATAACCTGTTTCTGTCCTGTTCCCTACCTGTTTGTAGGCGCTCACTGTTCTTGTGTTATCAGTATCTAAATAAAAATATCCATTCACTTTTTTCGTTTGCCTTGTCCAGACTTTTGTTGTCTGTGTAGTTGTTTTTACATATTTTGATGGAATAAACACTGTCGCCGTTTTGGTTTGCTTTATCCATTTGTTTCGTACCTTTACATAATTTATATACTTAATTGTTGCTTGAAACCAACTTGTATTTACCTTCTTTAATGGACTATTTTTGGATACTTGCACATTGTACTTTTTTCCATAGGAGTTAGCAGCTGTTAATTTACTAATCGTACTTTGCTTTATATAGGCTTGGGTGCTGATTTTTGCTGTGTATATATAGGTGGTTTTGTACACATCCCCATATGTTGTATATTCGACAAGCGCTTTTCCAAAATGGTCACTAACTTTGGTCAATTTGGTTTCCTTATCAATACTGGCAGCGGTATACCATTTATTTATTGTCCGTACCTCGATATCATTGTGATCATTTAGCTTAGGTGTTGTTAGAATAACGGATCCCTTTTTGGCAAAATAATCGGTTACAACCCAACCGTATACGGGGATTGTTTTGGTATAGGGGACCTGTTTGGTAACGGTCTCGGTTCTATATTTTACTACCTCTCGATATCCTGTTTTTTCTACCTCTACATCATGGTATCCTGTTTTTTCAACTGTTTTATAACCGGTCTTTTCTACATCCTGATATCCTGAAATTTTTTGCTCTTGATGGTACATCGCCTTTGCCGCTAGCTCGGTAAGGGAAATCGTAGCAGCATAAGATGGTTTGGCAGGGACCATGGAGCTTAAGGTAACTACAGCTATTATTAAAATTATCAATCTTTTAATCACTATTTTTATCCCACCTAAGTTCGAATATATTCGTTGTCAGTCACCAATCTTATCATATTTATCTTAATTTAATTTATAAAATGCAAATTGAAAAAGATTGTTTGAAGTACCACCAGTGAAGACCCCGTATGGTGAAAGGGAATAACTACTAAATCCTTTATTTTGTGACTCTGCTACTATAATACCTGCCTTATTTATTTTTCTAATAACTGAATACTCTCCCTTTGAGCTATAACTAGTGTAACTTATATATACATCTAAGTTATTGGTAACAGAAAAAATCCTCGAATCTATATTGTTATCTAATTTATATGACTTAACTTGATTTCCTTTAGGGTCAAACCAGATAAATCTATCAGGATATGAATCTCGTACAAGAAGATAATCATTAGCATTAAACATGGAATCTTCTTGCGCTGAAAAGTCTTTAGATTTATAGGCCCAGTTTACCTTTCCAGTAACTGAATATACTTGCAATAAGAATTCATCCGTTTTTTCTGAATAGAAGGTTATTGCAACCGTTCCGTTCGGTGAAACATCATCTATCCATGCATTTGTATTAAATCCTTTGGGCGTTAAAACTTTCCAACGCAATTTGTTCCCTTTAATGGCACTAAGATTGCTGTCAGTAAGGGCATAAAAGGTTTCTGTTTTAGGATTAAACTGTATATCTTCTTTAATTTTAGTCGTCATGGTGTAAGTGCCAATTACTTTTCCGTTGGTTTGATTAATTTGTGTTAACTTTTGGGGATAAAAATCAAAAAGATAAATGTTCCCACTGTCACCAATGTATATTCTGGAACCCTTTCGTTTATTAACCCATTTTGTATTTCCTTTAGCATCCAATTTTCTTATATCATTCTTTGTAAGGATAATTAATCCATCTTTTACAACCTTCAGCCCATAGATATTTCCTAGACTTTTAGAATTGATCTGTTCATAAATTTTTTTACCAATTGTATTGAGAATTATGTAGGAGTTATAAAGGTTGCTGCTTGTAGGAGATGAGTATAGTAAATTAATATAACCGTTCTTATCAATTCCTGGTGCCCAGGTATTACGAATTTGGAATTTACCTGATGTCCATTGATATTTAATTGCAGGTGGATAGGATGCGGCATAAGAATCATTACTATTACAGATCAACAACAAAATCAAGGCCATCATAATGGTTATTATTTTTTTAAACAAATAAATCTTCCCTTATCGTTATTAATGAATCGCACGATATGTAAAGCTAAATAGTGCATTAGTATTTACTCCATTAATTTCTCGGAGGATTATATCACACAAATGGATTATTTTACCTTATTGTCGATAAATAAAGGTGTAACAAAAGGGGGGATCTTTCCAAAAAAAAATATTCAGAAAACCGCTTTCCTTAAGGTTGACAAAGAGAATACTGTAATAGTCATAATCCAAGCTATTCTAAGCCTCCAATGATGATACTTTTGTATAAAGTCAAAATTAGGTAAGAACTCACTCTCTATGGCTTACATGTGAACTGCCAATAGCTAACAATTGGGAGGATAGGTGGTATTAAGTCACTATAATAATATTTAATTGGGTATTTCATCCTTCAGTTTATAGGACTATAATAATATCGAAACTGGAAAAAATTAAAAAATAATAGCTCAATTTGCCCTCATTAGTCATTAATTTATATTAACACCGGGCAAAAATACAAAAGGTGGTGATCCATAAAAGCAATACTTAAATGCTTTTTTTTGAGCAAAAAGTTTTTGTGGAATTACAAGATTTAGAGAGTGATGTTTAAGTGAATGAGAGAAGGAGGGGTTGTTTTTTTGAAGAAAATCATTTCAATCATTTTAACACTGCAAATGTTAATTGTTCCAGGAGCTGCTTTTGCGGCAGATGGTTCTCCACAACAAGTAAAAAGCATGAGCTCGAATCTTCAGACTGGAAATACTCAGTTAAAAAGTTTGAGCTCAAACCTTGCGATTGGGAACACTCCAAGAAATTCGTTACAAAAAGAGGCTAATTATCTTGATCCTTCAAATTATCCGATTATAGCCAATGGAGGCTTAGCTGGATATTTATGGGATAGTAACTATTATTATCACACTATTAATTTTAACAAAATAACTACTTCTACTATTGGTACAGACTATATGACCGTTAGCTTAGCCTATCGCTCACAATATTATTATATTAAAGATCGATATATCAGCATTGAATTTTTTAATGAAACCTCAAATTCCTTAAATTATGTGGGATCTACAACTTACGATACATATGGGTATAACGCTGTTAATTTAAATACTTCTTTAGCTAAATCCAGCTACCAAAATCAACGTTATATATATATGAGAGTAGGAGTATCAATAAATAGATATGATGCATACTACCAAGATGTTATAACCTTTAAGGTAGCTAATCCTTTCTATACTACTGTCGGAAACACCTCAGGTAATGACCGGTATGCGGTTATAAGCAATGAATCTACTAATGGAAGTTCGACAGAGTCAACAGGAGCTTTTAATATTAAAGCAGTGAATGATTCATCGACTAAAAATTTAAAGCCGAATGTTTATAAGGTAGATTATAATAAGCAATTTGATAGTATCAGCAATAAAGGGAAATTAATTAGGAAAAGCTTACTATCGATTAATCCTTCCTATAATGTAGGGGATTATAAATACTTTTGGGTTACAGACTTAACGGATGATTCGAATTATCAAATTAACACAAGATTAGCTTATAGTGGTTCAAAGGCTAATATATGGGTTCATAATAACCAGATTACAGATGCAGATGCTGCCAAACTGGGTCAAGAATTTGATAATAAAATCTATTCCACGGTTGTGAATAACTTTGGTTCTGAATCAGATGTTGACCATGATGGGAAGGTCAATATTCTATGTTATGACATTCAAGACGGTTTCTCAGGAAGCGGCGGATATGTAGCAGGGTATTTTGGGGCTGCAGATTTGTATAACATCTCCTATTCTAATCAATCTGAAATATTCTATATTGATACGTACCCCGCAATGGGTATGAGTTCTACAAAGGACGTTTCTGGCGCATATTCTACGTTGGCCCACGAGTTTCAACATATGGTCAATTATAATGAAAATGTTCTAATAGAAGGAAATAGTGATATGGATACCTGGTTAGATGAGGGTCTTTCCATGGCGGCAGAACAAATTTATTTAGGTACAGGACTTAGTGATCGAATAGACTACTATAACAACTCTTCATCCATTCAAAATGGTCATTCTTTATTGTATTGGGATTATAGCGGTGATGTTTTATCAAATTATGCCTTGTCCTATCTTTTTGCCCAATATATTAAAGTTCAAGCCAATCAAGGGGATAAGATTTTTAAAGAAATATTAACCGATCCGAATAGTGATTATAAAGCAATTGAAGATGTGGCTAAAAAGTATATTAGTTCAGATCTAACTTTTGGAAAATTAATGACGGATTTTCGAATGGCCTTGTTATTAAAGCAATCTACAGGGTTATATGGATTCAAAAGCGATTCGACCTTTAACACAGTAAAAGAAAAAATTTATCAAGGAAGTACGCTCAATCTTCGTGGGGGCGGGGCTGTTGTGAAAGCCTTCAATTCACAGGATGGATTATCAGTCCCTACCAATAAAGGACAGGATATTACTTATACAATTGCCAATATTCCTGGAACAGGAGCGGATACGACTCCTCCAGCAAGCCCGAATGTTAATTCGGTTGGTGATGCCGATACTCAAATCAATGGAACGGCTGAAGCCAATGCAACTGTTTTTGCCAAGGTAGGGCAAAATCAAATAGGCAGCACCACTAGCAGTAATACAGGAGATTTCACAATCAATATCTCGAAACAACCTGCGAATACGGTTATTCAAGTGTATGCAAAGGATGCAGCAGGAAATGTTAGTACAGCCACAGATGTAACGGTAAAAGATGTAACAGCACCAGCCATACCAATTGTCAGCAATGTAAGTGATATGGATACTTCTGTTACCGGGCAAGCTGAGGCTGGGTCTACAGTAGAAGTAAAAGTCACTAGCTCGTTAATTGGCTCTGGAACAACTGGAACAGATGGGAATTTCTCAGTCTCCATTCCAACTCAACAAGCTGGTACAAAATTAACAGTTACTGCGGAGGATCAAGCAGGAAATATTAGCGGGGAAAAAGAAATAACTGTAACAGATACGCAAAAGCCAATCATTAATGGTGTAACCGATCAAACGATTAATGTCGGAGACT
>NZ_JBALNF010000068.1:0-140 GCF_036962465.1 Neobacillus vireti
TGTCCGATGTCGAGCGAACTTCGGACAGAGTAAAGCTAAAAAAGCATGGTGGTGTCCGATGTCGAGCGAACTTCGGACACAGTAAAGCCTAAAAAACATGATGGTGTCCGATGTTGAGCGGACTTTGGACACAGTAAAGC
>NZ_JBALNF010000068.1:378-19569 GCF_036962465.1 Neobacillus vireti
TCCGAAGTCGAGCAAACTTCGGACAAAGTAAAGCTAAAATAGCATGATGGTGTCCGATGTTGAGCGGACTTCGGACAAAGTGAAGCTTAAATAGCATCGTGGTGTCCGATGTCGGGCGAACTTCGGACAGAGTAAAGCTAAAAAAGCATGGCGGTGTCCGAAGTCGAGTAAACTTTGGACAAGGGCGAACCCAATAATTGTGACTTTGTCCGAACAACCAATCTTCCATCAACAGCCCTCCTCGAATGAAAAAATAGCTATATAAAAAACTGCCCCTCCATTGTTAGTTTTGTGTCTAACAATGGAGATGCAGTTCAATTACTATGGCGAGTTTCCCCTTTTTATATACCGATAACCATGCCAATACGGCTATCCTTTTGACACGTATTTTAACAAAAGCACCTTAAACGAAACCCTTCCTCTCTACAGCAAGAAGGGGGTTTTATTAGCAATTCAATTAAGCGCTTAAACTATCGTTAGCTTTTGGTTTATTTTTAAGTTCATCAATAATCTTTTTATAAAGATCCTCCGTTAAATTATAAACAAGAATTAAAATAACTGCTGCTACTAAGTTTAGTCCGGCGGGAACAAGGAACATTAGCCCTTTGATTCCAAGGAGTGTACCTGCAGTTTGCTCCGCATTCGGAACGTAACCGATTAAGCCAAGGGCAACCCCAGGAATAAAACCAGCTAGTGCTTGTGCTAACTTACGGAAAAAGCTGTAACTTGAATATACAATTCCCTCTGTCCGTTGTCCTGTTTTCCATTCATGATAATCTACGGCATCTGCAACCATTACCCATGGTAACCCCATAGCAAAGCTTAGACCCAAACTTCCAATTGAAAGTAATGTAAGGAAAGCCGGTACACTTGCAGGTAATAGGAAGTTCAAGGCATCTGCGACAATACCAATTAAAAGACCCATGATGAATGTATTCTTTTTTCCCAACCTTTTAACAAGTGCTGGAATAAAAAACGAACCGATGACAGCGATTCCAATACTAGTAAAAGAAAGCAATGACATAAGACCTGCGTTCTTTAAATTATACTGCAAGTAATATAACTGTACAGCCGTACGCAGGTTACTCGCAGCAACCATAAACAAACAAACGAAACAAAGAGCAATTAGTGGTCTGTTACTAAGCAGTAATTTGAATAGTTTTGACATAGGAACTTTTTCTTTTTCTATTTTAGGCTCTCTAATTACATTTTCATTGGTATTCCGGTAGCAAATATAATGGAAGATTACCCCTACTAACGCCATAGATGCAATTCCTACAGTATATCCTAATTTTTGGTTTGGAAAATAGAGAACAATTGGGATGACAACCATACCAGATATAAGCATCGCAAACTGGCTGCCAATAGCTCTAAAAGATCCAAGAGATGCGCGGTCCACCGAATCTTGAGTCATAGAGGCGGCAAGTGAACCATAAGGAATATTAACAATAGAATAAGACAACCCAAATGCCATATAAGTGACAAACGCAAATACAATTTTACCTGTGCCTGAGAAATCCGGTGCCATGAAGGAAATGACTGTCATAATGGCAAGTGGAATCGAACCAAATAAGATGAACGGCCGGAACTTGCCCCGTTTCCCCACCTTTCGTTTATCCACAAATGCCCCAACAGCGGAGTCTGCAAACGCATCAAAAACTTTCGAAATTAAAAATACTAATCCTCCCCAATATGCCGAAATCCCTAATACATCGGTGTAAAACTTAAGCAAATAAATTTGGCCCATGTCAAACATAAATCCATTTCCGACATCGCCTAATCCATATGAAATTTTCTCTTTTAAGGTTAATTTTTTTGAGCTACTATTCCCCATCATGTCCACTCTCCTTCTAGAAGTTAAATAATTGTCCTACCTGTAACCCTTTTCAAAACCAGCAAGAATAAAGCCTATAATATTACAGTTTTAATTAATTAGTTTACTAAACTAATTAATTACATAGATAGAATACACCTCTCGCCACAATTCGTCAATAAAAATTTGGAAGCGTTTTTTATTTGATAAAAAAAAAGATAGCTAAAGGATCTTAGCTATCTTCTCTCTAATTATTTATCTATAACTTATTGTTTGCCATTTCTTTTCTCTGCTAAATCAATTGTAAGCTGTGCTGTACGTTTTTTATTTAATGGATAACAGAACACAATGATTAAGAACACAATAGCCAGTGTAATTGCAGGTACTAAAGTACCAAGTGTGTGAATTCCTTGAAGCGTACCAGATGTTTGGTGTTGAAGAGTTGCATTATATCCAACTCCCGCAATCACAGCTCCACCTAAGCCTCCAGCAACCGCTTGACCAACTTTACGAGCCATTGAGTAGATAGAGTAAACGGTTCCATCTTCACGTAAACCAGTTAAATACTCATGATAATCGATTACGTCTGTAACAAAGGCCCAGATAACAAGGTTGAAGATACCGTAACCAAACATTGCAATTGTTAATACTCCGATAAATTGCGTTGCTGTTAAATTTGGAAGGAAAAATAACAGAGCATATATTAAAGTTGCAAGTAATATACCACCAGAAGCTACTTCTTTTTTACCAAATTTTGCAACTAGTGGTTTAACCATTGGCATACCCACAAATACAGCCACTGATTGAAGAAGTCCAACCATACTTAATGCTTTAGCATTTCCAAAATAATCTTTAAATAGGTAAACGTTTACAGTACCAATTAACATGAAACAAATCATGAACAATAAAGAAGCAACAAGGAACCACATTAACGGTCTGTTTTTGACAAGACCTTTCACTGTTTGTCCAAGGTTCATCTTTGACTTAGTTGATTCATCCATCACAATACGTTCAACTGATAATTTATAGCAAGCGATATAACAAGCAAGTGCAAGTACACCAAAAATAATTGCGCCTAGTAAGAAGTGATTAGCATCAGCTTTATTGTTAACAAATAAAATCATAGGACCGACTACGTTAATAATTAAACCTGCTAAGTTTGCCCCCATAGTTCTCCAGCTTGATAGAGTTGTACGTTCAACTGGATCCCCCGTGATAACAGATGCCATTGATCCATAAGGAATATTAACAGTACTATATAATGTTCCCCATAAAATGTACGTTACATAGGCATAAGCCAGATAAAATCCATTAGACATACCAGGGATGTGTACGAACATTAACACACCAACAATAACCAGTGGAAATGCCATTCTAAAAATCCATGGTCTAAACTTTCCATTCTTTCCTGCTTTTCTTGTATCAATAAAACGTCCCCAAGAAACGTCTGCTACTGCATCCCATAAACGTGCGATTAGGAAAAGCCCGCCGACTGTAGCCGGATTCAAATGGTATACATCCGTATAGAAAACCATTAAGAACGACGCTACAAGAATAAAGAAGAAATCATTACCCCAGTCACCAAACATATAACCAAGCTTGTCTTTCATGCCAAATTTTCTGAACTCAGATGGCTTTGTCTCTAATTTTTGTGCCGATTGACCCATATTTTTCGCCTCCAAATAAAATTGAGTGTTTAGATTTCTAACGTTGTAACCCTTTTCAAAACTACTAAAAAATATAATGGCATCTCGAGATTACGTTAATTAGTTTAATGAACTAACTAATTAATGTACCCTTATCATATCACCCTCAATATAGGGAGTCAACACATTTTTGAAAGCGTTTGATTAATTAATTTTCCCAATTTTATAATGACTTGTCAGTCCTCTGGCGTCTCCATTCACCTAATGTTCATGAACGTCACCAATTGTTCAATCTTGATGAAAGATATTTTTACTATAATTGAAGTAATAAGTAATATTAACTATAAAGGTCGTGATCTTATATGAAAAAATTACTATATGTAACAGCGAACCCGAAAGGTTTAGAGAAATCAAAAGGGCTTAAGATTGGAGAATCGTTTCTAGAAGCACTTCATGAAGAGCGTCCAGATATTGAGATCAGCCGAATCGATTTGTTTGCCTATGATTTTCCGCAAATGGATGCTGATTTAGTGTCAGCACGCGGTAAGTTGGCCGGTTATGGTTACACCATTGATCAGCTTTCCGTTCCAGAAAGAGAAAAAATAACGAAGATGCACGCTCTTGCAGATGAGTTTATTACGTATGATTATTATGTGTTTGTTTCCCCTATGTGGAATTTAAATTCTCCTGCTGTTTTAAAAGCTTATATTGACAACTTATTTATTTCGGGAAAAACTTTTGCCCATACTGCCAATGGCCCTAAAGGTCTTTTATCTAACAAGAAGGCAATTCATATTCAAACCCGAGGCGGTCAGTATACCGGGACCCCAATGCAGGAATTGGAATCGGGTGATCGCTACTTAAAAATTGCTCTTCGCTTTTTAGGAATTGAGGTAAGTGAAACTGTTGTCGCAGAAGGTTTTGATTTAAATCCGCAAAAAGTTCCTGAACTTCTAGAACAAGGCAAGGTTCACGCACGAATTGCAGCCAGAGAATTTGTGAAAGAATTGGTTCAAGCATAATTTCGACCAAGATAGCTTCCTATTTGAGGGGGCTTTTTTTATTCACAGATTGTTTCCCTAACTGCTTGGTTATGAATGTCAACTTTATAGTATAATTGGAATGCTTTGTCCTTACCTGTAAAACTATAATGGCAAAAGCATACATTTCTATTTCATTTAGGAGAACTTACATGCTTAAAGAATTCATCTCAAATGCAGCACTCTTAATTGCTTCTTTTTCTCTTATGGGTGTTTTATTCAAAGATAAGCCATTATATACTACCTCGTCATTATCCACTAAACTCTACTGGGGAACTTGTTTTGGGGTTCTTGGTAATGTTTTAATGTCATTTTCTATCCCAGTGGGTCCGGACATTTATGCAGATTTACGCCACTTAGCAATTGTTATTGCTGGTACGTTTGGCGGGTACATACCGGCAATTATTGCTGCAGCATTAATCTCTTTAGGAAGAATTTGTTTATTTGGCTTTAACAATTCCGCCCTCCTTCCGGCCATTGGAGCTTTAATAACCGGAGTTGTTTGCGGTGTTATCTCGAAATTAAACATTCATCGTACAGCAAAAGCTTTTACCATGAATCTATGCGGTTTACTAATCATATCGATTGTTTTTATCATACGCATTGATGATGCAGAAGTCCTTAAAAATGTGTTATCCCTGCATTATCTCATATCTTTAGTAGGGGGGTTGTTTGGCTATCATTTTTTTGTGTTTGTCGTCGATTCGAATGAGACTCAACACCAATTAAAACATAGCCTTGTCAAGGTGAAAGAAACCGAAGAACGCTTCCGCTTACTGGCAGAGTATTCTAGTGACATGATTACCATGCATAATGATCAAGCAGAATATATATACATCTCCCCCGCTGTAAAAGAGGTCATTCATTTCGAATATCCTGAGCTTTTAGGAAAAACATTGGAGACATTTATTCACCCAGACGATATCGAACGAACAAATAATATGTTTAAAAGGGCTCTCCAAGAGGGTTCTGCTGAATCTACTTACCGGTACCGTACTAAGTATGGTGATTATATTTGGATAGAATCCACTTTAAAAAGTGTGCCATATCAAGAAGAGGGCGAGAAGAAGGTCATCATCGTTTCAAGAAATATTACGAACCGAAAACTAACTGAACAAAAGCTCCAAGAAGCAAATGAGCTTTTGAACCGATTATCCTATATGGATGGGTTAACCGGCATAGCTAATCGCCGATATTTTGATGAAGTACTTCTTAGGGAATGGACCAATGCCATTAACCATCATACTCCTATCACTTTGGTTATGTTAGATATTGATTATTTTAAAAACTACAATGACACATACGGTCATTTAAAAGGAGATTTTTGCTTACAGAAGATTGCTCAAGCCATTAACGATTTATTTCCAGAACCATCAAACTATACATTTTGCCGGTACGGCGGAGAAGAATTTGCCTTAATTCTACCATCTAGTAATGGTGACAACGGTTTAGAGATAGCACAGCAAATTAAAGAAACGATTCAGTCCCTTAAAGTCCCGCATAAAAGTTCAGAAATAGCGGATATTATCACTTTAAGTATTGGAATTGCATTTATGTATCCCACTAAATTAAATCATCCCGATTCATTAATTAAAGCGGCTGATTCGGCCCTATACCTTTCTAAAACAAAAGGTAGAAATACCATCTCGATCAACGAACTTTCCTGGAAGGATTTTAAGTGACCTTTCAGGTTTTTTAATATAATCAACTTGAATATTTACTTTATCAAAATATTTTGGCAATTTTTGTTGTAACTTGACAAAATTAAATGTAAAATTTTCCTATGAGCTCATTATGGATGGTGAGAAAATGGAAATCACGAAACACCTTTTCTTCAATCTTTCTCTTATGATAATTTTACTATTTTTTGGTTTAATATATCTTGAAAAAAGCAAAAAATTCTCCCTATCAAAACCCTCTTTTATAATTTTGTTTATAGTGACGATTTGGTTATGCATCCAGTTTTCCTATACACCAGTTTCATACGCAAGATTTGATTTACGAATGATTCCGCTCGTTCTTGGCGGCTTATATGTCGGTATTGGCCCCATTCTAATTGCAGCCATGATTGCCATCCGCAGTTTTTACGGGATTAATATTGGATTTTGGCAAACCCTGGCGCTTTATATTCCATTAGGGTTGATCCTGTGGCGATTACACCCTTGGTTTTTTAAACAAGCCCCTGCCCGGAGAATATTATGTACTGTATGTATGGGATTAATCCTTGGTATCCTGACAGTCTTAGGAATGAGCTTTGATGATGAACCGATTAATCTTGTGGATGCATGGTTTGCGTATCTCGTTATTCCTTCCTTAGGTATTGCGATCATTTCATATGGAGTCGAATTTATACGAAAAACGAACGAGATGCAGCAGGAACTTATTAAAACGGAAAAATTAAAGGCTGTAGAACAAATGGGAGCAGCCATTTCCCACGAAATTAGAAATCCGTTAACAGCTGCGAGCGGGTTTGTTCAACTGCTGCAAGACGATTATTTATCTAGACAAAAAAGAAAAGAATATCTAGCCATCGTTAAGGAAGAGTTACTTTCAGCTGAAAAGGTCATTCAAGATTATTTGACGTTCGCCAAACCCTCGCTTGAATCTCTTGAAGAATTAAATGTAAAAAGCGAACTTCGGCAAATTATCAATATTCTACAGCCGTTAGCAAATCAAAATTCGGTCGAAATCGTTACAGATTTTTCCATCATTGGATTTATAAAAGGAGACGGGCAAAAGTTTAGACAATGCTTTGTAAACGTACTGAAAAATGCAATTGAATCAATGCCGCATGGTGGATATTTACATGTATCAACCGAATACACCCCAAATGAGGTCACAATCAAAGTGAAGGATACCGGAGTTGGGATGAATCCCCAGCAGCTAGACCGGTTAGGGGAACCGTTTTATTCTACCAAAGGAAAAAATGGCACAGGTTTAGGCATGATGGTAGTTTACAGCATTGTCAGGGCCATGGATGGATCAATCTGGGTAGAAAGTGCAGTTGGAAAAGGGACCATTTTTCACTTTGAATTTCCTACCATTCCGATAAAAGGAAAATGAACAAACCGGCAGGAAACTGTCGGTTTGTTTTTTTACGTCTTAAATTTAGAAATAATTTTGCTTTTAAAGTCGTAAAGCTTCAGCAACTAGTGCACTTCGCTCACAGGCACTTGCGCTTTTCTTACTTTCCAATAAACATCTGCGACCAATTTTTCCCTGTTTGTTCGAAACCTACCCCAATATGGGTAAAGTTAGCACTTAAAATATTTTTACGGTGACCTTCACTATTCATCCAAGCGGTTACAACTTCTTGTGGTGTTCGTTGTCCTTGCGCGATGTTTTCACCCGCTGACTTATAGGTAACGCCAAAATCTCTCATCATGTCAAATGGAGATCCGTAAGTCGGACTAGTATGTGAAAAGTAATGGTTTTGCTGCATATCCAATGCCTTCTTTTGAGCTACACCACTAAGCTGCGTATCTGCTTTTAACGCTGGCAGACCATTCTTAGTTCTTTGTTGATTAGTAAGAGCAATGACTTGTTGAACATACTGACTAACAGTACCCGAGGTTGCCGTATTATTTTGACTTTGTGCAGCGCCACTAGGTGCTTGTGTCTGCTGCTGTCTAGGTACAGGCGTTGCCTGCTGGGCAGGTGCTTGGTTTGGTGCCTGCCGTGTGGTTTGCTGCTGCGCAGGGGCTGGTACTGCAGGACTTTGCTGCTGTGTGTTCGTTTGTCCTGGTTGAATAAATCCAAATTGAAACCAGTTTCTTTGTCTAGGATCCACTGTAATATACTGATATTTGGCATCCCTTATTAAAATCGCTTGTGTATGTGGATATTGACTGCTATTTAAGTTTGTTTGATATGCGGAAATCATGTCATCGTCATTTCGTTTAACTTTTCGCTTATCATTGAATAGATTCGTATCTAGATCAGGTTCATTATTGTTACGGTTTGAATAATCCTCTGTTAATGGTCCGTTATGATCAATTCCATTGTCTCGGCCATCACGAACATTTAAATTTCGATAATCCCGATCATTCGTATCCATTCCCACTCGATTTGTGGTCCGATCATTGATATCATTACGGTCATTATTAGTACAAGCGGACAGCCCCATTGTAAGAACCGCCGCTAACAGTAATCCAACCGGTTTTTTTATCACTGGTAATACCCCCTTTTACAAGATGTTCTTGCTTTTTTAGTGTTGATTTTTTTAGGAAAATTATATTTGGTAAAGTCTGAAAAGAATCAAAAAAATTGACAGGAGCTTCCTCCTGTCAATTTCTTCAAGCATATAATTTTGATTCCTCTTTTTGGAAAAAGCTTTTCATCGCATGGAATACATCTGCTTTTTGTTTGAGAATATAATAGCGGAATTGTTCATCTTTAATGTTTTTATAGGCTGACATTAATGTGGAATGGCGGTTATATTGATTTACTTCTCCGTAACCGAACATGTTAGATACTTTCATTAACTCTTCAACTAACTTCACGCACCGGGCATTATCGGATGTCAAATTATCACCGTCAGAAAAGTGGAATGGATAGATGTTGAACTTCCGTGGATTATACTTAGCGTCAATGATTTCTAAGGCTTTTCGGTAGGCGGATGAACAGATGGTCCCACCACTTTCACCTTTTGAGAAAAAGTCTTCTTCTGTGACTACTTTTGCCTCAGTATGATGTGCAATAAACTCAATTTCAACTGTCTCGTATTTTGTTCTCAAGAAACGTGTCATCCAGAAAAAGAAGCTTCGTGCCATATATTTTTCCCATATTCCCATAGAACCGCTTGTATCCATCATTGCAATGACAACAGCTTTTGAATCAGGTTTTACGACTTCATTCCAAGTCTTAAACTTTAAATCATCCTTATAAATTGGGTGGAAGGCAGGCTTCCCACTCATCGCATTTCGTTTAAAAGCGGACATCATCGTGCGTTTTTTATCAATGTTCCCCATTAATCCGGTTTTTCGGATATCATTGAACTCAATATTTTCAACGAGATGTTCTTGTTCCTCTTTCTTCTTTAGGTTTGGCAGTTCTAATTGCTTAAATAGTGCTTCCTCTAACTCCATTAAAGATACTTCTGCTTCAAAATAGTCTTCACCTGCTTGATCCCCTGCACCTTGACCCTTGCCTGGTGCCTTTTGACCGCTGGAACCGTCCCGCGCTACAACGTCACCGACTTGACTCTCACCGTCACCTTGGCCCACGTGTTTGTTTTTGTCATAATTATAACGAATTTTGTATTCGTCTAATGAACGAATTGGAATTTTTACCACATCGCGACCATTAGACATTATGATACTCTCTTCTGTAATTAATTCGGGAAGATTGTTGCGAATTGCCTCCTGGACTTTTTCTTGGTGGCGCTGCTGGTCATCGTGGCCTTTACGGTGGAGGGACCAATCTTCTCTAGAAATCACAAATTGATGGTTATCGACAGTCACTATAAACCCCTCCTTATTAAATTAAAAATTTACTCCACACTGCACAATTTTTTAGCCAATACATAGAATAACGCGAATGAAAAAAATCAATTAAATGATGGATTACTTTATCCTATGCAGAAGTAGCGAATAATTTACAAATAATTTTGACAATTGGTCAATAGCCTAAAAAACTGGACAAGATCATCGCATGGGGAAATCTTTATCTGAAAGTATGGGTATATTGCGGTCTATTTAATGGAAAAAAAGAGACTGACAGTTTTTCCTCTGCCAGTCCGTGCTATTTTAACCCAGATTATCTGTTTAATAAGCTACCGACATAGCGAAGTAATTCATTCGCTGATGTCGAATTATAGCCGTGCTCGTCAATTAAACGAGCAACCACATCATTAATCTTCTTCAATTGCTGCTCATCCGGTGTCTTGGAAGAAGTTGTAATCTTAACAACATCCTTAAGATCAGCGAATAATTTCTTTTGAATGGCTTCCCTGAGCCTGTCATGGGAATTATAATCAAACCGCTTGCCTTTTCGGGCAAAGGCTGAAATCCTGATTAATATTTCCTCCCTAAAGGCCTTTTTAGCATTTTCGGAGATGCCAATTTGCTCTTCAATGGAACGCATAAGCTTTTCATCTGGATTTATCTCTTCCCCTGTTAACGGATCACGCAGTTTTGCTTTATTGCAATAAGCCTCGACATTATCAAGGTAATTATCCATTAATGTTTTAGCTGATTCTTCATAGGAGTATACAAATGCCTTCTGTACTTCATTTTTCGCAATGTTATCATACTCTTTTCGCGCTAATGAAATATAATTCATATAACGATCACGAAGTTCAGTTGTAATAGATGGGTGCTGGTCAAGTCCGTCTTTTAACGATCTTAATACATCCAAGGCATTAATGGCCGGTACCTCTTTACGGATAATCGTTGATGAAATGCGATTGATGACATAACGAGGATCTATGCCGCTCATCCCTTCATCTGGGTACTCGCGTTTCAGTTCTTCGACATCAGCCAAATTGAATCCTTCTACATTCTCCCCGTCATAGAGACGCATTTTTTTCAGAAGATCGATATCCCCTTTTTTCGGCTCCTTCAAGCGGGTTAAAATCGTAAACATTGCTGCAACCTTTAATGTATGCGGTGCAATGTGAACGTCCGAAACATCACTCTCATTAATCATTTTTTCATAAATTCTTTCTTCTTGCGAAACCTTCAAATTGTAAGGAATCGGCATCACAATGATCCTCGAATGAAGGGCTTCGTTTTTCTTATTAGAAATAAAGGAACGGTATTCGGTTTCATTGGTGTGAGCAACTATCAGTTCATCTGCACTAATAAGCGCAAACCTTCCTGCTTTAAAATTCCCCTCTTGGGTTAGTGATAATAAATGCCAGAGGAACTTTTCGTCACATTTTAACATCTCTTGGAACTCCATCATCCCACGGTTCGCCTTGTTTAATTCCCCGTCAAAGCGGTAAGCCCTTGGATCTGATTCAGAGCCATATTCTGCAATAGTTGAGAAATCAATACTTCCTGTTAAATCTGCTATATCCTGGGATTTTGGATCAGATGGACTAAAGGTACCTATCCCAGTCCGTTTATCTTCTGAAAAGAAAATTCTCTCTACTAAAACATCTTCAATTCTACCGCCATATTCCTGCTCTAGGCGCATCATATTCAATGGTGACAAGTTACCTTCAATCCGGATTCCGTATTCATCAAAGAAGTCTGCCCGTAAATGATGTGGAATAAGGTGCAATGGATCTTCATGCATCGGACATCCTTTAATGGCAAAAACAGAGCCTCTGTCAGTATGTGAGTAGCTTTCCAGCCCTCTTTTTAACATGGTAACAAGCGTAGATTTACCGCCGCTTACCGGCCCCATTAAAAGTAAAATTCGCTTCCTTACATCCAGCCTTTTCGCAGCTGGGTGGAAATATTCTTCCACAAGCCTTTCTAACGACTCTTCTAAGCCAAATAATTGATTACTAAAGAAATTGTACTGCTTCGTCCCTTTAACTTCTTCAATTCCTGCATCCCTAATCATATTATAAACTCGAGAATGTGCAGATTGTGCTACCCACGGCTTTTCCTTCAACAACAATAAATAGTCAGCGAATGATCCTTCCCAGCGAAGTTTTTCCTCTTCGTCACGGTACCTCTCGATTTTTTTTAAAATATCCATATGGCCCTCCCCCTGTAGGTTATCAGAGACGATTAATATACTCTATGCACCAAAAGACTTGAACATGCGTAACCATTTTGAGATATTGTCTATCTTTTTTATTTCAATAAAAGGAATATTGCTCTTTTCATTTTAAAATCTTAGGCTATAATAAAATTGTATGTGTCAGAAATGCGTCCGTTTAGCGGATTTCACTTATGAAATGGTATTCTACGCTAAACAATCTAATTTAAAAACGGGACAAAGGGGGCAGTACATAACATGCATACTTTCATTGTTATTTTAGTAATGGTTGCGTTTTTGACAGCCATTTTCACAGCGGGGTATAACGACAAGCCGGGGACTAATAAATAATATGTAATGACTAAAAAAGACTGCCATGCCGGCAGTCTTTTTTAGTGTAAGTCAAGTTTATTTTTTTGAATAAACTCTTTCATATACATTCTAGCTGGTTTGGAGAGCATATTGGCAATTTGTTCAGTCCACCTGTCTTTTCTTTGCCCGTTTGTTCTTGTCTGATAATAATTTGAAATTAACTGATCATAATCATCGAGCTGATGATTAAATCTCTCCATATCCTGCTCATATTCATCCTCATGATAAACATGCATGAAAGGCAGCCTCGGCTTTTTATCGGTAAGATGGGCCGGGTAGCCTACGGCAAGGCCAAACAATGGAATAACACGATCCGGTATGTTTAATAGCTTTTTTACTTCCTCCAAGTTATTACGAATTCCACCTATGTAACATATTCCTAATCCAAGAGATTCCGCAGCTACAGCAGCATTTTGTGCAGCCAAGGACGTATCAATCAATGCCACCATGAATTTTTCCGTGCTTTCTAGTGTAGTTGTTACATTCTTTTGTTCCCTATTACCAACTACCGTATGCCGGAAAAGATCGGCACAAAAAACAAAAAAGTGGCCATTTTTCTCGACATATTCCTGGTTTCCTGTCAGTTCAGCTAGTTTCCGCTTCTTTTCTTTATCCTTGACACCAATAATCGAGTATGCCTGAATAAAACTCGATGTAGCTGCAGCTTGTGCACAGGAAACGATCGTGTGAATTTGCTCATCGGATAATGGCCTGTCCTCAAACTGACGGATCGAGCGATGATTTAGGATGGTTGTGATGACATCATTCATAAATAAATCCTTCCTCCCTTTTTAGCGCGGGAGGCCTTATCTTGGCCCCCCTGCTTATTTTAGATTTGGATAATCCTGCTGACGTAAGGCTTCATAAATAAGAATTGCTGCTGTATTGGATAGATTTAAAGAACGAATATTTTCATTCATTGGAACCCTTATCGCTGTATCGAGATTAGTTTGAATTACATCCGTTGGAAGTCCTGTTGTTTCACTGCCAAAAATAAAATAATAATCTTTAGCTGGATCACTATAATCAAAGCAGGTATAGTTTTCTTGCCCAAATTCCGTTATATAAAAAAAGGCACCGCCAACATTCTTTTCGTAAAATTCATCCAGCGATTCATAATATGTGATATTTACATGTTCCCAATAATCTAAACCAGCCCTTTTTAACATTTTATCCTCTGAAGAAAATCCTAAAGGGCCGATTAAATGTAATTGAGTACCTGTTCCTGCAGAAGTCCTTGCGATATTACCTGTATTAGAAGGTATTTGTGGTTGATAAAGAACTACGTGTATTGCCAAAAACATTCACCTCGTATCAAAACTCTAAGGGCAATTATACCACTCTTACCTATGCTTTCAAGAATCATCCATCAATGATCGAATAAAACTTATATTTAATATTTGGAGTATATGCAGATGAATCCTCATAAGCCCAGTAGCGCATCCGGCTATTATAGGTATGGGCGTTCACTAGAGGCATCCCGTTAGCATCCTTTCCTGTAACAAGAGTATTATGGTTGAACCTTCCATCCCCCTCAAAATCATAACATATAACATCCCCCAATATTAACTGGTCCGGGCTTCTGACTTCCTTTGCCCGAAGGCCGCTTTTTGAATTGGATAAATAAAGCCTCAATGAATGAGCTACGGCCCAGCTATAGCTCCAATTATTACGTTGCAGCCACCAGCCTGCATCCCGCTTTGGATAGCCTCTCATGGGCGCTCCCCCAGCTTGAAGACATTGAGAGATAAAATTGGTACAATCATTCTGAAACTTTTTATAAGCAGGATTATAACTATTCCACCAGCGTTCTGCGTATTGAACTGCTTTTAATCGATCATATGCGTAGCTTAGTCGTTCAGTAGGATCCTCTAAGTCTAAATAGTTTATTTCCGTTTGTGGGTCATTTTCTGAATCAAGAACTGGTCTAATTTCCTCATCCATTACTAACGCATTTTTGTAAAACTTGGCTAATCTATCTTCCATTTCCTCTTCCATGTAAAGAATTCCATTTTGTTTGATTAAATATTGATAATGGGCTTGGTATTTGATTATTTGAAACTCATCCTCCGAGGACTCTTCTATAATCTTTCCTGCCGCTTTTACTTTTACTATCTCTGCTGAGCGATTGGCTAAACAAGCTTGTTTTGTCTCTGCCTTTGGAAAAAATATCTTTTGGCTTCGTTTATTAGAGACAAATTGATTTACCCTTTTTTCAAATAAGTCTTGAAGTAATTGTCGCAAACCTATCCACCCCTTCCCTTCATACATATGATAGCATGCAGCTTTTAACCATAAAAAAAGAGCAAAACCAATTGGTTTGCCCCCCTATTTCTTATAAAAATTTAGCCCTTTTTCTATTTCTGCTTGGACCTCGATATCTGTTTCAAGTTCCTGAGCTCTTCTTAATGCTGCAAAAGCTGATTCACCGCCAATTTTTCCTAGCGCCCATGCAGCAGTTCCTCTTGAGACCGGACTTGCTCCAGTTTCTAATACTTCTATCAATTCAGAAACCGCACTTTCGTCCTTAAAATGAGCTAATGCAATAATAGCATTCCGTTGAATTGGTTTCTTTCCTCTCCATGCCCCAGAAACAGATCCAAATCTTTTTTTAAATTCCCGATTGCTTAATTTTAGGATCGGTTTTAATAAAGGTTTAGCCACTTCTGGATCAGGTGTCATTTCTTCATGGAAGTGAAAATTAACTCCTTTGTTAACCGGACAGGCGGTTTGACATGAGTCACACCCATAAACACGATTTCCTATTTTATCTCTAAATTCATCAGGGATAAGCTCCTTTGTTTGTGTTAAAAAGGAAATACAGCGTTTGGCATTAATCTGACCTCCCTGGATTAATGCCCCTGTTGGACAGGCATCTATGCATTTACTACAAGAGCCACACTGGTCTTCTATTGGGGCATCCGGTTCAAAAGGGATATTGGTAATCATTTCGCCCAAATAAACGTACGAACCAAATTCAGGGGTAATAATGGAGCAATTCTTCCCGCTCCAGCCGATACCGGCACGCTCTGCTACAGCCCGGTCCGAAAGTTCACCAGTATCAACCATTGATTTTACCTGAGCATCAGGTATTTTACTTAATATAAATTCTTCAAGTTTGTTGAGACGGTCTCGAAGTATGTGATGATAATCTAGTCCCCATGAAGCCCTGCTAAAGATCCCTCTTCTTTCTCCCTTTTTACTCTCGACACGGGTTGTCATTTTCGCAGGATACGCAAGGGCAATGGAAATAATCGACTGTGCGCCTTGGAGCAGCATTGACGGAGTAACCCGTTTATTTATATCAGGTTCCTCGAAACCTGATTGATAGCCCAGTTCCTGTTGTCTCAGCAAACGTGTTTTTAATTCTGCAAACGGGTCCGCAGTAGTAAATCCAATTTTATCGATACCGATTTCTTTACTATAGGCAATCAATTCTTTTTGTAATACCTGAACATCCATAGATTTCTCCTCCTCTCGACGACGACTTAAATTTATATAAGTTGTTTAAGTTATTAGTTACATATCTATTTATGATAAACTATTTTCAACAAATTTTGGAGGTGGAATCGTTGGAAATTCAAGTTTCAGCAGAAATCTGCAAACTAATTCCCGATTTTAAAATTGGGGTTATTCAATATAAAAATATAGTGGTTGGAGATTCACCACAAATGGTGAAAGGCAGACTACAGCTTTTCCAAGAGTCAATCTTTTTTGAACTGGAAAACCAGCAGATTTCAGACCTTCCTGGGATAAAGGAATGGAGAAATATTTTTAAGATGACAGGAAAGGACCCAAATCGATATCGACATTCAGCTGAGGCATTATTTAGAAGGATACAGAAGCAAAATTATCTTTCTTCAATCCATAGTGCGATAGATATTAATAACTTTTTCTCCTTACAATATCAAGTTCCCATCGGAGTTTATGACCAAGATCTGTTAAAAGGTCCTGTAGTAATTAGGTTTGGGAAGGAAGGTGAGACTTACATCGGATTGAACGGGAGGAGCAACTCCTTGGAACATTTAATTCTGTCTGCCGATGAAAATGGACCATTTGGAAGCCCTTTTGTTGATTCAGATAAGGCCCCAGTTACGATTCATACAAAAAATGCTTTGCAAATTATCTATCTTCGTCCCTCTACTGAGGTAGAGGCTGCGAATAAGCTTACTAAATCATTAATGAACATGTTTACCCAGATACATGGAGGCGAAGCATCATATATCATTATTGAATGACTGCTTCATAAAGTAATGAAGGGCATCTACGAATCAAATAATAGCAAGATGGCCTTCATCCTTTTGAATTCTAAATATTTTTTTAAAAGTCTACTCGATCAGTGTAATTCTAATGATCAAAAGTATTAAGTATTTTAAAAAATTGTCGTTTAGAAGCTCCCTATTGGTCAAAAACCTCGGGTATCTTAGAAAACTGTCCAATAGAAACATCTCTAATAGACAAAAGTATCTGTCTCCTCAATAAAATGTCCATTGGAATCTTTCTATCGGACAACCTTCCCGTGCATTTTAAAAAATTTGTCCTTTAGCAGCTCTCTATTGAACATAATCTTCAGGTATCCTGCAAAACTGTCCTATAGAAGCAAATCTAATAGACAAAAACCTTCTAACATTTATATAAATTGTCCCATAAAAAGTTCTCTCTATTATTACTCATAATAAAAAAACGCAATGCATCGTTCTCATCATGTAACGATACACTGCGTTAGTTAATATGTATGGAGCGGGTGATGGGAATCGAACCCACTACATCAGCTTGGAAGGCTGAGGTTTTACCAGTAAACTACACCCGCAGTTATAAAAAAGGACTGAACAATCTGACTTAATAAATACTACACATATTCATTATAGGAGTCAAGTCATTTTTGCAAAATTTGTCGATCTCCGCTTAACTTGTTATCCAGAAATAACGTATCCTTTTGATTATTTGCTAATCGATTCTATATATAAAATTAAGCAACAAAAAAACGTTTCTCTATTTACATGAGAAACGTTTTTCCAAACAAATTGATACCGGTGGTCGGGGTCGAACCGACACTCCAGAGGAACACGATTTTGAGTCGTGCGCGTCTGCCAATTCCGCCACACCGGCGTATTAAGTTGTTTTAAGCAATGCCGAGGACCGGAATCGAACCGGTACGATAGTCACCTACCGCAGGATTTTAAGTCCTGTGCGTCTGCCAGTTCCGCCACCCCGGCATAATATAATAGCATTTGCTTATTAAGATCTTTGGAGGCGGCAACCGGATTCGAACCGGTGGTAAAGGTTTTGCAGACCTCTGCCTTACCACTTGGCTATGCCGCCGATATAATTGGAGCGGAAGACGGGATTCGAACCCGCGACCCCCACCTTGGCAAGGTGGTGTTCTACCACTGAACTACTTCCGCAAAATGGCTGGGCTAGCTGGATTTGAACCAACGCATGTCGCAGTCAAAGTGCGATGCCTTACCGCTTGGCTATAGCCCAATACTTATAATTATTAATAATATAATGGGGCGACTGATGGGAATCGAACCCACGAATGTCGGAACCACAATCCGATGCGTTAACCACTTCGCCACAATCGCCGCAATATAATTGGCAGGGGTAGTAGGAATCGAACCCACACCAAAGGTTTTGGAGACCTTCGTTCTACCTTTAAACTATACCCCTATAAATGGTGGAGGGGGACGGATTCGAACCGCCGAACCCGGAGGGAGCGGATTTACAGTCCGCCGCGTTTAGCCACTTCGCTACCCCTCCACATATAAAAACTAAAATTGCCAGCTTCTGGTGCCGGCGAGAGGACTTGAACCCCCAACCTACTGATTACGATTCAGTTGCTCTACCAGTTGAGCTACACCGGCATAATCAAAATAAAAGGTGGCTCAGGACGGAATCGAACCGCCGACACAAGGATTTTCAGTCCTTTGCTCTACCGACTGAGCTACTGAGCCACTAAATGGCGGTCTGGACGGGACTCGAACCCGCGACCTCCTGCGTGACAGGCAGGCATTCTAACCAACTGAACTACCAGACCAATTGCGGGGACAGGATTTGAACCTGCGACCTTCGGGTTATGAGCCCGACGAGCTACCGGACTGCTCCACCCCGCGATAATAAAAATTATAATGTTCTTCCATGCTCAAAGTTTACATGGACTGTATCAATATCAGAAGGCTTATTCAAGCAGCAGCTCGATTGATACAACTCGCAGATTATTCATCGAAGCAACGCTCGTTGCTCCACCTCGCGATAATAGAAGATTTTGGTGGAGGATGACGGGATCGAACCGCCGACCCTCTGCTTGTAAGGCAGATGCTCTCCCAGCTGAGCTAATCCTCCGATTTATAAAGTTGTTTTCGCTATAACGAGAAAACTTTAATGACCCCTACGGGACTCGAACCCGTGTTACCTCCGTGAAAGGGAGGTGTCTTAACCGCTTGACCAAGGGGCCAGATATATTATGGCGGAGAGCAAGGGATTTGAACCCTTGAGACAGGGTTACCCGCCTACACGATTTCCAATCGTGCTCCTTCGGCCACTCGGACAGCTCTCCATAAAATGGCTCCGCAGGTAGGACTCGAACCTACGACCGATCGGTTAACAGCCGATAGCTCTACCACTGAGCTACTGCGGAATAATAATACAGCCTGGCAACGTCCTA
>NZ_JBALNF010000069.1:0-4254 GCF_036962465.1 Neobacillus vireti
TAAAAGGAGGGTGGACTTTGTTTAGATTAAGAACCAACACTTCATAACTATTTATTTTACAGAATAACTAAAAAGCTTTTCTAAATTACGAACTACTTCATCATTGTCCGCTTCTACCACTTCTAAATATTGTGGTTTATTAAACAATTGCTTGATTTCCTCAGGGAATGTCTGCTTAATATCACAAAGTTCAATCGATTCATTAAACTTAGCCGGATGGGCTGTTGCCAATGTTACACACACCTCATTTGCATGATTACATTTTTCGTAAGCCGCGACACCGCAGGCAGTGTGTGGATCTAATAAGTAACTCGTTTCATTATAATACTTACTGATCGTCTGCAAGCATTCTTTCCCTTCCACTCCATGTGCTGCAAAATCGTTTTGAACCTGTTGGAGCTGATCTTCGTTCACAACAATTTTTCCTTCTGACTTAAATTTTTCCATTAAGTCGGACACTGCTTGAGAATCTTCGCCAAGCAAGTAGTACAGGTAACGCTCAAAATTGCTGGCTACTTGAATATCCATCGAAGGGCTGTAGGTGCTTCGGAATTCACCTGGCATGTACACGCCATCCTGGATAAAGCTTTCTAATATATTATTCTCATTGGTTGCAACAATCAGTTTACCTACAGGAAGGCCCATTTTCTTGGCAAGATAACCAGCAAAGATATCACCAAAGTTGCCTGTCGGTACGCTAAAGTTAACATTTGTTAGGTTGTTCTCTTTTTTCACTTGGAAATACGCATAAAAATAATATACAGTTTGCGCCAAGATGCGTACAAAGTTAATAGAATTAATTGCGCGAAGATGATACTTGTTTTTAAGTTCTACATCAGCGAACAATTCCTTAATGATTCTCTGACCATCATCAAATGTTCCTTTTATGGCTAAATTCAACACACTTTTATCAGCAACAGTAGTCATCTGCAATTCTTGTACCTTACTTACTTTGCCATGCGGGTGCAAAATACAAATGCGAATGCCTTCTTTTCCTCTCACACCTTCAATGGCAGATGCACCCGTATCACCAGAAGTAGCTCCGAGGATATGAATCGTTTCACCTGTCTTCTTTGACACATAGGAATATAAATTACCTAAAAATTGCAGCGCAATATCTTTAAAAGCAAAGGTTGGACCATGGAACAGTTCCAGCACATACAGATTATCTTTTACTTTTTGTACAGGCGTTACTTCCGGGTGGCGGAAGGTTGCATAGCTTTTCTCGATTAATTCCTTTAGCTCATTGCCTGGAATTTCCCCATCAACAAAATAGGAAAAAATTTCGAAGGCTAATTCCTGATACGTTAAACGGGACATAGCTTCTAGCTTTTCGGCAGGAATTTGCGGGATATTCTCAGGTACTAATAGTCCCCCGTCATTTGCCAGTCCCATTAAGACTGTATCAATAAATCCAATTTTATTTACTTTTCCTCGTGTACTAACAAAGTTCATAGCGCCCTCCAGGTTTATATGTCTTGATTCTCATACTTGTTCAATTTTTATATCGTAAGATTACTATATTCTTTTTTTGATTAAAAATATATAAAGTTTATTTTAATACATAATTTAGCGAATAGTCTATAAATTTCGTTTTAGATAGAAAAATTTTTGACGATTTACATTTTTCGCTAGTAGATTTCCTCATATTTACTCAACTAATAGGAGGAACCCTCACATTTCATAAGAAAGTGACGATGAAAACTCTTCATACCCATACAGGAAGAAAGGATTTTATATGGAATTATACTTTTACAAGGAAAATAACCTTGAAACAATCAGAAAGGTTGTGAGTTTATGAGACTTTCAGATGTACTGCCTAAGAAAAACTTCAGCTACATCTTCGTTCAATTTCCAGGAATGAAAATGAATGTCCCAATGCTCTCGAACGGTGAGGGAAAGGCGGTGAAAGAGGATGTTGCTTTATGTGTCCAATTAGACAGTAAAGAAAAGGTGAATCAACTATACTTTGTCCGTACTCAAAGTATAAAACCTTTCGACTTCACAGCTGAAGGAATTGGAGCAAAAGCATCTTACCGAGTCATCAAGCAAAAAGAGAATTCTCAAGACTCACACTCGAAAGACTCGGATGAATTTATCACGGTTATTACAGATCAAGTAGAAATTGTCCAAAAGAAAACGGACACAGGGTATAACTTCGTCCTAGTATTAAATAAACGTGAAATTGGTTTAGTTGCTTCAGTTGAAGCAGAAGGATTACAGCCAGTGAAAGAATCAATGCCTCTTAAAGAGAAAGAGATCGAAACGTTCAACTTTATCATTGATCGTAAAATAATTAAGGCTGGCTTGGCTAGGAGAGCCAAACAGATAATGATCTCAGGAGGCCATCTCTTTCAGGATCATATAGTTATAGAGCCAATCCGAATTCTATTGGAGGGCGTGAAAAGAAAAGTTGCCGTATATTCTCCTGCCGCATTAGAGTTTATCGGTCCGGGTGATCAGAACCAAACATTCGTAATCAATAGGGGGTGGTGAATAGGTTTGTCCATGATGGATCCCACAATTTCATATTAGTATCTATCGAAACAAACGGATTAAAAGGATAATCCGTTTCGATGAAAAAAATAGTAAGGAAAGGATATTTAGTTGACGTTTAATAGAATACGTTAATATATGCAAAAGACTTAACCACGGGGGTTAAGTCTTTTTGGTTTATTTTAAGCCAAAAACTTTACATGTAAGGCTGCTGTTTCTCTTGTTCATTATTCGATTTTACCTATAACCTTCTTTAATGTTGTTACTATAAATTCTAAATCCTCATCTGTTGAGGATAATGGCGGAGAAAGCGTAAGAATATTATTAAAACCCGCAACCGTAGCTCCATTCTTCCCAATAATCAATCCCTTGCTTTTACATTCAGCAATAATTTGATCAATTTTCGCAGGCGAAACGGGTTCCTTCGTTTGTTTGTTTTCAACCAGTTCTATTCCGAGCAAGAAACCAAAACTACGGATATCACCAACGAGTGGATGATCCATGAGCTCATTCAGTTCTTCTCTTAACCGATTACCTAATTGTCGAGCACGTCCCACTAAATTTTCTTTTTCGTAAATTTCAATATTCTTTAAAGCTACGGCGCAAGCTGCAGGATTTCCACCAAAGGTATTGACATGTCTGAAAAAACCATACTCATCTGAACTTTTGAATTTGTCGTATATCTCACGACGAACGGCCGTAGCCGATAAAGGAAGATACCCGCTCGTTAGCCCCTTCGCCATGGTGACTATATCAGGTTTGATGTCAAAATGCATGTGACCAAATTTTTTCCCAGTTCGTCCAAAGCCGCAAATGACCTCATCAATAATAAAGAGGATGCCATACTTTTGGCAGATTTCCTTAACCTTTTCCATATAAATAGGCTCAGGAACTAGAACACCTCCCCCAGTGATAGCGGGTTCCATAATGACCGCAGCAATCGATTCCTGGCCTTCCCAAATGATTGTTTTTTCTATTTCTAGAGCGCATTGCAGATTAAATTGTTCGATCGTTTGCCCTTCTGGACGGCGATAACTATCCGGCGGGCTGACATGAATAAAGCCTGGAGCCAATGGTTCATAATTAAATTTCCGTACAGCCTGGCCTGTCGCAGCTAAAGCCCCCATTGAATTCCCATGGTAGGCTCGATAACGCGAAATAAATTTATAACGAGCCGGTTCTCCGTTTTGCTGGTGATACTGACGCGCCATTTTAAAGGCGGTTTCATTTGCCTCAGACCCGCTGTTCGAGAAAAAAATCACATAATCTCCTTCTAACCACTCGTTCAATTTCTCCGCTAGCTGGATGGCCGGAAGATGACTTTGTGAAAGTGGAAAATAGGGCATGCTTTTTAGTTGTTCATATGCTGCCTGGGCTAACTCTTCTCTTCCGTATCCGACATTCACACACCATAATCCAGACATGGCATCTAAGTATTTATTGCCATGGATATCCGTAATCCACGATCCTTTTCCTTCAACCGCAACGGTTGGTGAGGCTTTTTCTTTATAGGGGGTCATATGATGCCACAAATACTGCCGGTCTTTTTCGAGGATTTCCTCTGCATTATTTTTGGTCATGGACATTCTCCTTCCTGTTAGAAGTTTCAAGCCTTTGTTTAAAATTAATGAAAACGGGAACGTTTTTTTGCTAATATACCACTATTTCATTAACCCTAGGATGGTCCTTTTTTCATATCGCTCTGTGAACTGCTCTTTCATTGACCGAGGATGGCTCTTTTTCCTTTTTTCGGGTAAT
>NZ_JBALNF010000069.1:4466-48657 GCF_036962465.1 Neobacillus vireti
ATTGGACAAATTCATCGGTCTCATAGTCAAACTGTCCTTTAGAACCTTTCTATTGGACAAATTCATCGGGTCTCATAGTCAAACTGTCCTTTAGAACCTTTCTATTGGACAAATTCATTGATCGAGAAGGTTTCTATTTCCTTTTTTCGGGTAATGAACCGCTCTCTCATTGACCGAGGAGGACTCTATTTTCTCTTTTCGGGCAATGAACCGCTCTCTCATTGACCGAGAAGGGCTCTATTTCCTTTTGTCGGGCAATGAACCACTCTTTCATTACCCGGCAGAGAGTTCTAACTAACATTCCTCTTAAGGTCATTGAGAATTTTCTTTCATTGACCTCGCGTTAGACATTCGAATTAGCAGCCATCAACAAAGAATAAGCAACACAGTCTCACATCCTATTGATATCGAGCTGTCACCATTTTCTTTCTTGTATAAAAGTCAAATCCGTCTGTGCCATTTGCATGTAAATCCCCATAAAATGAATCCTTGTACCCGGAAAATGGGAAGAAAGCCATAGGAGCCGGCACCCCTACATTGACTCCGAGCATTCCGGCATCAATGGTTTCCCGGAACTGACGCACGGCGGAAGCACGATCAGTAAATAAGCAGGCCCCGTTCGCAAATGGTGAAGCATTCGCCACTTCAATTGCTTCCGCTAAATCTTTGACTCTAACGATCGAGAGAACCGGTGCAAAAAGTTCATCCTGCCAGATTTTCATCTCTTTCGTAACATGATCGAAAATCGTTGGTCCAACGAAATAGCCGGGACCGTTAACCGCCTCATCCTTTCGCCCATCCCGGACAAGTGTAGCCCCTTGGGTAATACCTGACTCGATATAATTGATCGTACGGGTCTTATTTCCTTCACGAATGACTGGTCCAAGGAAAACCCCCTTGGATAGTCCATTCCCTATTTTGATTTCATCAGCTAAACTAGATAAACGCTGGACCAATTCATCCGCAATACTATCTTCCACAGCAACTACGGCCGCTGCCATACAACGTTCTCCTGCGGAGCCAAAGGCAGCGTTAGTAATTTCTCTTGCCGCAAGCTCCAGGTTTGCATCTTTTAAGACGATGGAATGATTTTTGGCACCAGAAAGTGCTTGGACCCGCTTCAAATTGGCTGTTCCTTTTTTATAAACATATTCGGCAACAGGCTGTGAACCGACAAATGAGATGGCCTTCACGTCTTTATGTTCGAGCAAGCCATTCACCACATCATGTGCACCATTGACAATATTGAGAACCCCACTTGGTAATCCAGCTGCTGTCATTAATTCTGCAAGACGAGCAGCTAAAAGTGGTGTCCGTTCGGATGGCTTTAAGACAAATGTATTTCCACAGGCAATCGCGATCGGGAACATCCAGCATGGAACCATCATCGGAAAATTAAAGGGTGTGATTCCCCCTACCACTCCGAGAGGATAGCGATACATCCCAGATTCCAGATTGGTGGCAATATCGGGCAGCTGTTTACCCATCATTAACGATGGGGCACCAGCTGCAAATTCAACACACTCAATTCCACGCTGTACCTCACCCGCTGCTTCCGATAGAGCCTTCCCATTTTCTATTGTGACCAGCCTCGCCAATTCATCTGAATGTTCCACAAGCAGCTGCTGATACTTAAACAAAATTCGGGCCCGCTTAGGAACAGGTGTCTGTGCCCATGTTTTAAAAGCCGACTTCGCAACGGCAACAGCATCATCGACGTCTTCTTTTGTAGATAGCGGTATTTCAGCAATCGTTTGCCCCGTTGCTGGATTGACAACAAATTCCGTTTTATCAGATTTTGAGTCAACCCATTCTCCTCCAATGTAATTCTTTAAATGCTTGATTCCTTGTGTAAAAGTTGTCATTCAAACGGTCTCCTTTTGATGATATAGGGTTGAATGTTCGATCAGAGCTGTAGCTTATTAAACTGATATACTATCATTATTAATCATTTGATCGATCTTGGTATAACTAAATCCATGGGCATCTGCTACTGCTTTAAAGGTAACTTTTCCACCAATCACATTAATTCCTTTCATTAGAGCAGGTTTGGAAAGTGCGGCAAGAGCAATCCCTTTGTTGGCTATCTCAATACCGTATGGGACGGTTACATTTGTTAAGGCGATGGTTGCCGTTCGAGGGACAGCACCTGGCATGTTAGCAACTGCATAATGAACCACGCCATGCTTTTCATAGGTTGGGCTTGTGTGGGTGGTAATCCGATCAATCGTTTCAATCGAGCCTCCTTGATCGATTGCCACATCAACCACAACTGAACCGGGCTGCATCGTTTTAATCATTTCCTCCGTGACCAGTCTGGGTGCCCGTGCGCCAGGAATAAGAACTGCTCCCACCACCAAGTCTGCTTTTTTAACAACCTCAGAAAGGTTATAAGGATTGGACATAAGTGTCGTTAAATGTCCTTGAAATAGGTCATCTAATTCTCTTAAACGGTTTGCATTAATATCTAGAATGGTTACTTTAGCACCCAGGCCAAGCGCCATTTTCGCTGCATTCGATCCGACTATTCCGCCGCCGATAATGACAACCTCAGCCGGGGCAACACCTGGAACGCCTCCAAGAAGAACCCCTTTACCCCCTTTCGGCTTTTCTAAAAATTGGGCACCGATTTGGATTGACATCCTGCCCGCTACTTCACTCATCGGCATCAACAATGGGAGTAATCCATTTTCTAGTTGAATGGTTTCGTAAGCAATCGCAATTACTTTCTTTTCAATAAGAGCTTTCGTCAGATCATATTCCGGAGCCAGATGGAGATACGTAAATAAGATTAATCCTTCCCGAAAATATTCAAATTCTTCTGGCAGCGGTTCTTTTACTTTCATGACCATATCTGCTGACCATGCTTCTTTCGCAGTTTTAACGATTTTGGCACCGGCAGCCATATATTCCTCGTTCGAGAAACCACTGCCCATTCCCGCCTGGTTTTCAATCCAAATTTCATGCCCATTGGCAATAAATTCAAATACGCCTCCAGGTGTTAATCCCACTCGATTCTCGTTATTTTTAATCTCTTTGGGTATGCCGATAATCATGCTCCTACATCCCTTTCTGGTTGATCGTTTTGTTGTTGAATCAATCTCACGGAAAAATACTTCCGAGCAGCAGGAGTTAATAGGTGGACCGTTTCCCTTTCCATTTCACCATTGCTGTTTTTTTTCTCAAAATAAACATAGGCTCCGCTTAAATTTTCGGTACTATTTTTGATTAGATACCCCTTTTGAATGTAATAATCAACAAGATCCCGTTCTTTTAAAAACTGTTGATAGTCAGACATGATTCTCCTCCCTTTACTTTGCTCCCACTCCGCAAAGGGTTAAGAATCTTTATCCTTAACCCTTTTTTCCTTACAATCTATTACAATGTTACCGTTTTTTCTGATTCTGATTTTTGATTTGAACCATATTTCGCACGTTTTAAAAACTGTCCTGCACCTGGTTTTCCAACAAACTGTTTATCACGGATCACAAACTCACCACGTGAGAGGACAGATACAGGCTCACCAGTTACCCTGATACCTTCGAAGGCATTATAATCAACAGCCATATGGTGCGTTTCAGCTGAAATGACACGATCCACATTTGGATCAAAAATGACGATATCAGCATCAGCTCCTATGGCAATTGTTCCTTTTTTTGGATACAACCCAAATAATTTAGCCGCCTTTGTTGAGGTAATATCAACAAACTGGTTAATGGAAATTCTTCCTTTCTTAACCCCTTCGGAGAACAGAATACTTACGCGGTCCTCAATGATCGGTCCACCATTTGGAATTTTTGAAAAATCACCTTTCCCGAGATCCTTTTGACCAACAAAGTCAAAGGAGCATTGGTCAGAGCCCAAGGTCTGCAGTTGTCCTGTTTTTAAAGCATTCCATAACTCGGCTTGATTCCATTTTTCACGTAATGGAGGCGACCAAACGTATTTTGCTCCTTCAAAATTTGGCTTTTCTAGGTAAGATTGGTCCAAAACCAAATACTGCGGGCACGTTTCCCCCCAAATATCGACGCCTTTACTCCTCGCTTCGGCAATCTTACGGGCAGCTTCGGCACAAGAAACATGGACAACATATAGTTGAGATTTTGCTAATTCTGTTAATGTTGCCGCTCTGCCTGTTGCTTCCGCTTCTACTTCAGGCGGTCTTGTCAGTGCATGATAAACGGGATCGGTATTCCCTTCTTCTAAGGCTTTTTTCACTAAATAATCAATGACATCGCCATTTTCCGCATGTACCATGACGAGTGCGCCAAGGTCCCTTGCAGCAATCAACGTTTTAAAAAGGGTTTCATCATCAGCTTGGAATTGATTTTTATAAGCCATAAATACTTTAAGTGATGTGATACCCTCCTCTTCAATCATTTTAGGTAGCTCAGCCAGCTTTTCATTGTTCATCTCTACAATTTGCAAGTGGAATCCATAATCAATGACGGCTTTATCTTTTGATTTGGCATGCCAGGTATCAACGGCACTTTTCAATGTTGCTCCTTTGGCCGTTAAGCAGAAATCAATGATGGTGGTCGTTCCACCAAAAGCAGCTGCAATCGTACCGGTTTCAAAGTCATCTTTTGTAACGGTTCCACCAAATGGCATATCCAAATGGGTATGGGGATCAATTCCGCCAGGGAATAGGTAACAGCCTTTTGCATCAATAACCTCTGCTCCTGCATCAGGTAAGTTCTCACCAATTTGTGTAACGACTCCATTTTCAATATACACATCGGCTCGATAGGTATCGGATGCCGTTACGACGGTTCCATTTTTGATCACCTTTTTCATAATGAATGCCCCTCCCTATTTTGATAGAAATTGAGTTTATTATTTTTTAACAATATCGGTTTCATAAGTAAGTGCCCCTAGAGCTGCCTGTCGTTCATTCCATGTCATTGGCGGCAGTTCACTTGGTATTTCTATCATGTCAATCGCACCCTCAACCGGGCAGACGATGGAACATAAATTACAGCCGACACAGTCTTCTTCCCTTACCTTTAGGATGCTGTTTCCGTGTTCATCCTTCAGCATATCGATGCATTGATGGGAGGTGTCTTCGCAGGCAATATAACATTTATTGCAATGAATACAAACATCATTATTGATTTTGGCAACCACACTATAATTCAAATCAAGATCGCCCCAGTCAGAATATTTCGGTACCGATTTACCAATTAAATCCATAACAGAGACGACACCTTTATCATCTAAATAATTATTCAATCCTTCAATCATATCCTCAACGATTCTAAAACCATGGTGCATGGCTGCGGTACAAACTTGGACCCCGCTTGCACCCATCAACATGAATTCGACTGCGTTTTGCCAGCTTGAGATTCCACCAATCCCAGAGATTGGAATATTAATCCTAGGATTTCGGGCACACTCCCCCACCATATGTAACGCAATCGGTTTTACGGCCGGCCCGCAGTATCCACCATGAGCACCTTTTCCGGCAACATGCGGGATCGTGTTCCAGGTATCAAGATCGACCCCTGCTAAACTATTAATCGTATTAATCATACTAACGGCATCCGCACCACCACGTACCGCAGCCTCAGCCGTTGCCGTAATATCGGTAATATTCGGTGTGAGTTTTACAATGACCGGAGTCTTTGCTACTTCCTTTACCCAATAGGTTTGTTGTTCAACTAGGGCTGGTACTTGGCCTGATGCAGATCCCATCCCTCGTTCTGCCATTCCATGTGGGCACCCAAAGTTTAATTCAAGACCATCGACACCAACTGCTTCTACCTTTTTTACGATCTCATGCCATTTTTCTTGCTTAGGCTCTACCATTAACGAGGCGATGATGGCGTGATGGGGGAAACGCTTCTTAGTTTCGGCTATTTCTTTAAGGTTCACCTCTAGTGGGCGGTCGGTAATCAGTTCAATATTGTTAAAACCAGCTACCTTTTGTCCGTTAAAGCTGACGGCTGCAAATCGGGAGGTCGTATTGATAATAGGCTCTCCCAATGTCTTCCAAACGGCACCTCCCCAGCCGGCCTCAAATGCACGTTGGACTTGATATCCTGAGTTTGTCGGGGGAGCTGAAGCAAGCCAAAATGGATTAGGTGATTTTATTCCAGCTAAATTAATCCTTAAATCTGCCATAAACCTACCTCCTTTTATTCTTTATCCGTAAGGCTAAGCAGTTTCAATAACCGAAGAATTCAGGAATTGATGAATGGCATAAGCACTTTCTTTCCCTTGTTGGACTGCCGTTACGACCATCGCATCCCCCTGTAGTCCCTTTCCATAAATAACATCGCCACACGCAAACACCTTCTGATTGGAAGTTTGATAGGTTGTGGGATGAATCTTGACAACGCCTTCGTTATGCTCTAACTGAAACTGTTCGATTAGTTCCACATATCTCGATTGGCCATTTGCTTTAATGACCGCATCGACTGCAAGGATAAATTCAGTTCCTTTGATTGGAACAGGGCGCCGGCGGCCATCCTCGCCTGGTTCTGTCAACTTCATGTTAATACATTCAATTCCGGTTACATTCCCTAACTCATCACCTAAAATCCCAACAGGTGCTGTAAGCCATCGGAATTCAACTCCATCTTGTTTGGCGAATTCATATTCAAACTCATAAGCAGTCATTTCTTCCCTTGTTCGCCTGTAGAGGATTTTGACATTGTCAGCACCGAGGCGGACGGAATTGGTTGCTGCATCAATAGCGGTGTTTCCAGCCCCAATTACGGCAACTTTTTTACCTAGAAGCTGAGTAGTAAGTGGTTTTGTTTTCGTTTCTTTAACAAATTCAATCGCGTCAAACACTCCTGTTAAATCCTCGCCATCTATCCCCAATTCCGGAACTTTGGACATGCCAATTGCGAGAATAATGGCATCATATTTTTTCATAATTTCTTCAACAGCTATATCTTGCCCAACTCTTGTGCCGGTGCGGATCTCAACATTTAAGCTCTCAATCTGTTTTACTTCCCAGTAGGAGATGTTAAGTGGCAGTCGAAATGGCACGATTCCATAGGTGTTTAACCCTCCGGCCTTATCTTCTGCTTCAAAAATAGTAACCTTAAACCCAAGCAGTGCTAGTTCCCTTGCAGCAGACAATCCAGCAGGCCCCCCGCCAACAATTGCCACGCTTTTTCCATTTTCCTTTCCAGCAGTAAACAGGGATTGTTCATTCTGGATCGCCCAATCGGTCGCATATCGCTGCAGGTGACCAATCATAATGGGCTTGGTAGAATGGTTCAGGACGCAGGCTCCCTCGCATAATTCCTCTGTCGGACAAACGCGGGAACAACTAGCTCCAAGCGGATTTGCCGTTAGAATCGTTTTGACAGAGCCTTTTAAATTCCCAGAAGCGATTTTCTTAATAAATGACGGGATATCAATTCCTGTGGGACATGCATTTATACAAGGTGCATCGTAGCAATATAGACATCGATTGGCCTCTTCAACCGCTTCCTGCTTGGTTAATCCAGGGACTATTTCTTGAAAATTCAGACTCAAATCTTCAGATGAAATTTTCGATTGATTGTTAACACCCAATTGCCAAAACCTCCTTTAAAGATAGTTGATTAAAATGTCAAAACCGTTTCCAACAGGACATTTACTCCCTTGGCACAATCCTCCCAAGTAGTAAGCTCTTCTTCACAATGACTCTTTCCATTGATACTTGGAACAAAGACCATAGCCGTCGGAATATAACTTGCTAGAAATTGAGCGTCATGACCGGCGCCGCTATCCATTCTTTTATAGGAGTAGTTTAATGTCTTAGCAGCTTTTTCTAATAAATTGCATAGATCATCATCAAATAAAACGGTAGAACGATCCCATAATTTCTCGGTTCGAATATCACAGCCTTCATTTGCAGATAATTGTGTAAGACCAACGATAATCTCCTCTACTCGCTGGATTACCACTGAATCTTTGTGTCTAGCCTCTAGTGAAAAAACTACTTTATTAGGAATAACGGTATGGATGTTTGGCAGGACATTCATACGTCCCATGGTGAAAACTAAATCCTTATCCAGAGCCCTTAGCTTTTGACGGGCCTCGTTAATTAAGTTATTTGCCGCAAAAAGAGCATCCTTCCTCATGTCCATCGGAGTGGTCCCGGCATGGTCCGATTCCCCCGTTACGGTGATTTCATAACAAACCATTCCCAGCACGCATTCCACTACCCCGATTGATAAAGATTCCCGTTCAAGGATCGGTCCTTGTTCGATATGTAATTCTAAAAAGGCCGCAGCTTTCTTTAAACGAGATTGCTCCTTACCAACGTAGCCAATCGACTGTAATGCATCTTTAAACGTGATACCATCGACATCCTTTTTCTGCAGCATAGTGGCTTTATCGAATTTACCCGACAATACGCCAGAGGCCATCATCGATGGTTCAAATCTGGCACCTTCTTCGTTTGTGATATCGGCAACGACAAGAGGAATCCTAGGCTTAACATTATTTTCAACCAACGCCCGAGCCACTTCTAAACCAGCGACTACCCCTAATACGCCATCAAATCGTCCGCCTTTTTTGACTGAATCTAAATGTGAGCCGATTACTAGCGGCGGCTTATCTTCAATTCCTGCTAATGTCGCATAAATATTCCCCATATCATCGATTTCAACTAGCATCCCTAACTTCTTACAGCAAGAAATAAAGTAATCTCTCGCTAAACGATCCTCCTCCGATAGGGCTAAACGAGTTACACCATTGTTTTCGGTTCGGCCGAAATTGGCAAATTGCTCAAGCGTGGACTGTAATCTTTCGGCACTGATTAAAATTTTTTGTTGTTCCATCATCTAATCTCATCCCCTTTCCTCTCTTTTAGCTGTCTGCAAAGACTTTCTTATCCTATTGTATTAATCAAACATCTCCTCCTATTTGCTATGCTTTAACCTAATGTCTTTTATATGTCTTTAATTTACGTTCTAGATTGATTATCTTCCTTACACGAAATATGTTCCATTATCTGGTAAGGACATCTAACATAATTATTTACGATAACGTCTATTTTTCCTTGAAATCATTCGAGTAAATGTTAGGGCGTTAACAAGTATGGATCAAGCTTTGTCTTTCCTTCTTCATTCACAAGTTTTGCTAATTCTGTAAAATCAATTTCATACACAATCCGTGGCCGCCCTTTTTGATGTAAGGATTCTTTTCCAATGATATTTGCAATCTTCTTTTCACATAAATTTTTTAAAATTCTTGCTGCATGGCGTTCACTAGTATTCATACCGATACTTAATTCCCTTGTGGTAACTTCCTTTTTTTGCATCATTGTCAACCATGCATAAAATTTACGAACTGTTAATGAATTTTGCTGATTATCATTAGATTTTTGCAGGGGATAATTCACCGTTTCTACCGTTCCAAGTGGTCCATAAATCCTTTTGTCTGCATCAATTAAAAAACTGCTCCCCTTCTTCTGTCTGACTGAAAATTCAAGAGCATTTCTTGCATTGTAAGCAGCACTTTCAGCGGTATTTCCATAGCCAATTCCAAGATTAACCGTAACGGCAAAAAGTTCGTTTAATTCTTTTAGAAAGGAGAAATCGCTCCATTTCTTCGTTACTTTTTCAAAAACACCGCGGGTTGTATAAAGTGTAATGATCTTGCTATCCGATAAATTGGTGCTTGAAAACAGCAGGTTTCCAAATTCTACGATTCTTTCTTTTATAAAATGACATTCTTTTTGAAATCGGTCATTCCGTTCCTTTTTGTCATGGATCAGCTGAAACTGGAGGACCGTAATTTGAGCTTCCTCTTGTTTTTGATTCAGCCCACTTAGCACCGCTTTACGTAATGTATCTCGGATATTGGCATTTGTGTGTCTGATTAGAAAGACGGGTATATTTAAGAACTTTAATCTTTCATAGACAGAATTTAGCGTGGTAGCAATCACCTGTACTTTTCCCTCTTTCCATAAGTTCAAGTGATAGTTAGCTAATCCATCACTATCCACTGTTTCTTCGTTAAAGGTGATTAATCGATAGGGGATTCGAGAGATCCCCATTTCCTCATAGATTTCTTCTACGTAATGGGGTTCGACAATATCAAAACTAATGATTGGATAGTGATGGTACATCTCATAAACCTCTAATAAAAGGCGATAGATATCCGAGCCTTCAAACGGAATATAATAGGAGATTACATCCAAGGGGATCGTTTCTTTTGCAATAAAAAAAGGTGTTGGACCAGCAAAAATATAGATATCCTTCGGTTCGTGGTGTTCCCGAACTAATTTTGCTGATTCCTCTACCTTTTCATAGAAAAGTGATTGTGTTTTAAGTTCATTAAATTCTGAGGCAATCTTGCTTATTTTATTGACTAACGGTTTTGGTCCGACAATGACTACTGTCAGTTTTATCAGTATCACCTCCTGTTCAATAGTAATGAAGCATCTACACTTGTGACTTAACTAGCTCGTTAGCCTGATTATCTTTAGTCTGTTTAAAATAATCCATCACTTTGAAATAAAAGCTCACATTGAAATTTATGTAAACGGATACATTTTAGAACAAAAAAACTGATCCCTTTTCAAGGTAACGAAAGGGTCAGGTCTTTTGATGTCTTGAAACATATTTATTATTCGTCACCCAGAAACGCCATGGATAGTCCTTTGCTTCACCAGAGTTGTTAATTCCAATCCTTTTTCCAGCTGATATACTTTCCGGACAGATGCCCCTTGCAATAAATAAAGGGGAAGAAGTCAGGGCATGCCCGTAATCCTCGATTGTAATGCCCATTGATTTTGTCAATTTGCCGGGGCCGTTTGTCAGATTGGTTAGTACTTCGATTCCTCTTCTTCTTTTCATAAGTTCGATACCGATCACCGGCTCAAGGGCTCGGACCAATACCGCCTCAGGTTTTTCTTCACCGCCGCTAACCACATTGAAAAGGCAATGGGTATGCATTAAATACGTATAAACTAGACCCGAACGCTGGAACATCACTTCTGTTCTTTTCGTGCGTCTATTTTGATAGCTGTGGGCAGCCCTGTCTCCAGGTCCTATGTAAGCCTCTGTCTCAACAATATAACCTGCCGTCATTCCTTCGGCCGTTTCTTTTACCAGCAGGCAGCCGAGTAATGCCCTCGCCAGTTCAAGAGTTGGCTGGTTATAAAACTCCGCAGGTAACGGATCCATTTCCATTAACGTATCTTCCACGCCTTCATCACTCCTTATAAAGGCTTATCTTTCTCTGTTATAAACCATCCATCAGGTTTTCTCTCAATATGAAACAAATTTTCATCAAACTTTTTTCTAAGCAATTTATACTCCTCATTTTCGAATTTCACCTGTGTTACTTTAATTTTCTTTAAGGTTATTTCTGGTTTCTCGACTTCAAAAATCAGGTCGTCTATTACAAAAAAAGTTTTCCGATGTTTCATTTTTTCCACTCCTTCCCCTTATCAATACATACGTATATAATTTGTTAAAAATGAAAAATATCCTTGTTAAATTTCTATAAAATAAGCGGAATTTTATATGAGTGGCTATCCTGGTAATGGCCAAGGTGGAGCCATTACCTATTCATTATACGCTAATTCAGAAAAAAAGCTTTACCGTAGACAGTAAAAGATACAGACCTATTACAAAATAAATTTATTTGACATTTCAATCAATGTTGATAATATTATACATGCAGGTAATGATTACAAATTAATAGGAAAAAAATCCGCTAGAGGTGCCTTTTTAAAGGGCTGAGATTGAAGTACTACTTCGGGACTCTATGAACCTGATCTGGGTTATACCAGCGTAGGGAAGTGGAAAACAAGATATTTGAATGCGCCATTATTCCCTTTCAAATGATCAAACCACTTTCTAAACATCGGAAAGTGGTTTTTTGTTTTTCACTTGTTCAATTAGCGGAATCTTCTAAAGAGGTGACGCGAATTTTAACAAAGATTAACGAGTTACATATTATTTCGAACGGTAAAATGCCAATCGAGCAGTTACGGGAGATTTTAATCGATATATACCCATATGTGACATCTATTCACTTACGAGAAAAGCAAAAAACAGCACGGGAACTTTTTCAAGCCGTTAATTTGCTATCTAAGGACATCCCGCTTTCAAAAATAATAATAAATGACAGGGTGGATGTTGCTTTCGCTGCAAAAACGGCAGGGGTCCAATTAGCCTATCATAGTTTGGATCAAGCGATTGTAAAAAAAGAGTTTCCAAGTTTAAGAGTAGGAAGTTCCATTCACTCTTATCAGGATGGAGAAAACGCTCTGCGGGATGGTGCCGATTACGTTCTGTTCGGCCACGTCTACCCTTCCCGCTCTAAACCAGGCAAGACACCGAAAGGAATAGAGGAATTATCAAAGGTAGCTAAACTGCCTATTCCGGTCATTGCCATTGGCGGAATCACACCTGAAAATACAAAATCAGTCATCGAAGCCGGCGCAAATGGTATTGCAGTAATGTCAGGTGTCTTAGATTCAAGCGATCCTATATTGGCAGTAAAAGCATATGTACATGCATTAAAAGATGGAGATGGTAAAAGGTGAAAAATTCATTTGATGTTGCCATTATTGGAGGCGGAATAAACGGGAGTTCCATTGCCTATCAACTTTCTAAGCTTGGTAAAAAAGTGGTTTTGATTGAGAAGAACCTTTTGGCTTGTGAAGCATCCAGTGCCGCTGCCGGAATGTTGGCCGCACAAGCAGAGATTGAAGATGATGGTCCCCTTTTTCAATTAGCTTTAAAAAGCCAGGCAATGTTTTCTTCCCTCTCTAACGAGTTATTTGAGCTTACCGGAATCGATATTGAGTTTGTTCGTAAAGGCATGATTAAAATTGCCGAAACAGAAGAAATAGCAAAAGAAGGTAAACAACAAGCAGCGTTTCAACGACTTTGGGATCCAGAAATAGAATGGCTCGATTCTCACAGTTTACGAGAATTGGAACCCTCCCTTTCCTGTAATATTGCTGGCGGGATGTTCATCCCTAATGATGGTCATGTCCAACCAGCTAAATTATCGAAGGCTTTTGCAATGGCCGCTGAACAATTCGGGGCGACCATACTGGAAAACACAGAGGTATATTCATTCAACTACGAAAATGACCGAGTCAACGGAGTTAAAACCATTTTAGGAAACATCGATTGTAACCAGGTTGTCCTTGCCACCGGGGCATGGGCTTCAAAGCTAATGCATGAAACCGGTCTGGATATATCAGTTTATCCAGTCAAAGGGGAATGCTTTTCTGTTAAGACAGAGAAACCGATTATAAACAGAACTATTTTTTCGGATAAGCGATGTTACCTGGTCCCAAAACGCAATGGTGAAATCTTTATTGGCGCTACCCAAATTGATCACACATTTGATAAAAGAGTAACACCAAGCGGGATTGCTACATTAGTGGAAAGAGCCAGTCAATTGGTTCCACAAATCATGGATGCTCCATGGGAGCGGGTTTGGGCTGGTGTTAGGCCTCAAACTGGGGATGGCCTCCCCTACATTGGTGAACATCCATTATGGAAGGGATTGTTCATCGCAGCGGGCCATTATCGGAACGGAATATTGTTAAGCCCGGTTACAGGTACGCTTATGGCGGATTTATTGGATGGCAGACCAAATGAAAACCTGCTCTCGGCTTTCCGAATTGACCGACATAAAGCATTGGTGGATTAGGGGGTTAAACATGAACGTTTTATTAAATGGAGAGTTTATTACATTACCAGATGACATTATTTCAGTTTTAGATTTACTTACACATTATGAAGTCCATGATAAAGTCGTTGTCGTCGAAATTAACGGTGAAATTTTAACTAGTGAAAGTCACCCATGTACTAGATTATCAGATAAAGATCGAATCGAAATTGTCCATTTTGTAGGAGGCGGTTGAAATGTTAAGAATAGGTCCATTATCATTTAATTCTCGTTTATTGCTTGGAACTGGGAAGTACCCAAGCTTTGAAATCCAAAAGGAAGCGGTTGAAGTTTCTAAAGCTGAGATTCTAACGTTTGCTGTACGGCGAATGAATATCTTTGAATCAAGCCAGCCTAATTTTTTAGAGCAGCTGGATACCAATAAATATACGATGCTGCCGAATACAGCTGGGGCAAAGACTGCCGCAGAAGCCGTGCGGATTGCTAAACTCGCAAAAGCTTCCGGTCTCTGTGACATGATTAAAGTCGAAGTGATTGGCTGTGATAAAACACTGCTTCCTGATCCAATCGAAACGCTTAGGGCAACAGAAGAGTTAGTAAAAGAAGGATTTATTGTCCTCCCTTATACTTCTGATGATGTCGTCTTAGCAAGGAAACTACAAGAAGCAGGGTGCCATGCGGTCATGCCAGGAGCCTCTCCAATTGGTTCTGGTCAGGGAATTATCAATCCAGTAAACCTTAGTTTTATTATCGAACAAGCAGTGGTTCCGGTTATTGTAGATGCAGGTATTGGTTCCCCTGCCGATGCTGCATTGGCCATGGAATTAGGAGCAGATGGTGTCTTATTAAATACAGCTGTTTCAGCAGCAAAAGACCCGGTAAAAATGGCCAAAGCGATGAGTTTGTCGATTGAAGCCGGTCGCTTAGGCTATGAAGCTGGACGGATTGAGAAAAAACGGTACGCTGCTGCCAGCAGTCCAAAAGAAGGAATGAGTATCGGGTGAATAATCGGTACTCACGCCAAGAACTTTTCCCTCCAATCGGAAAAAGCGGTCAGGAAAAAATATCAACGAAACATGTTCTAGTCATCGGTACTGGGGCACTTGGATCCGCATGTGCCGAAGCACTTGTCCGATCCGGAATTGGTCAGCTAACCATCGTTGACCGGGACTATGTTGAATGGTCCAATTTACAACGGCAGCAATTGTATACAGAAGAAGAGGCCGAAAATAGATTACCCAAAGTCATTGCTGCTAAAAATCGATTAACAGCGATTAATTCTTCTGTGGTTATCGAGGCCATCATCGCTGACGCGTCTGGTTTAGAGCTTGAAGAATGGGCTAAACAAGTCGATCTTATTATTGATGCAACGGATAATTTTGAAACAAGAATGATGATTAATGATGTTTCGCAAAAGATTGGCGTTCCATGGATTTACGGTGCTTGCGTTGGAAGCTATGGAATCTCCTACACCATTATTCCTGAAAAAACCCCTTGCCTAACTTGTTTATTAGACACAGTTCCACTAGGAGGATTAACCTGTGATACGGCTGGAATTATCAGTCCAGCTGTGAGCATGGTTGTTTCTTATCAAATCAGTGAGGCTTTAAAAATTTTGGTTGGCGACCTGGATTCATTGCGAAACAAACTGGTTTCCTTTGATTTGTGGAAAAACCAACATAGTGCCATAAAAGTAGATAAATTAAAAAAAGTGGATTGTCCTTCTTGTGGGCAACACCGCTCCTATCCCTATTTGTCGTTTGAGAATCAAACAAAAACAGCGGTATTGTGTGGGCGAGATTCCGTTCAGATACGCCCTTCCCTTTCTATTGCCCGGGATTTAGAGGCATTAGAAAAAGTATTAGTGAAACAAGGGGGAAACGTCCAGCGAAATCCTTACCTCCTATCGTTTAATGTAGATTCTCACAGATTGGTCGTTTTTAAAGACGGTAGAGTTTTAATACATGGAACGAAGGATATATCGGAAGCAAAGGCGCTATATCATAGATATTTAGGATAAAAAGAACGTAAAAAAATTAGAGGGCCCTTCTAAACCCGTGACTAAAAAACGGTGTTTTAGAAGGAAACCTCTATCTCTTAGTTGTTTGAAGTATTGATTGGACTGCATGATGAGCGTTCAACCAATTTATGTGAAACAATAATGCGTTTAACAGGTTCTGAACTATATTCTATTTTTTGGATTAAGCTCCTTGATGCTTCAATTCCAAGCATTAAAATATTAATATCCATGGAAGTTAAAGGCGGCTTTGACATTTCTGACAGCAGGATATTATTAAAGCTAACAACTGAGATATCATCTGGAACTTTGATTTTTAATTCATCTAACTTATTAAGGACTCCCAGCGCCATAAAATCATCAGCCACTAAAAGTGAGGTAGGCCGCTCAGGAAGTGCCATTAACTCACTAACTGCTTCTTGGCCCCCTTCCCTTAAGAATTCCTCATGTTTGATATATTCACCAATTATCGGAATGTTTGCCTCCTTTAAAGCTTGTTTATAGCCATTTAAACGATCTACGGTTACCGTTAGATCCGTGCTGCCGCCAATAAAGGAAATTTTCTGATGTCCAAGTTTAATCAGGTATTTGGTAGCCTCTTTCATGGCACCAACATTATCATTATCAACGTGTGCAATTTCTTCTGTATATTTAGCTGGTTTTCCAATCACTATAAAAGGAAAATTCATTTTTCTTAAGTACTTGATGACCTGATCCTCCACTTTAGAATGTAAGAGAATCATCCCATCTACGCGTTTACCTTGAACCATTTCAATAACTGCTTCAAAAGTTTCTTGTTCTGATCTTCCTGTAGTCATTTGCAAGGCATACCTTTTTTCGTGTGCCCCCTCGCTAATCCCCTGTAATACCGTCGAAAAAAAAGGATTTTGGAAAACAACATCCCCAGAGCTTGGCATTACAAGTCCAATTGTTTGGGTTGTTTTACTAGAAAGACTTCTGGCATTCAGGTTAGGATGGTACCCAAGCTCCTCCATCACTTTTTTGACTTTTCGTTTCGTTGCTTCACTAATTCTCGGATTATCAGCAATTACTCTTGAAACCGTAGAAGGGGCAACATTTGCCATCTTTGCGACCTCTTTTATTGTTACCGTCATATATTTCACTCTTCTTAATAGGGATTTTATTTAATTTTATCATAACAGAAATAGTACTTTGGTAGCACCATAAAAAGCCAAGCACATTGGGCTTCGTATCTTTTAAATTAAAATTACCAGCCGTTAACAGAAATTTTTGACTATTAACCTAATTTTCTATTGAATTAAACCTCCAAAAATAGTATTATTTGAATGTGAAAACGGTTGCACAACTCTTACATTCATTTGCATAGATTCTCCTTCATACTTCTTAGGAGGATTTTTATATCACCTTTTGTGCAAACGATTTCGCAAAACAATTGAGCATAGGGGAAAGGGGTTATTCGATGAAAAAGAAGCAGCGCACACTGCTGTCGCTTGTCACCATTACCGGATTAATACTCCAGCTGTTAACAGGTCTCTCAAGTGAAACTGTAAAGGCAGCAGAAACGTCAGCTAAGCAGGTTGTACTTGTTGGAAACTTGCAAACCGCTTTAGGAAATCCAGGGGATTGGGATCCATCATCCACCATTACTAAAATGACCGACAAAGGAAATGGTCTCTATACCTTAACTGGTACATTACCAGCCGGTACATATGAGTACAAGATCGCCATCGGCGGCAGCTGGAATGAAAATTACGGAGAAGGCGGCGCTCCCGGAGGGAACAATATTAAACTATCTCTAACTGAACAAAAAGAGGTAACCTTTTACTACAATGATATCACCCACTCCATTGCCGACAGCAGCCATTACACTCCATTAACTGGAGACAAACAGCCACGTATTGCTGGAACCATCCAGCCTGCCATTCAGGCCGGTTCAGCATGGAGCCCTGCCGATTCAACTGCATTGCTAACAGATGATCATTTTAACAATATCTACTCTTTCACCACAAAGGTACCCCGAGGCAGCTATGAATACAAAATTGTTCTGGGCAAGGACTGGACGGAGTCTTACCCATCTTCCAATGAAAAACTAAATGTACTAGCAGATACAACAATCACATTTTTTTATAACCAGCAAACAAATGAAGTTTATACAGATTACAGACCAGCTGGGTCTGATGGTTTAATTGATAAGTCTGCCCTATCTCATGATTCATGGGACAAAGTATACCGGACGCCTTTCGGGGCAGTACCTGCACAGCAACCTGTAATGATGCGCGTATCCGCTAAGAAGGGTGATCTGACAAGGGCGAATCTATATGTAAAAAACTATAATACAGGAACATCAAATGTCATTTCTATGAAGAATGCCGGCTGGACCGACACAACCGATAATGGGCCTCTTGAGTTTTGGGAAGCCTCATTCACCCCTTCTGAAAAAGGCATCTATGGATATAAATTCATGGTTGGGGATCAAGATGCTACTGCCGAATATGGTGAAGATACACAGGAAGGCCATACTGGAAAAGCAGAAGATAAAAATGCAGGACTTTTCCAATTGACCGTTTACGACCCTGCTTACAAAACACCGGATTGGATGAAAGAAGCTGTTGTTTATCAAATCTTTCCGGACCGATTTAATAATGGAAACAAAGCGAACGATCATGTGAAGGACAAAATTGGCGCACGTGGCAGCCAGCCAATCGAACATCCAGCTTCTTGGAACTCATTGCCGGATAATCCATATGAACAAGGTACTGGAACATACACGGGGGATGGAGAGTTTACCAACGACTTTTTTGGCGGTGATCTTGCCGGTATTAAAGCGAAGCTTGATTATCTGCAGTCTCTTGGCGTTAATACCCTGTATTTAAATCCCATCGCACTTGCACCATCCAATCATAAATATGATGCTACCGATTATAAACAGGTCGATCCGATGTTTGGAACACAGAAAGAATTCGAGGATTTCGCAAAGGAATTATCAAAACGTCACATGCACCTTATTTTAGATGGAGTCTTTAATCATGTTTCCGACGATTCTATCTATTTTGACCGCTACAACAAATATAAAACCGCAGGTGCTTATGAATATTGGTCCCGTATTTATGACTTGATGAATCAAGAAAAATTGACAGAATCAGCAGCCAAATATAAAGCTAAGAAGCAATTAATCGCCGAAGGCCAGACCTTTAGTCCATACGGCTTTGAAAACTGGTTCGATATCAAAAACGAAAAGGTAGACAACGAAAAAGTTAACGGCGTTTCAACAGGTAAGCATTATAAATATGACGATTGGTGGGGCTATGATAGTCTGCCTGTGTTTAAATCAGTGGACGGTACGAAGGTCGACCACCCAAGTGAACTTAACAACACACAATTAGCGAATTATATTTTTTATGACAAAGATTCTGTTGCCAAAACGTGGATTGATCAAGGTTCCTCTGGCTGGCGTCTCGATGTGGCCAATGAAGTGGACAGCTCCTTCTGGCAGGAATTCCGCAAGCAAATGAAATCCAAGGCGATGACCGGAGCAGGAAAAACACTTCAAAAAGAGGAAGAACCCCTTATTTTAGGTGAAATTTGGGATGATGCATCCAAGTATTTCTTAGGAGACCAATATGATTCTGTTATGAACTATCGGTTCCGCGGAGCCATCTTAGATTACTTAAAAAACGGTAATGCCGCTAATGCGGAGAACACCCTTCTCGCTGTACAAGAGGATTATCCAAAAGAAGCATTTTATGCCCTTATGAACCTAATGGGATCACATGATACTGCCCGGGCCATTTTCCTGTTAGGAAATGGAACAGATACGTATTACCGCGCAGAACAAGACCCGAACTATAATTATAATGAAGGGGTTAAGCGACTGAAGCTGGCATCCATACTTCAAATGGGCTATCCAGGAGCACCGACCATTTATTATGGAGATGAAGCAGGCCAGACAGGGTCGAAGGATCCAGACGACCGCAGGACCTTTCCTTGGGGAAAGGAAGACAAGTCCCTCATTACCCATTATCAAAAAATTGGTCAAATCCGGAAAGAAAATGCCGATCTATTTTCTTATGGGGATTTACACCACATTTATGCTAAAGGCGATGTATTAGCTTATGTTCGGACTAAAGGGGTAAAATCTGGCCTTGTCATTATTAATAGAGGGAAAAACTCTCAAACGGTCGAGATCGATACAAAAGAACTGCTAGGGAATGGTCTTCGTTTTGTTGATCAATTAGATAAAAAATATGAAGCTGCTACAAAGGATGGTAAATTGAGCTTAACTGTACCGGCTGAATCAGGCCGAATGCTAGTGTCTGTTAATGAAGTAAAACAGCCAGTTTCCGTAAAAACTGTAACCGGAACAGCAGGTTCAAAAAAGGTCCAGTTAAACTGGTCAGGAACAAGTGCCAAATACAATGTTTATCAATCTACAGTATCTGGCGGTTTATGGACAAAAGTTCAAGAAACAACTGATCCATCTGTAACCCTTTCTAACTTAGATAATGGCCGGACCTATTATTTTGCTGTTACGTCTGTGGATGGAAATGGGAATGAATCTGTTCCTGTTGCTACTTCCGGATTAGTCCCTCACTACGACGTGTCCAATGCCAGCATCAAAGATCTGGCTGGATTAGAAAATGGGGAACTGAATCTTGCTCAAGCCTCAACTGTAAAAGCAACTTTTTACTTGTCTGGCGCGACAGAAACAGGAGCGGCTGAAGGAGTGACAGCTGAGCTTCAAGTAAGGCTAAAAGGCCAAACTACATGGCAATCCTCCCCTGCCCTATATAATGGCCAGACACAAGATGGTGCGGCAAATGAGTTTCAAGGAAACTTCACGGCCTTTGAAGCGGGCACGTATGAATACCGATTGGCCTTTACGCCAGATCTTGGAACAACCTGGGTATACTCAACAACAGGTGAAGTAACCTATATTCATAGTACATCTGATACGACCCCTCCAGCTAAACAAGTTGTATTAGATACACCAGTGAAAGAGTCTGGTCAGGTTAACCTAACCTGGAAATTATCGGAGCCAGATCAGCCATTTAAAACGCTCATCTACAGAGACGGCCAAGTTCTTACCACCTTAAACGGGGATGCTGCCTCTTTCCGCGATTATCAGGTAGCAAATGGCACTGCCTATAAGTATCAAATCCGTGTCTTTGATCAGGCGGGTAATTCTGTAGCTTCAAATACCGTAAGTGTGACACCGGAAATTGTCATGGTTCAAGTGACCTTTAAGGTGCATGCACCGGATTACACTCCATTGTCCGCTCAAGTCAATATACCTGGCAGCCTAAATGGATGGAATACAGGCGCTTGGTCGATGAGCCGAAATGGTGCTGTTACACCAGATTGGGAATATACGATGGAGTTAGAAGAAGGAACCGAGCTCACTTATAAATATGTAAAAAATAATTCCTGGGATCAGGAAGGTCTAACAGACCATACTCCAAACGATCCTTCTGATGACGATATAAGCTACTATGGTTATGGTGCCCAAGGAACGGATATGAAGATTGTTATTACCAATCAAGGCAACAACAAAATGGTTGTCCAGGACACCATCCTGCGCTGGATTGATATGCCACTAGTGGTTAGTCAAATCAGTGTGAGTGGTTCGACGATGACGGTAACTGGAAATGCGATTAAAGGCGCAGACTTGACTATCAATGGAGAAAAAGTGACAGTGGGCAAGGATATGAATTTCACACAATCCTTCACACTCCAAGCCGGTCAAACTTCTGTACCTGTTCACATCGAGCCTTCTACCGAAACAAAGTCAACAATTTTTAAAAGTGATGGCGGATCCATTAATAAAAATACGAAGAACTATTTGATTGATGTCTCCGGAAAAACCATAAGTGAAGTGAAAAATTAGGATAGAAAGAGGTCTGCCAGGTGCGGCAGACCTTTTTTCATGTATTTAATTGGGAAAAGATGAGGTCTTTTTACTCTAGTCGGACGGTTGATTAAATAGTAATCTTACAACTAGACAAGAATAAGAATTGGATTTATTAACCAAAATAAGGTATCCATTTCTTTTCGACACGATTTTTCAAATTACATAAGGCGGAAGAAGGTATAAAATGACTGAAAATATGGCACTGGTTAATCTCGGGTTGTTACTTATACGGCTCGTGATCGGACTAACCTTTTTTGGGCATGGCGCACAAAAGTTATTTGGCTGGTTTGGCGGCCCTGGTATAGCGGGCATGGGAAACTGGCTTGAAACACTCGGTCTTGAAAAAGGGGCCAAGGTTTGGGCGACTCTGGCAGGCTTATTTGAGTTGATAGGCGGATTGCTTTTTGCTGCTGGTTTTCTTACTTGGCTTGGTGCAATTATGATTGTGATTGTGATGATTGATGCTATTTTTACTGTTCATGGCAAAAATGGTTACTGGATGACCAACAATGGATTTGAATATAATCTTGTATTAATTGCTGCTGTCATTGGCGTAGCCCTAATTGGTCCTGGCGACTATGTTTTGTTTTTTAACCTGAAGTGATAAATAAAAATCAGTGTCGTCAATAGAGCTTATTGACGACTGTCTGGTTCAAAAATGATTCATCCGGGTAGTCAAGAGAGCCTGTTGACGACTGGCTGGATCAAAAATAATTCATCAGGGTCGTCAAGAGCATCTATTGTCGACTGGCTACCTTAAAAATGATTCATCAGAGTCGTCAAGAGAGCCAATTGACGACCATCTGGCTCAAAAATATTCCATCAGAGTCGTCAAGAGAGCCTGTTGTCGACCGGCTGACTCAAAAATAATTCAGCTGAGTCGTCAATAGAGCTTATTGTCGACCGCCTACCCCAAAAATAATTCAGCTGAGTCGTCAAGAGCGCTTATTATCGACTGTTTACTTCAAAAATGATTCATCAAAGTCGTCAATAGAGTATGTAACTAATAAGCAATCTCCCCCATCACCCAATTGGTTCTTGCACCAGTCACTCCCGTACTTGGACACTTTCTGCTCTCCCCTGTTAATTCAGCCACAATGGTTTCTACAAGGTATTGATGGACATGCATCGGCGGATCAAAACTCCATTGCTCTGTTCCACTAGGTGTTGTTAATAAAATGGGTTCATTTCCAAAAGTGGAAAAAGTAATTTTCCCTTCACTGCCTACGATTTCATTAACATCCACATCTTCAAACGCAGAAAAACACCAGTTTCCTACACCGTGGACTCCAGATTCAAATCGATACGTCCCTGTCACGATATCTTCCGCATGATAATAACCTTCTTGATTGGAAGAAAAACCTTGAGCCTCCTTAATTGGCCCCAGTAAAAAATCTAATAAATCGAGGGTATGACTAGCCAAATCGAAGAATAGTCCTCCTCCTGACAATTCAGGCTGAACCCTCCATGGAAGAGTTTGTGAGTCCTTTACATTTTCAGACGCTTTTTGATACTGTGTCGTCGATACAAAACGAACATCTCCGATTGCTTTCGTCTCCAACAACTCTTTTATTTTTACAAAACGAGGCAGCGCTCTGCGGTAGTATGCTACATATAAAGGAACACCAGCCGCTTGCAAGCAGCAATCATTTCATTACACTCGTCCAAATTAAGTGCCATTGGCTTTTCTACATAAACCGGTTTGCCTGCCTTTGCGACTTTTATGGCATATTCTTTATGTGAACTTGGTGGTGTTGCGATATAGACAGCATCCACATCTGGATCGTTAATAAGCGCATCAGCATCATCGTACCATTTTGGAACATGGTGTCTTTCCGCATAGTCTTTTGCAAGTTTGCTAGTTCTCCTCATAACTGCGACCAATTCTGAATGACTATTTTTTTGGAATGCTGGTCCACTTTTCACTTCCGTCACATCACCGCATCCTATAATACCCCAACGAACTTTTTCAAATTTCATGGATTAATTCCCCTTCTCTTGGTTTTTTCCTCATTTATACATGAATATTACTGTACTTAATGCGTCCCGCTGACATCTAATATCGTATTCGTGACATGCTTTTTCTCGAATGTGGAAGATTGGATTTTCTCTTGTAATTTTTCATAATAAAGGTCTGCGTCTACGGGCAAATCGACCGTTTCGTTTAACCATGAAGATAAGTAGATACCATTTGAAATTTCTAACGCCTTGACACCATCTTCCCCAGGTGAAAGTATCGGTGAACCCTTAAGGATGGCATCAATCCAGTTCTGAACAATGATAGCATGATTACCATTATCACATTTGACGGGAATCTCAATTTTTTCACATGACGGCTGACCAAATCCGCCTGTATACGAAGTATTAAATTCACGTTCTGATTCGCTTAATTTGTAAAATAAAAGTTCTTCATTTTCAATCACGATTTTCCCACGATCTCCGACAATTTCAAAGCGATTCGTACCAGGAGCCTCTCCAGTAGATGCAATAAATACACCTGTCGCCCCATTTTCATATTCCACAAAGGCGGTTACATCATCTTCTACTTCAATATCATGATATTTTCCTAGACTGGTTATTGCACGAATACGCTTTGGCATATAACCTGTCGTCCACTGCCAAAGGTCTAGTTGGTGAAGGGCCTGGTTTAAGAGGACTCCACCACCTTCCCCTTTCCAGGTAGCTCTCCATTTACTTGAATCATAATAACTTTGAGGACGGTACGAATCAGTAACGATCCAATTGGTCCGCTTAATTTCACCCAGCTGACCTGATTGAATAAGCTCGCGTACTTTTTGATAAAGTGGATTAGCTCTTTGGTTATACATGATACTGAACACTTTTCCACTTTCTTTTGCTGCAGCATTCATTTCCAGCACATTTTTGGTATAAACCCCAGCTGGTTTTTCGATCATCACATGTTTTCCTTTTTCAAAGGCTTTTATAGCTAGCTCGGGATGACTGTAGTGCGGGGTAGCAACGAAGACAGCATCAATACCAGCTTCATTTAAAAAGGACTCGACATCCTTAAAAACCCTTACCTCACCCTTTGTATGGTTCTTTACCCAGTCAATTCGGCTATCATTGCTGCTGCAAACGGCAGTTAACTGCGCTCCTTTGATTTTTCCTTCATCCAGCATTAGCACATGTGAGCTGCCCATATTTCCGATACCAATCACACCGATTTTTACTATGCTCATCTAATTTCCCTCTTTTTTAAGAATTATTGTTGCCACACTATATAAATCTAGGAAATCATTCAAATAAATAAAAAGATAGTGATTGAAAAATTTGATTATTGACCACATAGTGGTACACTTGTATCATATAATGGTTACTTTCATTATAATGAATTGTTAAAATTCAAGTCAATAACTATTCTTTCCTCGTACAGGTACTAGTATAAAGAGGACGGGATAGGAAGAAGGATATATATGCGAAAGGAAAACATACGTATGGCAAACGATAACCAGAATCAAACGAAAGCAGCTAATGTCCAAGTTATTTCTCGCGCTGCTAAAATTTTGAGGACTCTTAGAGCTTATCCAAAAGGATTAAGCTTATCGCAAATTGCGAAAGAAGTGGGCATGGCCAGATCAACTGTTCAAAGAATTGTAACCACACTCGAACAGGAAAGGTTTATTGCTCCAGCCTCTGTAAATGGCGGTTTCCGCCTCGGACCTGAGATTGCAATGCTCGCGTGTGCTGTTCATAGTGACTTACGAGAAGAAATCAGGCCATTTTTAATAGAATTATCCAATCATATTAACGAAACAGTAGACCTCTCCGTACTGGATAATGGTAAGGTGCTTTTTGTTGATCAAATAATTGCCCCGCATCCATTGCAAGCAACTTCACAGCCAGGGGCGTCTTTTCCACTGCATTGTACCGCAAATGGTAAGGCCATCCTTGCCTCTCTGCCTTCAGCTAAGGTAGAAAATTTGTTGCCTGAACACCTGCAGCAGTATACGGAACATACCATCACGAGCCGGACTGAGCTGTTAAAGGAGTTAGAACAAGTTCGGATGAAAGGGGTCAGTTTTGCAAGGGAAGAGCACATACTAGGGATTTGTGCAGTGGGCGCTACGGTTGTTGACCGCATGGGGAATATCAGTGCTGTCTCGATTCCGCTTCCATCCACTCGTTTTTATGGCCATGAAGAAAGATTAGCGGCGGCCCTGATTCATACTTGTCAAGTGATCAGCCGGCACTTTGAACTCCAATAATGTCTGGTAGTCTTGATTAATTAAGGGTTAGGGATGATAATATTTTTTACTTTGAAAAACACCCGAACTAAATCGATTCCTCCACTAAGTGAAGGAATCGATGTTTAACCAACTATATTTTTTTGATACACTTAAAAAGCACGCTGTATAAACCATACAAGCCCCAAGGCTAAGATTGCTGCCGAGGTTCCAGGGATCACCCATTTTATCGGCCTTAAGGTTAATTTTTTAATCCACAAAATTAATGGGAAAGCTAGGCAAACAATTAAAAGTTGGCCAATTTCAATCCCGAGATTAAAAGATAGTAATGACGCCGCCAGATGACCCGTATCCAATTTCATCTCTGAAAGAATTCCCGCAAAACCAAATCCATGGATTAAACCAAAGGCAAACGCAAGCCATGGCTGGTGTTTCGAGTCCTGATTAAAAATATTTATAAGTGCCACATAAATAATGCTTAGAGCGATAGCCGATTCTACAAATCTACTAGGAAGATGAACAATGTCGAATGTTGCTAAAGCCAAAGTGATACTATGTGCAACTGTAAAAGCTGTAACTAAGGAGAGAATATGACGAATCGTTTTTGCACCAAATAGCAAACTAATGACAAACATGATATGATCATAACCGGTGAAAATATGTACTAATCCTAGAATTAAAAACTGTTTAACATTTTGCAAGAAGCTTATTTCTCCAATTTCTACTTCTCTTGATTCGAAGGTTAGAACCTTTTCTTGTTGTTTCCCGTCCATTTTAATGGTTGCATAGTTCGCATGACTAGGATCGGAATCATCCATAAACATATTATACTCGACCACTAGTTTTTCAGGTTTATGCCCGATTTTATACACCAAATTAATCCCTGCAAACGGACGCTCCTTAATCATTTCTATATCCGTTTCTAACACGCTTCCCTCTACCAGCTCGCTGTCCGCATAAAGCTTTATATGAGAATTTATATATTTTTGCAGGACCTTGTGGTTAATTAATTCCTTTTCATTCGTTACTTTATTTAGGGCATGCCCAAGCTCTTCTAAATCCAGTTTCAATTCATAATCCAGCGTTTTATCCTTGACATTAATTGTGGAAAAACCCTCACTGTTATTTGTATGTGCGTAAGCAGAATAGGGGTATAGTGAATTTAATACAAGAAAAATGAGCAATACAGGAACTAGTATTCTTTTCATTGTATACACGTCCATTTCTTTGTTAATTTCCTTGCTTCGACCAAGATAATGGAAAGACGAGGAGTATTTAGACCCCTCGTCTAGATTCTGTTCGTATAATTAACCTATTTACTAGATTTGACGAAAATTGGGTTTGAGTAGAACCAAAGATCATTCCAAGGATTTTCACCTTTTGGATCTGCTTCTGGTTCTAATTGGTCAGTATTAGTGCCACGTAAACGAATATAGCTATCTTTGTCCACATCTTTTAAAGTGTAAGTAATCGTGATGTATTCACCGTCTTTTTTCCAGTCACTTTCTGTGAAACGCTTTACGACTTTTGTTGTCGGATTAGAAGCTGTTGAGCGGTCTTCCACTTTCCCTTTAACTTCTCCCATAATTAGGTCGACACGTTGAACATTTGGCTTATCACCATGAGAGTTTGCAGCGTTTGGATCTTTAATCCGAACGGTTACTGTTACATCAGATTTCTTACTTGGAAGTGTAAGTGTTTCACCAATTGATGCAGTATTTCCTTTTGCTTCTGCATGCAATGGTGATTTGCCTCCTGCTTGTACTCTAACATCAAGTTCTGAGATTAAGTCACCCATTGTAACAAATACATTTCCTTTACGAAGGTTTTCCATTACATCTTCATAATTTTTCTCTGCTTTTACATAGGTTTTAGAATATTCACCAGGCCAGAAGTCACTTCCTCCATCCCGCCAGTTAACATGTGAGTCAGAGGTAGCAGTAATCCACCAGTGTCTTCCTTCACCTAACATCGAATCCCATAAGCCGCCAACGATAGCACTCATTTGATCGAAACCACCCATGGTTGGAGCGTTTGCGTTTGAGTAACTACCACGTGATCCTTTAGGGTCAAGAGAGCCATCTGGATTAATTGCACTTGCTTGGTGACCAGGGGCTCCCTCCATCCCAATTGAGATATTTGGTGCTGTATCATTCCAATTACGAAACTCTTGCGGAGTATCTTGTCCCCATACCCCAATACCTGTTGCAGAACGAGATGGATGATGTGCGATACTAATAGGAAGCTCGTCCATTTGTTTCATATAGTTAAGAGCGTCAATCATTTTGGATTCAGTGTTACGGCTTGGGTCATTTGGATAAGCTTCACGAGAATTAAACTTGCTTTCAAGATCATAAAGAACTTGTGATTCATTTTCACCTTCTGGGATCATTAGCGTGCTGTGGTCAGCTCCTGGTGTGTCTAACTCCATTCCGTAGAATTGAAGAACGTCAGGAACAGCTGCACGCGATTTTAGTAATTCAGGATAAGCTTGTTCTAAATTAACCTTGGAATGGTTAGGACCGCCATGATCGGTTGTCATCATCCAATCAAGTCCATATTTCTTCCCATTTTCGGCATTTTTTGAGATTGGATAGATCGCATCCCCACCTCTAATTGCAGTAGGCGGATTTGTAGTATTGTCCCAGCCTACACTCCATTCACTATGTACATGGTGGTCACCTGCTAGCCATGATGCACCATCCCTTTTCACTTCTTCTTTTGATAACGATTGTGCTTTAGCATTTTGGTTACCACTGTCGTTAAATATAGCTTGCGTTGTAAGTGCAGTTGTTGCAAGAACCGTTGTTGCGATTAAAGGTATAGCCTTCTTAAAACGAGATTTCATTTTCCCCTAACCTCCCAAGTATGTTTGCAGTATCTTCCATTGTTTACATTTTCATTAGATTGCCAGATTCATAACCCTATTACCCCAACGATGACAACTTTAAATATCCCTAGTATTAACCTCTTATATTACCCCTCTCGTTATTTATTAAAATTAGATTAAGGATTCTAATCAAATTTTAATCTTTCTCATCTCCTAATATAAATCAGAATTGTTAATCTATTGTTAAGGCCCGGTAAAGATTTACTTAAAATGAAAAAAGTGAATACATAAGTAATCTAGTAACAGCTACTCTGCTGCAAGTATCTCTTTTTCCAATCAAGTGTTTATTTGAAGAAGCACAAATTAAACTTTCCTAATTCCATAACTTTTTTATAAAAAAAGCTGACTCATAAGATCGTTGATTAACAACTTTTTGAGTCAGCTTCTTTTTTCACTAGAATGTTGGAATTTTGTTTTAATCGTTAGCTTGTATGCATCAATATATTCCTAAAAACAAACTCTGGTCTTTCCTCCGTAATTAAATGTCCTGTTTCTTCATAAGTGATTAACCTGGCATCTGGTAAATCCCGAACTAATCTTTTGCCAACTTCTACTGGAACCACGCGATCTTCCTCTCCCCATAATAATAATGTCGGGACTATATCCTTTAGTTGTTGTGGCAGCAAATCACCCTCACGGTGACGAATTAGTCGGATTAAAGCCTTATAAAATCCTTTTTCCGCCAGCGGCCTGCCAAATTCACGGATCAATTCATCGTTGATTAAGGACTGATCAAAAAATACATTCCCCAAATGATATTTGACGTCTTTTCTACCAATATAATAATGAATGATATTATCAAAGAATGGTAAATAGGAACTATAGATGAGAAGTTTTTTTGCACGCTTTAAATAGCCCGAACTACTTAATAAAATTAGTCTATGAATTTTCTCAGGAGCGATGCGCGCCATATTTAGGGCAATTTGACCGCCCATTGAATGAGCAGCAATACAGGTGTTAGCAAATCCAAACTGGTGGGTACATTCAATCATCAACTTTGCATAGTTTTCAAAACTATAAACAAACGAAAGTGATTTCTCGCTTTTTCCAAAACCGGGGAGGTCAATAGCCAGTATTGAAAACTTCTCTTTTAATAAAGGGATGATGCGACGAAACGTATAAGTAGAAGATGCGAAGCCGTGGATCAGGAGAATGGGTGGTTTACCATTTAATAAGTATTCACAGTACAAATTAATATTTTCTACTTTCATGTAGGTTTGCTTCAATCCATCAACACACAATGTGTTCCACTCCTCAGGAATTTATCATCTAGTATTTAGTATTGTTCAATTCGTTCAGGAGGATGCAGAAAGAATTTCACTGATAATTAACTGAAAGAAGTATTTTTCAGACAAATACGATAAGTATGTCTATTTTTATTTTCTTAGTTTGAAATCGATATTATTTTTCCATAATGAAATATGTGTAGAATCCACCTTAGAAAAAAGTTTAGCATGCTTTGTCCTGTCTGGTGGTTCTCATCAAACTATCTATTTTTCGAGGTGATCGTATGAGTTTACAACGAACATTTATCATGGTGAAACCTGATGGGGTGAAACGCGGGTTAATCGGAGAAGTTATCCGCCGCTTTGAACAAAAGGGTTTTTCCCTTTTGAATGCAGAGCTAATGACAGTGGACCGCAGTAAAGCTGAGTATCATTATATGGAACATCAGGAAAAGCCGTTTTTTGGAGAATTAGTGGATTTCATAACCTCTGGTCCTGTTTTTGCTATGGTCTGGGAAGGAGAAAATATTATCGAAGTTTCTCGTCTCATGATTGGAAAGACAAGCCCGACGGAAGCAGTGCCAGGCACCATTCGTGGTGACTTTGCTTTTTCAAAAGAGGAAAATGTGATTCATGGCTCCGATTCTCTCTTAAGTGCCGAACGAGAAATTGAAAATTTCTTTGGACTGCTGAAAAAACGGATCTCAAGAGATGATTTTCCATTCGAGGATCGACAATCTATGTAATTACATAAAGGCCACTTCCTTACTTGGAGGTGGCCTTTTGCATGAAGTAAAGAGTATTTAGAAGCTCCCTGCCATAGGACTAAATGTTTATAGGAAATACATTATAATAGTTCTATTATTTCTTCCTCATAAATTGTTCCTATGACTAAGTTAGGACTATTAATAGTTTAAATAGACAAAATAGTCGCATTTCCTACTTAATTTGTCGTTCTTTATCGAGAGGTTATTATTCCCAAGTAGTGGCAGTTGGACTAAAATAAATCTGTTAGATCAATTATAAGGAGGTTTTTCTATTGAATAAAAGAAAAAAAGCGATGGCTCTAGCAGCCAGCAGTATCTTAGCAATCTCCCTATCATCTTTCAATCTGCACACTTCAGCCACAACAACAGCTAAAAGCTACCTCATTGCCTACAACCAGTCTTCATTACCTAAAACCTATCAAACAGACATTAAGAATGCCGGAGGAGTAGTGATCAATGCTATTCCGGAAATTGGGGGTTTAGAAGTCCGCTCATCGAACCCTAATTTTCTCAGCAACTTGAAATCTAATACGAATATTATTGCGGCAAACGTTGAAATGAATTATAAACTAGATGACGAACAACCAGCTGGAGCGGATGGGAAGCCTGTAACCCTTACTCCTGATGAAGATGGTACATACTGGAGCTCACAGTGGGATATACAGCATCTAACTAACAATGGAAAATCATTTGGCATCGAGTCAGGCGGTACAGCAGCAAATGGAAAGGTAACTCATAAAGCGGTCGTCGGAGTCATTGACACAGGTATTGACGCAAATCATCCAGACCTTAAAGCCAACTATGTTGGCGGGCAAAGTTTCGTACCAGCTGGAGGCTATAGTGGTGATGATACATCAGAAAAAGGTGACAAAACGGATGTACTAGATCGTGAAGGTCATGGTACACACGTTGCCGGTTCAATTGCAGGCAATGGGAAAATTAAGGGAGTCGGCCCTAATCTAGGAATCATGGCATATCGTATTTTTGACAGCTCTGGAAGCGCCCCAACTGCCCCAATCGTTGAAGCGATCATCCAAGCTGCAAAAGATAAAGTCGATGTTGTCAATATGTCGATTGGCGGCTTTGACAATTTAAAATATGAATTCTATGGAACTAGATATAGTGACATTGCAGATGTTCTCCTCTGGAAGCGTGCCATCAAATATGCTGTGAATAATAATGTCACAATTGTAACTTCTGCTGGAAATGAGTCGTTAAACTATGCAGATAAAAAATCGCTTACTGACTACTTGAATGCCAATTATGGTGATACGAACCTTGTCTATAAAGGAGTCACCATTGAAACGCCAGGAGGCCTACCGGGTGTTATTACGGTATCCTCTTCCAACAAATGGTCAAAAGATCAACTTGCATTCTACTCGAACTATGGCAATAGCTTTATTACGGTAGCAGCACCTGGCGGAGACAATGGCCCTAAATATGCTGAGACTGGGATTTTAAACGATCGTGACTTTACTTACCGCGCATTGTCGACTTGGCCAACCTATTTAGCTCCATATTTCACCACAATTGATCCGGAACATCCAGGATACGCCTACCTCCATGGAACTTCCATGGCTTCGCCAAAAGTTGCCGGTATTGCCGGAGTCATCAAAGCGGCGCATCCGGACTACAAACCAGCACAGGTGGAAGCACTTATTGAAAAGACTGCATTAGATTATGGGAAACCAGGTCATGATGCATACTTTGGTTCCGGTGAAGCAAATGCTTATACGGCTTTAACTGGTAAGTAATAGAACAAAAGCAAAGGCCCCTCTTTACTAGAAGGGCCTTTGCATTGTTCTACATATTATTGAGCAAACCGGAGTTTGGAAAAGTACTAAATAGAAATTTTGACTTCTGCATTCATTCCTGGAAGTACCTTGCTTGAAGGATTTTCAACTGAAATCTTTACAGGAACCTTTTGAGTTACCTTCGTATAGGTGCCGTTCGAGTTTTGAGACGGAAGAGCAGAAAATACAGAATTGGTCGCATAACCTATTTCCTCAATCTGACCACTAAAGGTTGCTTCAGAATCCCCATCGACAGTAATATCTACACTATCTCCTACTTCAATATTGTTTAATTGGTCTTCTTCAATGTTGGCTGTAATATATAAATGATCCATATCCGCAGTTTGAGCCAAAACCTGACCAGCCTGTACCATTTGATTAGTTTTTGCTTCATTTTTGATGATGGTTCCCTTAGCCATGCTATCGATAGGAAGACCTTGTTGTCCCGTTGAAATTTTTCCCAATTCTTGATTTCCAGTGACAACTTCCCCCTCTTTCGCAATCCAATTAGTTAATAATCCAGATTTAGTTGCGACGATTTGGTTAATATCTGCTGAAACTACCGCATCATCGGTTTTTACATAGTTCTGATTTTCATAGTAGAAGTAACCACCTGCTGCAATTAATGCCAAAACAACGATCATCCCAACAACATTAATCAGTAATAAACGACCTTTACTCATGTTCGAAATCTCTCCTCAAATTTTTATTGTAGTTTTAAACTGATGTCTCCATACCAGATTTCGCTTTTTTATCTGGTAAGAGCACTCTCTTCTGTTTCTGTACTAATGACCGTCCTTTACCAGTCAGAGTTTTTCCGATCGAGCCAATCAGCATAATAACGCTGAGTACAAGTAAGAGCGTAAACAAATCATGATAAGCACCTAAAATAGCCGATTTTTTAGAATTGGCGACTAGTTCATAAGCGGCACTACTTTTTGCATCCGATAAAGACATGTGTTTTCCCATTAAGAAACGAATCAATTTTGTCATTTCCCATTTAAATTCTGAACTATTTGGGTCAACTTGTCCGCGAATGTCTTCATAGTTTTGAGCGTTTTGTCTCGTTAGAAACCAGCCGATCACTGGTGAAATAACCGCACCAATAAAATTTCGAATAGAATGCAAAGTGACGGACCTCATGGATGCCTGATGAATATCTCCGGCTAGAGCAGTTCCAAGTGCACCTGAAACAAGTGTCATACTAATCCCGGCGCCCAAACAGGCCACTTGAAAATATAATGAAGATAAAGTTGTTTCTGGACCAATCACTCTCCACTTAATGCTTATATATAACACGATAAGTGAGCCCATAATTCCAAGTACGCCGGCCCCCCATTTATCATAAAATAAGGTTTTGAATATGGCAGTAAACACAATGCCTACAAAAAACCAAAAATAAAAATGGCTCAAATATAAAAATGGCAGGTTCAAATTATTTCTTAAAAATCCGTTTATCCCTGCAATGGCGACAATAAGAGAAACATGGGAGGCGACAGCCATAATGGTACCGGAGATTGGTTTTGGTGCCTTTAAGGTCCGAAACGGAACGATTGGTGTATCGGCTTTTACGTCCACATAAATAAACAATAGTAACAAGATTAGCCCTACAAGCAGGAAGGGCCAAACATATAAGGAAGTAAACCCTTTTTCTAACAAGTTACAGAGTGGAAAAGCAAGTACAATTATAAGAAGACTCAACAAAAATACGCCTGTTTTATCCACGGGACTATGATCATGAACAGGCTCTTCATGCTTAGGTAAACCAAAAAAACCAATTATTAAGCAGCAAATTGAGGCAATTACATTTAAAACAAATAACCAACGCCATGCATCAGCTCGTAAGGAAATCGAACCGAATAAAGCTCCAATGGCACTTGATCCAAATAATCCTGTAATCACCATAAACAAAAAGGTATTTCGGATGGCATTTGGGAAAGATCTCAGACTAACTGGCAAAATGGTTAAGAAAAGCAAACCTGCACTCAACCCTTGAATGATCCTGCCTACAATTAAAATAATCAAACCAGGTGAAATGGCAGAAATAATGGAGCCACATAAAAAAATAAACACAAACGTTAAATAATTTTTTCTTAATCCAAACTTCCTCGTAAGTACTGGACCCAATGGCACACCAAGTGCAAATGCCAAATTCGATAGTGTAGAAGGGATTAGTAAATGATTTGAACTTAGCCCCAGCCCATTTTGAATAATACCTTGGTTTAAAATGTAAGACAGATTAGAAAAATACTGTGAGCCAATCGCAAGGATTGTCAAGATGGATATAACCAAATATTGCGGGACAGCAACTTTTTCAGTCTCTGAAGCTGCCGTATTGATTTGTCGACTCATCCATTTTCCTCCTTTCAATATCTGGAAAATTCCGTTAGAGTTTTGTTACATAATGATAAATAAATAGTTCTGGTCAACATATTCACCATCTTTATATTGTATCCAGCAAGTTGTATTATACAACTTATAGCAAAAAAATCAAAGAAAAACTTTATTTTATAAATATAGTGAACACAAAAAAAGATCGTGACAACTGGTCACAATCTTTCTTTATTGAAAAAATTTAACATAAGATAGTATCATTTCTTTTTTTTAAAATCCATATTTAATCGAATTAAGTTATCCTCTAATTGTTTTAATTCTGCCTTCGACCAATGTTGAAGTACTTCAGAATAAAACTTATAGCGAGAACTTTGAACAATGTTTAGGAGCTCTTGTCCCTTATTGGTAATTTCTATCAGACTAATCCTGCCATTGTCTGGATCTGGAAAACGTTTAATATATTCTTTGGATTCTAACGTACCAACCTGCCTGCTCGCTGTTGAGATGTTTAACATTAACTTTTCAGCAATAACATTAATTGCCAGCGGACCATTTTCATAAATTTCACTTAATATAAGATACTCTGAACGGTCCAATTCACCTAATTTAGGACTATAAGCTGTTGTAAGCCGAACCAACAAGGCAATTTCATATTCAATAGATTGGAGTGAGTCGCGATTCAAAAGTCCTTCCCCCTTATAAAGCAAACGGTTCTACTTATGGTAAACAAACTGATTTTAGTATAATACTTGAGTTCAGGACAAGCAAATGCCAGTACCTAGATAAAATTAAGGAACATAAACAAAGGCCCATCTATCTAGCTGGGCCTTTCATAAAAAATTAGATCGTAGTCTCTACATTTTCAAGACTTGCTTTCGGCAATTTTTCGGATTTCATCAAGAAAAGGTAGGAAATGAAACCGAGGCCAATCCCCAAGAACCATGAATATGTGTAAAGCTCCTTCAAAGCAGGGATTATTAATCCAATAAACGACGCGATCAGCCCAATCAACAAAGCTATCAGTGCCTTAACGTTCCAGCCATTTGTAAATTCGTAAACACCATCTTTTTTATAAAAACTAGCTAAATCATATTTTCTGCGTGCAATCAAATAATAATCGGCAATCATTATACCACCGACCGGTCCAAGTGCGCCGCCGATTGCCCCGAGTACATTAAAAATGGTACCTGAGTTGTTATACCAAAGCCATGGTGCAAAAAATAAGGCAACCACAATCGAAATCAGTCCCGCTTTGACAAAATTAAGTTTTCTAGGAAATAAATTTACGAGATCATAGGCAGGAGAAACTACATTTGCAGCCACATTGACAGACAAAGTAGCTATGAGCAGGGCAAAAGCACCTAAGAATAAAACTATTGGGTTTCCGAATTGCTGAAGTAATTCGACTGGATCCCAAATCGGTCTGCCGAAAGCAATAATCGTTCCAGAAGTGGTAATAATACTCATAATGGCAAAAATAATCGCTGTTCCTGGCAAACCAATCGCCTGACCAATGACTTGATCTTTCTGACTTCGGGCAAACCTCGTAAAATCTGGAATATTCAATATTAAAGTCGCCCACGTTCCAATCAGTCCGGTAATCGATATCCCAAATGCACTCCAAAAGGCTCCACCTGTTAATTTTGCAGGTTCATCAAATAGTGGTCCCAATCCATTTGATACAGAAATCGCCCAAATAACTAGTGCTAAACCTAAAACAATCACGAGGGGTCCTGCCCAAAGCTCAAAGAATTTAACTCTTTCCATCCCATGAGAGATGACCCAAGCATGTAAGATCCAGAAAAGAGCAACTGCAAGGGCATCATTTAATCCCATCCCTAAAACATGAATAGAAGACAAACCATTCCAGCTTGGGATTAATGCACCTAGAACGGCACCAACAGCTTTACTCCCTAAATAGGCTTGAACAGCAAACCAAAAGATTGCCACGAACGCCCTGATGATGATGGGAAGTTGTGCCCCTTTATATCCAAAAGAAGCACGAATGAGAACCGGAAATGGAATTCCGTATTTAGCTCCAGCTGCACTATTCAGCCACATCGCTATAATGAGGATAATATTGGCAGCTATTACTGTCGCTAGTGCCTGCCATACACTCATTCCTAAACCGAGCAAACTACCTGCTGTTTCATAGGCGACAATATTATGAACCATCCCCATCCATACGGTCGTATAGTTTAGCCAATTCCAATTCCTCTTTCCCTTTTCAAGTGGTGCAAGATCCTCATTGTATAAAGAGGGGTCCTTTTCTATCAAGGTTTCTTGTTCTTCCATAGCTATGGTACTCATTGCATTCACTCCTTTTTCTTGTCATCATCGAAGGATAGATTAAAATCTTCATATTATTTCTGAATGTTCTGAATTTATTCTATACAATATAGTTCCCCTTCCCTTTTTAACTTGTTGTGTTTAAAGTACAACTATTGATTGTATTCTACTGAATGAATCGAAAGTTGTATCAAAATTGGTAAGATAAGCTCACAGAAAATTCCATAAAATAAAACAAAGACCCATCTCGAAAGATAAGCCTTTGTTTTGCACTATTTTTTTAAAACTACTAGTCACTTTTTTGTAGTCCTTTTTGTAAATTGACAATCTCATTTTGTATGCTTGGAAATGCTTCTATTTCAGGCACTTTTCTCATTGTTGGCGCTATTTTCAGTTCTGCAGCGATAGCCATTGTTTCACAAACATAAAGCAATTGGGCAAGTAGCTCATCAGAAAGGGGCCGCCGTGTACTTGTTTTAGCACAATCTTCCAATAAATAGCCTAAATGTTCAACAGAGAATACCACAGTCCAGTAATAATCCAAAGCTTCGCGATCAGCAGGAATTTCACCTAAAGCTGTATTATAAAGGGTTTTTAAATTAAAGATATTCGTTGTCATCTTGTTTAACTCTCTGCTTTCTCTTGCCTTAAACCCTTTTCCTTGGTCAGAGAACAGAATAACTAACAATTGCGCTTGACTCCGAATCGTTTTAGAAACCAGATGGGGAATACGACTAGAGGCCGATCTCCTCCCTACCAACCAAACTCCTAAGAGACCAATGATACTGCCGATTAATACGTCAATGATTCTTGCGGTAGCAAAATAGGTAAAGTTAAAATTCCCCAAGCTGGTACTTTCAGCCATAAGTAAAGCGTTAGGTGTAAAAAACAGTGCGGCTAATCCATAATTTTTCACAATAAACAGCTCTGTTATAAACGTTAATAATAAAACAAGCAAAGCGATTAAATAACCACTCGGATGAAAGGATAGTATGACACTTGCGATTAAAATCCCTAGCAATGTACCAATTCCTCTTTGTATAGCACGATGAAAGGTAGCCATAATCGAGAATCCAGACATGACAGCTACACAAGATAACGGTACCCAATACGACCGCACAAACCCAAACTGAAAAGCGATCATGGCGGCTATTGCTGTAACAATACCAAACCTTAAAGCTGTAATAAAAATAATTGAGTTTTTGTCAAATGCACCCCCAAGTACGGTCTTTGTGGAGGGCTTTGAGAATTCAACTACCTTATTAATTTTAGAAGCGGGTTCGTTAAAGATTGCATCTGCATCATAGATGATTTTAAACAAGTAAGCACTTTGATCATCCATTACATCGGGCTGCAAAATTTTCTGATCAGTATAATGCCCTTTCCATTTAGTGTCTAACGATAAAGTCATTTTCCGAAGCGAATGCCCTAATTCAGGAGGTAACTTGACAGGATGTTCGGAATAATGTTCAAGTATGTACGTGAATATCGTTTGCGCCGAACTATTTAATACATTCAATCTTTTAAAAAAGTCTGTTTGTTTCCAGGAGATATAACCCGAAGCAAGTGTTTCTTCGGCCTCTTTCAAGACTGACATGACACGATGTCTCGACTCGTTAAAACGTTCAGTTCCGACAGAATCAAGAAATGTTGCTAGCTCGATTAAGGTCCTTTTCATTACACCCTTTTCTGGACCATGCGGGTCAAAAAAATAACCTAGCATCGCAATGATCCACGATAGACTCCCACCAAGGAAAACAAGTCCTGCTCGAAAAAAGGCTTGTTCGGGTTGAACAGGCATTCCTGTCGTCATGGAAAAAACCAAAACAAAAAAAATGGCCGAAGGACCTGTAATTCTTAACGCTCCAAAAATGAAGATGGCTCCGGCCCCAATCATGCCCATTAAAATGGCGATCGCCATTGAATATGGGGCAGCAATTGTCCCTAGCGCAGTTAGTAAAGACAAAGCAACTAAGACAAAAAATATTTTTTTAGCCCTTTGAGCATAAGGAATATTAAACACGTAAAGATATGTAAATCCACCCATCCCAGCAATCAACCCATATTTGAAATTGCCTAATAATAAACCAATTAAAATGGGCAAAGACGCAGCTACCCCTGCAGAAAATGCCTTTAACCATGGGAACGGCTTCTTATTAACTGATAAAGCCTGTTTAATGATGGATGAAGATATCGAGGGGATTTCTTTCATGCTTTTCACTTCTTTCTAAATAGCTAATTCAACTTTAATGCGCATTATTATTATCTCCAAACTAGACAAAAAACCCAAGTGAAGTCCATTCACTTGGGTTTTTTTCTTAAAAGGTCTCAGCTTTAGAAAATACTGAGAGTTGTTTTTTCATAGCTTTTCCTTTTCTCAAACTAATCATGGCGATAAAGGAGATGCAGTAAAGTACGGCAAGATAGCCCATTGCGACCGTAACATTCGTATGCTGCAGAATGTAACCCACTAAAATAGGAGATAATCCGCCCAATGCTCTGCCAAAGTTAAAAATCGTATTGGTTGCTGTGCTGCGAACTTCAACTGGATAATAATTACTGATTAAGGTACCATATCCGGCAAACATTCCATTCGAGAAAAATCCGACAAGCGCACCACCGATTAAAAGACCTGCACTTCCTGATGCATAGGAATATAAGAACACTGCTATAGCAGAAGCAGCAAGGAAAATTCCATATGACCGCTTCATTCCGAATCGATCGATAAATTGGCCAAATGTCAACATTCCGGCAATCATCCCCACAGCTGTACTAATCGTCCAAAGGGCCGAATTGGATACGGATAATCCTTGGGATTGTTGAAGCATCGATGGCAGCCAAATCATTAACCCATTATAACCAGCAATTTGAACAGTAGCCATGATTGCTAACGCAATCGTGGTGAATGAAGTTCTAGGAGTAGCAAACAATTGCTTTAATTTCCCATGCCGAGGCAGAAGTTGTTTTTGCTTTTGCGACTCGACCCAAACTGGCGATTCGTTTAATTTCCTTCTTACGATAAAAGCGAATATAACCGGAACCAAACCGACGAAAAACAATCCTCTCCATCCCCAGGCAGGAAGGATCATGGCACTAAGAAGTGCGGCTAGGATCACACCATATTGAGCACCGATACTGACGTAGGAAGAAGCGCGCCCCTGCTTATCTTTTGGCCAGGCTTCCGCCACAAGCGCCATACCAATCCCATATTCTCCACCTGCACCTAAACCTGCAATAAATCGAAAGAGGTAGACTTGTTCAATATTTTGAGCCAGCCCTGTTAACGCTGTTCCAATCGCAAATAGTAGAATCGTATAAGTAAAGACTCGGACTCTCCCGAATTTATCTGCTAAAATACCGAAAATCATTCCCCCAGCAAGCATTCCTATGTTTGTGATTGAGGAAATAAGACCCCCAGATACCATGTCAATATGAAACTGGGCAATAATCATTGACATTGCAAAGGAGATAAACATAATATCCATACCCTCTAGTGTTAAACCTGCTACTGATGCAACTACTGTTTTTTTACGATAATCCATTTTTGTCGTTCTCCTTTCAAGCCTCACGGGACTTTGATTAAAAGATAGTCGGCAAAATAAAAACCCTTTTATCCAATGGACAAAAGGGCATTATATACATAAAAATATATATAAAGTTTACTTTTGCCTTTTTGGCCTCTCTGGACCAATTTAAAGGATTTAATTTCATCTAATAGTAACACGATCGTAGGTACGTGACAATATTTTTAAATTATTTTATAAATAATAATAAAACCACAGCGTTTAATGGTACGCTGTGGTTTTACTTTAAATATGCCTAATCTCACTAAAGAGAATATTATCGAAAGATAGAGATAACGTCCTACGTACAAAACGTTAAAACCAATAGAATTAATAAGCTAAACTATACAATGCTTTAATATGTGATAAATATCGAACATTACTAGCTTCTTTCATTAACGAAGCTGGAAGTCCTTTAAGCGGGATAGAGTTAGCACCAATGGAAGCAACTGCATCTTTACGTCCCAAGCTTGCTAGTGTTCCAGAGTTAACTTGAGTAAACTCTTTAAATGATTTGTTTTCCAAGAAAGCAAATACATTGTAGCCTGTTTGCTCTCCCATTTGCCAAGCGATTTGGGCAGTAGGCGGTAATGGGCGTCCATCTTCTCCAAAAACAACCGCACTGTCACCGACAACAAATACGTCTTTATGTGAAGTAGATTGAAGATATTCATTAACGGTTGCGCGTCCACGATCCACATCAAGGCCTGATTGACCGACTAGTGGATTACCTTGTACGCCGCCAGTCCAAACAAACGTATTAGCGGTAATCTTTTGTCCATCTTTCAAATCAATGACATTTCCGTCTACGTTTGTTACCGGAAGACCTGTTAAGAACTGAACACCACGAGCTTCTAGACTTGCAGTTGCGCGTTCGATTAATGGAGCTGGTAACACTGGTAAGATCTTAGGCCCTGCTTCTACTAGCAGCAGCTTAACTTCTTTAGGATTCACGCCATAGCTTCTCGCAAGTTTAGGCATCATATCCGCGATTTCTCCTACCAACTCAACGCCGGTTAAACCGCCGCCGCCAATTAGGATTGTTGCATCAGCTTCATTTTTAGTTTTGCCATAATCAGCAATTCGGTCTTCGATATGTTGATAGATATTATTAGCATCATCAGCTGATTTTAACACCATGCTGTTTTCCTCTAATCCAGGGATACCGAAGTAAGCAGTTTTGCTTCCCAATGCTACGACTAGCGCATCATAGGATAAAGAAGATCCATCTGATAGTTTTACTTCTTTTTGATCTGCTGAGAAAGATTCAACCTTTGCGATTTTAAGATCAATATCTTTTCCTTTGAAAAGCTTCGCTAAAGGCATCGCAACAGCTTGTTCTGCTACACTTCCTGCAGCCAATCGGTGAAGCTCTGTAATAATTTGGTGTGTAGGATACTGATTAATCACAGTAACTTGTGCTTGATCTTTATTTAAATATTTACGAATATTCATTGCAGCTAATAGTCCGCCATAACCGGCACCTAAGATGACAACTTTTTTTGACATGGTCTCTCCCCCGTCTCTATGGATGTATTAAATAATTATTTTGCTGAACGTTCTGCGGAAACTTCAAGGTATGCATTAACGAAACGGAAAAGCTTTTGAGCTTGAGGATCTTTAATCATTTTCAAAAGTCCAAATAAACCAAACACTTCATTACTTTCCTCTGCACGATCTTTTGCTTCAATAGCAGTTGCAGCCACACTTTTCACTGTATCTTTAATAGGTTCAACAATCTCTGTAATGGCACCGATTGTATCGCTTTTTAATATTTCGTCCGTTGCAACAGACTGAGCGAAGTCATACGATTTTGTTAAAACATTCACAAGTTCGGTCAATTTTGGAAGCTGCTCCACTAAAGTAGTTAAAGATTCCTGAACCTCTGGCTTTAACAATTGATCAAGGACATCTAGTTGCTCTGCTTTCAATTCCTTCGATTTTTCCATAACTTCTAACATCTCTAATTCCCCTTTCGATTGGCCGGTATGGATTGTATAGGTGAATCGATTTTTAATAACAATTATAAAAAGTTCATTTTTATAATTGTGATATTCCCACGAGCCTTTTTATCAAACAATATATACACTATTTAAAAATTAATTAACAAAGAAATATAATAGAGTAATTGAGCACTTTTTTCAAGAAAAAAGCTTTAAACACTAATTTCTAAATTATCCGTAAAATCATCTATTTGAACCGAATGCTTGGCAATGTGAGTGTTCTATCAGATTCTCACCATAAAAAAAACCTAAACCACAATGATAGAGATTTTAAAAAACCTCTATTTCCGTAATTTAGGGTCTGCCTGAGTGACCAGTAACAATCCCATTGGGTTTTGCCTGCGTACACCAGAAACAATGTTAAAACTAGTTTATGTATGTCTATTACCTTATTATAAACAGATCTATGATTCATACAATTGTTAAATTACATCGATTTGTTCATTATTAAACAATTGTTTATTATTCTAATTATGTTTTACAGACTTTCCTTAGTGTTTCAAGTAATGTCTAGTGTTGATGATGAATGATGAATGATGCTGATATCATAGGCTCATACTACTATGGGTGATAAAAATGCCATGTCAATCAAGTAGCGAATTAAAGCTATTAGTGGAAGAAGCAAAACGATATACAAAAGGTGGCAAGGTTGCAGACTATATACCGGAGCTAGGAAAAGCAAATCGGGATGATTTGTCCATTGCGATTCATTTTCCCGATGGAAGATGTATATCGGCAGGCGATGTTGATAAAAAGATTACGCTTCAAAGTATCTCAAAGGTGATAAGTTTAGCCCTTGTTTTAATGGAAAGAGGATTTCAGTATGTATTTGAACGAGTGGGTATGGAACCAACAGGAGACCCTTTTAATTCAATTGCCAAATTGGAAACAATGGCTCCCGCAAAACCGTTAAACCCCATGATCAATGCAGGAGCACTTGTGGTGACGCATATGATCAAAGGGGATTCTACAGCGGATCGGTTTCATCGATTATTAGAATTTATTCGGGAATTGGCCGATGACTCCTCCATTGGATATTGTGAGCAAGTGGCTCATTCCGAATTCGAAACAGCGGACTTAAATCGCGCTTTATGTTATTTTCTTAAGCAGCATCATATCATCACAGAGGATGTCGACGCATTATTGGATTTATATACAAAACAGTGTGCAATTGAAATGAACTGTTTGGATTTAGGTCGAATTGGGATGATTTTTGCCATGGACGGTATCGATCCTCTTAACGGGAGAAGGATTATGCCTGAAGATGTAGCACGAATCTGCAAAACCTTTATGGTTACTTGCGGAATGTATAATGCCTCCGGAGAATTCGCCATCAAAATCGGTATTCCGGCGAAAAGCGGGGTATCGGGCGGGATTATGGGCGCGGTTCCAGGTAAATTTGGAATCGGTATATTCGGTCCTGCGCTGGATGAAAAAGGTAACAGTGTGGCGGGAATTAAACTCTTGGAACTTTTATCAAGAAATTATCGGTTAAGTATGTTTTAGTTTTTTTACCAAGAACCTTTTGCTTACCTAAAGGTATGGAATGTATATCCATGCCTTTTTCTTTGGAGTTTTGAACCGCTCTTATCTGCCGTAGTTC
>NZ_JBALNF010000069.1:48755-77586 GCF_036962465.1 Neobacillus vireti
CTTAGTTGCTCTCTCCTTCGGGGGTTTTGAACCCCTCTTATCTGTCGTAGCTCCCGGTTGCTTTCTCCTTCAAGGGTTATGAACCGTTTTTATCTGCCGTAGCTCTTAGTTGCTCTCTCCTTCAGGGATTATGAACCCCTCTTTATCTGCCGTAGCACTTGGCTACTTTCTCCTTCGGGAGTTTTGAACTCGGTTTTTACCGGGTTCATGCCTAAACTGTAATGGACCTTACCAATATTTTTACAAAAAAACAAACCGAAAACTCTACATTTCCGGTTAGTTTTCTAATTATAAAAGACCTACCATTTGAAGACCATAGCGAATTCCATCTTCTTCAACCGATTTTGTTACATATTTTGCTGCAGACTTTACTATTTCTTCTCCATTTCCCATCGCTACACTATTTTGTACGGTTGAGAGCATTTCCAAATCATTAAGCCCATCTCCAAAGGCATAGTGCCGTTCTGAAGGAATACCTAGGCTCTCAACGATCTTTTTAATACCTTGTGCTTTTGATCCTCCCCTTGGGAGTACATCAACTGAAACAGGATGCCATCTTACAAAATCAAAATCATGAAAATCCTGCTCATATTGTTTTTCTTCCCCTTCTGGACAAAAAAGAAGTGTTTGAAACAGCTCGCGCCCTTTGTAATAATACGGATCATGCGTAGGAAAACGGCTAATTTTTAAAGTTGCAATACTTTCAGTAATATACGCATGCTCTGGGACATTAGCTCTCATATCTTCGTGATCCATAAAAACGACAGGATGATTATTATGTAGAGCCACTTCTGTTAACTTTTCAAGAGATGTTATGTTTAATGGATTTCGATATAATTCTTCCCCTTTTAGAACAACGTATTGTCCGTTATAACTAACATAGGTGTTAATATCTAATTCTTTTCGTAAATCCTCGAACATAAAAGGAGCCCGACCAGTTGCAATCGCTACTTCATGCCCAAGTTCCTTTAATTGAAAAATGGATTCCTTTGTTGTGAGCGGCAATTTCTTATCATGGTTAAGCAACGTTCCATCAATATCAAAAAAAATAATGCTTTGATTTGTCATTTTTGTTTCCAACTTTCGATGTTTAATCTAGTTTTTTTTTATTAAATAATCTTTACAGGAAAAGGATTGTCTCCATTCTAATATTTTCCGTTATCTTTTTTCAAATCCTAGATATTATGATTTCTGGATTAGGAATGTCTTTTTTTCAGAATAAGATGGTAGCTTAAAAAGATTATACCAATTAAGCCCAAACTAATTACGACTCCCATTCTTTGAGTTGAATGAAACATACCTCCAGAAACAGCTATAAGAATTAATCCAATACCTAACAAAGACGTGTAGGGGCTGCCAGGCATTTTAAAGGTCTTACTCTTTTCTTTTGCTGCTTTCCTCAATTTAATTTGAGATAAGAGAATCGTCACCCAGTTCAAAATCATTAAAACACCAGCAGCAGTAGTGATGTATTCGTATATTTTTCCCGGCAGTAGAAACGATAGGATTAATGACAAAGCCAGCGCGAGACCCGTAACTAACAACGCTTTATATGCTGTCCCTTTTTGATTCTTTTTCCCAAAAGTTTTGGGGGCATCTCCATCATCTGCTAATGAAACCATAATATTGGTGACAGAAAATAAAGCGCCAACCATGGTAGAAAAAGCCGCACTTATGATAATCAAATTAAAAACAGTACCAATATAGGGAATATCAAATAGGTTTAACGCCAGAACAAATGGGCTTTGTTCTTCATTAATTCGCGTCCACGATACCATATACAAAATAAAAAAAATAGACAAAATATAAACAGAGACTAAGGCAATTAGCATTCCAATTCCTGCCTTTGGAACATCCGATTTATTCTTTAGCTCTGAAGAGGCAATCCCGATCACTTCAATACCGCCAAAAGAAAAAAAGGCAAAAATCAGAGCTGACCACATTCCATTTATCCCTGTCGAGAAAAAAGGGTGAAACCCAGTAAATCCTTCTAAGGTTACATGATGTGGAGAGATAAAATGCATGACCAAGATGATCCCAAGTAAAATAAAAACAACAAGCGTGGATAATTTTATCATAGCAAACGTAGATTCAATTTTGCCAAAATTCTTAACCCCAAGCAGATTAATGCCAAAAGCGATAGCAACATAGACTATCGTAAAAATCCATAAAGGCACATGAGGAAACCAGTATTGGGTAAAGGTCCCGAGAGCTACTGCTTCACTAGACATGATAAACACACCTGATAACCAGTACATCCATCCAGAAATAAATCCCATTGAATTTCCAAAGGCTTTTTTAGCATAGGTTCGGAAGGAGCCTTGGGCGGGGTCCCTGACAGTCATTTCAGCAAGGGCACTAAATACGATAAAGGCTGTTATTCCTGCTAAAAGGTAATCAATTAAAATAGCCGGACCCGCTGTGTGAATCGATAATCCAGTACCAAGAAAGAAGCCCGCACCTATGATGGAACCAATCCCGATTAATGAAAGCTGCCACCAGGAAAGTCCAGGTGATTTATCATTTTCACGATTATCTTGTTTCTTTTGCAGAATGGCTTGGTGAATAGTATGTTTATTATTCATTCAGGAACCTCCCTTTTTTATATTTACTATTGTTTACATGACACTATAAAAAAATAACTATCTCACCGTATTACCTGCCGTTTAGCCCATATTAAAATCCCCTTCGCTTATTGTGTTTCTTTCATAGCAAAGGAGGCTTTTAGCGCTTTAAATAATATTGGCAAAAAATAGGCCCCACCTGAATCAGATGGAGTCTATTTGCTGAAATCATTTTGACACGAAACAGTTCTTGTGACACTTACCATTCCTTTTGTAACTTTAGCAAGTACATATTACTATTATAGCCGTACTAGGTAATCTCTATTGAAGATGTGTGTACGGGGTGCAAATCAAGGTACATCAAAGGTATATTTTCACGGTATTCTTTAGGTGTACATAAAGTTTTCTTAACAAAGTTGCGATTGAATGAACGAATGTTTTCATAACCACAAAGATAAGCAATTTCAGTTATATTTTTTTCTGTCGTTCTTAGTAGGTGACAGGCATAGCTTATCCTAGTACCATTTAAAAAATCAGCAAAAGACGTTTTAACATTAGCATTAAAATATTTCGATAAATAATTATAACTATACCCAAGGGTAACGGCGATACTGTGTAACGAAATTGCTTCGGTAAAGTGTTCTTGGATATAGGTTAGCAGGATATGGAGCAGCTCTGAGTCCTTTTTTTCTGCTTTAATTAAGGAGGTTTGTGCCATTAATTCTGATAATAATATATAGAGACTTCCCTTTTGTGCTAGTAAATTTGTGTCATTTTTAAAGAGGGTCCTAGAAATAAGCTTTTCCACCTCTGAAGATAGGGAGAAAATAGGATTATCAAGGGAACGATTTTCGATTATCCGTTGAAAGGTCGGAATATAATCTGGAGAAAAAATACATATGTTAGCCCTAGCCTGTGCTTTTGTCACGATGGAATGAATTTCATTCGGTAAGATTAATAAGTATTGTCCAGTATGTAACTGCCAACTTCTTTGTTCAATTATGACTTCCATATCTCCCTCAACGACAAATATCAATTCGTAACAACGATGGAGGTGACTTGGAAAGTTCAAATTGATAACATCATAGTTTGCAATCAAATCAAAATGGTGCGGTTCATAGATTATCATTTAGATTGACCCTTTCGAAAAGGATAAATTTTGTCTAGGATTATATAAGTTTTATCTTGTTGTGTCAAACGTTAAAATGATACATTTACCAATAGTAGATACGCATTTCTCGTAGTCTAGCTATCAACTTCTGTAGAGACAACTTTTAAACTCCTTCTTGTTTCAATTATCAAGTGTTCAACCCTAGAATCCAAGCGTTCTTTTTTACATTTATATTTATCCTATTTAAAAAAAGGAGATTACTATGGAAAATCTTAGAATTGGCATGGTCGGCTATAAATTTATGGGTAAGGCACACAGCCATGCTTACCGGGACCTTCCCCTATTCTTCCCGAACACTGTTCATCCTGAAATGAAGGTCATTTGCGGCCGTGATGAAAGCGCTGTTGCTGCTGCTGCCAAGCAATTTGGCTGGCAGGAATATTCAACAGACTGGAAGAGTCTCTTAGAAAGAGATGATATTGACTTAATTGATATTAATGCACCAAGTGACGTACATAAAGAAATCACGATTGCTGCGGCACAGGCAGGCAAGCATGTTTTTTGCGAAAAACCGTTAGCGCTTACATTAAAGGATTCTAGAGAAATGCTCGAAGTGATCGAGGCCGCTGGGGTTAAACATATGGTTGGATTCAACTACCGCTTTGCCCCTGCTGTTATGCTCGCGAAAAAGCTGCTGGATGAAGGCAAATTAGGTAAAATCTATCATTTCCGCGCCTGGTTTTTACAGGATTGGCTCATTGATCCCAACTTCCCGCTAGCCTGGAGACTGAAAAAGGAAATTGCAGGTTCAGGTTCTCACGGTGACCTTGGGGCCCATCTGATTGATTTGGCCCACTACCTAATTGGTGATATGACAGAAGTTATTGGGATGAATGATACTTTTATAAAAGAACGGCCAATTCCTTCTCAGATGACCGGCTTATCGGCAAAAGGCAGCGATAGTGGCGAAAAAGGCGAAGTGACGGTAGATGATGCTACCCTTTTCTTGGCTCGTTTTGCTAACGGAGCATTAGGGAGCTTTGAAGCGACACGTTTTGCTGCAGGGCATCGCTGTACGAATTCGTTTGAAATCAACGGCAGTAAAGGCAGTGTCATCTTCGACTTTGAGCGCATGAATGAACTGCAGGTTTATTTCACGGATGACAGAGATGACGTACAAGGCTTCCGCCGTGTATTAGCGACTGACCCTTCCCATGCTTTTTCGGAAGCTTGGTGGCCGCCGGGACATACAATCGGCTATGAGCATACGTTTATTCACGAAATTGTGGAACTTATGGAGTCTTTCCGTGAAGATCGAGAGCCAGTTCCTAACTTCCGTGATGGCGTAAAGTGCCAAGAAGTTTTGGAAGCGGTGGATTTATCGATTGAGAAACGCCAATGGATTCGAATTTCTGACGTTTAATTAACCTATAAAGGAGTGCTTTTACTATGAAAAAAAGTGCATTGATCGTGTGGGGCGGATGGGATGGACATCAGCCTGAACAAGTTGCAGAAATTTTTAAAGGAATTCTTGAGGAAGAAAATTTCCAGGTCGAGGTATCCAATTCAATTGACACTTATGCAGATAAGGAAAAGTTGAAATCAGTAGATTTAATCATTCCCCACTGGACAATGGGTGAAATTGAAAGAAAGTATGTGCTCAATATCTCTGAAGCAGTCGCAGCCGGTGTCGGTTTAGCCGGCTGTCACGGTGGAATGTGTGACTCTTTCCGTAACAATGTTGACTGGCAATTTATCACGGGCGGTAATTGGGTCGCTCATCCAGGGAATGATGGCGTGGAATACACCGTAAACATCAAGCATTCCTCCAGTCCACTATTGGAAGGAATCTCTGATTTCAAAGTCGCTAGTGAGCAATATTACCTTCATTATGATCCGGCCGTGGAAGTGTTAGCCACGACCCGCTTCCCTGTGTTTCATGGACCTCATTCTGCCAACAAGGCAGTGGATATGCCCGTTGTCTGGACGAAACGCTGGGGCCTTGGGAATGTATTCTATAGTTCATTAGGCCATCAGGCAAATATCGTTGCGATGCCGGAAGTTTCTCTTATTATGCGCCGAGGATTTTTATGGGCCGCTGACGGAAAGAAACGGGCTGAAGAATACGATGTAGATTCTATTTATGGAAATGTACGTTCCTATACGGGTATGGGAGATAGTCAATAACAACATACAAAATCTAGGAGGAGATATTTTGAAAAAACTAAAAGTTGGCATCATCGGCTGTGGAAATATTAGTTCAATTTATATGGAAAATTGTCCGAAGTTCCCCCACCTCGAATTGGTTGCGTGTGCAGACTTAGATTTACAGCGGGCCCAATCTCAAGCAGAAAAATACGCTATTCCAACCGCTTGTTCTGTGGAAGAACTACTGTCTGACCCAGAGATCGAACTAGTGATTAATTTAACCATTCCTAGAGCACATGCCTCTGTTTGCATCCAGGCACTTGAAGCAGGAAAACATGTTTATACTGAAAAACCACTGGCCGTTACACGCGAGGAAGGCAGACAAATATTAGAAACAGCGAAGAAGCAAAATCTCCTTGTTGGCAGTGCACCTGACACCTTCCTAGGTGCCGGTATTCAAACGGCCATCCATTTGATTGAACAAGGTGAAATTGGTGTGCCGATAGGAGCATCTGCCTTTATGATTTGCCGCGGGCACGAACATTGGCATCCAGACCCTGCCTTCTATTATGATTTGGGCGGCGGACCAATGTTTGATATGGGACCTTACTACTTAACAGCTTTGGTGGCTCTGCTAGGACCAATTAAACGAATTTCCGGTTTCACTCGTATTAGTTATCCTGAAAGAACAGTACTCAGCCAGCCAAAAGCAGGTACCAAAATTGAAGTCACCACTCCTACTCATATCTCAGGTGTCATTGACTTTGCATCCGGGGTAATCGGAAACATTACTACTAGTTTTGACGCGTTTGGCGGTACATCCCTTCCTCCAATTGAAATTTATGGAAGTGAAGGAACGATACTTGTTCCAGATCCAAATACATTCGGTGGCCCTGTCAAAGTAAGAAAACGTGACGAAAATGAATTTAAAGAGGTTCCACTTGCTTACGGAAACGCCCAAAACAGTCGAGGACTAGGTGTTGCCGATATGGCCAAAGCCATCCTCGAAGGCGGACAATATCGAGCCAATGGGGAGTTAGCGTATCATGTTTTAGAAGCGATGCACGGCTTCCATGATTCCTCGGACAGTGGTAACCACTATATAATGGAAAGTACCTGTGAGCGTCCTGAATCAGTGTCTTTTGCATTACAGAAATGAATTTGATTTCAATTCAATAGTTGGATTTACAAGGGCTTCCCTTTTTTTGGGGAAGGCCCTTTTTTGTTGCATATATTTTTAATCATCACTCTTTAACAACCTTATTGAGATAATCCCCTGCTTGTATGTTTCTAGTTAACTTAACAGATAATATGAAAGTTATTCAGGAGGTGAGAAAAGTGAAAACAAAGGATGATTTTCTAGAAGGTGCGAAAGTAACACAAGATAATCAAATCTATGGAACACCAAATAGTAAGAGTAAAAATGGAACTGGTGATTCACCAAACGATAATGTAGGTAAGAATAATTCAGACAACAACCGTTGAACTTGCAGCCGGCTAATATTGATAGGCCTGATAATTAAGTGCTCGGGTTCTAATCCAGCCAGCTGAAATTTGAGCTGCACTCCTCATTGTTAAACATATTCAAACAATGTGGAGTGCGTTTTTTGGTTTTTTCACCAACTATTGTGTCATAACCTTTGTCAGTTCGGCTTAAAATTATTGTAAATCATTTTTGTCCAGCATCTAGTCATTTTTGAGTTGTGGCGTGGAATTATTATGTAAATTTAATTTTAAACCACTTTCAAAATTTTAGTTAAAATGTGATAAGATGAAATCAATCAGAGAAAAAGGGTGGCAAAGAAAGATGCGAAGTCTAATTGGCAGGGCTGACATCAATAAGTACATGAACAGATTAATAGATATAGTAGAAAATATGGGAGGAACTGTCCGTTTCTCGCATGAAAATCGAGTGAGCTTTAAGCCGGATTTAACGGTAACGGTCCCACCGATTGCAGAGCAAGAAAACCTCTATGCCCTAGCACATGAAACTGGGCATCTCATCGACTACATTGAAGGAAACTTAGACTACGACCAGTGGATTTCGAACCGTCCCTATCGTATCAATGCCGAAATGAAGGCATGGGTCAATGCTTATCAGCTTCTCAAAGAGATAGACGCTCCGTTGGACGAGTGGGAGCTGCATGTACAAAAGAAATTATTTACGTATTTTGAATTTGAAGAGGTATCATGAGAGCCAAAAGGCACCAGTCTTGGTCATTTCTTAATTACTGAATAACCTTATCTAAAGACCGGGTGTATGCTTGGTCTTTAGATAAGGTTGGTCCATATATTGAATTGAATGACTCCGGAAAGTATGGTGAAATATTTGAGATCAACCTTAATGCTGATTGTAGATTTTGTACTATTTTTTATTTTCCCTTTGGTATTTTGGGAGCTTTGCCGGGATATGGCAGGAGACTATCCCGCCATGATTCTCTCCACGCTGCCGGGAATTCTTTATAGCTTGTACCGATTTAATGAGTCGGGAAAACTTAATTATACGGGAGTATGTGTAGTCCTGAATTTAGTGACAGGCCTATTGGTGGATTTACTATCTGGGTCAGCTTTGCAGCTGTTATGGAATAATGTTTTTTACTCAGCCTCCTTATTATTAATATACTTTGTCAGCATGGCAGCCAGGAAGCCCCTTTATCTATACTTTACATTAGATCTAATGGCATTAAGGGGATATGACAGAAAAACAACAAAAGCGTTGCTTTTTGAAAAAAAAACATTCAAGCTTTTTCAGCTGATAACGTTAATATACTGTGTGAATGAACTGATTTATATAGTGTGTTTATCAAGATGGATCATGAAATACGGAGTAGAGGCATACCGCTTTGATATCTTATTGGATAAGTCCCTTAACATCATGTTGTCTGGTGCATCTGTGGCTGTATTCTTCTTTATCCATCAGGCAGTGAACGAAATAACGCCGGTTAAAAAAATTACTTATACGAAGCCGAGAAGAAAATTGATTTCTTTTACATCTTACTGGACTTCCTTTCATTTTGAACGGACTTTCTTTTATTTTAGTACTCATAAACGGTAGCGGGAGTATTGTAATTTTAATTACCGTTTTGGATTTTAATTAAACCGTCTTTATTTACTTTACAAGACTTCCGTTTCCCATTTTCCACTTGGAGTTACCATTTGTAAATGATGTTTGAGCACGGTAATATGACTCGGTGTTTTGGTATACACCTCTCCATCCATATCTGCATCCATGTCCTCTTCTGTATAAATGGTGATGGTTTGTCCAGAGTAATGGTCCATTTCCCTGCTTAATTCATTATCTTGAATAGTAATATCTGTCATAAATAGTTCTTTCAACAACGTTAAGTTTGTATGTTTGATAATAAAGACATCTGCGAGTCCATCATGATAACTGATCGCTTTAAACGGCAGCCTTTTGGCTCCTATGTAATTCCCATTGGCCGCAATGATTAATAGCGCCTCTCCTTCAATTTTCTCGCCATCAATATCTAATACATATTTAAATTGATCCATATTATTCATCGTTCTGATTGCACTGAGCATATAACCTACTTTGCCAAAATGATCCTTTTCTGTTGGTCTAATATTATTGGAAGTTTCTGCGATTAATCCGGTCCCCCAAAAGTTTAAACAGAACTGTTCATCCACTTTGAGAACATCCACTGGAACGCTTCCACATGAGATAATTTGATTCGCAGCGAGGGCAATATCCTGTTCAATCAATAAGGTCCTCGAAAAATCATTACAGGTTCCCGCGGGTAATATACCAATCATTGGGCGATGTTCCAGGTTTGATAGTCCGTTAATACATTCATGGACAGTACCATCGCCACCAAGGACAATGACCAAATCAACATCTGGTCCATGCAGCTGACAAAGCTCCTTTGCGTGGCCGTTTCTTTCCGTTTGGACAATCATTAAATTTGAAATACCTGATGATAGAATTGGGACAGCAGCCCCTAGTGCCTGTTTCATATCCTTTTGTCCGGCATTTCCATTATAAATCAATAGTGCTCGCTCGAAACGCATATAAACCACTTCCTCATTATCATCTTCTTACTTATATACCCATTCATCGGCAATTCATCACTAGTTCAATTAATCTAAGATTCTCGGAAAAGAATGAAAAAATTCGTTTATTAAGCTACCAATAGGGTAAAAAATAGACAAAAGAAAAAGGAGTGAGTGGATGGAAAATAAAAAGAACAGCGAAAGCTACAAAACAAATAAAATGGATCACCCGGAACAATATGAAACAACTAACGAAAGCTTATTTGATAAATTTGAAAGTGAAAGAACAGTAGACCCAATTCCGATGGAAGACCTAAATGAAGAAAAACAAGAGGAAAAACACAAACGTGATAGCAAGAATACTTCCTCTAGTGAAAAAAAATATGGCGGTGTGTAATTTTTTCGATAAGAGAATTTATAATGGGAGGTAAAACCGATGGCAAATAAAACAGATAACCATTCTGACCGCGATCAATATTTTAAAGAGCGCGCTGGGACCGATGATGCAAGGTTCCATGTGGTTCCAAATGACGAGGAAGGCTGGGCCGTAAAGATCGAGGGCAAAGAGGAGCCAGCCTGTACAACTGATTCAAAAAGCGAGGCTGTAAAAGAAGCCAAACAGATGGCAGAAGAGGCAAAAACGATGGTCTACATTCATGATGATGACGGTAAGATTGAAGAACAGCTTAATTACATGGAATCTTAAGTAGACCCGGGAAGTGAACCTTCCCGGGCATTTTAATGTATTTTTAACTGCTTAAGCTACGATCAGTATCATGTATAAAGTTAGAAGCGGCCTGTTTTAATGATGGAATAAATAATCCACAAAAACATTAGGAAGGCAATCACAAAGCCAACTTCCACTGCGTGAATGCTGGTTAAAATGGTGTTGGTTCCGAAAGTGGCCCCTACTATTAGGCCCAATACAACAATACTAAAGGCAAGTAGTGTTAAACTAAACGAGAATTTGTTGCTTAAGCGGTCAATTTTTGCAAAAATATCCTCCAGTTCATGAACACTAATTTTTACTTTTAAGTCACCCTCCGAAGTCTTCTGGAGAACATCCTCTAGCTGTCCTGGAATTTTTGTAAAGCTTTCTGTCATATCCTCTGCATCTTTTAAAAGTCTCTTTCCAAATTTAACAGGGTTATAGCGTTCCATCAATAATTGTTGACCATAAGGCTTGGCGAGTTCAAGCAGGCTTAAGGAGGGATCTATATCCTTGATAATTCCTTCCAACGTTATTAATGTTTTTCCCAGCATCATGAAATCTGTTGGGATATAAATCTGATGATGATGTGCACTCGAGAAAAGTTCATTGATTGTCAAACCGAGATTCAATTCACCCAGAGGAGTATGGCTGAATTTCTTTCTGATTCTGTCAATGTCATCGTAAAATTGCTTATCATCAACAGATGATGGGACATAGGTCAGCCTGTACATGGCCTTCACGATTAAATCCGTTTCCTCGTTCATTAGACCAATCATCAATGTGGTCACATCATATCTTTTTCTTGAGGATAACCTGCCGACCTGCCCTAAATCTATAAACCCAAGCTGCTTCGTATCAGGAATATAAAGAATGTTACCGGGATGCGGGTCTCCGTGAAAAAATCCTTCTCTTAAAATTTGGGTAATAAACGATTCTATCAACATATCTGCTATCTGTCTTTTTTCCTGCTCTGGCAAGTCAAGCTGCTCTATCTCGGTTATTTTTATTCCGTCTATCCGTTCCATGGTAAGGATTTCAGCTGTCGTGTAATCCCAATAAATCTCAGGGACCTTTATGCCTTTATCGGTTTCAAATTGAAGCTGAATCGTTTCCGTATTCCGGCCTTCCTCCATGTAATCCAGTTCATTTTTAATGGATTCTGCGAGCTCATCCATTAAATCCGTAATATGGTAATGTTCGGCCCAATCGTAGTGGTTTTCCATCATCCTTGATAAATCCTTTAATATTTCAAGGTCGGCATAAACCGTTTCTTTTATGTGAGGTCGCTGAACTTTTACCATTACTTTCTGCCCGTTCGGCAGAACCGCTTTATGAACTTGGCCGATAGAAGCTGATCCTACCGGCGTTTCATCCAAGCTAGTGAATACTTCCTCTACCGCCCGTCCGAATTCGAGCTGAATTTTCTCCTTAATCTCTTTTATTGAAACCTGATTAACATTGTCCTGAAGAAGTTCCAACTCAGAAATGACTTCTACTGGAAACAGGTCACTCCTAATACTAAGGAGCTGACCTAACTTAATAAAAGTCGGACCAAGCTCCTCTAATAAATCTCGTAAGCGGTGCCCCATTTCCTGTGAGTTTCCCTGTTTAAAATCTGCTATGAGCCGGTCTTTCATCGTAAGCGTATCAGTTAAACCGATTTCTTGGACTATGTAACCAAATCCATGTTTGACCAACAGGGAAACAATTTCTCTATATCGGTTTAAACGTCTCATTCCATTAGTCCCCATCCTGCCACCTATTTCTCTTCTTCGTTTTTTTGCTGATTTTTCAATTGGACGATTTCTTGTTGAAGTAGTAATAGTTGGGATTGAATGTTATCAAGTTCCTCACGGGCCACGAAACCCAGGTCCTTTAGTTGGGACTGTACCATTTCGCGGTATTGTTGATTCCAGCTCTCGCTCTTTTCTTCACCACGCTTCAAAAAATCTTTGACTAAAGAATTTGCTTCTGACTGGCTTACGATTCCCTTATCAATCATCCCTTTCACCAAATCATCCAGTTTATCTTTGCCATACAATGCAGCCCCAAGCCCTAAAAGGAATCCATTTTTGAATAAATCTTTCATTCATCTATTCCTCCTTAAATTTGTTATTTACTATTCCATACCCTTAAATGGAGGAGCTATATCACTACATAGCGATTTGTTTTTTATTTAAGCGCCATATTATACTAATTACGAGGGGTGATATGCTTGATAAATAGAGTAAAAGAGAAATTGGAGACTGCTTTAGAAGATTGGGAATTGATGAAGAAAGCTTCAGAGGATGAAAGCGATGAATGCGCTGAAAGGTTTGAACGGCATTTTTATGAGTTTATTGACGAATTAAAGAATTGGTACCAGCATTTAAAACAACCTCCCTCTACAATCGAGGAAGCAGAAAATCTTATAGAAATAAAGGAATTAATGGATCGATTACCTGCACCGCTAGAACTGAACTTTCTTACAGAACTTGAGCTCATTATAGACGGCGAAGATCAAGTTCGCTATGATTAAAACTAATCCTAGGACTTAGACAAGGCCAATGTCCCTGGGGAAGAAATCCACCAAAAAGGCAATAGATAGAACCTGAGTGCGTGTTTTCCTGTATATAAATTTAAGGGAGTGGAATATGGAAAATAACGTTTTTGAACAGATGGCAAAAAGATACGATACTGAAGAAAGAATTAAATTAGCTAAAGTTATAGTGAAGGAAGTAAGAACGGAATTACAAAATGGGACATCAAAATCTTTAATAGACTATGGAAGTGGTACTGGTCTAATTAGTTTGGAAATAGCTGATTTAGTAGATTCAGTTTTGTTGGTGGATTCATCAAAACAAATGTTGGAGGCAGCAAAAGCTAAAATTTCTCATAAAGGAATTACTAATGCGAAAGTGCTTTATTCAGATTTCACTCAAGAAACCCCTGAACTTAAGGCAGACATAATTATAATGTCACTAGTCCTTCTTCATATTCCGGATACTAATAAAATTCTACAAGAATTGTTCCACATTTTAACTAATGGTGGCATGCTAATTATTATTGATTTTGACAAAAACGAGAAGATAGACCATCCGAAAGTTCATAACGGTTTTTCGCATGAAGAACTGAAAAAAAGATTAACCGAAGTTGGATTTCATTCAATTGAAATTAAGACATTCTATCATGGTAATCGTATTTTTATGAATCAAGATGCTTCAATGTTTATATCCAGTAGTTTAAAGTGATTTCTTGTTTTTTTATAATTCACACAATCTCAAGAAAACTCTTTCTTACTATTCGCTCCATAAGAAGTCCCCTCCAAAGACAGATCTAATTGCTTTCGTTTATCTCTTATGGAGGGGACTATTTTTTTTCCGTCAATTTATTTTTTCTTATTTTTTTGGTTCGATTTTTTAGAATTATTATTATTCTTGTTATTGCTATTCTTTGAGGCTGAGGAGTTTTTTTTATTGTTGTTTGATTTTTTGGCCATAATCATCACCTCTACTTCATTGGAATGGGGTACAAGTTGCTTATTATAAACTATTCATAATCTATAAATAGGACATCAAAAAAGGCGCCGTTGGCCGCCTTTTTTTGTTATACGATAGGAGTCTCATCAAATAAATTGAGATGGGAAAATTAACAGCTTTTTGTATTACGAAAAGGCCATATGGTCGATACTAGTAGCGGAGAAAAATGGTTGCAGCTCAAAAAAACAAACAAAGGTAATATTTTGGCGGAGGAGAAAGAACCAATGACTAAATCAGAAGTAGTTAATTTATTAATACTAATCGAATCCGTTTATTCCAACTTCGTATTCAAGGACGAGACGGTTCAGCAATGGTTCCAATTCTGTTCTGAAATGGATTATGAGAAAGTGATGGCGAAACTGAAAAGCCACATTAGAAAAAGTCCTTATCCCCCAGCGATTGCTGACATTGCTGTATTCCCCTTTGAAGAAAATGATTTTCCAGCACCCCTGCAGAAATGGATGAAAATAGGACGTGAAAGCATCGAACACAACCACACAAATCGAATTACCCTTCCCGAGTGCCTGACCGAATATTCAATAAGAAAATCTTTTTGAAGCCGAGAGCATCCTTTTAGGCAATTTAGACGGTTGCTAGGTTTTACTGATAGGGATAAAAACGAAAGAAACTCTCCATTTTAGAAGAGTTTCTTACTTACTGCTATTTTTAGAACTGTTTTCATTTTACCTGCGCTGCTTCCGATCCTTGATAAATTCGAAAGGCAGGAACAATCGTGTCTGAAACAATTTCTTTTCCTTTTTCGCGAATAAAGTCCAATTTATAATAGGACTCAAATCTTTGGCTGATTTCCGTTTTCACCAGTTCAGGCGGCGTGACGACAATGAATTGGAACTTCAATTTTTCGGCAACTGCAAAGATCGGGTCAAGAACATGCGCGGATGCAGCTTGTCCAAACGGATTATCACACACTAAGGGCACCCAGCTTTGGTCGGTCTCACTTTTAACGGATAATAACATCATCATCATGACCATTCGCGCCGATAACTTTTGTCCGCCGCTGCCATCGGATTTCGTCCTAGAACCCTGATTAATCGTCTGCCAGGTTGAATAATGCTCCCTTTGCGGTTTTCCGTACATAAAGGCATTATCCGTCCGCATATTATAGACAAGCAACTCAGGATATCGATTCCGCAGTGAGACAAATAAGATTTGCTCATCACTAATCAGCTGCTTTATTTCTTGGTCCAAGGCTTGGTTACCATCATCAATCACATCAAATTGTTTCGTTATTTTATTAATCGCTGCAACAAAATGCTGCTTCAATAATGGCTCGATATCTTCTGCTTTTTTCGGTAAGATATCTTCTTTGAGCTGGACGAGCGGAAAGGACCCTCGTTCATTTTTCAGCTTCATTTTCGCAACCATCGAACGAATGGCTTCTGATATACTCATCACTTTCATGCTGGCCCGGCTTGCCCAGAAGTTTTGAGCATTTTCTGCCCGTTCTTTATCTCGTTCTAATTGCTCCAATCCACTTTGTGAAAATCGCTTCATGTTTTTTACAATGTTTTGGATATGTGAATAATGCCTGGTATCCATATGATCGAGTGTGGTTAGGACTTCATTTTTAAAGCGTATCTCCCAATCTTTCCCCTCAATCGCAAGCTTTAAGTTACGCAAGGATTGTTCGATTTTCGCGTGCTTTTCTTGGCCTTCGTCCTGAATCGCTTGATGGTCTTCACACCAGGATAGGATCCCAGCTTTTCCTTGGCTGTTAATTATTTCGACATCATCGTCTGTAAAGGCTGCCGCTTCCTCCTTTAAGATAACGGATAAGGTTAATAAATCCCCTTCATAACCCGTAATTTTCGTTTCTGTTTCTTTTTGGCGTTTCTCCGCCTTCTTTACTTCGTCTTTCGTGAGCTTTGTTTGGTCTTTAATTTCTACTTCTTTAATCTCTAAGTCGAGGTCTTCCCATGCTTCCGGCTGTTTTTCATGCTTTTCGATCTTTTTTCCTGACTTGCTGCGCTGTTCGGTCGCAAGTTTTAAGGAGGTTTCTGCAACGGTTACAGCCGTTCCTTGTTCCCGTTCCTCTTTTTCCGCTGTCTTCGCTTCCTTTTGTGCGCTTTGCAGCATATTTTCTAATATACTAATGGGTTCTTCTGGTTCTGGAGCTTGATTCCATTCCTTATTTTGCGAATCGAGTTTCTTTTCTAATTTCTTTTGCTGCTTTTGTTCGGTTTCTTTTCTAGCTTGGATCACAAGCAATTCTCTCGCCTGTTCTTCTTTTGATTTTTGGAGCTGTTTTAACTCTTGCGTACTTCCATTGATCTCTTCTAATAAATGTGCGGATAAACTCGGAACCTCTTCACTAAGATCCGCTTTTTCATCCGCAGGAAAAGCTGCCCCTTCTATAAAGAAGCTTATTTCTTTAATAGCTTGTTCGGTTGTAAGCTTCCATTCTAGATACGTTTGACTCCACTTATTTTGCAAGTCAAGAATTTCTTGATACTCTTTGACAATTTCTTGCTGCTTCGAACCTAAGGCGTCCTGTTGTTTCTCTTTCTCTAGTCTCACCCGTTTATTTTCTTGATATAGGCTCTTTTCTTGGTCAAACAGCTCTAATGTCTCAATACTTTTTGAGAGCTTCCCTATTTTTCGTTTCGTTGTTTCAAGCTTTTCTTTGAGCTCAAGCTGTAATTCTCTTTCTTTATCTTCCTTGGTGGTGATTTCCTGTAGGTTCGCTTTCTTTGAAAGAAGGGCGTTCTGTTCTTGTTGGAGTGCTCTTTCGATATCACTCGATAACTCGCCTGATAAAAAACGATCTATTTCTTTTAAAATACGACGGTACGAGGCTTCTGTTTTTTCAATTTCAACAAGAGTATCTTTCTTTTCCTCTATTTGTTTAGCAATCTTTATTTTCCAGTTGGTAAAAAGATTCTTATCAGTTAATAGCTCTCTCTCAGTACCACTGATAATCACAAAGGATGGCTGCTGATTTTCGCGATTCATTTCCTCACGCAAGAAAATCGGAACGGGACTTTTAAACAGCCTTCCGGTAAGGACCTGCTGATTAATCTTTTGCCATTGATGCTGGCTGACAACCAAACCGTATGGAAGAAGCGGATAGTTCAAAAGGTAGTTTGTCATTTCCTCCGTACTTAATGATTGCAGAAACTGAGTTCCATAAAATACATCAATGCCCGTCTTCTCGTCGATCCATTCCTTTAATTCTTTTACATCTTTGTTGGCAATCCAGAAATGCTCATCATTTAAGGAATGGTCGAGTTGGGTTTCCCAAAGATCTTTTTTAATTTGTTCCCCTTGTTCACGGTTATCTACGAGCATTTCTTCGATCTGAATGACATACTTAGAAAGAAGAGAATGAGTAAACGGCACTGAGACATCATCTAATAAACCATGCAGCTTATCTTGCAGTTTCGATTCTTTTTGTTTTTGCGCTTCATTGGCAGCCTTTAACTCTTCACATTTTTCTTCTGAAAATTGAATGGATTGGACCAACGTCCCATGTGAGGTGGCAAGTTTATTTTGCCTTTCACTAGATTCCTTCTCTTTTGCTTGCAGCTCCTCTAAGGTAACCTTTTTGTCTTCCACTTGTTTTTGAAGGTTTTCAATCAGTCCCTTTAAATCATAGGTTAAGCGGTCGCCAAATTCTTTTACCAATGCCGCTTCCTTCGACTCAAAGTTATGTATATCCGTATAAAGATAATCAATTTCCGTACTAAGCTTGGCAATGTCTTTTGTCTTTTGATTATCCTGTCTCGACAGCTCTGTTCCTTTTTTAGTTAAGTACTTTTGATATCCCGCATACTGTTTTATTGCTTCTTGAATGGAGAGATAGGCATGTTCCCATTGCGAGTTTGCCTCTTTTTTGATTTCATCCATTCTTTGATTCACTTGCTCTAAACCGCTATTTTGTTCTAATTTCTCGATTTGCTGTGAAAGAGAGCGGATGCTCTGTTCGTTTTCGAACCACTCTTTCAATAAAAGTTGAAACGAGTATTGATCTTTTCGATTCTGCTTTTCTTTCACAACCTCTTGCAACGAAGTATGCTTGGTCCGTTCTTCAGCTAATTTCTTTTCCCAATCCATCACTTCTCTGTGCGCTTTTGCATACTCTAAGTTGTCTTTTTGAAAACGTAAATCCACCTGCCTTACTATTAATCTTTCAATCTCTTTTTCTAAAGTAAGCAGTGCTTCCTCTTCCGTTTGTTTCAAATGCTCTAAAGCCCCAAGCAGCTGTCTGCCTGTCTTGATACTTTCCTGAACAATTTCTTTATGTTCTACACCTTTGGCAAGGTGCTCTTCAAATGGAACAATGTCTTCTAAAAACTCTTTATGGGCTTGTTCTCTTTTTAACAGAACAGGCAGGTCCTTCGCGATACTGGCCTGGCTCTTAAATATTTCCACAAGATCGTTCTTTTGATGTTCGGTTCGATGTAAGACTTGGCTGACGGTCGGAATAATTCTTTTTTGGAACAAGGAGAAATCATCCTCCGCCCCTTCAAAGTATTTTCCAACGCCCCCTTCATCCTTGTTGATGTCCTTCATAATATCCCAATCTTTACGGTTAATTCCGTATGTATCAAGGATGCGGTAGTGCTTCTTCGTATCTCGGTAAACGTCATACCCATTCCATTTTAAATAATCCTTCAAGCTCTCGGTTTCAGCCACCTCATCATTTTCAAAGAGTGGAATATGCTCAAGCGCTGCTTCTTCTTTCCGGTCAAATTCTCTTGTATAAAAAGTAATATTAGGAAGGATTTTTGCTTCTTGTTCTAGTGTTTTACTTTCAATTCCACTTTCTTCACTCATTGAAATCCGCTGTTCGGCTGAGAACATTCCTCCCGTGACCAAATGTCTGCGGTCAGCACCGTCCAATTCCCATTGAATCAGAACATGAAAGGTATAGGGAATAAATTGTTCTTTATTATTAAAAAAGAACTGCTGATAATAACGGTTATTTTGTTTTCCCCACGAAGTTCCAGGTTTCAATATCTGGAAAATAGTTTGCAGGAACACACCTTTCCCGCCGCCATTCATCATGGCAATGAGGCCATTTGTCGATGTCTCCTCATTATGGAAATTAAAAGTGGTATCTTTGTATTGCTTTTGCATGCCATCATACTTGAGGCCAACAATTCTAATTCTGTGGATTTTCGGCATGCTCACCCTCCTCTGTAGTCATTAACTGTTTAAATAATTCATATCGATCATAATCGTGATACAAGTATTCAATTCGCTCAAAAAGCTCTTGTTTGGGAATCGCCTTTGGTATATCGTCGCGGTCAAGGATGACAATTAACCCCTCCGTCTCTAATAAACGCATCGCACCGGCAATTAACCCGATTCTGGTTCGTCGATTGCCTTTTTTAACACCATAATCGTCCGTGTCGACCTCCATGTATTTCCAGGTGGTGACAACTTCTTTCATATCAATACGTTCCTCGTCTCCAAAGGAAGGTTTCGTTTTAAGAATGCTATCCCAATTCATGATCAGGTCGTTCACTTGCCGCTCTAACGCGTAGTAGCTGATCCCTTCCCGCTTGGTACGAATTTTTGCCGCCTGGTTACGGTCGATTGATGCCAAAAACGACATAATCACCACGCTCATCAGATGAAAGTGTTTCTTCGTTTCAACCTGCCGATGTTTTTCCTTCAAATGAGTAAAATTCGTCGCAAAGACAGAGCCGGTTGGCTGGACCACCAATTGGATGCGTTTTGGCGATTCAATGATATACGTACCAGATTCGTCCGCTAACAAAAGAACAGTCTGCCTCACTTCTGGATGAAAATAAGCCTGAAAGTGTTCACTACTCTCATCGATTACTTTTTCTTTTAATAGAGTAAAATAAACGGCCGACGCCTGTTTAATCGTTTCTGCGTTCATTACTTCTCCTCCTGTACACATATTTTAAAAGGAGTGATTTTCATTCTATACCATGTGAAAGGCTCCGCTCGATGATCAAAAGTTGTAAAGAGCTTAGAGCCTTCGAACACTTGAAATTGCGGATACTCCATCATTAGTTTATAAAGAAGAATTTCTCTCTCATCACTTAAGGTATCTTCTTTTCGATGCAGCACTTGAACCTTCAGCGGTTTTTTATCAAACATCATCCATAAATCAATCGTTTCAGATTCTTCAAACCATAAATCCTGGACTTCTAATGGCAGCTCTTTTAAATAAGCTAGTGAAAACTCTCCGTAAGTTTGTAAAAATTGAAAAACATAGCTCCAGGCCTTAATAACAGAGTCCCAGTTCGTTATCCGCTGACGAGTAATGTTTTCTTCCACCTCATCTTCGATTACAACGTCCTTCGTTTGAGTTTCGTTAAATTCCTGTTCGCCCCAAATCCAATCGAGCGGCAAAATAAACTCATTCTTCGGTGAGAATAAAGAGGAAAGCACTCGTTCTATTTCATTAAATCCTTGAACGCCTTCCTTCATGAACCAATTTTCATAAAAATGCTCACGGAAAGAAACCAGGCTGTTTTCCCAAAACAGAGATGGGTTTTCCGCTTTTAATTTCATCTCATAGGAGATATTTTGAATCACTAATTTAGCAAAACGATCATGCAATTGCCTGGTATGGCCAATTTTTTCTTGAAGAAGAATCAGTTCCTTCTGAATATAATCATCTTCTTCCTTCCTTCGTTTTGTTTTTTCAATCATACTGGTGATCGTACGGAAGTGGTTTTTTTCTTCTTCAAATTGCTTTTCAATTTCCACACGATTGTCTGCCCGCTGCCATTCTTCTTCAATCAATAAGATTTTGGGATTGTTAATCATTTCCTTCTGAAAGGTAAATTCATTGGCCATCAGCCTGTTTACTCGTGAAATGAGGTGATCGAGGTTTCGCGTAGCTTTGCGGAAATTACCGTTTTTAATCAACTGCATACTATAAAGCTGCTCAATGGTGATGGAGAACTCCTCCGCCATTTCCCTGCTCATAAAAATCATTTCTTGCGCAACATCCGTCAGTTTATACACAATCGATCCGCCCATCTCTAGATTGGTATATAATTCATCCATAGCGACATAGCGGAAAGTCTGTGTTTCCCAAGATTGTTTGATTTCATCATAATAGAAGGCTTCAAACGGTTTACTATACTCTTCTTTTCCCTGATATAAAAGCCCGCTTGTAATCCGTTCAATCTGCTTATCGTCTGCCAGTAACCTCATCTGCTTAATCGAATCTTGCACCATATATTTGATATCAGCTTTGCGTCTATGATCATCATCATTTAATTCTCGATAAAAGATGGTGAGGAGCACTTGCATGAGGATGGTTTGGATATAAGGTTTCAGCTCCCCTACTTCCATTCCCCTCCCAAGTTCAAACAGTGGATTCAGCCGTTGCAGCCGCTTGCCAAATCCTTCCCATGATTCGTTCACTTCCATCTCCTCCATGATTCGATAGTTAACACTTCTTGAGCGATCCGTTGATTGTCCTGCCATAATTGCTGTAATATCGCTTGCTCGTCGTCCGTAAACAATTGAAAAAATCGATCGCGATATTGGGTGTTTTGTGTTTGGCCTGCTTTCTGGTCATTCTTTTGATTAAGACATTCAAGCATTTTGCGATAAATTTTCAAGGCAGGCTGGATACAGCAATCTGGATATTTTTCAATCAGACGAATGAGGATCCCATATCCTGCGGCATCAAGATCTCCTGCGTAATAGAAAAGATAGGGCTTTGGTGGAAACATCCGAAAGAAAAAGGAAAAGCTCCGTTCAATCTTCGTACCTTCCCCATAAATAATCAGTTCAGGCTCATAATCCAGTTCATTTGCTTCCAATAATTGAATGGAAGTATGAAAGAAAGATAGATTCTCCACAATCAGGACCCGCTGAATATCTTTGAGTTCCTTCCCTTGCTTGATCCAAAATACAAAAGGCTCCCCGTAGTTCACCATTTTAAGCTGCTCTTCTGATACCCCAATTCTAGCCAAAAAGCCTTTGCCGTCAGGAAAACTGTCTCCTTCTAGTAGGAATTTTTCATGGCCAAAGAGTTCCAGGCTTCTTTCTTCTAATGACACAATTTCCCGTTCCTGACTGGACTTAAGAAACTTATATACATTCTGGATTCGATTCCATTCATCTTTCGTTTGCCATTCGGGATGCCGTTCATAATAGGAAAAATCAAACTGATCACTTAATTTCATCATCTCGAGACGATTCCATTTGTCGGCCTGAACTTTTATATTAACCCAGTAATATAATGGAAGAGCTGGTGATCTGCCATTATATTGGTTATTTTGAATAGGAATAAGCTCACCTTCGGCTTGCAATGTTTCTATGGCATGATAAAACAACGAATAGCCATCCATTTCAAAATAATCATTCAATAGTTTACGCAACTGAATTTCTAAATCGTTTATATTTATCTTCTTCTTTTGTTTAGGATGTTGAATATCTCCAATAAAACCTCTCACCCTAGTTTCAATAACATCGATTGTCCTCACCTACTTATATCTAAATCTCCTACTTGTCATTAATAGATTTCCAAACCAATTTTGGCCATCCTTATATTATAAACTAGTTGCTTTATCGTTGGTAAATGAAATTTTCTTAACATAATTACAGACTTCCAATAAACTCCTGCCCCTAACCAGATTCACCAGCCCTCATGTGGTACTATTAGAACATTTCAACTCATATTCTTTTAAAAGAAAACCATACGAAGGGGTGTAAAATTAGGTGAAAAAAGTGAAAGTTCGTTTACAACCCATTGTTAGTAAGATCAATTTACCCACCGTTTTAAAAACAGCTATACTCCCTGGTGGTGCAAGGGAAGGATTATTTATTGCAACCCAGGTAGGTGAGATCTTTTATATAGAAAACGGAGCGATACGGACATTTTTAGATATTCGCCCGCAAATCATTAAACTTGGTGGTTCTAGTGGCGGCTATGATGAGCGGGGATTGCTGGGGCTGGCATTTCATCCAGAATTTTATTATAATGGTCTATTTTATCTTCATTATTCTGTGGCAGGAACACAAGGTCCAGGGGCTCTTTCTGAACATTTTAGTCCTAACCCTTGTGATCCCACAACCTTAAATCAAACGTGGAAAAATAGAGAAACTCATTATGATCATATTGATACGGTAGAGGAATGGGTTGTACCATTGAATGGTCAACCTCAAAAACGCCGGACCTTACTTAACCTAAGAAGACCATTTATGAATCATAATGGTGTCAATAGCTTAAACTTTTCACCTCAAACAAGAAAACTTGTTTTAACCACCGGTGATGGTGGATCAGGCTATGATCCTTTTAATTTAAGTCAGGATAATATGGAAATAGCCGGTAAAATATTAGAAATCGATGTATCTAAGAATACCTTTATCAATCATCCACCTGTGGTCACACGTTTTAATGAACTTCCCCGGCCTATTCAGGAAACGCTTACGCTAATGGCCAAAGGAGTTCGCAATATACCCGGTATTTCATATCAACGGTTTTATAATCAGTATATTAAATATGTGGGAAATGTCGGGCAGGATTTGACAGAATCGATATTTTCATTTGTTCAATACAAACCAATCCCCGTTACACAGCTTATTCAAGACCATTTAAGAAACACCGAACCTGACCAAGAAGGATTTATTAACCTTGGCTGGCGTGGGTGGGAAGGTGCTTTTCCTACCTCCATTATAAGGGGTTGCACGAATAATACGAGTTTGGACGAGAAGACTATGGCTTATTACAATGAAGCAGTAAATACTTCAGCGAGGCGCCTCGAGCCTTTAACGAGTTATTTTCATCAAGACCAACGTCCCGATAAGTTTGCTGGAACTGCCCTGACAGGTGTTCAAGCCTATCTGGGGAATGGAATCCCTGATTTAACGGGCAGCGTTTTGTTTACCGATCTTGCCCGTAAAGAACCTCCATCCCCGGCTAGAGGGGTTTTAGCTTATACCAAAGTAAGAACAGATGGTAAACTAAATGATTTTAGTGTGATTGAAACCGATGATCATTTTGGGTCCCAATCTGCTTATTATGTAAATTTGGGAACCAACCTGGATCAAACCAGACTTTATTTAGCGGTTTATGGCTCTATGAAAGTGACTGATTTTAACCAAGGTGCTGTTTTTGAATTGGTTCCCTAACATTCATTTAAAATGGAGGGGAAAAGATTAGAACGATAAAATAAAAACGACTCTAATTTACCAAAACCGTTATTAAAAATGATTTTGGTGAAACAGAGCCGTTTTTTTATTAATTACTTATTCCTTCATTCTAGCTGAAATTTTGGAATCTTTTTTCCAATTACATAGAAGCATGGAAAACCGGTGATTTTACGAGATGGAGTTTAAATACTTTACTGATTGCTGTTGTCAATACAATTGGTAATGTCTTTTTCAACGCTTTTATCACCTATGGGTTTGCGCAGGTCCGCTTTAAGTAACGCTTTTGACTCATTTCCGCCCCAAAAAAACCGGCTGCCAATAGCGGCAGCCGGTTTTTTTACTATTTCCTACGGATAAACCTTAAATATGTAGAGGTTAACCGAGATAATTATTTAATGTTTGCTGTAAGGTTGCTTTGGTTTCAGTAAAAGTAGTTAGATCAATTCCTAAATGAACCATTTTCCTAACAAGCTCTGGGCGTAAACCTGTTATCACTGATTTAGCTCCCATCAGCGTTATACCAATCAGCACTTTTTGAAAATGAGCAATGGTTACTTCGTCCATATCTGATATTCCTGATAAATCAATAATTAAGGTTAGAAGCCTGTACTTTGATATATCTGTTAATACTTTCTCTTCTATAATATCCATTCGATAAGAATCAAACGTACCGATTAATGGCAATACAGCTACCGTTTGGCTAACTGGAATGATAGGTACAGAAAGATGTTCAACTAGTTGCCGCTGGGAAAGGATTAGTTCATCTTTATACTGTGAATAGCTAATGAAAAAGGAGTTAAGAAACTCATCGATTCCATCATTAACCAACTCTTCCAATTCGAAAAAATTCTCACCAAAATTCACATTCTTATTCAGTTGATTATATTTTCTAATAAAATACCATAAAGCACGTCTAATGGCATGTACCCATTCTAATTTGAACGCAAGAGTTAATGAATGTTTCGCCCAAGCAATTCCTTCTTCTTTCGCAAAAAGGGTAAGATCATCTTTTCTATTTTCCACAACGTAAAGTACTAGCTTTTGAGCATTTTTCAATAAATCAATATTACCTTCTCTTAAAATACCTTCAATATTTGAGGCAACATTGACAGCCTCAGTTAAAAGTTTATTCTGAAATTCTTCATTATGATTGGTAATATATTCCGAAATATTTTTAGTATCAAAGAAGTTATCCAAACCTTATTCCTCCTTAGTAAGTCTATGGTAAACTTCACAAAGGTATCCGATAAAATACCCTTTAAAAAAGTAAATAATCTTTTATAATAACATTTTTGTTAGATACGTGATCTATTCAATCAAAATGGGATTGTTTTTTTGTTAGAGAAGTTGACCTACAATATAAGTCAAGTCGTCTTTTCCTGTTTTCGCATGGCTTTCCAAATAGTCCGAGATTTCTTCAATTGAGCAAGCGGAGCTGATCAATGACTTAATACCAGGAATCACTAGACCGTCCGTATGAAGAATAAATTTTGCCCCCTCTTCATAGGAATAGGTTTCGCATCGGTATTTTTGCGGCTTACCAGATAAATATCCTAGAATAGGTAGTGGATAAATAAATCGGCCGGAGGGGCAGGAAAGTACAAATTGAATGTTGCCCACTGAGCTATAGGTGAAGGTCTTTTGTAAAAAATTCACCTTTAATATGGATATAGTGGCACCTCTTTTATCTTTTAAGACCTGATTGCAACATTCAATTAATACGTCTACTTCTTTATCATGGTTTTTTTCCACTTCTTGGCTAATCGCATTTGAGGAATGATAAGCATGCTCTCCACTCCCTAAACCATCGGCAACCACACAAATAAAGTAATCGGACGTTACCTTCATAAAAAAGCTATCCCCGTTAAATACATTCCCTTCCTTTGGAATTTGGTAGGCAATTGCCTGAATATGTTGGTTAAGGTCAAGTTCAAGCATTTTTTCACCCTGCATTTTTTTCAAGTGCCTTTCATTGATTTTATGTTACTTTTCTTATGTTTCAATAAAAACTACCCCATTTAGATAGTTTTAAACTCTCTTTAAAATGATGAGCGTAAAATCATCCCTTAACTCAAAATTCTGGAGTCTTTCGATATGACGATAGATGTTTTCCACCATTTCTTGCGCGGGTAAATGCATAAAGGATTGAATTAAATCGGTAATAACAGAACGTTCAATAAATCCATTTTCCGTCCTCGATTCAGTCACACCGTCCGAGAGTAAAACGATCATATCTCCAGGTTTAACCTTTTTTTCATACTGCTCATATGTAAAATTTTGTTCTACCCCTAACACAATGCCCCGGGTTTTAATGTCCTCAAAGGATTGAGAAGAGGCATGATAATAGAACCCTTCCTCATGACCCGCAGCAGCATAAGTAAATGAATGCTTAACAAAATCATATATTCCGTAAAACATGGTAATAAACATATTTGAATCCACATTATTTTCTACGACTCTATTTAAATTTGTTAACACATCATTCGGATTTTTTCTAGAGTTTGCTACACTATCCATTGCATACTTCATCATCGACATACAAAGTGCGGCAGGTATGCCTTTGCCAATTACATCTGCAATGGCAACACTAATACTATTTCCGTCCTGAACAAAGCGATAAAAGTCTCCATTCATTTTCTTGGCCGGTATACTTATGGCACCAATATCTACTTCCTCAAGTTTCGGAATTGGTGTTTCTAATAAGGTTTCTTGGATGCTGGCGGCGATTTCAATTTCCGATTTTATTTCAAACTGCTGGTCCTTTAAGCTCAGATGTTCTTGATAGGCTAAACCATAGTTCATCATAAATTCAATCAGGAAATCAAACGATGCTAAGATTTCAGGACTAATTTCTGGAAATAGGTCTTTTAAAGCTTTACAATGAATGCTTATAATTTCTTCAGGAGATATTTGCTGTTCAATCGATTTCCTGCTGAACATTTGCCCTTGATAAAGTGCTTCTTCGGAAGAATTTTCTATATATCTCCGAAGGGTCTCCCGATAACTTGATTCTAAAATTGCTTTAAAATCCATCTTCTAGCCAACCCTCCTATCTCTAAGCCATTTTGTTACCCGAATGATAGTCCCTTTTCCGAGTGATGAGGTTAGATCGAATTCATCCATTAAACGTTTCACTCCTGGTAATCCTGCTCCTAAACCACCAGATGTTGAAAACCCATCCTCCATCACTCTCCGAATATCCTGAATTCCTGGGCCATGATCAATCGCCATTACTTTTAAACCTCTTTTTTCGAAATCAGTGACTGGCTCAAAATGAATCTCTCCATGCCCGGCATATAAATAAATATTACGCGCCAACTCAGAAATTGCAGTGGTGATTCTTGCCTGGTCAACTGTTCCAAATCCTAGCTCTTTGGCAATGTTTCTCCCTAGTTGCCTAGCTGCAACAATATCCCATTCTGATATTATTTTCACAGAGGATTCGTTTTCCATGCTTTAATCCTCCAACTCCCTTTGTATTGTCTCTAACCCCTTTTCTAGATCAATTGCTGTAAGTACATCTTGTAGGTGAATCCCAAGTTCAACTAGGGTAATTGCTACAGCTGGTTGAATGCCCGTTAAAACTACTTTTACACCCATCAGTTTGGACATACTAATTACATCACCTAGAACCTTAGCAATAAACGAATCAATCATATCGACAGATGTTAAATCAATCACTACACCACTAGCACCAGTTTCATGTATCCTTTCAAGCAATAATTCTTGAAATTGTAATGCTGTTTTATCATCTAGCTCCCACTGAATGGAAACAAACAAACAATTATATAGCTTTAGAATTGGGATTCTTGTATTCATTTTATTCCTCCGTTGATACAATCTTTCGATTTGTCATTTCTAATGCGGCCATTATCCCCTTTTGCAAGTTGCTTTTTGTTATAACTTGATTTAGATTAATTCCTAAATTCACAATGGTTTGCGCTATCTCGGGTCTTATCCCCACTAGTAAGCATTTTGCCCCAACTAATCTAACAGCTTCAATGGCTTGCATAATATAATGAGCTACCATGGTATCCACTACCGGGACCCCTGTTATATCAATTAACACTACTTGGGATTGATTTTTGACAACTCCTTCAAGCAAATTTTCCATAATACTTTTTGCCCGCTCTGTATCAATGGTTCCAACGAGCGGCATGACGGAAATATCATCAAAAACAGGGATTAGTGGTGCAGCTAATTCATCAAGTGCGATTCTTTGTAAAGAGATCGTTTTTTGCCAAGAAGCTGCATACTGACTGTATAATTGATTGTTAATCGGACTTATCCACTTATCATAATCCCAAACAAACTCTATTTGCTTCTTGTCTACGTCATCTTTGGTCATTTGAAAGAAAACAATCCTACCAAATTCGTTTATACAATCCATCATAAAATTTAATGTCCACCCTAATTGAATTAACTTTTGAATGAACGCACTTATTTTGAGTTTAACTATATCCTCATCCATTGAATCATAATTTAATAGATTTATGTATTCGTTACAAATATTGAAATAGCTTTGGTTTAATATCTTATTTTCTTCAAAACTGTTTAGTTTATCTAACCACTCATGGACCAGCTGTTCTCTATTATTTTGAATATATTTAAGAATAGTATTAGGCTCCCCCATTTTGTTTTCCTCCTTTAC
>NZ_JBALNF010000069.1:77617-78268 GCF_036962465.1 Neobacillus vireti
TTTACAATATAAACATGTTATTTATAGTATTATACCAATAACATGAATACTAAGAAAAGCGGTAACTCTAGGAAGCTGTCGGGCCTCCCAGTTTAAATTGTCTTCTTCTGAATGGTTTATACTTCATAATCAAAAAAAAAGGACTATCGATAAGATAGTCAAAGTTAGCAGCAACATAAGGATATGGGGGAATGTAGCTAATTATTACATACCCGTATTTAAAAAAGCTAAACCAAAAATTCATAGAATTATTCATATTTCAAGTGAGTTTCTTAAAAAAGTGATTAAATAGTCTACATTGGTTATCTTTTTATTGCATTCGCTGCTATCTGCACAAATAAGATTGCCAATGGACTTGTAATAATCCGGGTTTTTAGCCTTTTTAGCTTTTGTTACGGTGGAAAAATAGGCAACCTCGCCTAAACAATTACAGACAGAACAATAATTTTTTTTGCTCGTGGGCGTAAATTTACATTCAATCCCCACCATATTTCCATCTAGCTCATATACAATGAATTTTTTATTGGATCTTAAATCGTTCCAGCTTAAATAGGTTAGCTGGCTGTGGTCTATTTTTGATAAATCAGGCAGCTTTAATTTCTTATTCTTAGGAAACATTTTTTTCAGTTGCTGCTCGGTGATTTGTGGAAA
>NZ_JBALNF010000069.1:78277-79228 GCF_036962465.1 Neobacillus vireti
AACAAGGACGAAATACGCTGGATATATTGCTCATACTCGCCATTTGTTTTCAGTCTGGAAAGATTCAGCATTTCTTGTTGATCATGTGTGGCATTTGGAAAGAGGTCTAAAATTTTGGCATTGGCTAAGTCAATTGCAGCCACCAAAACGTTTTGAGGTACATTCTTTTTGGCAGTGTCTTTAATCAACGTAATCTGTTTTTTTATAAAATTTAACTGTTCATTTTTGATAAATTTCTCGGTCATCACATATTACTCCTATTCATTTTGCAAACGTCTCTTTACACTTATTTTATAAAATATAGTCAGCTTCAAAAATGGAGAAAATGACTTAGAAACGTTTTTTACATAAAAAAGCACTAATGAGAACTTTCATCAGTGCATTTCTATTACTTTTTATGTGAATAAACTATCTTTTTGATGGTTTCGGTTGAAAGGTAGTATTCCTCAGCTAATTGCTGGATACTGCTGCCACAACTAAAAGAATTTTTAATGGCGGCATTACGACGATCAAGCAGCCTTCTCCCGCCACTTGAGGTTCCCCATTTCTGATACTCTGTTTCCAGCTTAGGAATGTAAAGGGTTTCCCCTTGAATATACTTTTGGATTTCCATGATTAGCTTTTCAGGTAAAACTTTGGTTGCATTAATATATTTCATTTTGCTCGCTCCTTATTTTGATTTTGAAAAAATAAGGTGCAAAGCCAAAATATTAGAAAGCTTTTTCAGCGATAAAACTAAAGGTTTCGCCCCATGCAAAGTATCGCCTTTCTAATAATAGGCTTTGCATGAGTGGAAGAATTCCCAGACAATCTTAACTGATTCTCCATCTGTTAACACCCCCTTTAATTTATCATTATAACGAAATTTACGATTGGATTGAAACGTAATTACTAATTTTTATAATATTTATCAGACAGGCTTGACTCGCTTATTAAGTTAGAAAGCGCTAG
>NZ_JBALNF010000070.1:0-34867 GCF_036962465.1 Neobacillus vireti
AATATTAAGTGCGGGATTTAAAGAGGATTTTATGTAAAACCAAGGGAGTGTTTATGATGAGAAATAACGATGAAAAAAAGCGAAAAAAACTTATCAATAAACTAATATTTTTTAACGTTTATACCAAAGAAGATCAACAACTTAATAATCTGCCACTTTCGAAATTAGAATATGAGTATAGAAGATTTAAATTACAAAACCATCCACACGGTGAGTTTGGCTCCATAAAATGGGTTTAAAATAGGAAGCAATCCCAAATGGAATAGAAAAGGCCGTCGAGACCGATCTCGACGGCTTTTTGATTTTTATAATAATGTTTTAGTGATTAAGTCATATACATAGTTTCTAAAATGCGTATAACATCATCTGAAGGAAGTTTCATATCGTCATTTATCCATTTTCGTACGATTTCAATCGTTCCTCCCGTAATATAAGTGAAAAAATATTCTAATTGAGTCTCATTAGCATGGGGAAACCGCTTTTTTTGTTCCTCCATTGTTCTTTCATAGGCAGATTTCAAAATGGTATTCAGCACGTTTGAGCCATTTTTTTCATTAAAAATAATTTTACAAAGCTCTGTGTTTTCAAGGATCAATTTAAAAATATCACTCAATATATTATTGATGGATTCATCTCCAGAGATATTAATGGTACTCATCATTTTCTCTGCCATTTCTTCCTCGATACTTCTCATTAAATCAAACGGATCATTGTAATACGAATAAAAAGTTCCACGATTAATATCAGCTTCTTTGCAAATATCAGTAACGGTAATTTTATTTAGGTTTTTTTCTTGAAGCAGCTTTAAAAAAGCATCGATTATTACTTTTTTACTATACAATGTTCTTCGGTTTCCTTTTATACCAACCATGTATTGCTCCTCCTAATGATCAAGCAATTCTCATCATTTCTGGTTTCAATGTACAAAACACAAGAATTTGTCTATTTAATAACATGAGTGTTTAATTTTGCTTATTGTTACTTGTTATTAGATTTAATATACTTTGCTTACGCTATTAAATCAACATGGTGTTCGAATAATAACTAGTTGTCTTAGTGGAATGCAGGGGAAAATAAATTTTTATACAAATGATCAGGGAGGATATAAGGTGAGAAAGATAATAAGAGGCCGTTGGGCTATATTCATCATATGGTTAATCGCAACGATCGTGCTTACGGTAATTCAGCCAGACATCAATGCCATTTTGCGGCAAAAAGGGCAGCAAGGGGCCAATGATGAAAGCCCTTCAGTCATCGCTGATCATATTTTAAAAAATATCGATACAGCTAAAGGAAAAAACGACCTTATCATATTTTACGATAAAGATAAAATATCAAACGATGAAATGAACAAAATCGGTAGTGCGGTCAAGGCCATCAGCGACAGCAGCTCCGACCTTGGTATTACTAATATGATCGATCCCTTTAGTATGCCTGAGGCCAAAAGCTCTTTAGTTTCTAAAGATGGCACAACTCTTATGGTCAGCTTTAAGCTTGATAAGAAATCAAGAGAAGTAGATGATATCAAAAAAGAACTGGATAGCAAACTCAATAAAGTTCCTGTGGATTACTACCTAAGCGGAGAGGACTTTATTAATAATGATTATTTGAAAGCGTCCCAGGGTGGGGTAGAGAAAAGTGCTGCACTGACGGTTATTTTTATTTTAGTCGTATTAATCATCGCGTTTAGATCTGTTGTTACTCCTTTGATATCGTTATTGGCTGTAGCTTTTTCCTATCTGTGTTCGATGGGAATTGCGGCTCAGTTAATTGATAAAGCAGGATTTCCGATTACAAGTCTTACGCAAATGCTCCTAATCCTGATTCTGTTTGGGATTGGTACAGATTACAACATTCTTCTTTTTAATCGCTTTAGAGAGGAGCTTTCCCATGGCCACTCTATTGATGATGCGATTGTCAGTACCTATAAAACGGCAGGTAAAACGATTGCCTATAGTATACTTACGGTATTTATCGCTTTCCTTGCTCTCGTTTTTGCTGAATCGCCAATCTATAAATCCGGTGTGGTTGTGGTAATCGGGGTAACGATCCTATTATTGGAAATCTTGACTTTAACACCATTTATTATGAAAGTTTTAGGCCAAAAACTTTTCTGGCCTTCTAAGAATGTTGGTGGACATAAGGAAAACAAGTTTTGGGCTAAGACATCCACCTTTGCAACCAAACATCCTATATTACCCGTTCTTATTATTCTTTTGATTATAGGGCCGATGGTCTATTTTCATGAGGAAAAGCTGAACTTTGATACGATTGGAGAGCTTGGTAATAAGTATCCTTCTTCTAAAGGCTTTAATTTAGTTGCGGATCATTTTGGTAAAGGTCAGGCCATGCCTGCTACGGTTGTGATTGAAAATAGAAAAGCCCTTGATAATAATGAATCACTTGCCGTAGTAGATAACTTAACGGAAAGACTCAAGAATATGAAAGGGGTTAAGCTGGTTTCTTCGGTCACACAACCTCAAGGAAAGCAAATTGATAATTTTTACGTCGACAGTCAAATGGGGTCTGTTACGGATGGTATTACAAAAACGCAGAATGGTGTCGATCAAATCAATGATGGATTAAAGCTGGCGCAAGAAAAGCTTGGCTCAGCAGACTTTTCTAAGGTCAGCCAAATGGTCGATGGTACGGCAAAACTTCAAGATGGTATGACTGCTTTAACCAATGGATTAAAGCAAATCCAAGCAGGTATTGATGATGGAGAAAATCAATCCCAAACCATCAACAATGGTTTAGCGGCTATAGAAACCAATCTCACAAAGATGAGTAGTGGAGTGGCAGTATTAGCTGATAATTATGGTAAAATGCAGGCTGGTTATAAAGAAATGGGAACTCACTACCAAGGTGCAGCTCAGGCGCTTCTTGGTGTAAAAAGTGCACTCTCGCAAATGCAGTTAATGGTGGCTGCTTTAGGAAATAGTTATTCAGATTCAGCGAGTGATGCGAATTACCAAGCTTTAAAGCAAACGATCAATCAGTTATCATCGTCTTTAAGTCAAATTACACCTGAAGGAATACAAGCCTTAAATCAAAATTATAATACCGTAACGGCTGGTTTTGGTACCGCCAATAAAAATCTTGCCACCATGGGCAGCGGCTTGTCGCAAATGGCGGATGGTTTGAAAAAACTTGAAAGCGGTCTTGGAAAAGCATCCACTGGAATAGGCACCATTGTTACGAATATGAACAATGTTTCTGCTGGGCTTGGTCAAATGAAATCAGGACAGGAGCAGCTTGTAGCCGGTCTCAATGGTTTCAGTACCTTTGGACAAAAGTTATCAGATGTAAACAATGGTTTAAAACAGATTTCTGACGGATTAGGACAGACAAATGGGTTCTTAACGCAGTTTAAATCCAATAAAACCTTCTTTATTCCGAAAGAAGCGTTGACGGACAATAACTTTAAAAAATCATTAGATGCGTTCATGTCCGATGATAGAAAAATAACAAAAATGTCTATTGTTTTGAAAGCTGATCCTTATTCCAAGGAAGCGTTAAGTACCATCAGTAAAATAAATTCTACCATTTCTAATGGACTTAAGGGCACAGGCCTTTCAAACGCTAAGTTTGGTGTATCGGGACCTAGTGCTACAACAAACGATATGAATAATATTCTGAGCAGGGATTTGAATAAAACAACAGCTATCGTCATTATCGGAGTATTACTCGTGCTGTTCTTTGTGATTAGATCTTTCTGGATACCGGTTTTCATAACTGGCTCTCTTGTTGGAGCATACTATTCAGCTATGTTCGTGATCAATTATATTTTCATAGATTTACTTGGCTATGAAGGGATTTCTTCTTTTGTTCCATTTTTCTCATTCATTATTATTGTTGCATTAGGAGTGGACTACAGTATATTCCTTATGATGCGCTTTAAAGAATATCCAGAATTATCTCCAAAAGAGGCCATTGTGCTGGCTTCAAGGCAGACTGGCGGGGTCATCATATCTGCAGTTATCATTCTTGGGGGTACCTTTGCGACACTAATGCCTTCTGGAATACTGCTTTTGTTTGAGTTGGCAATAGCTGTTATTACAGGCCTAGTAGTACTTTGCTTTATCCTGCTTCCTGTCTTTTTGCCGGCAATGATCGCACTTCCAGATGCACTTAGAAGTTTATTTTCTACAAAAAAGGTGAATGACGTAAGTTTAGAGGAAAAAGTGATTTAAATAAGGGCTAATCGGCAAAAGATTTTTGAACTGCACAGCCAATTGTTAGAGAGTACTAACAGTTGGAGGTGCAGTTTTTTATGTTATCTTTAATACCAAAGAAAGAATGGCCTATGCGTAACACTCAAACATCTTATCTAATATCAGGATAATTGTTTTTTTATATTTACAGTAACTTTACAATACTAAGCTTGAATCCATATACATATAAGCATATAATTATATCTGAATTTAAATGCCATGTTTAAATCAATTTTGCATGTATAGCTGTTATTGATCTACCTAATATAGCAAAACATTGTAATACATATAAGTAAATTACCATTTACTTATACTTGAAGGGGAGGTGTTTTTTATGGCGAAATCAATCGTTGACTTAGAGCGTTCCGCAAACATTTTAAAATTATTGGGGGATAAAACAAGATTAACCATTGTTGCGATTTTGAAACAACGTGAATGCTGTGTTTGTGAATTACTTGAAGTGTTCGAAATGAGCCAGCCATCCATTAGTCAGCATCTTCGAAAATTAAAAGATGCCGGAATGGTTAGGGAAGAACGAAGAGGCCAGTGGATTTACTATTCCCTAAATCAACAAAGCGAGTTATATGGGTTACTCCAGGATATTTTGGAACATGTGCCTGTACAAACAGAGAAAATTAAAATGATTGAAAAAAGCAATCCCACTCTTCGATGTGGATGTTAGTTTTATTAAATTTAGGAGTGAGAAAATGAGTAAGACAGAAAAGAAACGTTTATCGTTCTTAGATCGATACCTAACGCTTTGGATTTTTCTTGCTATGGCAATCGGAATTGGTTTAGGATTTGTCTTTCCGGGATTTGTCGATAGTATGAACCGTTTGCAGGTGGGAACAACATCGATTCCACTTGCGATTGGCTTAATTTTAATGATGTATCCTCCATTGGCGAAAGTTCGGTATGAGGAAATAGGGCAAGTATTTAAAAATGTAAAAGTTTTAGCATTATCTCTTGTACAAAACTGGATTATTGGACCCATTCTTATGTTTTTATTAGCTATTATTTTTCTTCCTGATAAACCGGAGTATATGGTTGGTCTCATTATGATTGGATTAGCGCGTTGTATTGCGATGGTCATTGTTTGGAATGATCTTGCAAAGGGAGACACGGAATATGCAGCAGGTTTAGTGGCATTTAATTCTATTTTCCAAATGCTATTCTTCTCTGTTTATGCGTATGTGTTTGTAACCATCATCCCTAAATGGATAGGAATCCAAGGGGCAGTGGTAAATATTACGATGATCGAAGTGGCGAAATCGGTTTTCATCTATCTTGGAATTCCATTTATAGCGGGTATGGTTACTCGGTTTACGTTGGTAAGGGCTAAAGGCAGACAATGGTATGAAAAAGTGTTTATACCTAAAATCAGTCCTCTTACATTAATTGCTTTATTATTTACAATCATACTCATGTTCTCTTTAAAAGGGGACGCCATTGTAAGTTTGCCGTTAGACGTAGTTCGTATCGCCATTCCATTATTAATTTACTTTGTGATCATGTTCTTTGTTTCCTTTTTTATGGGAAGGAAGATTGGAGCGAACTATCCTGTAACTACCACTCTTGCTTTTACAGCTGGAAGTAATAACTTTGAACTAGCCATTGCTGTAGCTGTTGGAGTATTTGGAATCCATTCTGGTGCAGCTTTTGCAGCAGTTATAGGACCACTCGTAGAAGTGCCAGTGATGATTGCCTTAGTAAACGTGGCTTTATGGTTCAAAGGAAAATATTTTAACGAACATGCAGCTTAAAACTAATCTTAAAGGTGGAAATTAACATGGATAACAAAAAAATAATTTACTTCTTATGTACAGGGAACTCTTGCCGCAGCCAAATGGCAGAAGGCTGGGCGAAAAAGCATTTAAATGATGAGTGGGAAGTGAAAAGTGCTGGACTTGAAGCTCATGGATTAAATCCTAATGCCGTAAAAGCCATGAAAGAAGTAGAAATCGATATCTCTAACCAAACATCTGATGTGATCGACCCTGAAATTTTAAACCATGCTGATTTGGTTGTTACGCTTTGCGGACATGCAGCAGAACACTGCCCAGTTACACCTCCGCATGTAAAACGTGTGCACTGGGGATTTGATGACCCTGCTAAAGCAGAAGGAACCGAAGAAGAAAAGTGGGCATTCTTTCAACGTGTTCGTGATGAAATCGGCAATCGTATTAAGCGATTTGCTGAAATAGGTGAGTAAGGGGGAGGAAATGCACATGAAAATTACTGACGAAGCTCGCGAAGAATTTAATAAAATGTTCAAAGAAGAAAATGCAACGAACATTCGTATTTTTTTTGATGGCTTTGGCTGAGGCCAGCCGAGGATTGGACTGGCTCTGGATGAGCCGGAAGCAGACGATATCATCGTCACTTTAAATGAAATTAAAGTAGCAATTGACCCAATTATTGAACCGAACACGGAAGACCTTATCCTTGATCGCAGTGGAAATGGACATGGGATTTCTATGATCGGTAATACGGGGAGATGCTGTTAGAAAAGACCTTTACTGGTCTTTTTTTAATAATCTATTAGCTATGGTCCTATAGATATTACAAAAAAAAGGGTCTCTTTCTAGAATTAGACCCTTCGTAGGTTATTAAAGTATTTCAAGAACAACAGATAGTTGTATTTTTGTCTTGAGTAGTTGTTGAGCAACACTGAACTTCTTTAACTTTAGATTCAGACGTGCAACAAGAAGACTCCTTTTCACTGTTAACATCAATATCTGATTTTGTATAGAAAAACTCCCACTCGTTTCCATCAGGGTCAAGAATCCAAAATTTATCTTGGAGGGCATAACAGCACGTGGTGTTTATTTCTTCGTTTTGTGTCTGAATACCGTTTGCTTCGAGTCTATTCTTGTGCGTACTAACCTCATCTGTGCTTTCAACCTGAATCCCAAAATGTCCTACTTGATTTCCAGTTACTTCATCTCGAAGATTAAGGGTAAAGTTTAATCCTGGTGTTTGAAGAAGAAACTTTGCATAATCAGGCTTTATTTTAACTGGTTCAACTTCAAAAACGTTCCTGTAGAACTCGATGGATTTTTCTAGGTTAGTAACATTAAGACCAACATGTGCGTATTTCATTTCGATTTCCTCCTAATAATTTGATTTGATTAAAAATTAATTATATGAATCGAATTTATTTCAACGGTTTAATAGGCGCAACAGCAACAATTTGGCTGTACTCTTGATGACTTTCGACCTTCATTCCATTTCTTAACGGCTTTTACAAGAAAAGTTTCATTTTGGAAATCTGCAAATTTCCAAGCATTTCTGGCTGTCATTTCCGCTTCCTCCTGACGTAATTTCATGATTTGATATACTTCATACTCGTTAAACATGATAAATTCCCTCCTATTAATCAAGAACTATAAGATTAAAACAATAACAAGTAAGCTTGAAAAGCTGGAAAAGTGGGACGATAAATGGTTCAATATTAAAATTTATTGACTACAAAATAATCCTACTGTTACTTTACTTGTAATTTACAAGTAATTATTTTTATTAAAAGAGCAAGTTTTCTTGCTCAAATTAATGGTTTACAGCAAACAGTAGATTTTGACATTGCTTCATTAAGTAAGGTGACGGATTTAATAACCATTTCCCGTTCAAATTCGCTCATATATGAAAAAACTTCATTTAAATATTGATGCATTTCCGCATCAATTTTAGCAGCAACATAGTTTCCTTGTGTAGTTAAAGTAAGTAAGGAAACACGTCTATCATCAGGAAGAGGCGTTTTTTTAACCAGCTCCATCTTTACTAGAGTTTGAATTTGGCGACTAAAAGTGGTTATATCGATCCCCAGGGTATCAGCAACCTGTTGCATCGAAGGTTTATCATTTCGTAGAATTTCATAAAGGATATGACTCTGTACAAGGGATATTTCAGTTTCACCTATCTGACAACAGTTTTTATTTAAAAGACCAAATCTCCTAGTCATAACTTGAAACAATTCTCTAACATTTTCCATTATTTTCACCTCTGATTTATTTATATTATAATTATTTGCAAATTGCAACTAATATTCCTTTTAAAATGGAAAATTTTTTATATAATGGTTATATGCCAATAAAAACTAGGAGGTAAAGAATTGAAAAATGATGATGAGTTTAGAACGAGGCTTGTTTCAATAAATGACCTAGAATCGATTTTACACATTTATAATCAAGGGATTGAGGATAGGATTGCAACGTTGGAGGAAGACCAAAAAGATATTGGATACATGACAGAATGGTTTAACATCCATAACGGACGTTTTGCGGTCATTGTAATCGAAACTAATGGTGAAATAGTTGGATGGACTTCATTAAATCCATATTCCAATCGCTGCGCCTATGTTGGGGTTGCCGATTTATCCATTTATATTAGAAGGGATTATAGAGGAAGAGGAGTTGGATCCCTTTTGCTAAAAGAAATCGAGTCTACTGCCATACGAAATCAATTTAATAAAATTGTATTATTTACATTCCCTTTCAATAACTTGGGGCAGGGTCTTTACAGAAAAAATGGATACAGGGAAGTAGGAGTTTTTAAAAACCAAGGGAAATTAGATGGATGCTATGTTGATGTAATGATTATGGAAAAGATCCTTATTCCTTAATTAAATATGTTTTTTAAACATACAAACTACGGATCTATATCTCGAGATATAAATATTGCATAAATGGAGTGAAATTCGATGAAAGATTTTGGTTTTAAAGAGGTAGGATTAGAAGAAGTTTTTAGCATTAATATTGTTGTAGATAAACCTATTGTTGTAGGTGAAGATGAAATCGTTGGCAGACGACAATTAATTCCGATTTTATCTGGTGAAGTAAACGGGAACGGCTTTAAAGGAACGGTTTTGCCAGGTGGGGTGGATAGCCAAATTATTCGTCCCGATGGTAAGTGTGAACTTTCAGCTAGATATGCCATTCAATTAGAGGATGGAACTGCGATGTATATTGAAAACAATGGAATGCGTACAGTACCAGAAGAGTATGTAGAAGATGTAAAGGCTGGTAAGTTTGTTGACCCTAATGTCTATTATTTCCGGACTACTCCTACTTTTGAAACATATCGTGACAAATATAAATGGATGATGAACTGCATTTTTGTGTGTTATGCTACTAGATTGCCAGAGAATGTACTATTAAAGTTCTTTAGGGTTACCTGATAAATTTTACGATAAAAATGGTTTGAAAAACTAGAAGGTTCACCAAATCGGTGAACCTTCCAAGCCTCTTTCAGTAGTTCATAGAATTTTTTGATAGAATAAATTATTGGTACCTCCGGTTTAAGTAAATTGTTCAGTTTGATCTTCATGGAGGGTTAGCGTGCTTAATTTATTATTGGTCAGATAAATAACAAACGCGGCAATTGCCCCAGGGATTGCAAAGGCAATGAAATTAAATTGTATGGATGTGCCTGAAGAGAGTAATATCCCTCCAACCGTCGGACCAACAATGGCACCAATCCGTCCAATTCCAAGTGCCCAGCCTAATCCGGTAGAGCGCATCGAAATGGGATAGTATTGTGAAACATAGGAGTTAGCTATATTTTGTGTTCCAATCGTCGCAGCACCCGCAAGCGCTACCAATAGATACAATAAGAACATATTATGCGAATAACCCAAGCACATAATGGTTAGTGCGGCAAGACTATAGAACAAAATGAGGATTCGTTTTGCGCCCCATGTATCTGCTAACCATCCCATAACAAAAGCACCAATGGTAGCTCCAATATTTAATGCAAGCAGGAAGCTTAAACTTGAACCAAGAGGAAATCCAGCTGTCGTCATTAATTTTGGAAGCCATGTGTTTAAACCATATACCATGAGAAGGGACATAAAGAAGGCAATCCAAAATAGAATGGTAGATATCCCTCTGCTTTCCTTAAATAAGGTAAAGACAGGGAAGGAAGATTTAGTAGAACTATTGATCGTTAGTTGTTCACGATCATCCGGGCTGTAAAGTGGATTTAATTTTCCAAGAATCTCCTTTGTTTTTGTGATTTTATTTCTAGCCAGATGTGACCCGATTGTATCAGGTAAGTAACGTATCATAAAGGGAATAAATAATAGTGGCAGGCCGGCGAAGAAAAAAACAGATTGCCAGCCAAAGTTAGGTACTAAGACAATGCTAAGGGTAGCTGCAATCATTCCCCCGATTGAATATCCAGCCATCATAATCGACACCATTCGGCTGCGAAGAGCTTTAGGTGAATATTCACTTATAAGTGCAATGACATTTGGCATTACGCCGCCAAGCCCCAAACCAGTTATAAACCGACAAAGCCCGAAGGCTCCTGGACTGGTAGTTAAAGCTGTGAGGATCATAAATACGCTAAATATGCACACGCAGATCAGGATGACTTTTTTTCTGCCTAATTTATCAGCAATAGTCCCAAAAATCATCGCGCCAAACATCATTCCGAATAAAGCATAACTACCAAGAACGCCCGCCTCAATAGGTGAAATATTCCAATTTTTCATCAGGACCGGTACAACAGCCCCATATACGGTTAGGTCAAAGCCATCAAAAATCATTAAAAATGAACACCATAAGAGTATCATTAAATGATACTTATTAAACTTTGCCTGATCGATTAACTGCTGTGTATTCGTAATCTTCATAATTTCCCCCCTATATATTTCTTCCTGCAAGACTCCTTACACGATCGCTCTAACTTCCTAAAAAGCGTAAAGCGTTTCCGCCTAACATCGCCATTTTTATTTCTGGACTCACATCTTCAAGTTCTAAAATTGCTCTGCCAGGAGGGGTTTCTCGGATGATAAAAGGGTCATCTGAGCCCATTAATAGATTTTCATATCCAATCAAATCGATTAGATACTTGGTATTGACCTTGTCATAAACCAAAACATCATAATAAAATTTATTGGCATAAAAACTAGGCGGATTTTCTGTTTTTCTTAATGCAGACCATGAGTTCCAGCCAGTATCCACTCGTGGGAGAATATAAGGGAAGGCACCACCTCCATGCGCCAAGCAGATTTTAATCGTTGGAAACTTTTCAAAAATTCCGGACCAAACCAATCTAGTTGCCGTGAGTGCTAATTCCATTGGCATTCCTACCGTAATACTAAGGTTATCGTTAAGTGTGCGTTCATTTCCTATCATTTCATAGGGATGAATAAATAGTGGAACATTCCATTGTGATGCTTTCTCAAAGAAGGGTAAAAAACAAGGGTCATCTAATCCTTTTCCATTCACATTTGAGCCTATTTCAAGGCCGCTTAACTTAAGCTGATGGACACACCGCTCCATTTCAAGGATGGCAGCGTCAACATCTTGAAGTGGAACGGTTCCCAGCCCTAAAAAGTGGTTGGGATGCTCTCTGACCACATCTGCAATAAAGTTATTCTGCCATTTGGAAAATTCAACTGCTCCTTGTATAGGTGCCCAATAACATAGAGTGACTGGAATAGGGGAGAGGACCTGTATATTGATTCCTTCTGCCTGCATTTTTTCGATTCGCTTAGACGGGTCCCAAGTGTCTTTTGATATTTTTCTAAAAACTTTTCCTTGAAGCATAATATTGGCTGTATCTTCATCCAATCTCTTGATCGATGGCCATCGATCACCTTCAAATGATTTCGCAAAATCTGGGATCTCTAAAGGGATAATATGAGTATGAAAGTCAATTCGCTTTACGGTCATTGTTTAGCTCTCCAATTCCGGAATTTTAACCAATTTTACCGATTGAGCCAAACCTTGGATCTGGAGTTCCCCCCCACATATCTAATGTTTCAAGCGTCGGTTGCAGAATCCTTGGCTGGCGTGGATCTTCTTCAGGAAACTCTTCCATACCTTGGCTGTATTCCAATGTTAATCCATCAGGATCTAAGTAATATAAAAATAGACTGCCAGATGGTGCGTGCCGGCCTGGACCAAATACAATTGGAACATTATTTTCTACTAACCGTTTTTGACTAATTCCTAAGTCATCGATTGCCTCGATTTGGAAGGAGATATGATTAAGCTTTCGCTCTTTTCCACGATTAATCGCGAACGAATGATGCAATGGATTCGGAAAGGCCCTCAACCATGCCCAGCCAATTTGGTCGCCGGATACGTCCGATATTTTGAAGTTTAATGTTTCTGTTAAAAACTTGTATAGGTCATCAAAGTCTTGATCTTCTACCTCAAGGACAGCATGGCCTAACTGAGTAATATTCACTGGTTTAGAGTTGATTGGTTTGGAGGTAAAAGGTACTTCAAATTGCTCAATATCAGAATATAATTCAAATGTGACCACGGATGTAGGCTCGGTAAAGCGAATCGTACGACTTTGATGGAGTGATTTTACTTCTGCATCATCCACTTCCAGCCAGTTTACTCCCGCTTTAGTAATCCGATCAATGGCAATGTCGAGCTGATTTTCATCTTCCACTTCGAAGGCAACTCGTTTTAATCCAGGATGTTGAGAAGGATAAAGAACTAGATTATGATGATCATGGCTGCATCTAAAAAAAGCTATTTTATTTGGGACTAATTCTACCAGTTCAAGACCAACAATATCTCGGTAAAATTGGGCTGATTTGTTCACATCTGTAACGTTTAATGCTACATATCCTAATTTTTTATAACGAGTCATACAAAACTCTCCTTTTTCATAAATGTAATTTTTAAAAAATTTACCTGAAATTTGACCTCCTTATTTATTTGGATAAAACGCTTACATCCTGAAATGGGATGTGACATAAGCCTTGTAAATATAATGTAAATGAAATTGAATAGTGTAAACAATTCTAATTTTCTGTATAATTAATTCCAACCGGGAATAAATCGGGAAGGAAGGTTCTCTTGAACATAGAACAATTAAAATATGTGATGGCCATTGTCAAACATCAACATCTTACAAATGCCTCCTATGAAGTTTCGATCTCACAGTCTTCTTTATCCAAATATCTTATTAAGTTGGAAAAAGAACTAGGCGGGGTACAATTATTCGACCGTACGACTAGAACGGTTAAACTCACTGCCGCTGGTCAGGAGTTTGCTAAATATGCCAATCGTATTTTGAATGAATATGATAATATGTTGAATGAAATGAGAGCGTTTACATCTGGCGAAAGGGGAGTACTTTCGGTAGGAACCATACCTGTATATAGCAGCAGGGGACTGATTAGTCTTTTTGCATCTTTTCAGAAGAAGTATCCAGCAATACAATTAGATATTACGGAAAAGATGAGCAGTGAACTGATTGGCCTCCTAAAAAAAGCGGAGTTAGATCTGGCCTTTATTGCCCTGCCTGAAAACTTTGAAAAGATAGAGGCGTTCTCGGCCTACCCCATGATAAAGGATGAAGTGGTATTAATTACTCAAATGGGGCACCCTTTTACCAATCGTGAATCTATAAGTCTATCAGAGGTTAAGAATGAACCGTTTATCCTGATGAATCAAGCAAGTACACTTTTTCAAATTTGTATGGATGCCTGCAAAAAAGCTGGATTTACACTAGATATTACTCATGAAAGCAGTCAAATAGATATTATTGTGGGGCTTGTTGCGGAAGGATTAGGGGTCTCATTAATAACATCTAAGGAAGCTGAATATTTTTCAAAGGCTAATATCACCATTAATCAGGCTGGAGGAATCAATCAACCATACCACCGCACTTGTTGTTAGTAATCGAATGAATAAGTCAAACGCTATGAAAGCATTTCTAAACCATGCCCAGGAATGGGAAGGAAGGACTTCGGAAGCCGCTGATCTAAAAAGTAATAAAAGGAAAGGAAATATTTCATAAATAAAGTAAGAAGAAAGCAGAATAAATAGAAAAAAGCTAACAAGGTTTGGACGATTTGTCCAGTTGTTAGCTTTTTTACATTCCAAATTCCACATTTTTTATGAAATTACCACCGTCTTTTAGCACATCATGTACGTATTCTTTTAAAAATCCATCACCTATAATTAAATTACAGATTCAGATCATCTATCATCTTTGTAAACAAGATTTCATTCGAAATAAAAGAAGAAAGGAGAATAGGTGTGAAAAAAAAGAAAAGTTTTACGATTTTACTAACGGTAGTTCTAATTATGATGTCCCTTTTTCCTTCCTTTGTTATGGCGGAAAGTGGAAGCGCTTTTAAAGTGGCTAATCTTTCACCACAAAAAATTGTAAAGGATACAAAAACAGAGCTGGGATCATCCGGGCCAATTCCTCAGCTATCTCCTGCTCAGCCAGGCACACTGGAGAAGTGCGAGGCACTGTTATCTTTTGACTTTAAGAATACCACGATCACGAAGGCAGAGCTCGTTCCTGAAGGAACACTGTCTAATGGAGGTCAGCCAGTTGGCAAACATTGCCTTATCCAGGGCAAAATGAATGAGCGCGTTAGCCCTGTAGATGGGCAGACCTATGCCATCGGTTTTGAGATGCGTCTTCCTATCGACTGGGCAGGCCGATTCCTCTACCAAGCTAATGGCGGCTTAGATGGCGTTGTCGTTTCTGCTCTTGGCAGCATCACAGGTGGCCAGCTTGAGAACGGTTTGCAGATGGGATTTGCTGTTATGAGCTCAGACGCTGGCCATAATGGAACGCAGAATCCCCTGTTCGGGCTCGATCCGCAGGCCCGTCTGGACTACGGCTATCAGGCAGTTGGAACGCTGACTCCAATGGCGAAGAGTTTGATTAAGGCGGCATACGGACGTGGGCCCGACCGCTCCTACTTTGCCGGGGGATCCAACGGAGGCCGGCACACCATGGTTGCTGCTTCCCGATATGCAGATCAGTACGACGGATTCCTAGCAGTCTCGCCAGGATTCAACCTGCCAAAGGCTGCGGTAGCCCAGCTGTGGGGAGCTCAGCAATGGGCCAAAGTAGCGACCACCACATATAACCTTGAGACGGCGCTGCCTCCGGCTGAGCGACAAGTGCTTGCGCAAGCAATCCTAGCCCGTTGTGATAGCCTGGACCGATTGGTTGACGGCATGGTGCAAGACAGCAATCGTTGCCAGAAGGTTTTCGACGTTCAACGGGACGTCCCTACTTGCGATACGGTACGAGATGGAACCTGCTTGACAGAGGAGCAAAAGCTTGTTGTGCAGGATGTATTCGCAGGAGCTAAGACAAGTTCGGGAAAAGAGCTCTACTCTTCCTTCCCATTTGATCCAGGGGTTGTTCAGAGCGGTTGGGCCAGCTGGAAATTTAGTAGCTCCGTCGGGCCGCGCGATCCCGTGGCTGTCGGCTTCATTCTCTCAACGCCTCCGGAGAATGCTAGTATGCTGAAGGACACCCTGGGCTATGCCCTGAACTTTAATGTGGATACTCAGGTGGGGTTAATTTACAATTCCAACGAACTGTACACCGAAAGTGCCATGGAGTTCATGACACCTCCAAACCCGACTAATTTAGATACGATGCGCAATTCAGGAGACAAGATGATTGTGGTGCACGGCGCATCGGATGGGGTTTTCTCACCTGCTGACACAGCACGCTGGTACGAGGATCTCGACGCGAATTACCAGAACAAGGCCGAGGAATTCGTCCGTTATTTCGAGGTCCCTGGCATGGGACATGTCCGTGGCGGTCCCGCCACCGATCAGTTTGACGGTCTTGGTGCGCTAATCAAGTGGGTTGAGTACGGCTCAGCGCCAGACAAAATGATCGCCACGGCGCGCGGTAAGGGTAATCCGGGCGGTGTTAATCCGGATGTACCATCCACCTGGGCACCTGACCGTTCCCGTCCTCTTTGCCCATACCCGCTTGTGGCCCGCTATACAAAGGGCGACCCGGAAGTGGCCTCAAGCTTCCAGTGCAAGCCAAGTTCAGGGGGCTCGGCACTTAACCAATAGCCAGCTACAAAAAGAGGGGCGTGCTCTATAGGAAACAGGGCGTGCCCCTCTGTTACTTATGTAAGAGTATATAAGACTATTAATCTTTCAAATTAATCATAGCTAAAGGAGCAATCCTTGCGTTCTTAGAATAGTCTGATCAAATTGGAATAAGAGTTTCCACAATTTTAATGAAAATCATCCTGTTTTTTAGTACATCGTGTACGTATTTTTTTATTTTCCCTTCACCTATAATGAAAATACAAATATTCAGAACATTCATAAATATAAGCTTGAGCTTGTAGACAGGAGCTAGTTGGTTGATGACAGTTTTTGAAAGCGGATCCTGTTTATTTAATCATATTAATAGTTTCATTGCTTCGTGGTGAAAGCGATTACATCTATAGAAGTTAGGTTCCCTGTTCAAGTCTATTTTACTAGAGTATATGGAGGTGTAAGGGGAAAATAAGAATCTTTAGAAAGGGTGTCATTTCCTTAAGGGATTAGTGTGAGATCTTTCATTAGAAAAGGGGATTGATTATGAAAAAGATAATTAAAAAGTTAAGTACTTTAAGTTTCATTCTGGGACTAGTGTTTGCATTGGCCGCCTGTAATACGCACAGCTCTGGCGGCAGTGGTGGTGACGCTGAAAAAGCAGACGGAAAGGTCATTAAGATCGGTGCCATTTTTGCTGAAACTGGTCCCGCTTCCACTCTAGGAAAAACCCAAGCAAATTATGTGAAGCTCCTTCAAAAACAATTAGATGAAGCAGGTCCGATTAATGGAAAGAAAATTGAAATTGTATTGCAAGATTATGAAACAGATGACACTAAAGCCGTAGTGGCGGCTGATAAATTAATTTCAGAGGGAGTAGTCGCAGTCGTAGGCGCCACGCAAGCTAGTACTACCATGGCGATTTTACCAAAGATCTCCGGAGCAGGCATTCCATTAATGACGGTTGCTCCGGTCAATCCAGACACAAAAAATATCTATCAAATGGCACCAAGTAACTCAACTAGCGCCAAACTAATTATTAAATTCTTAAAAGAAAATAATATTTCGAAGGTTGCATGGATTAATGCCAGAGATGGTTTTGGTGTTGATGGACTTCCACCATTCGAAAAGGCTGCAAAAGAGAATAAGATTGAGATTGTTGCCCACGAAGAGTTTGATGCTACGGCTACAGACATGACCGTTCAATTAACCAATATTCGCAAAAAGAATCCTGAAGCTGTAATCGTTTGGTCAAGAACTCCAGGTGCTGGAATCGCTGCCCGGAACTTTAAAACTCTCGGATTCGATATTCCAATGATTCAATCATCTGCATCTGCGAATCAAGGTTTCTTAGACCAAGTGAAGGATAACAATAAAAACCTCTTTGTAATCGGAAGCAAATTAAGTGTTGTTGATCAGTTGGCTGATAGTGAGCAAAAGGCGCGTTTAAATAAGTTCCGTGAAGAATACCGGGCGATGTTTAATAGTGACCCTGATAACTTTACTGCCCATGCAGCTGATGGTTTCCATCTAATCATTGAAGCAATCAAAGCCGGGAATACGACACCTGAAAAGATTCATAATTATCTAAAAAAAGATGTGAGTAAATATCCAGGCCTTACAGGTACCTTCGAGCTGCAGTCAGATTATGTAGGCCCTTATGAAGATGGCTTTGCCGTTCTCAGTATTGAAAATAACAAATGGAAGTATCGTGATTAAAATTTAAATTGAGAATATAAAAGGTCAAATAAATCCTAAGACAGTGAATAGTTTCAAAGACTAGATGAACCAATGGCAGAATCTTAGGTTTCTGCCATTGGCATGAAGAAAGGAGCGCGTCCATGGATTTACTCATGCAGTATATTGTAACGGGGTTAACTGTTGGAAGTATCTATGCATTACTGTCAATTGGATTTGTCACCATCTATAACATTACTGGAATATTAAATTTCGCTCAGGGCGAGTTTGCCATGATTGGAGCAATGACCTGCATTACTTTAGTCAATGCAGGGGTACCTATGTTTGCGGCGATCATTCTAGCCATTTTGATTACGGCAGTGATCGGATTCATTGTAGAGAGAACGGCTATTCTTCATGCACGAAATACGTCCGTTATTGTTTTAATCATTATTACAATCGGATTATCGACGTTCCTAAAAGGAATGGGTCTCATTGTTTGGGGGACAAATCCAAAACAGCTATCTCCAATCATAAAAGCGGATCCTATTCAATTTATGGGGGCGGTTATTAATCCACAGAGTATAGTTATTTTTATTATTTTATTTGTCCTGCTAGGCGTATTATACGTATTTTTTGAAAAAACTTATATCGGTTCTGCCTTAAGGGCAAGTGAAAAGAATCCACGCGCTGCAAAGTTGATGGGTATTAATACGAGTACGATGTCTGCTTTGGCATTTACTCTGGCGGCAGCTTTAGGTGCCATAGCCGGGATCCTGATTACCCTATAACCGATGCAACCTATGAAATGGGGTTTCTTATTGGAGTGAAGGGATTTGTAGGTATGGTTATTGGCGGCATGCATAGCATTCCGGGAGCCGTAGCGGGTGCTTTAATTGTTGGTTTATTGGAAACCTTTTCGGGCGCCTATATTTCCACCTTTTATAGTGATGCGATTATGTTTACCGTATTAATCCTAGTCTTATTTTTAAAACCCAATGGGATATTCGCAAGAGCTTCAGGTGAAAGAGTTTAATAGGGAGGAATTCAGTTGTCGAAATTAGAAAAAGTCTTATATGGGAGTAGATTAAAGCCTCTCCTATTTTTAAGTGCACTTGTTCTGATCTTGCCTTTAGTGGTGACATCTCAATATATTTTCACCATCTTAATCTTAATCGGAATTTATTCAATTGTGTCCATAGGCTTAAGCCTTTTGATCGGATATGCAGGACAGATATCGCTCGGGCATGCGGCTTTCTTTGGAATTGGTGCCTATACATCCGGAATATTGACGACACACTTTCAAATTTCTCCCTGGCTTGCCATTGTTATTGGAATGGCTGCTACTTTTTTCATTGCCTACGTTATTGGAATTCCCATTTTAAAGTTAAAAGGACATTTTCTTGCCCTAGCTACTCTTGGAATTAATATTATATTTTATATTCTACTATTAGGTTTGAACGAATGGACGGGGGGCGCAGCGGGTTTAGTTGGAATTCCAATCCTAACAATATTTGGGATTTCACTAATAGATAAAGTGTTTTTTTACTTCTTTGTGTGGGCCATTGCTTTACTCGTGCTGCTCTTATCTTTAAATATTGTTCGCTCGCATGTAGGAAGAGTGCTAAGGAGTATCCATGATAGTGAAATTGCCACAGAGACACTTGGAGTCCAGGTTTCTAAGTATAAAGTCACTATATTTGCCTTAAGTGCTGCCTTTGCTTCGCTGGCTGGAAGTATTTATGCCCATTATATTACGTTTGTCGCACCACCTACTTTTTATATAACCAAATCAATTCTCTTTTTGATCATGGTTATGGTAGGAGGAGCAAGTTCCGTAGGGGGTGCACTGTTAGGTACTGCTATTATTATGTTTTTAAATGAGATCATCCGTTTTGTGGGACATACCTACTTTGGAATAAGTGGTGAGGTAGAAATCGTTGTTTATGGCTTAATCATTATTTTAATCATGATGTATTTACCAAAAGGACTGATTTCGGTTATTTCCCAGCCTTTTCAAAAACTCAAACACAAAAAACAGCTACCTGCAAAAACACCAAAAGATATGATTTCTCAAAAAGGAGTATAACCATGTCTAAACTACTTGAAGTAAAGGAATTAACGAAACAATTTGGCGGAGTTACGGCTGTTTCAGATGTGAGTTTTGGGTTGGGAGAAGGAGAAATTGTAACTGTGATCGGACCAAATGGAGCAGGTAAAACTACTTTATTTAATATGATTTCTTGTTTTCTGTCTCCAACAAGCGGAGAGGTATATTACAAAGGAAAAAAGCTGACGGGGCAAAAGATTCCGCAGCTAGCCGCCTTAGGAATGGCTAGGACCTTTCAAAATCTGCAGATATTTCACAACATGACGGTTCTTGAAAATGTAATGATGGGGGCACATGTTAAATTGAAAACCAATGTGCTAAATGCAGCGTTTAGGCTCCCAAGGATAAAGAAGGATGAAAAATTAGCTTATGAATTGGCGGTAGAAGTAATTAAGTTGGTAGGATTAGAGGAGTTAATGTTTGAAAAGGCAGGGCAATTATCCTACGGCATTCAAAAGCAGCTGGAATTTGCAAGAGCAATCGTTTATGGACCGGATTTGATTATGCTCGACGAACCGATGGCAGGATTAAACGATTCCGAAACCAATCGAATGGGTGGGTTTATTCAAGCGTTAAAAAGGAAAGGAAGTTCCTTTTTGTTTGTTGAACATAAGATGACCACTGTTATGGAACTGGCGGACCGAATTGTTGTCCTTGACTTTGGAAAGAAGATTGCCGAAGGAACGCCTGAAGAAATACAGCGAAATCCAAAGGTTATTGCGGCGTATCTAGGGGAGGAGGTTGGATAATGTTATCAGTGCAAGGTTTATGTACCCATATTGGAAAAATACAAATCCTCCATGATATCAACTTTCAAGTTAACAAAGGTGAAATTGTTTCGATTATTGGCGCAAACGGAGCGGGTAAGAGTACGTTATTAAATACACTGGCTGGAATCTATCGGCCAACTGCCGGTACCGTCACACTTGAGGGTGAAACGATAAGCGGTTTTCAGGCCTTTAAAGTGGTCAAAAAAGGATTAAGCCTCGTACCTGAAGGGAGGCAAATCTTTTCTAATCTTACGGTTAAGGAAAATCTAATGCTGGGAATGTTCTCGAAATATTATAAAGAGAAAAAGCTAGTTAGTGAAAACTTAACCAAAATACTTGATATGTTTCCTGGTTTAAAAAAGCATTTAAACAATCTTGGCGGGAATTTAAGCGGCGGTGAGCAGCAAATGTTAGCAATCGGCAGAGGGTTAATGTCCAATCCTAAAATTATCCTGCTTGATGAACCGAGTATGGGACTAGCTCCCAAAATCGTCAACGAAATATTAAATACATTACTGATTATAAAAGAAGAACTTGGAACGATGGTGATTTTAGTAGAGCAGAATGTCAAAGCTGCACTAAAAGTTTCAGATAAGGCTTATGTACTAGATCAAGGTAGAATCATATTAAATGGAACAAGTGATGAAATAAGTGCTGACCCACAGGTAATGTCTGCTTATTTAGGTATTAAGACAGTTGGAGCATAAGGAAGAAAACATGGAGGTTATGACAATGAAAGCAAATTCTATTAATCCTAACAACGTAATCGATAATAGTAGATTTCATTCCTATCATTTAGGGCTTATTTTTTGGATGTTCCTTGTCATCATGTTTGATGGATATGATGTAGTTATTTACGGTGCTGCTGTTCCTTCCCTTATAAAAGAATGGGGTATATCAGATGTCACGGCTGGAGCAATTGGAAGTTATACCGTAATTGGTACCGCGATTGGTGCAATTATGTTCGGAATGGCCGCCGATAAATTAGGGCGTAAGAATATTATTCTATTAACGACATTATTATTTAGCTTGTTTACTTTACTTTCTGGCTTTGCCAGTAACCCTGTTACATTTACTGTTTTTCGTGTCATTGCAGGTATTGGTTTGGGAGGAGTTATGCCGAATGTTATTGCCTTAACGACCGAATATGCTCCTAAACGTATACGTTCTGCAATAGTCTCGTTTGTATTCTGCGGCTATTCCGTTGGTGCGATTGTAGCTGCTTTAACGAGCCGGTCACTTCTTCCAACGGCAGGTTGGGAACCTGTTTTTTGGCTGGCAGGAGTTCCGTTATTGTTTCTTCCATTTTTGCTGAGAAATATCCCAGAATCTATTGGTATTCTAGTAAATAAAGGGAAAGTAGAGAAGGTAAAGAAAATCCTTTATAAGATAGATTCTAGCTTGGATTTGAAAGCAGCGATTCAAGTTGAAAAACAGCAGGCTAAAACACCTGGTTCGCCTGTTATCAAGTTATTTGAAGAAAAACGAGCATTGAGTACGTTGATGTTTTGGATTTCCTGTTTTAGCGCCTTTGTCCTTATTTATTCTATGAATACCTGGTTACCGCGGCTGATGATGCGGTCAGGCTATGATCTTAGCTCAAGTCTCACCTTTACAGCTGTTATGCAATTAGGTGCGATAGCCGGTACTTTAATTTTTGGCCGGTTAGTCGACAAATGGGGTTTTAAAAAAGTTCTTGTTCCATTATTTTTCTGTGGAGCGATTGCTCTATCATTAATAGGATTTACAAAAAGTACAATGCTTGCTTTTTTCTACATTTCCGTCATTGGGGCTTCCTCTGTAGGAGTGCAGAATATGTCAAATGCCTTCGTTTCTCAGTATTATCCTTTCAGCATGCGATCAACGGCGATAGGTAGTACAATGGCTTTTGGCAGAATGGGAGGAATCGTAGCACCTATATTTGTTGGAGTATTACTTTCAATGAACTTAATGCCTCAGTTTAACTTTGCAGCGATTGCTTCGGCTGCTGTTCTTGGTGGTTTTGCCATGTTGTTTGTTCAAGAAAAGCATGGAGATTATCATAAAGAAAGAAAAGCTTCTGATGATAAGAATTTGAAAATGGCAAAATAATGACTAAAAATCCCGGAGATGGTTCTTCGGGATTTAACTAATTAGAAAATAAATAGGTCTAAAAATACTAAATTACGAATTGTTATACTTTTCAAAATATATTTCTATTAAAATAAGAAGGGAAGAAGAAAATATGGATGAGGGGAAATGGGTTATGCCGTATATTGACAAGGATAAACTAATGAAGAAATTAGAAAACCATTTACGCTCCACAGCCAGACAACTAATTAAATTTGATACTGAAGATCAAGTACTCCAATATTTAACAGGGGTATTTCATTCTGAATTATACTGTGATTTTGTTGGTGTGATCCTAAATGAAACTGGAAATTTTGTACCCAAAGCATGGAGCGGAAACCTGCCTGCTGTGATAAATTCTTTTCCAATTGAAATACATAATTGTTCCCCGAAGCTTCTGCGTCAGAGTTTAACAAATGATCGTGCCGACTCACCTGAAAGCTGCCACCTTTCAAAAGTACTTAAAGATGCCCATGTTAAAACCTGGTTTACTGTGCCCCTTTATGATAACGATTACAATTTAGGGTTCTGTATTGTCGGTTTTTTAAATTATGTTCCATTATTAGATATGGAGATGCCTTTTGAAGAATTCGGAAAAGATATTGCTGTAGCCATGGCCATGGCAAGAGAAAAGAAATCCCAATTGAAAAAAATTGAGGGGATTGAATGGATCAGTAAGAATCTATCCCTCAATGCACCGATTGAGAAACATATTGCAGAGCTGACAATGAGAGCAGGTGAGGGAACCAATGCGGACTTTGCTTGTATATATTTATATAATGAAAAGGAAAATAGCTTTGTCTTTCAGCCGCCGGCTTATGGAGAAAGTGAGTTTCCTCATAGGATTATGATCGAAGATAATTATATGCTTAATAAGTATTTTCCGTTTTTAGAGACTCCTGGCGGAACATATATGACCATCCCCTTGATTATTGATTTAAAAACAATTGGCGTGTTGCATATTGAGAATAAAAAGGATGTTATTTTTACCGAAAATGATTTAAAAATGTTGGAGCTATTATCGAATCATGTGGCCGCTATCTTGGAAAATGCCCGTCTATTTAACAATGAAAAGGAGAGTAAGAACCGTCTCCAATTTTTGTTAGATTTCCAACAAGCGCTGGTGAAAGAAACAGTAGAAGTTGATAACTTTGATGGAATTACATCCATGCTTGCAAACTTGTTTCAAAATCCAGTTATCTTATATGACCGATTTATGCAGCCTATTTCGTTTAGTATGTTTGATAAACAGAATCGGGTGCTGCTTCCAGAACAGATCGCTGATATTGCAAAAAATAGGAGAAATAAAAATAGAGGTCTCGAATATTTTTCAATTGAAGACCCGGGGGATTCCTCATGTAGTTTCTCCTTTTTAATGATAAATGGCGGAGGTAGTTTACTAGGGTTTCTTGCCGTATGCAGGACAAATGGAGAGATGGACGAGATTGATCGGTTAACCATTGAATTGTCGAGAAATATTTGTTCCATCCAATTTATCAAACAAAAGCTGGTTCTCGATGCTAAAGAGCAGGCAAAAGATAGTTTTATCAATAAATTGCTAACGGAGAACATAGAAGATTCAGAGGGCATTCTTCAATACGCTAATCTTTTCCAGTGGGATCTTTTTCAAAGTCATCAAATTGCCGTTCTGTCAATCACGCTCGATGAAAGAGAGATAAAGGAAAGCAATCTGTTTGAACAGCAGTCGAAAAAAAACCAAGTATGGGAATATATTAAATCTCATTTACAAGAGGTAGATAAATCTATAATCACTGCCTATCATGATGAGAAATATGTATTAATTGTTCCATTAAAAAGTGAAAGCGCTCTTCTTAAAAAGTACTGGCAATCGATTTATTCAAAAATTAACAAATGGACCTTAGAAACCGCTATAAAATGCAAGGTTTTAATGGGAGTGGGTGGAAGCACAACTAACCTGCAAGATTATTTTGTGAGTTATCAACAAGCCATCCAGGCATTAAATATTGTTACCAGTCGTTTACGGCAAAGCGGTTTTACATTATTTGATGAATTAGGTTCTTATGCAATTCTCCATCATTTAAATTATTCTGTGGCCATTGATTTATTTGTAAAAAAACAACTCGGACCCCTGCTATCCTATTCAGAGGGCAAAAATACAGACCTTTCTAATACACTTCATACATTTCTCCAAAACAATGGGAATGTCAAAAATACAGCGGAGGAACTTTATATCCATCGAAGTTCCTTACTTTATCGTCTTGAAAAAATTGAATCACTCTTAGATATTCAGCTAAGCGATGCGGAAGTAAGATTTAATTTAATGATGGCTTTAAAACTTTATGATATGTATGGGAATGAAATGGTGAAAAACCCATTATTAAATGTAAAGTAATAACGGTTCCCTCATGTTTGGTCAATAATCCATTAGCGGATTATTGACCTTTTTATGGACCCACAGCTGTATAGTCTCCTGTTTCATATTCTATTAAACCGTAAAATAGATGAAAAATAGTATGTTTTTTCCTACATTGTGTAGGTACAATTTAACCGAGCAAATTCGCTATAATAAATTTACAGAAATAATAAAAAATTAAAAATATAAGGAGTTGCAGATATGGCCATTCAAACAATTGGTGTTGTAGGAGCAGGATCCATGGGGACAGGCATTGCGAACCTTGCCGCTATAAATGGATTTAATGTAGTTTTAAGAGATATTGAGGAGCGCTTTTTAGAAAGCGCTTTAAACCGAATGAGTAAGTTTATGGAAAAGAGTGTCGCAAGAGGAAAAATGACAGAGGAACAAAAGCAAGAGGCTTTAGGTCGTATTCAAACAACGACTAGTTTAGAAGATTTTAAAGATGTGGATCTTGTTATTGAGGCAGTCCTTGAAGAGCTTACTCTTAAAAAAGAAGTATTTTCGGCTCTGGACAAAATTGTTCGAGAGGGAGTCATTTTAACAACAAATACCTCTTCCATGTCCATTACGGAAATTGCCGCAGCAACAAACCGCCCCGAGCTGGTTGCCGGCATGCACTTCTTTAATCCGGCACAAATCATGAAACTCGTTGAGGTGGTAAGAGGATTTAAAACGAGTGATGAAACGGTGCAAGAATTGAAAGCGTTATCTAAGAGACTATCAAAAGAGCCGGTTGAAGTAAAAAAGGATTCTCCTGGATTTATTGTCAACCGAATTATGCTTCCTCAGTTTATTGAAGCGATTAGGCTGGTTCAAGAAGGCGTTGCTTCCTACGAGGACATCGACAAGGCAGTAAAACTAGGATTAAATTATCCAATGGGCCCATTTGAACTTCAGGATTTTGCCGGAGTCGATATTGGCTACCATGTTATGAATTATTTTAAAGAAGAATTTAGCGAAAACTATTATGCACCGCCGCTTCTATTAAAACAAATTGTGAAGGCAGGCAGATTAGGGAAGAAAACGGGTGCAGGATTTTACGATTACGAATAATCATTTGGAGGGAAAAATCATGAGTTATGAATTTTTATTATGTGAAATTGAAAATAAAGTAGCAGTTGTAACAATTAACAGACCACCAGTAAATCCATTGAATACACAGGTGTTTAACGAATTGTCCGATTTATTCGACCATCTGGAAACAAATGACGAAGTACGGGCGATTGTTTTAACTGGAAGCGGTGAGAAGGCTTTTGTAGCTGGTGCTGACATCACTGAAATGGCTAACTTGGATCTTGTCGGTATTAATAAAATGAACAAAACATCAAGAGCTGTTTTCTCAAAAATTGAAAATCTGGCAAAACCTGTTATTGCAGCATTAAATGGGCTTGCCCTTGGCGGTGGTCTTGAACTCGCACTAGCATGTGATTTGCGTATTAGTTCAAATAAAGCGAAATTTGCCTTTCCTGAAGTGGGTCTTGGCATTATCCCTGGAGGCGGCGGTACCCAGCGCCTGCAAAAAATCGTTGGTCAGGGAGTAGCGAAGGAATTGCTCTATTTTGGGGAAATGTTTGATGCTTATCGTGCCTTAGAACTACAAATCGTTAACAAAGTGGTACCTGTAGAAGAGCTACTTGAGACTGCTAAGGAATGGGCCAACAAATTAGCACAAAAACCGCCAGTTGCCCTGCAAATGTTGAAAATGGCCGTTAATACGGGAGGAAACACTGATATCGAATCGGGATTAATTATTGAAAGTACCTGCTTTGCCAATGCTTTCTCAACAGAAGATCGTAAAGAAGGACTAAAGGCCTTTGTAGAAAAGAGAAAACCAGTGTTCGCTGGTAAATAATAAACAAATATGAACCTTCAAAACTTTAACAAAATGAAGTATCCGACGAACCAGATGGATACTTCATTTTCGGATTTATTTTAATAGATAGTATCATAGTGAATCATATGGAGTGATGATAGTGATAGGGAATGATCGTAATTATTTTACGGTTTATGGAATCCTGGAACATGCTGCAAAAGTCTTTGGGGAAAATGAAGCTGTCTTTGATTTAAATAATCGAATAACATTCTCACAAATGAAAGCTAATGTGGACAAACTAGCAGCCGCATTAGTCAGGCGCGGAATTAAAAAAACGGATCGAATCGCAGTCTCCGTACCGAATTGGTATGAGACGATTGTCATATTTTTCGCTGCTGCAAAAATTGGAGCCGTACTTGTACCTTTTAACCCCAAATATAAGGCCCATGAAGTCAGCCATATTTTAAGGAATTCAGAACCCAAAGCATTAATCGCCACAGAAGAATTTGAAAGAAATTTCGGGTTTAAAGATGCACTTTACTTTGTACCTGAAATCATTACGGTAAGGTCCATCATCAATAATTTCCCTTCATATGATGATTTAATAAATGATGATACGTTAGAAAATGGTCAAGAAGAAGATATTGATGTTAATAATGATTTATTTTGTATTTTATATACTTCGGGTACGACCGGTGTTCCAAAAGGCGTTATGATCACTCATCGCAGTGTTGTGCAATCTGCTAATGTAATGGGGATTGAGCTGCGCTGCTCTGATAAGGATGTTTTGATTCTTCCTTCTCCTTTATTCCACATCTTTGGTATGGCTGTTAACCTGTTTAATGCGGCTTTTACAGGTACTCGGATCGTTTTATTGGAAAAATTTAATCCAACAGAAATTCTCAATTTAATCGAGCAGGAAAAAGTGACCATTCTTAATGGCGTGCCAACCATGTTCATTAAACTTCTAGAAACAAAAGATTTTGACCACTATGATTTATCCTCACTAAGAACAGGTGTTGTTGGAGCATCACCCATTCCTGCAACGAAAGTGAAAGAAATAAGAGATCGGATGGGCATTAATCTATGTCAATCATTTGGTATTACGGAGACGGCTTCAGTTACTTTGTCACCATATGATGACGAGGAAAAGAACATAATTGAAACACTAGGAAAACCACTACCAGGGGTAAAGATAAAAATAGTCGATGATAATCGAATGGCATTACCTCCTTGGGAAAAAGGGGAAATCGCCATTCATAGCTTTGGAAGGATGAAGGGTTATTATAAATTGCCGGAACAGACTGCAGCCGTACTTGATCACGAAGGCTGGTATTACACTGGTGACCTTGGTATGCTCGATAATCAGGGCAATCTGAAATTTATTGGCAGGAAAAAAGAAGTTATCATTCGAGGCGGCTTTAATATCTACCCTCAAGAAATTGAAGCCGTTTTATCAAGGCATCCTAAAGTAGTAGAATCTGCGGTCATCGGTCTTCCTCACGAAACACTTGGTGAAATTGCCTGTGCAGTAATCCAGCTGAAGGACGGGAAAGAAGGCACAGAGGAGGAAATGAAAAATTACTTAAAGGAACAAATGGCAACTTACAAGGTTCCAGAAAAAGTCCTATTTACGGATAAGTTCCCCGTAACTGCAAGTGGAAAAATTCAAAAAATGAAACTTCGGGAAGAAATTGCTGTTAAAAAGAGTCCAACAATTTAAAGTTGAAGGGAGCAAATAAGATGAAAACTGAATTTCATTTTCAAGTACGCTGGGGAGATACCGATGCGGCAGGAATCGTTTATTACCCGAATTTTTATAAATGGATGGATGATGCAACACATGCGTATTTAGCAGCCATTGGCTATCCTTCTTCGGAGCTATTTGAAAAACAGAAAATTGGGGTTCCCCTGCTGGAGGCCAATTGTATCTTTAAACGACCGCTCTTGTTTGAGGATCAAGTCGTAGTAAAGAGTTATGTGGAAGAACTACATAACAAAGTATTTAAAATTAAGCATGTATTTGTAAGAGGTGATCAGGTTGTAGCCGAAGGGTATGGAGTCCGTGCATGGACGTCTTTTAAAGAAGAAAAACCAAAGGCACAGCCTATTCCAGATTATATCCGAGAAAAGATGCTGCCACAAGTTGAAGCCGTGGAGGGATAGTATCATGCTGACAGAAAAGAAAGCTTATAAAAGCTTTTTAAATGAGGAAATTTTGTCAACAGATGTGTTTACCCCTGAGGATTTTGAAGATGAACATATTATGCTTGCAGAAATGGCTAATAAATTTGTTATGAATGAAGTGTATCCCAAACTAGAAAAAATAGAGAATCAAAAGTTTAATGAAACGATTAATCTAATAAAAAAAGCCGGGGAGCTCGGTCTGATTGGTGCCGATATCCCCGAAGAAGATGGCGGACTAGCGTTAGGGAAGGTATGTGCAACCATTATATCTGAGAAAATGGCACTCGGACGTTCCTTCTCCATTACCTTTGGAGGGCAAACAGGTATTGGTGCGCTGCCAATTGCTTATTTTGGAACAAAACAGCAAAAGGAGAAGTACCTTCCGGACATTTTGACTGGTGAAAAAATAGCTGCCTATGCCTTAACAGAACCGTCCTCAGGCACAGACGCGATGAGTATAAGAACCCATGCCGTTTTATCAGAATGTGGTACGTTCTACGTCTTGAATGGGGAAAAACAATGGATCACGAATTCTGCGTTTGCCGATATTTTTATTGTTTATGCAAAGGTTGACGGACAAAAGTTTACCGCTTTTATTGTGGAAAAAGGTTATGAAGGTGTTTCTACTAGTCCTGAAGAAAAGAAAATGGGGCTTAAAGGTTCTTCCACCCGTTCTCTTATTTTAGAAAATGTAAGAGTTCCAGTAGAAAATGTGATCGGGGAAGTCGGCCGTGGGCACATTATTGCCTTCAATGTGTTAAACATTGGGCGCCATAAGATCGCAGCAACTTCACTCGGAACAGCGAAACGTGCGATTGAACTGGCGGTAAAATATGCAAATGAGCGCAGACAATTTGGTCAGTCCATTTCTAATTTCAATTTAATTAAAAGTAAATTGGCGGATATGGTAATAAAAACGTTTGTCAATGAGAGCGCGATTTACCGAACCGCAGGTTGGATGCAGGATGGGTTTGATGAAATGAAGCAAACTGGCAATAATTACGGAGAAACAATTGCCAGGTATGCAATGGAATGTTCAATCAATAAAGTCATGTCGACAGAGATTCTTGATTTTGTAGTAGACGAGGCCGTACAAATTCACGGTGGTTATGGATATATGACTGAATATGAAATTGAAACCCTCTATCGTGATTCCCGAATCAACCGAATCTTTGAAGGTTCAAATGAGATTAATCGAATACTCATCGCAGCCACTGCGTCAAAAAAACATCAAAGGCCAACGGAGGACAATACGATTAAAAACGGTGTTTTCCAACGTGAGAAGCAGGTACTTCAACTATTGAAAAAACTGTTCAATGAATCTATCGAATCTATTAATAAGAATTCACTTGATAATTTTAATAGGGAACAAGAAATCGCCGCTTTTCTCGCCGATTTGGTTATTACTATTTATGCTATTGAAAGCGCGATTCTAAGAACGGAAAAAGCCATACAGAATTCTGGTGAGGAAGCAAATAGACTAAAGATTGATTGTACGAGGGTATATTCGCTAGAAACTTCTCAACAGCTTGCTCTGAGAGTTCTAAATATGATCAATCATTTCGGTGAGGGCGAAATTTTTTCACGAATCGCCAGTCTCCTCATTATGAGCAGTTCGGAAAATATCATAGCGATTAAACGAAGAATGGCGAATGCTGTTATTAGGGAAGAATGCTATGTTTGCTAATTAACTCGGGGACGGCAAAAGTATGATATGAGGACTGATTTAGAACTTTTCCCTGAATCAGTTTTTAAATGAAAGCGTTTTGAAAGGGAGATGGAGTAGATGAGCAACATCGTATTAGTAGAAGGGGCCAGAACCGCATTTACCGAAATATCTGGCACCTTTAGAGGGATATCTGCAACAGATTTAGGAGCAGAGGCAGCGCGTGGAGCGATTCGAAGGGCAAATATCAATCCAGAAGATATTGATCAGGTGGTTTTTGCTAACGTTCAGCAATCCAGTAAAGATGCTCACCTTTTAGCACGGCATGTTGGATTAAAGGCAGGGCTTCCTATCCATGTACCAGCGTTAACCATTAATCGTTTATGTGGAAGTGGGGTAGAAGCGATTTTAACCGCAGCCCGTTACATTTTGACAGGGGAAGCAAAAGCTGCACTTGCTGGAGGAACTGAGAGCATGAGTAATGTACCCCATGTCATTCCAGGGATGAGATGGGGGAGTCCTCTAGGCGGCCCTGTTATTGAGGACTGGGTATGGGATGGTTTATACGATACAGTAGGCGGCTGTACAATGGCGGATACTGCAGAAAATTTGGCGGAAAAATATAAAATTACACGCGAAGAGGTGGATCAGCACGCACTATCTAGTCATGAGCGGGCCTTATCAGCGATTGAAAAAGGTTATTTACAAGAAGAGATTATACCGGTAACAGTTCAAGGCAGAAGAGAAGAAATCGTTGTGGATCGTGATGAACATGTTCGCAAAACAAGTCTGGAAAAACTAGCGAAATTAAAGCCCCGGTTTATCCAGAATGGTGTGGTTACTCCTGGTAATGCAAGCGGGATGGTAGATGGGGCTGCTGCTGTGATTGTCACTTCAAGTGACTATGCAGAAGAAAAAGGATTAAAACCACTCGCAAGACTTGTATCGTGGAGTGTGGTTGGCGTTGACCCGAAATATATGGGGATCGGTCCTGTTCCTGCGATTCAAACGGCCTTGAAAAAAGCAGACCTGAATGTTAAAGACTTAGATTTAATCGAAATCAACGAAGCCTTCTCTGCGCAATATTTAGCTTGTCAAAGAGAATTAGGCTTTGATCCGGCAATCGGAAATGTCAATGGGGGAGCGATTGCGCTTGGACACCCACTGGCGGCAAGCGGTACTAGAATTACGTTATCGCTAATCTATGAATTACAAAGAAGAAACGCAAAATACGGTGCATCTGCTGTGTGTATAGGCGGCGGGCAAGGAATCGCTTCGATTTGGGAACGTTTATAAATCATTTAAACAAAGAACCAATCAATTTAAATCGATTGGTTCTTTTTTAATCTATAATTGCTCATCTTTCTATTTCCTACTATTTTACCTTTTTCCACCAAGGTGAGATAGGAATGGACAACTCCCCATCTAGTGGAACTGTTTCGCCAATTTTTGGAGCTAACAAATTTACTCCCGATTTTTCCGACGCTTTTAATGCTCGTTCTATAGGTTCTGTCCAACCATGATAAGCAAGGGTAAAGGCCCCCCAGTGAATTAACATCATATTCTTGCCATTTACATCTATATGAGCCTGAACAGATTGTTCAGGTGTCATATGGACCCAAGACCAACGACGGTCATATTGTCCGCCTTCCATTAAAGTAAGGTCAAATGGTCCGTACTTCTTCCCAATTTCCTTAAAATGTGTATCATAACCACCATCCCCGCTTGTATAGAAACGTGTCTTTTCTCCAAGAATGACCCAGCCGCCCCAAAGGGTGGAATTTCTATTAACGGTCCTCTTCCAGAAAAGTGTTTGGAAGGAGTGAATGCGACAGATAAGCCTTTGAACTCAGTTTCATCCCACCAATTTAGTTCTGCTATTTTTTCTTTGTTAACACCCCAATTGATCAAGTGTGCACTTACACCAAGAGGAACGAAGAAATGATTGACCTTGTTCTTTAATTTTTTTATAGAAGGATAATCTAAGTGGTCGTAATGATCATGAGTAATAAAAACAGCATCAATCGGCGGCATTTCATCTATAAGATGCAACAGATCTTCACTGTAACGTTTGCTTCCTACGAATGAAACAGGTGAAGCAACAGGACCTAGCATGGGATCTATTAGTATCTTTTTATTGTCGATACTAAGTAAATAAGCAGAATGACCAAACCAAGTTAAATTGTCTTCCTTATTTTTGATTTTGTTCCAATCGATCTTGGATACAGGAATTTTACCTTTAGGAGTACGGTCTTTGGCACCTGAAAAACTTTCCTTAAGCATGGAGAAATAATCAGTTGCACTCATAGTTAATTTTGATGTTTCTGGATTGATAAATTTACCATCCACATAATTGTCCAATTCACTAAATTGCTCTTTTTGTTTTTTACTTGGGTTGTCACCGAAAGCTGGATGTATGTTAATAAACAATAAGATGAAAACCAGTAATAGAACTAAAAAACTTACTAAATAAACCATCACCTTTTTCATAATCCCCCTCACGTCAGTCGATAATTTCTTTTACTTCTGATAAAGACGTTGAAAATTTTTCCTGAATCTCTTTTAAAACAGATCAGCAGCAGCGGAAAAAACCTGATGCTTTTTCCAAACAATATTTAAACCAGATTCAAGTTTTGGCACTAGCGGTCTAAAACAAAGGTTGTTGCAGCTGTTCTTTCTATTAAGCTTGGGTTGACTCCATCGATTGACAGCATTCAGTATCATCACTGGTGGGATATGAACACAGGTGAAAGAGTGTTAGATCAGAGTGCTGGACATGCAGTAAAAACATGCCCGGGAACAGGATTCTTCGGCGGTAATAGTACTACGGATGCCATAAATAATTTTTATCCGCTTGTGAGACAAAGAATGCAGGAAATCTTGGCTACTCTGTAAAGAGAGAAGGAGGGGAGAGACATGTTATTTAACTATAAGGGGATTATTGGAAATTGGGAGAACCAGTCACGTATGACAGGTTCTTTTTTTATAGGGTAACTCTACTAAGGAATATTTCAGTTTTTTTCAACTCTGTTTCAGCAGAATCAAAATATTACTAGAAACTTCTTTTCCAAAATAGTAATAAGACCATTCATTTATTTAAAAGGGAGCAGGCGTATAAGAATCGGGATTGACGGAGTGTTATTAAGTTATTCAAGTTAAGGGGTTAATTGAAAGAAAGAGGATTTTAAAATTATACTAGAATTATCTTTGTAATGAAATTGTTATATAGCTGTGATGAGCTCGTTATATCTTTCTAGTATAGTAAAGCTATCAACTCACACGAGGAGGAAACAATCATGCTAAAGAAATTCATCGTAGCCTTTACTATATTAGCTTCTTGTGGCTCTTTGTTCGCCGCCAAGGGTGAAAAAGCGGAAGCAGCAACTTATAATTATCATACAGCCGCAATTTCAATTGCGAAATCTCATATTGGCGTTCCTTACAGATGGGGCGGAATGTCGCCTAGCGGATTTGATTGCTCAGGTCTAGTGAAGTATTCATACGGAAAAGCAGGAAGAACACTAAATCGTACGGCAGCCCAGATGTACTATGGTAATGGGTATCGACCATCCAATTTACAGACAGGTGATTTATTGTTTTATGGCCCATCCAAAGTAAGTGCCCCAACCCATGTTGCTATTTATATCGGATATGGGAAAATGATCATGGCATCCTCTTCAAAAGGGGTTATTATCACCAACACTAGCAACCCATATTGGCATCCTAGATATATTGGAGCAAAGCGAGTTTAAAGATCATCATGACGATGGTCTTTTTTTTTATAAGTATTTTTCTAATCAAAAATATTGCTCCTAATAAAGGGTGATAAAGTTACCTATTATTAGTTAGTTATTTTCCCCTTTTTCATCCTTTATTATTTTTTCCGGAATGTTTTTTTTGCTGGTTGGTTAAATTATAAGCATATTAGAAGTGGTGGTGAAAACATGACTAAACGCAATATTAAAACGAAATCAGGACTGCAAAGTGCGAAAAGTATTACAAGTTCTGAATTTGCTTCGGAAATGAAACCGCAAGATAAAAAAGCAGAAAAAACAAGGCCTTCCTCATAAGCTTAACATACAATTTAAGTTAGAAAGCGCTAGAGACCTATCCTCTAGCGCTTTCTAACTT